>NZ_CBVI010000086.1 GCF_000513195.1 Bacteroides timonensis | reverse complement strand
CAAGAATATTGCACAGATCGAACACTCCAGGCATCGGTCATTCAATAATTTCATTGCTAACGCATTGGCAGCAATTGCAGCATACTGTTTCTTTGAGAAGAAGCCCGCCATTGACCTGCAATTTGTCAACGACGGGCAGCTAAGATTATTTTGAATTATATCGAACTCACGTTAAATAAGTGATTAGTGGTGAGTGCCACTAATCACTAAACAGCGTTTCTGCAATTCCACTCTCCTTCTTATACACCCGCACCATCTCCAGCAACTCATCCCCATACTTTTCCACTCCTTTTTTACCAAAATAAGGGATCCGGAGAAGAGCGGATTTATCTTCCGGTAATAAATTGGTGATACCTAAAATAGCTTTCTGTTGGATTACGGTATATACCGGTAATCCTAATTGAGACGCTTCTGCATTACGCCATGCTACCAGACGCCTGTATAATTCGGGATGCAGGATATCCGAAGGAACTTCCACTGCTGCCGTTTTTTTCCGTGCAGGGGTATTTCCACTTTCCTCGGTTCCGCCTTTTCGTTTTCTTCTTTCGGTAGAATTACCGGAACGCTTCTCCTCTTTGCCTTTAGTCGATGCCGTATCGTCAATGGAAAGTACCGCCTTTTGTTTCAGGTACTCTCCTACATGAAAGCCCTTACTGATAACAAATTCCAATAAGTCAACTTTTAACAGAAGCAGATCATCCAATTCCTCACTGGCAGTCTTCAACTGTTTTTTTAGTTCTTTATTATCTGTTTCCACAATGGTACTACTCCTGATAGCATCCAAAGGTTCTAACTGTTCTTTAAAATATTCCGCCCCCAAATGAATACGTTCCTGCAAGCTTTTATCCGTTGCATAATCTTCGGCACCATCAACCAGGCGTGTGTATTGAAGGCTAAACTTTTGGGCAACTTTCATAACCTTCTCGTGAAAACGTTCCGTTTCTGATTTATATTCAGTCAATAGTTTGGGATAGAGTTTATACAAGTGTTCATCCACCAATCTCACAAAGCGCTTCAATGCCAACTCTAACGGTAAGAAATCAAACAATCCCGATAGCAATTCCAGAAAGTATGCTTGTTGCAATCTCCTGTAACGCGTTTCATCAGGTTCGTTTCTACGCGCATCTTCCGTAAAAGTATCTACAGCACTGTCACTGATGACCGCTCTTGCCGACAGTGGAGCGCTCAATACCAAGCCTTCCAATGTTTTACAACGGCTTAATGCCACATAAGTCTGTCCGTGTGCAAAAGAAGCACTGGCATCGATTATTGCACGTTCAAATGTCAGTCCCTGACTTTTATGGATAGTAATAGCCCATGCCAGCTTCAGAGGGAATTGTTTGAAGACTCCTTCTATATCTTCGGTGATTTCCTTAGTCTCTTCATCCAACACGTATTTTGCATTCGTCCATTCTTCTTCTTGCAGCATAAAAGCATCCTCACTTCCTTTACTACGTACTTCTATACCCAAAGCTGAGACATTCACCACTTCACCGATCATACCATTGTAATAACGGTGCTCACCGGATGAATCATTCTTCACAAACATGACTTGGGCACCACGTTTCAGTTCAAGCACTTCATCTGTGGGATAAGAATATTCAGGAAACTTTCCATCTATCTGGGCACGAAAGGTGAAGGAACGACCGGGTAATTGTGCCAGTTCATGTTCATTGATACGTTGCGCCTGATAGTTATGGGTAGTCAGCTGGATATATCCTTCCTCTTTCGAAGGGTTGAAATTCGGAATGTACCTACGGTTCAATTCATCCAGCAAAGTTTTATCACAACGGTTCTCCCGAATACGGTTCAGCAGATCCAAAAAGTGAGTATCGCTCTGACGATACACCGTTTTCAGTTCAAGCGTACAATATTCAGACTGTCTCAGTGCACGACTGGAAAAGAAATAAGGAGTATCATAGTAACTGTTCAGCATCTGCCACTCTTCATCTTTTATCACTGGGGCAAGCTGCTGCAAATCGCCAATCATCAGCAATTGCACACCACCGAAGGGTTTACTGCGATCACGAAAACGTCTCAACACATCGTCTATCGCATCCAGAAGATCAGCACGTACCATACTGATTTCATCAATCACCAGCAGGTCTATACTACGCATGATGTTGAGTTTATCTTTTCCGAAACGGAAACGATATTGTGCTTTGCCATCCGCACTGAATGAGGTATCAGGTACGTAAGGGGCAAAAGGTAACTGAAAGAAAGAGTGAATGGTTACGCCACCTGCATTGATAGCTGCAATACCTGTTGGGGCAAGAACAACCATACGCTTTGGACTTTCGGACTTCAACCGCCGCAGGAATGTAGTTTTTCCGGTCCCTGCTTTACCGGTCAGAAAGAGATGTGTGCCTGTATTTTCTATAAATTGCCACGCTAATGCCAATTCAGGATTCTGTTCCATTATTTCATCAATGTTGGTTGGAGGTGTAAAGGTAACACAAATAAAAGAGCTAAAGCCTCCATTGGCACATCTTTTTGCAAAAAAAGGAAAAAAGCTATAAGAGTGACAAGCTACGAGCTACAAGTTACGAGTGCTTTTCGGAACATAGCGCAGCCACTCGTAGCTTTTAGCTTTATCACTTCAGACTTCCTGCTATAATATCCAGCAATTCATTTGTAATTGCCTGTTGTCTGCTCTTGTTATATTGCTTCGTCAAATCCTGTATCAGTTCATTCGCATTATCTGTTGCAGTCTGCATGGCAAGTGTACGCGCAGCATGTTCAGAAGCATTAGAATCCTGAAGCACAGTAAATAGTTTCTGACTCAACACCTTCGGCAATAAATCAGCAATCAGCTGTCCGACAGATGGTTCTACAATATAATCATTCTGGAAACCACGCTTTCCCGATCCTTCTGTTGCAGCAGTTGCTGCCACCTTGCTCAAATCAATAGGAAGATATTCTTCACGCATCAATATCTGCGAACCCATTGATTTAAAGTGATGATAAATCAGTTCCACACGATCGATTTGCTTTTCCATAAACTCTTGCATCAACAATGCAGCAAGTTCATACGCTTGCATATATGATGGTTTATCCGCCATCCCTTGATAACTTCCCTGCGATGTATAGCCCAACTTTTTCACTGCCTGCTCTACTTTCTTTCCTACAGGATATATCAGAATATTCTCTTTACCAAGTGATTTATATTCTTCCAGCGTTTCTCCAAGCTTTTTTACCACATTCGCGTTAAAAGCTCCGCACAGCGAACTGTTGGATGAGAAAACCACAATCGCCACCCGTGTTACGGAACGTACCTCGGTATAAGGTGACTCAAACGTGGCATCTGTAGACAAGAAGTTAGTCAGAATTTCATTCAGTTTCTGTTGGTAAGGCAGCATATTCTCAATCCGTGTCTGTGCCTTGTGCAACTTAGCGGATGCCACCATCTTCATCGCTGATGTTATCTGACGCGTACTCTTGACGGAGTTTATTCTGTTTTTTACTTCTTTTAAAGAACCCACTTCTATTTACTATTTAGTTATTTACGATTTACGATTGAAATTACTTTGGCTTGTCCGATTTATCATTTACAACGTAGAGTAACTCTAATCGTAAATCGTAAATCGTCCAATCGTAAATTACAAGTATTGTTTCGACATCAGATCTGCAGTTTCCTCTATCTTCTTGCAGACATCATCGTCAATGGCACCACTCTTCAGTACATCGAGCACATCAGTGCGGTGGTTCATTTCAAGCGCTTCAAGGAAACTCCTTTCAAAATCTGTTACTTTATCCAACGGAACATTACGCAGTAAGCCATGTGTACCACAATACAGAATGGCAATCTGCTTTTCTACCGGCATCGGACTGTATTGCGGCTGAACCAATAAACGGGTATTCTTTTGTCCTTTATCAATGGTCAATGCAGTAACAGGATCCATATCGCCGCTGAACTTCGTAAATGCTTCCAGCTCGCGATACTGTGCCTGGTCTATCTTCAATGTACCAGCCACTTTCTTCATCGCCTTAATCTGAGCATTACCACCCACACGACTCACAGAGATACCCACATTGATAGCCGGGCGGTTACCTTGGTTAAACAAGTCTGTATCAAGGAATATCTGTCCGTCAGTGATAGAAATCACATTCGTTGGGATATATGCAGATACGTCTCCTGCCTGTGTCTCGATAATAGGCAGTGCAGTCAGCGAACCGCCACCTTTTACTTTGCCTTTCAGACTTTCCGGCAAATCATTCATTTCACGTGCCACTTCTTCCTGATTGATAATACGTGCTGCACGTTCCAGCAAACGGGAATGCAGATAGAAGATATCACCTGGATAGGCTTCACGCCCTGAAGGACGACGCAAAATCAGTGATACCTCACGATAAGCTACCGCCTGCTTGGAAAGGTCATCATAAACCACCAGTGCATGACGACCGGTATCACGGAAATATTCACCAATGGCAGCACCTGCAAACGGAGCATAATACTGCAATGCCGCAGGATCACCTGCCGTAGCGGCAACCACAATCGTATAATCTATTGCGCCATTCTCACGCAAGGTATTCACAATAGTAGCTACAGTAGAACCTTTCTGCCCTATGGCTACATAAATACAATATACAGGATCGCCTGCCTCATAATTGGCACGCTGGTTAATGATCGTATCGATGGCAATAGCTGTCTTTCCCGTCTGACGGTCACCGATAATTAACTCACGCTGTCCACGACCGATAGGTATCATGGCATCCACAGCTTTTAGTCCAGTCTGTAACGGCTGGTTCACAGGCTGACGAAAGATAACGCCCGGCGCTTTACGTTCCAAAGGCATTTCGCACAGCTCTCCACCAATGAGTCCCTTACCATCCAGTGGTGCTCCCAAGGGATCGATAACACGTCCCAGCATGCCCTCTCCCACCATAATGGAAGCAATTCGCTTGGTACGCTTTACGACGTAGCCTTCTTTGATTTTATCTGTAGGACCCAGCAAAACAGCTCCTACGTTGTCCTCTTCCAGATTCATCACAATCGCCTTGATACCGTTGTCAAACTCCAACAGTTCGTTTGCTTCAGCATTGCGCAGTCCGTAGATACGTGCCACACCGTCACTGACTTGCAGCACCGTACCGATTTCATCCAACTGCACGCGGGTATCAATTCCCTCTAACTGGTGACGGAGAATATTGGAGACTTCGCTTACTTTTATATTTTCAGACATGATTCTATTTACGATTTAGTTATTTACAATTTACGATTGAGATTACCATCATTAAGTCCAATTCACGACTTACAATGTAGAGTAACCCTAATCGTAAATCGTAAATCGTCCAATCGTAAATCACACTATTCTTCTGTTCTTATCAATGAACTGTTGTTTCACTCTCTTTAGTTGCGTGGCGATACTGGCATCCAGCCGGAAATCGTTGATATCAAATATAAAGCCCCCTTCAATCGAAGGATCAACTTCAGTTTGTAACTCCATCTGTGCATGTAGCAAAGTAGAAGCACTATCTCGAATGCGCTCCCAAACTTCCCGGCTCACAGGTACAGACGTAATCAGCTTTCCTACGCCGATATGCTTCAATTTCCTGTATAGATCAAGATAAGTCAGACAGATGTACTGCAAATAATACTCCCGGCGGTTTCTCAACACAAGTGTTATGAAGCGGGAAAATTCCCGGCTCACTTCTCCATTGCCTACGGCAGCAGTGCAAATCAGAGCAAACTTCTCCTTAGTCTTCAAAATGGGGTTATCCAACACTTCCCGTAAATCAGGATGCTTACGGAAGCTTCGTTCCAGCATACGCAATTCATAGTATACGCGGTCTTCAGCCCCCGTACCTTTTGCGTATTCTATCAACGCTTTGGCATATCGCATCGAAACAATTCCTATATCCATTTCCTTTAATTGTTAGTGATTAGCGACTCATGACCAACATTTCGCTAATCATTCATCACTAATCGCTTATCGCTACTTAATTGCTTCTTGAGGCTGCCAGCACCTCGTCCAGCATCCGGTCTATCATCTCCATTTGTTCGTGCTCTTCATCCAGATTCTTACGGATTACTTTCTCCGCAATATCCACAGAAAGCACGGCAACCTGGCGACGGATATCGCGTATCGCCTCTTCCTTTTCTTGCTGTATCTGCTTCTTCACATCGTCCAGCTCTTTCTGCGCGGCGGCTTCCGCCTGTTTGCGTGCTTCAACGATAATCTTGTCACGTTCGTGCATCGCCTCCCGCAGGATGCGTCCTTGCTCCTTGTTGGCAGCAGCAACCAGTGCTTCGCTCTCAGCTTTTAGTCTTTGAAGTTGCGCATTAGCTTCTTTTGCCACTTCCAGCGATTGGTCTATGTAGGTTCTACGGCCTTCTACCATCTTAGTAATGACAGGAAAGCCATACTTCGCCAACACCACAAACACCACACCGAACGACAAAAGCATCCAGAACAGCAGACCACTATCGGGTAATAACAATGACATAATTTTATCTACGTTTTAATTATAAGAAGAACACTAACAGACACACAACTACTGCCAACAGAGCAACACCTTCAATCAATGCAGCAGCGATAATCATGTTCATACGAATGTCTCCCGATGCTTCCGGCTGGCGGGCAATAGCCTCCATAGCTGAACCACCAATTTTACCAATACCCAAACCTGCGCCAATAACGGCAAGTCCGGCGCCGATTGCTGCACCTAATTTACTAATTCCGGCTGCAGCTGCAGTAGCTTGCAATAATACAGATAGTAACATAATCTTTTGTTTTTAAATGGTTTATTATTAATTGTTGTTTTCTTTCACTTTTACTTCTTTATGCTCTTCCTGAGCCAGTCCGATGAATACGGCAGACAACATAGTGAATACGTATGCCTGGATAAATGCCACCAATAGTTCCAATGCATTCATAAAGATATTGAACAGTACAGATGCCACGGTAAGCGTACCGTTAAGCGCAGGTCCCATACTGGCGGAAATAAAGATCAGACATGTTAACACCAACATTGCCATGTGTCCAGCCAACATATTGGCAAAAAGACGGATCATTAAGGCAAATGGTTTGGTGAAGATACCGAAGAATTCAATAAAAGGCATCATCGGTACAGGAACCTTCAGCCACCAAGGCACATCCGGCCAAAAAATATCTTTCCAATAGGTTTTCGTTCCGAACAGGTTGACGGCAACAAATGTAAAAAGTGCCAGAACCATCGTAATAGCAATATTACCCGTCACATTAGCTCCACCCGGGAAAATGGGAATCAACCCCATGATATTATTTATAAAGATGAAGAAGAACGCTGTCAGCAGGTAAGGAGCAAACTTCCGATACTTCGGCCCTACACAACTCTTAATGATATCGTCATTCACCATCATGATAAACATCTCCATAAATCCGATGAAGCCGCCCGGAGCCGCACTACCTTGCGGATGTTTACGATACCACTGGGCAACGGCCAGAATAATGACAAGTAGCAATACACTGTTAATCAACAGTGACAGTGTCACTTTTGTGATAGAAATATCCCAAGGACGTATTTCGTTTCCGGCTGCATCATGCTCAACCAACTTACCTTCGTACCTGCTACCTGCCGGAGCTATGAAGAATCCTTCATAAGATCCTCCATTTTCTTCCAACCGTGAAGAGAGGAAAGCGTGCCAACCAGTCTGCGAGCTATATACAATAATAGGTAATGGGATAGTGACGTGCGTTTTTCCCCATGTGGTAATATGCCACTCGTAAGCATCGCCAATGTGCCCGAAGACGATCTCTTTCACATCCACCGTGTTTTCTTTCTGTTCGGTAGAAGTGACATCATCCCGTTTGGCTACGCTGTCAAGTTCCGCTTCAATCCCCTGTGCCACAACAGGCAAGGTAGTAAGCAGCATTCCCAGCATCAGGAATATTCCAGTCAATAGATTACGCATTTGTTTCATTTTTCTTTTCTTTTTTCTGTTTCTTTCCTACTTCATAAGTAAAAAAGAACCAAGTCTCATATATCAGATAGACTATATAGTAAAGGATGAATGTCAGCAGGAATAACTTAGCTTCTTCCCGCACTGCAAAGCAGTACACCACCAAGAGTATCACAGAAAGCAACATCTTCATCACCTTCATCGCCATGTAAAGCAGCAACATCTTTTGCGGGGCATGCTTACGGCAAGCATCAAACATAGATATTTCAAAAAGCCCGAACAAGAAGAAATATACCGGAATGAAAGGGTATCCTCCAAAATAATGTCCAGGCAATAAATAATGTAAAATCCCTGCGCCTACCCATCCTGCTATTAATGTCAACAGGGTGATCTGATATAAAAAATTGCGCTTTGTCAAGCTGATACTCATAGTATTATTTAAAATTAAGAATGAAAGAATTAAGGATGAAAAGACTATTTCAGTCTACGCAGGCAGAAACCACTCCACCACTTAACTCAATGAAACCACCCTCTATGTCAAGAGTCTGTTCTTCTCCTTCTGTCGGTACATACATCACCTTACCTTCACGAAGCGAAGACACAATGGGTGCATGTTGCGGAAGGATGGTAAACGTTCCTATCGTGCCAGGTAGCGTTACACTTTCCACTTCTCCATTATAAATTTCCTTTTCAGGAGACACTATGTTCAAATACAACTTCTTCATAGCCTCTTTCCTTCTTTTATTTTTTAATTATTTACCTGATCCAGCAATTTCTTACCTTTCTCTATCGCTTCTTCAATCGTACCGACATTCAAGAAAGCAGGTTCGGGTAGATAGTCCACCTCACCATCCAGAATCATCTTAAAGCCTTTGATAGTGTCTTCTATGGACACCATCGTTCCCGGTACACCTGTAAATTGTTCGGCAACGGCAAAAGGCTGAGATAAGAAACGTTGCACTCGACGTGCACGATTCACCAATGTACGGTCGGCATCCGAAAGTTCTTCCATACCAAGGATAGAAATAATATCCTGCAATTCCTTGTTACGTTGCAGAATTTGTTTCACCCGTTGCGCCACTTCATAATGCTCTTCTCCCACAACATGCGGGTCGAGGATACGTGAAGTAGATTCCAGCGGATCAACGGCAGGATAAATACCTAACTCAGTAATTTTACGGCTCAATACCGTCGTGGCATCCAGGTGCGTAAATGTAGTAGCAGGTGCTGGGTCAGTCAAGTCATCGGCAGGCACATATACAGCCTGTACAGAAGTGATAGATCCATTTCGGGTAGAAGTAATACGCTCCTGCATAGCACCCATTTCAGTAGCCAGCGTAGGTTGGTAACCTACAGCCGAAGGCATACGTCCCAACAAAGCGGACACTTCGGAACCTGCTTGTGTGAAACGGAAAATATTATCGATAAAGAACAGGATATCACGTGAACCACCAGTTTCAGCACCCTGATCACGGAAAGCTTCCGCCACCGTCAGCCCGGACAATGCCACTGATTGACGCGCACCGGGAGGTTCGTTCATCTGCCCAAATATCAAAGATACCTGTGATTTCTCCACTTCACTATAATCTACCTTAGATAAATCCCAGTTTCCTTCTTCCATACTTTTCTTGAACTCTTCACCATAACGGATAACACCGGATTCAATCATTTCACGCAGCAAGTCGTTACCTTCACGGGTACGCTCTCCTACTCCTGCAAACACAGAAAAACCATGTTGTTTCTTAGCAATGTTATTAATGAGTTCCTGGATAAGCACTGTTTTACCTACACCAGCACCACCGAACAAACCGATCTTACCACCCTTACTGTAAGGTTCCAGCAAGTCGATAACCTTGATACCTGTATAGAGCACCTCTTGTACGGTAGTCAAATCTTCAAACTTAGGAGGATCACGGTGGATGGGATAAGCACCGGCACGGTCTAACTCTTTCATACCATCGATGGAATCACCCACTACATTCATCAACCGACCTTTAATCTGGTCGCCCACCGGCATGGTAATAGGACCACCTGTGGGATACACTTTCATACCTCTTTGTAAACCGTCCGTACTATCCATTGCTACAGTTCTCACTGTATTTTCGCCAATGTGTTGCTGCACTTCTACGATTAATGTTTTTCCGTTTGATCTTTTTATCTCCAGTGCGTCGTGGATACTTGGAAGCATCAGTTCGGCATCCGTACCTTCAAAATAGACGTCTACTACCGGTCCGATGACCTGAGAGATATGTCCGATAATTTGTGACATAAGCAATCTTTTTATATAATTTCTCTTTTTCTAAACTCTACAAGTCGCGTTCTTGTCATTCCGCTGCTATGAGCTTAACACCTATTGAATAGTTTTTGTTCAAAGCTTCAAATCTTAATTTTTACGGAATAGTTACATAAGCAACTTTGCAAATGTAAACACAAAAACTTTCAGGTTGTACTCTATGAAAACGTTTTTTCTATAAATTATACCCTTTTGAACTATTATTACTACAATCAGAACAAAAAAGCGACATCCATTTAACGTTGCTTAAACATTCATCAACAGATGCTAAGAAGGAATTCCACTATTTTTGTATGAACAAAACATCATTTGGTAAGTTATATTTTGAAGTATAAATTTAATGAAAGGAAAAAGTATGAATTCACATCAAAATCCATTCGCAGGAAACACCCCACAGGATGTAACCGAAAGACAAGGTGAAAATGCCATTTTCATCGTTTACGGATTAAATCAATCTCCTGATGCCGTTGACAAAGTAAAAGATGTATGTGCCAATTTCTCAGCGTTAATACGTAGTATGCGTAATCGCTTTCCCGATGCACAGTTCAGTAGCACGATAAGTTTCAGTGCTAATGTATGGGATCATATTTTCCCTGGCAAGGGGAAACCCAAAGAATTGGAAACTTTCAAAGAAATAAGGGGAAGTAAATATACAGCTGTATCCACTCCCGGTGATATACTGTTTCATATCCGGGCACGGCAAATGGGGCTATGTTACGAATTTGCTTCTATCATCGATGAAAAGCTGAAGGGGGCTGTCGAAGCTATTGATGAAACTCACGGTTTCAGATATATGGATGGTAAAGCAATCATTGGCTTCGTAGATGGAACAGAATCTCCAGCCGTAGACGAGAATCCTTATCACTTTGCCGTAGTTGGTGAAGAAGATCCGGATTTTGCGGGTGGAAGTTATGTATTTGTACAGAAGTATATTCACGATATGAATGCCTGGAATGCGCTTCCGGTAGAAGAGCAGGAAAAGGTGATAGGACGAAGAAAGTTCAATGATGTGGAATTGTCGGATGAAGAAAAGCCTGCAAATGCACATAATGCTGTAACAAATATTGGAGATGATTTAAAAATAGTACGTGCCAATATGCCATTTGCCAATACTTCAAAAGGAGAATACGGTACTTATTTCATTGGATATGCAAGTACATTCAGTACTACGCGCCAGATGTTGGAAAGTATGTTTATCGGGAATCCTGTAGGCAACACCGACCGCTTGCTTGATTTTAGTACTGCGGTTACCGGGACCCTGTTCTTTGCACCGTCTTACGATCTACTTGGAGAAGATTAGCAGTTCGCCCCATGCTGGGCAAACATAAAAAAAGGCTATCTATCCCAGACAGCCAATCTTTTGTTAACCTTAAATCTAATACTATGAAAAACACATTGCAAAGGTACGGCTTTTCTTGATTTCTCCAAATTTCAGAGCCTTTACAGGGCATTTTACAACAAGGTTTAATAATTCTATCGACCTTGTTAACAATTTGACAAAGAAAATAGAGTATTACACTATATTTTTAAACAGGAATTAAGAATATTGTAAAGCAGAGGGGTAATCAGCCTCTCTGCTTGTTTATTAATTCCTGTTTCTGATACCGAATTTCCAGAGAAGAATATCTATTCAACTATAGTGGGCCTCTGCATATAATATGCAGAAGTCCCGTTATGATAATAGTTCTCTTTTATGGAAGTACATTTAAAACCATTTTTTTCATATAAATGAATAGCCGGGGAATTAGAAACATTCACCTCCAAAGTAATTCTCTTTAAGCCTTGTTTTTGGGCAATAACAGCTATCTGATCTATTAGTAATTGCCCCACTTTCTTGCCACGAAAATCAGGATGAACAGCTATCGAATAGATACGTAGACTACAAGCACGTTGATTTATCAATACACTAAAATAGCCCACCACCCTTTGCTGATATTCTACTACACAAAAGTATCCTTTTGCTTGAGAAATAAGATAAACAAACTGACGTTTTGAAAAACTATCTTTATTAAAACAAATTTGTTCTATCTCCATAATTGACGGAATATCATCAATTTCAGCCAAACGAAGTATAAATCGCTTTTCCATGCGAATTAGAAACGTTTTACATCCAACATACGCCAAAAGTTATTCAGCAATCGATAGTAGAGTTCGTCTCCCAGAATGGCATCTTCTAATCCATGGTCAATGCTGGGATTATCATTTATCTCAATAACAATAGCACGGTCATTTACCATTTTCAAATCTACTCCATACAGGCCTTTCCCAATAAAAGAAGCCGCGCGCAGCGCTGTATCCAATACCTTACGTGGCACTTGATAAATAGGAATAGTCTCCACCAGTCCGCAGCGGCTCCGTCCGGAAGCATAATGGCAATAGATTTGCCAATGTCCCTTAGCCATATAATACTTACACGCATAGAGAGGCTCTCCATTCAGAATGCCGATACGCCAGTCAAAATCTGTTGGAGTGAACTCCTGAGCCAGCAGTATAGACGACTTATCAAACAATACTTTCAACGCTTCATCCAACTCGATCTCATTATTGACTTTCTTCATACCGATAGAGAAAGAACCATCTGGGATTTTCAGGATAAAAGGACTACCAAGTTGTTCCGTAATCTCCTCATAAGAGTTGACATTCGATTTAAATAGTAACATGGAAAGCGGTGTCGGAATCTTTTCCTTCTCAAACAATTCTTTCAGATAAACCTTATTGGTACAGCGGATAATAGATTGAGGATCATCTATAACAGCCAACCCATTTTGTGTGGCCAATTGTGAAAGCCGGAACGTGTAATGGTTTAACGAAGTAGTGGTACGAATAAATAAGGCATCAAACTCCATCAGTCGTGTGGCATCTTCTTCAGTTAGCAATTCGGCATGAATATCCATCTTCTTAGCCAGTTCAAGTAGTTTGTGAAGTGCCTTTTTATCGCTTGGCGGAAATTTCTCATCCGGATCATACAGTATAGCCAGGTTGTATCTTGCCGATTTCGAAGCCTGAGGATTGCGCCACACTTTTCTGTTAAACAAATCCAGAGCATTAGCGAAATAATCCTCTTCCTCATTATTCAATGAGCTCAAAGGTAAAAACTGAATATTTTCTATCTGATTTTTATGTCGCGTATTTAATGTAACCCGCAATAAAGGAGCCGGATAATTCTCAAAAATAAAACGGGCTAT
Source organism: Bacteroides timonensis (assembly GCF_000513195.1). Lineage (GTDB taxonomy): Bacteria > Bacteroidota > Bacteroidia > Bacteroidales > Bacteroidaceae > Bacteroides > Bacteroides timonensis. The sequence continues at coordinate 93,829 of NZ_CBVI010000086.1, read as the reverse complement.
ACGCTCCAATCCTTTCTCTTTGCAAGTGCCAAAGTATACATTCAGAGACCAAAGATCATCGTTTATTTCATTTTTCTGAATCCATTGATAACAAAGCTTTTGAAGACTGCTATCCATACGGATACCTGCACCTGCTTCCACCTTATTAATTATATCTACTCCGGGAATAACTTTATGCCCCCTCGTCTGGGCTAATAACGAACAATAATAGCCTTCGGAGTTATAGCTATAATCATTACTCAGGTTGATTACTAATTTACGATCCTTTCCCGGTGATTTATACTTCAGGTAGTCAGATACTGTTAAAATGCTGTTTGTTTTGGAATATGGTTTCCAATCATCCAAGCTGTCTACAAGGATCAATACATTGTTCATTTCATCTTTTTAAAAAAGTGCCCGAAAGTAGTGAATTAAGCAATACAAAATATCGCAGACTCAATAATTATTTTCAAAGAATGAAAGCAACTCTGTTTTTGCTCAAAAATGCAACAAACAAAAGCTTCCCAGGGTTGTTTCTAATAGCAACTAAAAACAGACCTTGATTATGAAAAAGTTTAAATTCAGTTTATTGGCAGGCTTGTTGTTGCTGATATCTGCTTCCGTATGCGCGGAAAATACTCCGGAAAAAGTACAGGAAACTTTCAAAAAGATGTATCCTAAAGTGACGACCGTGGAATGGACGCATAAAAGTGATTACCACATTGCCGGATTCGTTTCAGATAGCCACGAAATGAACGCCTGGTTTGGAAACAACGCCCAATGGATAATGACGGAGACAAACGTCGAAAGCCTGGAAGATGTCCCTGCTCCCGTAGCTAAAGCATTTATGCAGACAGAGACCCCTCCTATACAGATCAGATATATAAAGATAATTACCTTCCCCAAAATGCCTACTGTAGTAATCATCGATATAGAAGAGTATAACTCTGACAGAGAAATTCAGCTTTTCTATGCTCCTGACGGTAAACTACTACAGAGCCTTGATGTATCCGGTGATGATGGAGAAATCTATCCCGAGTTATTCGGGTAATACAAAATTCTTACCAAATACAAGAACAATTGAGTCAAACAGAATGTTATCTATAAAAATAACTATAAATAGCAAGACTTATGAGTAGACGTTCGCAGCTGGAGCATGAAGTATCATTAGCTCAAAAACGTATTAAGGAAGCTCCCCAAAATACGCCGGCAAACATCAGAAAAATTTGGGAACAAGAGTTGGTTGAACTTGAGGTAGAACTGAACAACCTGACTGACGACGAAGAAGATAATAACGATTAGCAACCTCTGACAATGAAATGGGATAATCAACTGATAAATCATTTGCAATGGTCGAATGCTATCATTAATCGTGAGGGCAAAGAAATCGTAGCACAGGAAATTGCTGCAATGGCGAAGGATGGTGATGTGATCGGAGCCGGCTCCGGTTCTACCGTTTATCTGACGCTATTCGCATTAGCGGAACGTATTCGCAAAGAATCTCTACACATAGAAGTTATCCCTGCCTCTGCAGAAATTTCCATGACCTGCATACAATTGGGTATACCACAAACGACCCTTTGGAATAAGCGTCCAGACTGGGTTTTTGATGGTGCTGATGAAGTAGATCCGGAGAAAAGTCTGATTAAGGGGCGTGGTGGAGCCATGTTCAAAGAAAAACTTCTGATAAAAAGCAGTAGTAAGAGCTTCATTATCATTGATGATACAAAACTGGTAGATCATTTAGGAAGTCATTTTCCAATACCTGTAGAAGTGTTTCCAAGTGCATTAACTTTTGTAGAAAGCGAGATGCAACGGCTAGGAGCTTCTGACGTGAAATTGCGTCTTGCCGGTGGAAAAGACGGGCCTGTTCTTACCGAAAACGGTAACTTTATTTTTGATACCCGCTTCAGTTATGTTGACCCTTCTTTGGAACAAAACCTGAAAGCAATTACCGGAGTAATTGAAAGCGGGCTTTTTATCGGATATGATGTTGAAATAGTAGTTGCGAAATAAAAAAGCAGCTGCCACTCAATCTGTGACAACTGCTTTTCTTTTATCTAATAAGTAAGCCTTAATACACTTCAACCTTTTCTGCAATTCGCTTAGCCTTATCTCTCAATGCATCCAGATCTGACTTTAACGGTGCATAGCATAACACCACGCCCATACGCCGATTGACGCGCGTCGTCGGCTTACCGAAAATGCGGAGATAAGTATCTTCTTCTTTCGTCACCTCTTCAATACCACGATAATCAGGACGTTCCTGGCTGGCAATAGTTGAAAGAATCACAGCACTGGCACCAATACGCTCTTGCTTGATGTTTGGAATAGGCAAGCCTAGTACAGCACGCAAATGAAGCTCAAATTCATTCAAATTTTGTGTTCCTGCCAATGTCACCATACCCGTATCATGCGGACGCGGAGAAAGTTCCGAGAAATAAACTCCATTTTCATGGCTCAAGAAAAATTCAACTCCCCACAGGCCGGCGCCGGTCAGAGCCCGTGTCACTTTCTCAGCCATTTCCTGCGCTTCTTTCAAATGAGCAGGATCAATGTGCGCCGGCTGAAAACTTTCACGATAATCTCCCCCTTTCTGCACATGTCCGATGGGCGGACAGAACAATGTAGGCCCATTCTTTTGCGTCACCGTAAGCAATGTTATCTCACTATCAAACTTGATAAATTCTTCAATAATCAATTCTTTTATATCACCACGGCTACCATTGCAGCCATATTCCCAGGCATGTTCCAATTCATCCGCACTCTTCACAAGAGACTGCCCCTTGCCCGAAGAAGACATCAACGGCTTCACTACGCAAGGAAAACCAATCTTTTCAGAAGCAGCTTTCAACTCATCCAGAGTTTTTGCATAAAAATATTTAGCAGTTTTCAGTCCCAACTCCTGTGCGGCCAAATCACGGATAGCCTTGCGGTTCATGGTAAAGTTTACGGCACGGGCACTGGGTACCACCTGAATACCTTCCTTCTCAAAATCGTAAAGACGTTCTGTACGGATGGCCTCGATTTCCGGAACAATGATATCAGGCTGGTGTTTGCGTACTACACGTTCCAATGCATCGCCGTCAAGCATGCTAAATACCTCATACTCATCAGCCACCTGCATGGCAGGTGCTCCGGCATATGAATCACAGGCAATAATATATTGACCCTTTCGTTGGGCAGAAATCACGAACTCTTTGCCCAGTTCACCGGAACCTAACAATAAAATCTTCTTCATTTTTGCTATGTGTTTATATTAAGAAGCACAAATGTACGTAAAAAAATAAGTAGCTACGGCTTTAAATAATTTAAAAAACGAATGGATAGCTCATTTTTATCTGTATCTTTGTAGCATAAACAATAGGGTTTATTCTGAAATCTTCTTTGTGCATGTTTGCTTTTGCGGTATTCCGCAAATTATTCCATCCCAAAATGACCTCATAATCAGCTCCTTTGTTCATCACAAGATTAAATTGTTGTATGAATCCTGAACGGATTAGGTGCAGCTATTAGTCAGAAAACTAAGTGCAGTATATAAACTGCATAATATATAATAATTAAAGAATGGCAGTAAAAAGAGTAACATCAAGTAAAAGAGACAGAGAAAAAGCGAAACAGAGTAAGCGAGAAGAAAAACAAAAGAGAAAAGAAGAACGCTTGAGCAGCGGTAGCCGTAGCTTCGAAGAGATGCTGGCTTATGTGGACGAAAACGGTATTCTTCATTCCACACCCGAAGGTGTAAAGCCTAAAGAAGAAATAGATGCTTCTGAAATAGAAATATCAATTCCGAAAAAAGGCGAAGCAGAAGAAGTTCTGCCATTAAACGGACGTATTGAACATTTTAATGTGTCCAGGGGTTATGGTTTTATTAAAGATTTAGGAAGTGGTGAGAAATATTTTTTCCACGTTACTTCCGCTCCCGAAGGGATAACCGAAGGGGATAACGTAACATTTGAAATTGAACGTGGTACGCGAGGTATGAACGCCGTGCGGATCTCAATCATTAATAAATAACAATTTTAACTTACAAAAAGAAATGAACATTTATGTTGCAAACCTAAGCTGGAACACAAACAGTGACAGCTTACAGGAATTATTTTCACAGTATGGCGAAGTAACTTCAGCCTACATTATTAACGACAGAGAGACGGGACGTTCACGCGGTTTCGGCTTCGTAGAAATGCCGAATGATGAAGAAGGTCAGAAGGCTATTGACACTCTTAACGAAACAGAATTTGAAGGCAAGAGCATTGCAGTAAGCGTAGCTCGCCCCAGAACAGAAAGACCTGCAGGCGGCAACCGTGGTGGTGGCTATGGCGGCGGTGGCAATCGTGGCGGTGGCTACGGTGGTGGCAATCGTGGCGGTGGCTACGGCGGCGGCAATCGTGGCGGTGGCTATGGCGGCGGAGATCGCGGTGGAAGATATTAATCTTACAACTTAGCAAAGAAATGAAAACTGTTCGGGAATATTCCCGGGCAGTTTTTTTATACCCATATCACACCTATATATATCAATAATATCTATATTTGTATATTATGATAAGAACCAAACACATATTACTGACTCTTTCATTGCTATTGTGCAATGTCTGCATCCACGCCGCAACAGTCGATTACTCCGTGCGTGGAAAGATTATCGACAAGCAGTCCCGCCAACCGGTAGCGTATGCTAATGTCGTAGTTGTAGGTATTCCCGGCAAGGGAGCATCAACCGATTCGCTCGGTATGTTCCGAATTGAGCAGGTACCACCGGGCATTTACCGCTTCGAAGCGACGCTGATAGGCTATAAAAGCACAGTGACCCCCGAATACGTGGTTTCCGCCTCTACACCTTTCATCGAGATAGAGATGGAAGAAGATGAGAATATGCTGGCAGCAGTGGTAGTCACCCCCTCCCCTTTTCGGAAGACAGTGGAAAGTCCGGTAAGTATGCGTATCATAGGCTTGCAGGAGATTGAAAAGAGCCCGGGAGGAAATCGGGACATTTCACGTATTGTAAGGGCATACCCGGGAGTCTCCTTTTCACCCATCGGCTACAGAAACGATTTGATTGTACGCGGTGGATCACCTTTCGAAAACCGCTTCTATATGGATGGGATAGAAATACCCAATATCAATCACTTCGCTACCCAGGGGGCGTCCGGCGGACCTGTCAGCATTGTCAATGCAGATTTAATACGTGAAATAAGTTTTTATACGGGGGCTTTCCCTGCTAATCGTTCCGGAGCAATGAGTTCGGTACTCGATTTTCGTTTGAAAGATGGTAACCCGGATAAGCAGACATTTAAAGCCACGCTGGGAGCATCCGAAGTTTCTTTCAGTGGCAACGGACATCTGAGTGATAAAACAACCTATTTGTTCTCCCTGCGCCAATCTTACCTCCAATTACTGTTCAAGGCCTTGGGACTCCCATTCCTGCCCAACTTCATTGACGGACAATTCAAACTGAAGACAAAGCTCTCGGCTCACAACGAACTAACCATACTCGGATTAGTCGGAATCGATAAAATGAAACTGAATACTGATGAGAAAGGAGAAGATGCTGAATATATATTGAGTTATCTGCCCACTATTCATCAAGAGACATTTACTGTGGGAACTTCATATCGCCATTATGCAGGAAAGCATGTACAGACGCTGACGCTAAGTCATAATTATCTGAACAACCGCAATGTGAAGTATCTGAATAATGATGAATCTTACGAAGATAATCTGACCCTTCGCCTTCGTTCAGTAGAACAGAAAACCACCCTTCGTTTTGAGAACCAGACAAGATTGGGGCAATGGACATTGAAAGAAGGTGCGGAAATGAATTATTCCAATTATACCAACCGGACAAAACAGCGGATGTTCGGCTACACCACACTCTCCGATTATCAGACGGATTTAAACATATTCAGTTGGGGCGGCTTCTTTTCCACGGACTACACTACTGCCAATAAACGTTTCTCCGCTTCTGCCGGTATCCGTACGGATGGCAATAATTACAACCGTGAAATGAAAGAATTGTGGAAGCAGCTTTCTCCCCGCCTCTCCTTATCTTATGAATTGACAAAGCAATGGACCTTGAGTGGAAATGCAGGATTATATCATCAGCTTCCACCTTATACAGCATTGGGGTTCAAAGATAATGACGGGCACTACATAAATAAGGATTTGAAATACATGCGGGTGATGGAAACCAGTCTCGGACTTGACTGGCATTTGCAGGATAGATTAATGATCTCAGCAGAAGGATTCTTCAAGCAATACGGACGTATGCCTCTTTCCCTGCGAGACAATATTCCCCTGGCATGCAAGGGAGATGATTATGGCACAATAGGCAATGAAGCGCTTATTCCTACCGCCGAAGGACGCGCTTATGGCGTGGAAGCCATGTTACGTTGGCAGATACCGGGACATTTCAACTTTGTATCTTCCCTCACAGTCTTCCGCAGCGAATATCGCAATGGAAATGGTGGCAGTGATGATAATATCCCCTCCGGAACCAAATACATCTCTTCTGCATGGGACAACCGTTTCATTCTCAACGTAAGCGGTACGTATAACCTTCCGCGTCGTTGGAGTATTGGAGGAAAATTGAGTTATATAGGCGGTGCTCCCTATACGCCTTATGATGAGGAAAAATCATCGTTAGTAGAAGCATGGAATGCACAAGGACGCCCATACTACGATTATTCACAATACAATACCGAACGCTTGCCTAACTTTGCCCAACTCGATCTACGTGTAGACAAGTCTTTCTATTTCCATCGCTGTATGGTTGGCTTTTATCTCGACTTACAGAATATAACCGGAAGTAAGCTGAAGCAGCAGGATGTAATTATGAGTACGGGAATCATTGAAAATCCATCTGCCCCCATTGAGGAGCAAAGGTATAAGATGAAAAAGTTGAAACAGGAAAGCGGAACGCTATTGCCGTCGATTGGGGTGACTGTGGAATTTTAGATTTATAATTCCAACGAGCGAGTCAAATACTTACCTATCAGAAAAATAATCAAAAGATTTGTATCAACAATTATTTTTATCACGCAATCGTTTTTCATATGCCTCTTGTCTAACAGCTTCCACTTCAGCATCTATTTCCTTTTGTGAAATTTCATCTGTTTTAAAAGCATTCAATAGTCGTTTCAACTTAATGCCGCGCGTTTCGACAGCAAGCGCACGGCTCAACTCCAATTTGTCATCGTCAGAAAGTTGTTGAGTTAACTCCAATATCTGATTATAATTCAGACGAATTTTCAATGATACAGTTGCCATACAATTACACATTGATATTATCTATAAACAAAAGTAGTATAATTTATGCAACTATCAAATAAAGATGCGATTATTTTCTTGATGATTATGGCACAACAGTGGGCAATATTTCGCACTTATTATTTCTTACAGCAAACTTTTATCTGTTCCACAATATAGGATACATCCTCGTCCTCTTTGTTTAAGCATCAAATCAGTAATTTTATGATAATCGATGCAATTCGAAATATTTATTAATAAAACAGATATACAGTAAACTTAGCAACAGAACCGTACCGAACAAATACCAATAACCATAATTCAAGCACATTATATAACCTACAATTACAATTGCTTGTACTACCATATAAATAAACGAAACCACTACATGAGACATCTTCAATTCATTAGCCATCAATTGATACATGTGCTTACGATGGGGCAAACCGATGTTCTCATGAAGCATCAGGCGATGAATAATAGTCAGGACACTATCAACACCATAAACAGATAACAGGATTATCCAACTGAAATTTTTAGTCGTTATAATCAGCTTGCCTATCAGAAATAGGATAATAAAAGCAATGGCAACAGAACCGACATCACCGGCAAAACACTTGGCTTTCTTACGGAAATTAAAGAAGCAAAAGACCAGGACAGAACATAAAACAGTGTAAATCAAAACAGGCTCAATAAACGGTGTTACTTCAGCATTGATATAAGCCAATGCGACTAAAACAACCAAGGAATAACCACCGGTAATTCCATTGATGCCATCCATGAAATTATAAGCGTTAATAATACCTGTACAAATTATTAATGCTACGATTATCCACCACCAGGAAAGGGAAAACAATCCCCACTGGTAGAACATCAAGGCCATAGCGGAAAAATGGAAAACCAATCTCAGGCCTTGAGAAGTGGAACGAATATCATCCACAAGGCTAATGAATGTTATCAGAGTCAATGCCACTATAAACCAGGGATATTCCCAATGATTAGTCAGGAAATAAGCCAATGCACCAAAATAAAAGATAATTCCACCACCACGCAAAGTAACTTTTGTATGTGAGCTACGCTCATTAGGCTTATCAATGATATTACACTTATCAGCTATCTTAAAATAAAAAAGTTCTGCTAAAAATAGCAGAACCAAAACTATTATATAATACATTATTCGTTTTTATTAATCCAATGAAACCATATTTGAATACAGGCAAATAAGAAGACAAGAACGCCTATCACAGATAATATAATCCAAAAGCACATACTCATTCTATCCGAAAGTTTTCCAATACACTCATCGGCTTCCATCCCAATTCATGCATAGCCTTCTCATTACTGAAAGTTAACGATTTTGTTATCTTATCAAGCTTTAGTGAACTTATTGGTGCTTTTTTGCCTAAACAATCCCCTATCAAGGCCATAACCTTAGCCAGCCAATAAGGAATTGATAAAGGCAGCGGTTTATTCACTTGCCTACAAATGAGCGTTTCCAATTCCCTAAATGTAGGCTGAGAACTATCACATATATTATAAATACCACCTTTTCTGACAAGCATAGGAATTAAATGAGCAATATCCTGTACCATCAACACACTTTTCCTAGCTCCACCACCTGCAATACTAAAATACCTCCCTCTACGGATACCAGTTATCATTGTTCCCAAATTTCCCGGAGGATTAGGACCGGTAATCAAAGAAGGACGAATAATACCTAGTACTACATTATGTTCTAAACACCATTTTTGCAGGTATTCTTCTGCCAAACGCTTACTCATAGCATAAGGAGTCGTTCCATTTAATGGATATTCTTCCGTGATATTCTCCCCATAATCACAACCATATACTGCTACAGTAGAAATGAAAACAAAAGCTCTCGGCATTCCGACTTTCTCTAATGCGGCGCAAAGATTTTTTGTTCCTTGCAGATTTACATCGAAAAAGACTTGCCGTTCTGCTTCCGTTCGGGGAATAGAATGAGCCTTTCCGGCTGCATGCAATACGATATCATAACGTTCATGTAAGTTAGGAATATCTTTTGCAATATTTACAGTATAATTATCCTGTGAAGTCAAGCCAATAGTGGTGACAGCATACATTTTCTTTAAAATAGGGCATACATTATTGCCCAAGAACCCGGAGGCTCCTGTAAATAAGAGTTTCATCTAAAAGCAATTTAAATATAGCAACAACTACTTTAATAAGGTATAATATCTTTCCAATATCTGATCTTTAGCGAATATTGTATCTGATACAGTTCTTGCATTATTTCTTATGGAAGACAGATTATTTCTATTATCATATATAAACTCAATCATATTCTTTAATGTATGTGGATCATTAGGAGGCACAATCCAACCTAAGGTAAATTCTTTAATACATAAAGCTATTTCCGAGTTATCATCACCGATATATAATATAGGTTTACCAGCAGCCCATATATTATATGATTTGGAAGGTACTCCCAAACCATACATGCCATCATTCAACGTAACAATTCCAATATCACATGCATTCAGGAAATCATTCTGCTGTGAACGGTCTTGAAAACCCAATAATGAAACATTCTTTTGTCCTCTATGACTAATAAACGAAGAAATTTCATCAAACTTTGCCCCTCCACCTATAAACAAAAAATGTATGTCTTCAACATCGATCTTTTCTATTGCAGCCAAAAGATTATCAACGCCTTGCGCATGGCCCAGATTACCGGCAAACTGAAAAACAAATTTCCCTTCCAGTTTTAATTTCTCATACAAATTTGTATCTCTTTTATCCAATGGATAAATGGCTCTATTCTCTGCCCATATTGGAATAAAGGAAATATTAGCATTTGCACGAGTTTTAGATATTAAGATTTCAGTCATATCGCGTCCTATTGAAATGCAAATACGAGCTTTAGAATAAGCCTTATCATAAACTCGTTTTAAACATTTATAAGCAATCGAAGAAGATGACATTTTATTTATCGCTACTAAATTCTCTGGAAAAATATCATGAACAAGAATTGTATAATTAATCTTTTTCCTCCATGCCACATAAGGCATCATCAGAATCAAAAATGCCGGATTAGTTACTACTAATAATTCATCACCTCTTTGTACCAAAAGCAACACCTTTAAAAACAATTGAAAACTAGAAAAAAATAATCTTAAGGTTCTTTTAAAGAAATTGTTTTTGTCGAGGTTAGGAGGAAAAACTCGATGAATATTTACTCCTTTGTGGCACTCTTCTCTCAAAAAACTCATAGATTCTCCCTCACTATAGGTAGAACCGGTACATATCACATGAACATCAAGCCCCTTAGCTGCCAGATATTCAGCAATTTCAGTTATATAATAGCCTGTCGAAGTCTTAATAGGATAATAGATTTCTGAAATAACCCATATTCTTTTAGAACACATATAGTATATCAATATTTTCTCCAGACCATCTTATCCACTACCCCGGTATAACTCTGAATCAGCTTCACAACCTTAACCGATACAATCTCATCCGTATAATCCGGAACAGGAATACCCAAAGCACCATTACGATTCATCTCCACAGCTACATCAACCGCTTGAAGAACCTGTTCCGTTGTGATGCCGGCCAGTATAAAGTTACCTTTATCCAAAGCCTCCGGTCGTTCTGTACTCGTACGGATACAAACAGCCGGAAAAGGATGACCGATAGAGAGAAAATAACTACTCTCTTCGGGCAAAGTACCCGAATCTGAAACGACAGCAAAGGCATTCATCTGAAGATGATTATAATCATGAAAACCCAAAGGTTGGTGCTGAATAACCCGAGCGTCAAATACAAAGCCGCGTTGTTCGATAAATTTCTTTGAACGCGGATGACATGAATAAAGAATAGGCATATCATATTTCTTAGCCAGTTCATTGACCGCATTCATCAGATTGAAGAAATTCTTCTCCGTATCAATGTTCTCTTCACGGTGAGCGGAAAGAAGGATATATCTGCACTTCTCTAAATTGAGCTGTTCCAGAATAGTACTCGCTTTGATCTGTTCCAGATTATTATGCAGGACTTCAGCCATAGGAGAACCAACAACATAAGTACGCTCCTTCGGAGTACCCGCAGCATTCAGATAGCGGCGGGCATGTTCCGAATAACAAAGGTTTACGTCAGCTGTTACGTCAACAATCCGCCGGTTAGTTTCTTCAGGGAGGCATTCATCAAAGCAGCGATTACCGGCTTCCATGTGGAAGATGGGAATATGAAGACGCTTAGCACCGATAACGGAAAGGCAAGAATTGGTATCTCCCAAAACCAGAACCGCATCAGGTCGCACTTCTATCATAAGTTGATAAGATTTAGCTATGATATTGCCAATAGTTTCACCCAAGTCCTTACCCACCGCATTCAGGTAGTAGTCAGGTTCACGAAGACCGAGGTCTTCAAAGAATACCTGATTCAGGGAGTAATCATAATTCTGACCGGTATGTACAAGTATCTGATCAAAGTATTGGTCACAACACTTAATGGTGGCAGACAGACGGATAATCTCCGGACGGGTGCCTATGATAGTCATTAACTTAAGCTTGTTCATTTCAATTTGTAATTTTCATTTTTATCACAAGGTTCAAAATAGGTATCGCCGTCAGAAGAATCATACCATTCATTGATCCAAAACTGTGTATAGAGGTCTTCATTTCCAACATTGGTGATATTATGAGTATACCAGACAGGCATATCCACATAGCAGGGATCTTTCCCATCCAGATAGAAGTTCAGGACTTCATCCGTACCGATTTTACGTAACTGAATACGGGCTTTTCCACGAATGACCGTGAAGCGTTCTATTTTACGGGTATGGTAATGATTACCACGAGTGATACCGGGAATGGTGGTAGAGAAAGAGACCTGCCCGCCGATACCCAGCTTAACAGTTTCTACAAACATACCACGGGGGTCTTCATGCTTTACCAGTTTACGGGGATAGACGGAAGAGAAATCAATATAGCCACAAAAGGTATTGAAGAGATTCACTTCGTCCCTATCCTTCAGGACAGGAATGATACCCTGTTCGAAGTAAAGAGACTTATAGTTTTCCAACAGAGCCAGAATGTCCGTTACTTTTTTCTCAAAGTCGTAAGGGACTACATCACGTTCAACCATCGGAAGGGCATTTGAAGAAGCTTCGCGTATCTTACCAATTATATGTTTGCAAAGGTTACCCACATAAATCAAACGTACCTCACTGTCCTGTAAAACCTGTGGTATTTCTCCATGAGTCAGTTTATAGCAAAAAGTAGCAATGAAAGAATTATAGTTGGGGCGTCCAAAGGGACCGTACACATTAGGAACGACCATACCGGTAAAACTGGCACGATTACGTCCCGCCCATTCTTCAAGCAGATTACGTCCTTCACGTTTGGAACGTCCATATTCGTTATCACGCTCCTCCTGGGTAGAAGAAGAGAACAGCACATGGGGGGTAACTTTTTCGGCTTCCATAGCGGATATCAGCTGGCTAACCAGACCGATATTCGTATCATAAAGAACTTGGGCATCCGGATGGCGGTTCATGGCTGCCAAATGCACGATTACATCACATTCACACACAAAGGAGCGCAATTTCCCCTCACTCTGAAAATAGGAATCTTCAAAGGGGATACGAAGGAATTCGTCAGGGGACAAACCGAGTACATTGTAGAGATGACTCCCTACAAAACCAGGCTGGCCCGTTATGCCAACTCGTATCATAAAATTATATGTTTCTTAAAATAAAAAGGAAAGATTAGAGGTGGAGATCTTCACGGATGAAGGAAAGTTTCAATAAAAGTTGTTTCATCCCTTCCACATCCAGGCGGTGAGTATTATGAGAGTGGTAGTCTTCTATACGGGAGACTTCCTCACTACCTTCAACAAAAAATTTATCATAGTTCAGGTCACGAGTATCACAGGGAATACGGTAGTAATCCCCCATATCGATGGCTTTGGACATCTCTTCCCGGGTCACAAGCGTTTCATATAACTTTTCACCGTGACGAGTACCAATGACTTTCACCTCGGTATCGTTATGATACAAATCTTTCAACGCGGCGGCCAGGACATCCAGCGTAGCAGCGGGAGCTTTCTGGACAAACAGGTCACCATTATGTCCATGTTGGAAAGCGTAAATGACTAGGTCAACGGCATCATCCAAAGTCATCATGAAACGGGTCATGTTAGGATCTGTTATAGTCACCGGCTTATTATCTTTCATCTGCTCAACCCACAAGGGAATTACAGAACCACGGCTGGCCATGACATTACCGTAACGGGTACAACAAATCGTAGTAGAACCGGTTTCACCCAACTGACGCCCTTTGGCAATGGCAACTTTCTCCATCATGGCCTTACTGATACCCATAGCATTGATGGGATAAGCTGCCTTATCGGTAGAAAGTACTACGACATTCTTCACACCGTGTTCAATGGCCGAATCAAGTACATTCTCTGTTCCAAGCACATTAGTACGTACAGCTTGTGTCGGAAAGAATTCGCAGGAGGGTACTTGCTTCAATGCCGCAGCGTGGAAAATATAATCCACCCCATTCATCACACCATCAACGGAACGTTTGTCACGTACATCACCGATGTAGAATTTTACTTTAGGATTTTGCAAGTGATGACGCATGTCATCCTGCTTTTTTTCATCACGACTAAAAATACGGATTTCTTTGATATCTGAATCTAAGAAACGGCGTAAAACAGCATTACCAAAAGACCCTGTGCCTCCGGTTATCAAAAGTACTCTATTTTCAAACATTACAAAAACTTTTTATAAACTTTATACGACTCCTTCGTTATGTTATAAGTATGTATAGATGGCATTTTTTTAAAGGTAGAATGATCTTGGTGAACAACTTTCACTTGTGGAGTATATAATATTTCACCACCATTCGAATATACTTGATTTCCCAATAATGCTTCTTCACCCATCAAAAAAACACTTTCATCAAGTAATCCGAGTTTTTGTATATACCGAGGCAATATTATATAACATGCTCCAAAGCCCATTCTAATAATCTGTTCCTTATTATATCCAAACCTCGATTTTTCTCTTCTATTTCGCCCCAATATTTTCCCCAACGATGTTAATATGCAAGCCACAGGATAAGAAGAAAAATACAATTTATAGGCAAATCGGCGAAAAAAGGAAAGCCGGTTTATTACATGTGGATTCTGATGAATCCCTTGTGGAGTAATGATATCAGGAGAGATAACAAATGTTTTCTCATTAATTATTAGTGCCTTCAATGATTGTATAAAATTGGAAGGAAACAGAAGGTCATTATTACCAACTACCAAAAAAAATCATCACGACCATACAAATTCAATGAAATAATCCCTTTATTAAGGGCGGGAAAATAGCCCATATTTTTATCTAAAGAAATTAATTCAATATCTAAATTTACATTTTTAAGAATAAAACTTTTCAGAATTTCTTTATCTGATCCGTCAGAATTATTATCAACTACAACTATTTTTGAAAAACTTTCTTCTATAAGTTTTCCGGCAGAAAGAATACAATCAATAGTCACATTACAGTTATTGTAATTTACTATTACCAAATAGTATTTCATAAAATTAATTTATTTGATAAGAATTTATTTTTGCCAAACAGAGATATAAAGGCCACATTAAATCAAAGGAGCATAAAACTGGATTTGTAGCATCTGCAACCAGCATAAACAACAAACCTACTGCAAATGCTACCAAAGTAACATCCTTATTTCTTTTTGATAAGTAGAACGAATACCAAAGAGTAGATAAGAAGACAAACATAATCAAAGTAAATCCAACAATTCCGGTAGTTGCTAATTTCTGATGATATGACAATTCAAAATATGAAGAATAAATCATGCGTCCCGGTAACGGCTCAAAAAAGATAGCACCAAAACCGTGTCCTAAAAAGGGTTTTTCAAAAATTGCATTAATAAACATTTTAGCCTGAGCAAATTTTATAGGTTCTTCGGAAGAATCAAAGGCCTTTAAAAAGACTTGGTAATAACCTTCCCAAAATCCAGGATATGCATTCTCTACATAATATGCTCCAATAAAGACTATAACGAGTAATACAAGCACAACTTTTCCCGTGGTTTTCCTTACCTCTTTTGAAAAACAGCCAGAAAAAAATAAAGGCATAATAAAGACTGATACACACATCAACATAACACTCCTACGACCCGAAAGTATTAGTAAAATAATTGTAAGAATGACATTAATAGCCTGATATATTTTGCTAATTCCGAATTTATACTGTGAAAAGAATAGGATAAATAAAATAGGTGTGGAGAATGTTAATGTATTCAGATTAATAAAAGTCATTCTAGTGGAATTCTCATATATACTAAATCCTGTCTCTGTCCCATAAAAAGGATTTGGTAATTTAATCCCATTAAATGCTGCCACGGCATAAAACAAATCAAATAAAACTATTACTGCATGAGAAATGAATAATACTTTTAAATATCGTTCCAATAAATTAGGAGAAGTTGAGAAATAGGAAATAAAAAGCAGCCAGAAAATAGGCCAGAAGAAAAAAACACCTAGGAACTGAAATGGATTGGGGTTTTGATTAATTACCCCCAAACCAGTTCCTAAAACTCCATAAACCAATATAAGAATAAAGTTCAACAGAACAATTCTTGAAACTCTTATCTTCTTAGACATCAATACACCTATAGCTATCATACATAATATTTTAACAATGTATAATTGTGCTATAAACACCATCATCAAAGACAATAGTAACAGAGTACTAAAAGAAAGGAGCGTTTTCTTCTGTATTGTCAAAAACATTACTATTTTAGTTTAAAGGCATCTTTTAGCCCTCGTATTGTATTAAAAGTTTTTTCTTTTATGTTATCTTCTACCACCATCAACTTTATAACAGAACCACAAAACATAAAAGTTTTCTTTAAGACCCACATAGGATAATCTTTCCAATATCTTCTACAGATTAAAACATGATTCCGAGCCATATAATAACGGCGAATAGCATTATGATTTGATGAACTTATTCCATATTTAGTTATAGGTAAACCTAGCTCATGGTAAATTAAAGGTTCATTTACACGTAATACATGAAATTTCTTTTTAACACGCAATACAAAATCAAAGTCTACTGAATCAATAAACAACTGTTCATCATATAACCCCACTTCATCAAAGATAGTAACCGGATGAAGTGTTCCAGACGTTATTAGTGTTTTTTGCGAACGATATGTAACATGAGATGGCATTATCGCTTTTTTTTCTGTAAAAGAAGTGCCTATAAGTCCTACATCAGAAACATGACGCAACACGTCTGCATAACAATTTAATATTTCTCGAATAGGTAAACTATCCTGATCAAAAGTAAGGAGATATGAGAAGCCGTGATTTTTCGCATATAAAACTCCTTGATTTAACCCCCAAGCTATTCCTCTATTTTGAGGAGATTTCACTATAATAAAATGCTTATTCAATCCTTCAGGAATGTATTGAGACACATCTTGAACAGAGCCATTATCAACAATAATCGCCTTATCTGCAATTTCAACATATCTTTTAATCCTATCCCTAAATCCCCAATCCGGGTTATAGGTTATCACCACTATAATAGTGTTGAAATAATTAGGTAAACTATTCATTAGGATACAACTGCTCATTTATAGTAATCTACCGAATAATCAAACAGCCACTCAGTATCTTTCAATCTTAAATGCCTAGTATCTTTCTCACTAAGTATTATTTTATCAAATGGTATACGCCAGTCAATATCCAAATCTGGATCATCCCATGCCAAAGCACCTTCGCTTTGAGGAGAATAGAAATTATCACATTTATATTGAAAAATGACTTCCTCACTTAACACACTAAAACCATGAGCAAAGCCACGAGGTATGAAAAACTGACAACGATTGTCTTCTGTCAATTCTACAGCAACATGCTGCCCAAAAGTAGGCGAACCTTTACGTATATCAACAGCAACATCTAACACTGCACCTTTCACAACACGCACCAATTTACTTTGAGCAAAAGGAGGTTTCTGAAAATGCAAACCACGAAGTACTCCAAAACAAGATTTACTCTCATTATCTTGAACAAAAAGAGTTTCACATACCTTATCTTCAAATTCCCTTTGATTAAAAGATTCAAAAAAATATCCACGAGAATCTTTAAAAAGATCAGGTTCAATAATAACCACACCCTTTATCAACGTTTTTAAAACTTTCATATATCCTTATATTTTAAACTTTATGCATTTCATAGTAGTGAAATATGAGTTAGATCAATGTTTATATAAATACCTCAAAACAAATCTCCCACAACCAAACATAGATATAACTCTCAGACATAAAATCTTTGGCTCTTTTTCACGATAAAATCTACGTAAATAACGAGAAATTACATGTTGTTTATATTGCCTTTGTATACATATCCTTACTACATACGAAAAATAACTTTGCTTTATATGATGATAAACACTTTTATTTAATCCAAAATAATCAGCGAAAAAGTATGCGATTTCAAAATAGTTCCTACTAAATCTAATATTTCTTTTACATGAGCTCAAATGAGAGGCCGAATTTTCCAGCATTCGATATACTCCTATTACTTCATCTTCAAAAGCAACTTCATACTTCCCAAAAATATACAACCATAATGGATAATCCCCCATCTTCCACCCCTTTATCTGAGAAAATTTTCGTCGGAATGCTACCGCAATTTCTCGCCGAAACATGGCTGTGAGAGTTGGAATCGCATTTCCTTTAAATATCATCTCATTCAAAGAAGCACGATATTCACCAAATAAATCATCAGCATATTTACATTTTGACTGCAAATAAACTCTGGCTTTCGCATAAACAAGTCCAACATTTTCATTACCTTCCAAAATATCAACCTGCTTTTGAAGCTTCAATGGATCAGTCCAATAATCATCTCCTTCGCATATAGCAATATATTTTCCTGTACATCTAGGCAATTGTATACCACTAAATACCTTGTTCCCTAAAGACCATTGATTTACTTCCTGATAAATAGGTTTTATCAAATCAGGATATTCTCTTTCAAACTTACGAATAATATTAGCCGTATTATCAGTGGAAGCATCATCATGTACTAATATTTCATAACGAAAATTCACTTTTTGAGTAACTATACTTTGTAAACATTCGGAAATATATTGTTCATGATTATATGTTTGGCATAAAACGCTGACCATCATAAATTCATTTTCAATCATATCCTAGAGATTCTTATATATCCAAAATTAGCATTTGCCATTTCAATATTAGTACCAAATTCTATTGACAGGTTTTTAATTTCTTGAATGATTGATAAATCCGAAGTCAACACAGGAAGCCCTTTTAAACCTTTCCTTCCTTCAAGTATAATCTTAATTGGAAATAATCTTACTTCCAAATATTCCAAATCACAACTAATACTAACCATTACACTTCTCCAAACATCCGGTTGAGTGCATAAACCTATTGTATTATTTTTGCTCCGGTTATTCATTATCTCACTAACTCCGGTTACTTGCTCTCTTGTTTTACCATATTTCCAGTAAAATTCTTCAGGTAAGTAATCAACATCCTCATGTTGAAAAATAAAATTTCCTAATCCATAAAATATAACACCCGAATTATACACCTCTATTCCCCGTACAACATGAGGTCCATGACAAACAACGATAGTTGCTCCTGCATCTATACACTTACGAACAAATATTTTAATGAATTCTGGAGGATTTTTTTTACTTCCATCAGCAAATTGATGAGAATGTACACTCAGAATTACAATATCCGATTGACGCTTAGCATCTGCAATCGCAGCAATCGTCCGTTGCAAATCTTTCTCATTAGGGGAAGTATGAACCTTATTTTCTACTCCTTTTCTGAATTCATAAGTTCCAAACTTTAAATTTTCACACCTAGGCAGATAACCTTCTTTTATAGCTTGTTCATGATAACTATTAATGCCAATACTTCTTGATACTTCCAACAATGCTTTATAATGATTTTCACTCAACTCATATACAGCTTGATGCTTCAACGGAGCAACTCCAGGCCGCCCCTGCATATCTTGATTTTGCGGTCCGGCTGCATAGGAGTCATGAAAAGAACTTGTTACTCCAAGCAATGCGATTCTGCCATTTGAAGTCTCAAAAAAAGCCGGTTTACTCGCTTCTGCTAAATTTCTGCCTGTTCCAGCAAAAGGAAGTTCTAAATCAGTCAAATATTT
Source organism: Bacteroides timonensis (assembly GCF_000513195.1). GTDB lineage: Bacteria > Bacteroidota > Bacteroidia > Bacteroidales > Bacteroidaceae > Bacteroides > Bacteroides timonensis. The sequence goes on along the minus strand of NZ_CBVI010000086.1, from coordinate 74,377 downwards.
AATAGTTGCCAATAGCCCATTATGACCATAATCCATCGCATGATTATTTGCTGTATTAAATATATTCAATCCCATTCTTTTCAAATCACACAAACAAGCAGGATCAGCCATCGCATACCCACCTCCAGGAAAAGCTTCCGGGTATCCTTCTCTTTTATGAATAGTAGTTTCCAGATTGGCAAATCGACATTCATGTTTATGGAGAAATGTGTACAATTCATCAAAACCCGGATAGGACGAACCAGGTAAACGTTTGCTTATAAAAATGTCACCACATAAAGAGATGGTTATTAACGAGTTCTTATTTTTACCTATCATAATTTCGCACGTATCATTTCTTAATATCTCATGTAATTATCTATAGTTATCTCAATCTATGCATCGAGCCGGATTGCCAGCTACACAAGCATCTGGTTCCACATTTTTTGTTACTACGGCTCCAGCACCAACAATAGCTCCTCTGCCAATATAAGATACTTTACTAGAAATTATGGTTGCACCAGAACCAACAAAAGCATAATCACACATATGTACATTAGCACCCAATACTACATTACTAGCAACAAAACAATGCTTTCCCATTCTACTTCCATGAGTAATTAAATCATTGGAAGAAACTATACTGTCATCACCGATAATCACATCAGGTGAAACTACACTATTTGCGTGAACAACGATTCCACTACCTAACTGAGCATATTTAGAAACTATAGCAGAAGGATGAATAATCGTAGGGACAACGCCTCCTTTATATAAAATTTTGTTATAAAGCGAAGAACGGATTTTATTATCGCCGACACTAATTGCAAATTGCTTACCAGATAGGTCTAAAGAAAAAAGTTCCTCATTACTCCCTATAATTTTGTGACCAAAATAAATCTCCCCAGTTCGTCCTTCCTCATAATGATAAAGCCCAACTACTCGATAACCGCAACTTTCAACTAAATCAATATACACAACCGTATTACACCCGACTCCTAATATATAAATATCTTTCATTTAATCTCCTTATTACAAACCACACATTTTCGTTTTCCGGATCTCTGTACCGGAATTTCTTGTACATATTTGATAGAAATTTTAGCATCTAAACCAAAGTATTCTTTTAACTGAATAACTATTTCTTCCGAGCAACTCAACTTTGACAAATTTCGTAGAACTATTTTCAGACAATATGAATCCGATGTTTCCTGAATAAATTGCCACTGACTTATTTCTGAATAGTTTTTAAGTATTCTAGCCAATACCATTGGAAAAACAGGTTCATTTTTAGTATTATACACTAAATCTAATCTCCTACCATATAATTGTGCAATGTATGGATGATTCGTTTTCTCATCTAATTGCATAATGCAAGTATCGCCATTGTCATATCTAATCAGAGGAAATGCATAATTAAAAAAGTCTGTAATTACAATTCTACCAAGTTCACCATATTCCGCCGGTTCATCACTGTCGAATTTCAGCACTTCCAAAAAGTAGGAAGCTTCATTCAAATAGAAGCGACGAGAAGAATCTCCGACTTGTTGTTGAGCAAGAATCCCGTTTTCTTCATTCGCGTATTGAGATATAATTTTACATCCAATGTATTTTTCCACTAACTCACAAGTAGAATCATATAATGTCTCGCTCGTAGCAATAGCGATCCTTAAATGAGGAAGTTTGTCTAAATGATACTTTTCAACAAATTTAGCTAGTAAATCAAAAGAAGAAGCATATCCCCGTACACATTTAGCCCGTGTACTCTTCAGAGTGTCATATAGTACCTGAAGATTATCCTCATTTAAATTTGAGATATCATAAGGAACAATGTTTTCTTTAAAAGACTGTTTCTTAGTTTTGTTTTGCCATTTTGTCCAAATTCTCAGATGCACCAATTTATCATGTGACTTGAAACCAGCCAAACGTCCGAAATACTTTAATTCGGCAAGTCTTCGGTTGCGCTTCCTTACATCTTGTGGTACAGCAAAAGGAGTTCCTGTCGAACCGGAAGTTCGTTGAATATGATACGCCCCCTTCTGCCAAGGAAGATATACTGGATCAACTCGTATATTATCATAATTATCAATTAATATTGTTTTAGTTACAATCGGAAAATTAGACAAAGATGACGGATTGATATGTTTGTAAAAGGTAGTATGCATAACAGCATGCCGCAAAATATCTGTAAGTAAACGCTCTCTCTCAATATTCCCTTGCTCAGGATGTTCTTGAATCAACCGAATATTTTTATAATGAGAAAGAATACGACCACCTTTCATTATATCTCGCATCCAAAAAGACATTCTTAAAAAAAATGCAAAAAGATCCTGTTTCATATCATTCATGTATTACACCCAAACAGAGCACTACCTCACTAAAAAAATAACGATAATACTTCATTAGCAATTCTTTCAATATCCTCCTTTGCCAAACCATAGTACAAAGGCAAGCAAAGTATTCTTTTCGAAATATCCTCGGAAACAGGCATTTCTACATAGGGAAGTATCTGTGTAAAGGTATTCACCGAAGGATAGAAATAGCGTCTTGGATAAATGCCTTCAGCATTCAACTTCTTCTCAACGGAGAGAAGCGTTGCTTCCGAAGGAAATATCACTGGAAAATAACTATAGTTACAAGCCTCATTGATACGCTGAAACTTCAATTCAGGACATTGAGAAAGTATCTCTTTATACAGCATATACTTTTCTTGACGATCAGCCAGCGCAGACGACAGATAACGTAAATTGGCAATGCCGATAGCCGCATGAACTTCGGTCATTTTTCCATTAGTACCATCATCCACAACATCCTTACGATCATCAAAACCAAAGAAACGCAAGCGCTTCAACTTTTCATGCAATTCATCGTCCAAGGCAAAGCAGGCACCTCCCTCAGCCGTATTCAACATCTTTGTGGCATGAAAGCTCGTAGTGGAAATATCACCGTACTCAAATATTGACCTGCCTTTATAATTCACCCCGACAGCATGCGCAGCATCATAAATCACTCTCAAGTTATGTTTCTTAGCTATAGCATCAATTTGCTCGACTTCGCAGGGATTACCGAAAACATGTACGGGAAGAATTGCACAAGTATGTTCAGTGATCTTTTCCTCAATCTTAGACGGGTCCATATTCAATGTCTCAGGATCAATATCAACAAAGACAGGCGTACAACCCTCCCAAATTATGGAGCTGATTGTAGCGATGAAAGTAAAAGGGGTAGTAATGACCTCACCTTTAAGGCCCAAGGCACGGATAGCCATATGAATGGCAATAGTACCATTGGTCACTGAAACAATATTACGCAAGTGAAGATAATCAGCAACTTCCTTCTCAAAACGTTGTACCAGGGGACCGTTATGCGTCATAATACCACGCTCCCAAATACCCTGCATAAGCTGAGTAACTTCTTCCAACGGTGCCAAAGTAGGCATCGTCACATAGATACTTTTATTTGCCATAACAATATTCTTTTATTTGCCCGATATACCGGGATTGATTCAAATTCTGTATATATTCACCTGAAAACTCCCCTGTATCCAAACAGTGAGCAATATGCGCCAGCATATTTGAGAAATGATCATCAGCAGGTAAGAGAATCTCCTCGCAACGTCCCTGCCTTTCCAAGATTACTTTCGGAGAAAAACCAGCAGGAGCGGTGAACGCACGGGTGGTAGTCAATTTACCAAGACTGCCCCAAATTTCATAGCCGCACTGATAATAATTATCAAAACCGAAAGCAAGCTCTGCAATGACACCTTGGGGACTGTCAAGGTACGCCCCTCCGTACAATTCAACCTCCATATCAGAAGGTTGGTATAAAGAAGCGGAACGCAAACTAAAACTACAATCAGGAAGTATAAACTGCATAGCTTTCAAGGTATAAGCTCCCGCATCAAGCAAAGACCCGCCGCCAAGAGATTTCGAATAGCGGATATTATTCCGATCCTCAAAAGGGGGGAATCCAAAAGAACAGCGGAAACAACGGAGGTCACCCAATTCATGCCTTTCCAAAAGTTCTTTTACCCAAACATGCTGGGAATGAAAACGAAACTGGAAGTTCTCGATCAGAAGCAAATGTTTATCACAGGCAAGTTCAACAAGCTCCCGAACCTCATCATAAGTGCACGACAGAGATTTCTCACTCATCACATGCTTTCCTTTTTCCAAAGCTTTATGGATCCACTCATAGTGTAAGCCTGTCGGAAGCGGAATATATACCAATTCGATATCCTCATTATCCAGCAGCTCTTCATAGCTACCGTAAGCAACACAATGATAAGGGGCAGCTGCAAGTTGGGCTTTGTGAAAATCACGACTGGCAATGCCAGTCAGTTCAAAGCGTTCAGATGACGAAAAGGCGGGAAGAAGGGAGCGGATCGCAATATGGGCACACCCAAGCACACCCACTTTATACTTTTTAATCATTCGGTATTTAAGATAAATAATTTAGAGCCGCTATCAAACTGCGGGACTGAATGTTCAGATAATTATTGAAACGCAAGAACTGATAGATTTGTCCTAAAGTCATCCAGCGATAACGTTCAGGGAGTTCGAGGGGAAAAGAATCATCCACCTCAACAAGCATGTTACGGTTTTGCTCATGATAGAAGCGGCCTCCTTCTTCCGATTGTAAAGTATCGTAAAGCACCTGAGATCCGGAAGACTCAAGCACAAGGTCAAGGAAAGGCGGACGGGCGCTCCGCGAAGAAGGAATATTACCTGTCAGACATTGCACTGTAGGAGCCAATTCCATAACATCAAAGTTACCGCATTCAAGTTTTGCCTGCACCATAAAATGATAAACTCCATTTATCTTTTTGATGATAAAAGCACATATGCCTTGCTGCATCGGCTGAATCAACGGCTGGCACCACGAAGAGACCTCACGGTTAGATATGCTAACTTTCACACCAACCACTTTAAAATATTTTCCATCCTCACGGGATATTTCACCGGGCAATACCCGCCAATCTGTCATTTTCCGGAGAGGAAAAGGATGTACCTTCAAATCATACCGGGACTTTAAAGAAGACAGCCAGGAAAGATGCTCGGATATCGTAGAATGACAGTGATTCGTTACGGAAGAAAGAAGCAAATCCCTACCAAAAACCGACAAACGACTCGTATCATCTGCAAGAGATAAATAGTCGCTGATTTTTAAACCGGAAAGAACGGTACGGGTATCCATATTGACCATATTATCATAACGCATCAACTCTTTTATCTGACCGAGTGTCATCCAGCGGAAATCATCATGCTCCTCAACATCCTCCTCCACTTTTATTATAATATTGCGGTTTCTCTTACGAAGAAACCTTGCTCCCTGTTCGGATTGAAGTTGGTCAAGAATTATCTGGTCAGGGCTCGCATTCACAAAATAATTAAGGTATAGGGGTTGTTTCCCTTTATGAATCTGACTATAATTACTCTTAGTTGCCTGCAAGGTAGGAGAAATCTGCACGCAATTTACATTCCCGGGTTCGATCTTTGCTTGCATCAAAAAATAAAGGACACCATCAAATTCCTTGGTCAAAATCCCCAGATAGCCTACTTCCGGTTGGTTGATTATAGGCTGCGTCCAACTGGAAAGGGAGCCATAGTCTGTCTCTACACGAATCCCTTCAATCGAAAAAAAGCGACCGGAATTATGTCTTAAAGTACCATCTTCATCCTGAGACCAGTGTTCCAGGGAAGAAAAAGGAACAGGAGAGATTGAGACATGGATTGAACGATTACGATTCTCAATCCAAAGACGTATTTCATCCAGCGAATGCAAAGTACCCTGAATGGTTAATAAAGAACGAATTACCATTGTACTATTTTTTTCTGAATAAAGAAAACACTAACTGACGCACTTCTTGATATTCTTGTATAGGTAGTTTCTCTGAGATAAACCAATATAGCCCTATACCAACAATGATTTGAATTATCAAGATTATTATATATGACCATTCCGTAAATGAAACCAGCCAAATACAAAAAGATACAATCAAAGAAATAATTAAAAAAGGAAATATATCACTAATCTGATTTTTGGTAGAATAATCAATCAAATCTGCCGAATAATAACTATTCAAAAAAAAGGAAATAAATGAGACAAAAACTCCTCCCCAAAGCATACATTCAATACCCCAGAAAATCCCGACAAAAATAGTAATAACCGCTATTATCTTTTTTATAATCTCTAATTTCAGATATAAATCTGAGCGCCCCTTCACCTGAAGAATATTTAAATTAATAGCATGTAACGGATAAAGCATACCAGAAAAACAGATAATCTGAAGAAAAGGAACTGCAGGCAACCATTTCTCACCAATCAACAGGATTATTAAAGGTTTAGCTATTGCCGCTAATCCCAACATACAAGCAAATGTTACTATCATAGTTAATTTTATCACTCGTCGATATGCTTCCCTCAATCGTACAGGTTCACTTTGTATAGAACTCAAAACCGGATAACTGACGCGTTGAACTACAGCAGTTAAATTGCTAGAAAATATTAATTTAAATTGTTCTGCCCGCGTATATTGCCCTAATTGATCCGGATCATAAAAACGTCCAATTACTATATAATAAATGTTTTTATAAATCGTATCTATCAAACCTGAAACCAACAATTTAGAGCCAAAACCGAACATTTCTTTGAAACTCTCAATTGAAAATTCCCAAGCAGGACGCCAATGACAATAAAACCACAGGAAAAATGTATTCAGTAATTGCCGAGAAAGCTGTTGACCAACCAAACTCCAAACACCTAATCCGAACAAAGCCATACTTATGCCAACAATTCCACTCACAAGAGAAGATATCAAAGAAGCTTTTGTCTGAACCTTAAAATCTACGTTTATAATAAAAATAGTTCGAGGAATTATTCCCAATGCGTTTATAATCAGTATCCAACTAATTACTCTTGTTACTTCGATTAACACTGGTTCTTTAAAAAAAGAACTGATAGCAGGAGAAACTAAATAAAGAAATATATATAAAATACTACTTACTACCAGATTAAAATAAAAAACGGTGTCATAATCAATCTTCTTTACCGCATTCTTCCGAATCAGAGCATTAGAGAAACCACTGTCAATAATTGAAGTTGATATGGCAATAAAAATTGCAATCATTGCCATTATCCCATATTCTGCAGGTGTCAATAAACGGGCAAGAATAAGCCCGACTAAAAAGGTAATTCCAGAATTGGCAATATTATCTATTAAACTCCAAGTTACGCCACGAACTGTTTTATTTTTCAGTGATTCCGACATCTGATAGATTTATTGACAACTTCATCTTTTCTAATCCACTCGTTTGCGGAAAAAATCATAAGACATAAATATATAGAAAAGTTTTCTAAAGGCCTCCCAATTATGCCCTCCATTTGGAAGAAGCGTGAAAAGATTATCGATTCCATTTTCATTAAGAACATTACTATAATATCTTGGATGCGAGCCTGTTCCTGTATCAGCAGTACCATTACCAATAAAAGCAAAACCTCCATTGCCTGTTCCCAAAACAAAATCCTCAGGTTTGGCTATCCAGCCGTTGAATATTCCTCTCTCCTTGCTGGTCAAAAGCTCATAATTAGGACTTATTCCGGCAACATACTTAAAACGCTCTTTAAATAAGTAACCGTTATAAAGAGCTGTTGTTCCTCCAAGAGAAATACCTGCAATTGCATTATTCTCTTTCTTCACTGATACGACATTTGAATAAGTAGTATTTACATAGTCCATCAAATGTGTCAAATGCTTATGAAAACAATGAAAATCGCAAACTTTTTTTTCCTCACACGTAGAGTCAGGAGACATTATTTGCGGAATAACCACTACCATTTCTGGTATCATTTTTTTAGATACCATATATCCCATAATTTTTCTAATACGCCCCTTATTTAAATCGAGCCATTCTGTATTTTCACCTAGTCCATGATATAAATATAGTACAGGATACTTTTTATCTTCTTTTTCCTCAGGTAACAGAATAGAGCATTGCTTCATTACCTCTCCATCGCCTTCGTATACAAAATCCTCTCGAATTCCATAGTCTGTATAATCTGCAAAGTCTGAAGGTATATCACCATTATTAATAAAAACCTCCTTATTCTTTTCAATAATAAAATCTCTTACAGGTCGAATTTTGTCTATGCCTTCTTGACAAATATTCTTTATTGCTCCCCAGTTAAATCCTGTAAGATTAAAATCATTTGAAGAACGAATATGACTTTTCACATAGTTCGAATAAAGGTAAACCGGAGCTGTTTCATGACCTCTTATCAAACAGGTATCATCAGACAGAGATATCCCTAATGGAATATTTTCCAAAGTGTCTTTTTTAATAACGCGAATCACTTTTTTATTGTCAATTAATGCATCCAAAACTTTTAAAGGGACTTCGTGACGTTGTGCTCCTTGAATCAAATAATAATGGATGTCTCCTTCACAAGTCACAAAACTCCCGTTATCAATTTTAATAGCTGTTTGTTTGTCATTTACAATCATAATTTTCAGTTTTACAAGTTAATACTATTAGGTAGATCACACTTCTGCCATACATTTTTTTTACTCAAGTCCATATTCTTATTTTTTTAAGAATAAATTCATTAAACTAAAATCTAAAAGAGCACTCTTCTACAAAAATTTCTGTAAACTTTCGGGCACCAACGTCAGAAAGGTGATCTGAATCATAGAAGTCTTCCTCAACAAAACGCGAATCTTTCAAATAGTCATAATAAACTAAACCATATTCATGTTGAAGTTCCTGAATACATTCATGCATTTTATTTAATTGCTTCTTATCCAAATTCTCATAATAAGTGGGCCAAGCAGGCATAGTAACCAGAACTAACGAAAGCGAATGTTCCTGACAATAAAATGCTATTTTATTTAAGTATTGCTCATTCTCGTCAAGATAATCCCAATTCTGTTTTGTATGACGACGTACTGCTTGTTCAGCTAAACTCCTATCCCATGAGGCAGGTTTATTTCGTAACGAATAATTCTTCCCCCACCCCAAAGAATCGCAGAGAATATCACTTTGGGATTGAAAAAAACTTCGTAGTTTTCCTGCATATACTGGTAAATGAAATAATTCAAAATTATATTTTGAAAAATCAGAATGATAAGGACAATCCATATATACCTTATAATTTATTCCATTCCACCAATTTTTTGTCCCTTCAAATCCTGGAGAAAAGAGTGTAAAATACGATATGGTCAAAACAACTTGCTTCAAGTTCTTACAGTCAGAAGCATATTGTTCTAATAAGAAGCTATCGTATTTTAAATTTTGTGACACATTTGCTAAATTGAAACCTGAATGTTTCATATAAGAGGGGGAAATTCCAAAATAAGCATGCGAACTTCCCAAAATTAAAGTTTCAACCTCACTTGCATGTTGTTGCATCCATTCATGTTTATATTTAAAGGGGTTAGGAACTTTGCGAACAAGACATTCTCCAATTGCCAGTGATAAACCCACAAGTAAGATCATCACAAATATTAAACGTAAAAAATGTTTCATTTTAAACTCAAAACTGAAAGTAAATAAATGTTTCCTGCTCACCGGCAAAGAGAAGAATAGTCATCACTAAAACATAATATATACTTAATCGACAAACTCTATATTTCAAAATTCCATTAGCAGAAAACTGTAGCCCATGCTGTTTATCACGTTGTACCCATTCCACAATCAACAGTAAAAGAATACATAGTAATGAAAAAAGATGTTTAGAGGATAACATGAAGATATTAACTGAAAAATCAGAGAACATTCTTTCCAAATAATCCCATGCTTGATAAATATTTTCTGCGCGAAAAATAATCCAGCCAATGATAACCCAAAAGAAAGTAAACAACATTTGAAAGCACTCTTTAAATGTAGGCAGTAAATGCCCATTAGCCACCATATTTGTATGTTTTCTATTATTGCCCAAAAACATCAAAGGCAGAAAAAGTATTGCATGATAAGCTCCCCAGACAATAAAAGTCCAATTAGCACCATGCCAAAAACCACTTAATAAGAAAATAATCATTGTATTACGAAAAGCCTTTAATTTAGTACAACGACTCCTCCTAAGGGAATATAAATATAATCACGAAACCAAGTTGTGAGAGAAATATGCCAACGCCGCCAAAATTCGGCAATATCACGCGAGAAATAAGGAAAATTAAAATTACGCATCAGATTTATACCAAACAGACGAGCCGTTCCGATAGCAATATCCGAATAGCCGGAAAAGTCTCCATATATCTGGAAAGTAAAAAAGAGACCTCCCATAAACAGTATAAAACCGTTTTGATGAGAATAATCCGACCAAATCTGATTAACTAATACTGCACAATTATCTGCAATTACCATTTTCTTAAAAAAGCCCCAAAGAATCTGACGGCAACCATCCACTGCATTAGGATAATCAAAAATACGCGGACGATAAAATTGTGGAAGTAAATTCGTTGCTCGTTCAATGGGACCAGCAACTAACTGAGGAAAAAAACTTATAAAAGCGAAAAAAGAAATAATATCCCGACAAGCTTCCAGCTTTTTCTGATAGACATCAATACTATAACTTAATGCTTGAAAAGTGTAAAAGCTAATACCAACAGGTAGAAGAATATCCAAAGTCACCCAATCAATTTCAACACCTAAACCATGAAAAAGATTAGCAAAATTCTCTGCGAAAAAATCATAATATTTGAATACACCTAAAATTGAAAGATTCAAAACGATGTTGCATGCACTTATCAATTTCTGCAAAGAGCGTTTTCTTTCATAATATACAATAAGAAGGCCGCTGATATAACTACACAATGTTGTAAAAGCAATAAGAAGCAGGAAACGCCAATCCCACCAACCATAAAACAAATAGCTAGCTACTACTAAAAATAAATTCTGACACTTTAACCGTTTAAAGACAAACCAGTAAAGTAGAAAAACAACAGGCAAAAAGAGAACAAATTCTAAAGAGTTGAATAGCATATTTTACAGAATAAAATTCATAGATATTTTATCAATTGTCAATGTACTCCCATGGATAAGGATTATCCACCACACTCTGAAACTCTTCGATAGCTTCCTGTTGTTCAGTAGTAAGCGATGCGACATCCCAGGAAGCAATGATAGCACGGCCTTCGTCAGCCAAAGGCTCATCAAACACTTCACCATAGCAGGCAGTGAGCAAACGGAGTTTCAGCAACGAAGCAGGAAGAGCATCAAGAATATCCCAGCAACGATCCAAGACTTCCTGGATATGTTTCTGCTTTTCACCGTGATCAATAAACGAGGCACTATAGCCCATCAGAAGAGCGAGACAAACATTCGCCTGTTCTTCAATGGTAGAACCCTTGGCACCGGAATCATACAAGGCAGTGGTCAGGCGGTAGACTTCACCGTTACGACGGGACAAATCATCGCTATAGATGGGGCTCCCGTCAACACCCAAATACATCAGCTCATGTGCTGCACGTTGAAGGGCAGCTGTTTCTGCAGAAAGAGACATAATTATTTTAATTTATGATTTCAGATTTATGATTCATCAACTGTCAACGATCAATCATTGATTATCAACAGCCGATTATTTTATGACTTCTATAAGGTCCGGATGGATGGTGGCCATGGCTACGGCAATCACACCTTGTATCTCGACAACCACACGGCGGTCGCGGGCACCCTTCACTTTCAGAAAAAGACCCTCCTGCCCCGCAAAGTCACCGCCGGTGACACGGACTTTCGTGCCTTTCGACAGGTTCAGTTCATCAGGCTGGAAATACAGGAGATGGTCGTTATAAGTGCCAGCTACGGCAATGAAGCGTTGCATCTCACTATCCGGGATGATTATCTTCCGTCCGCTGCGGGTATCGGTGATGTATTGCAGATAACTGACCTGAGACTTCACACGTTTTACATCCGAAGGACGGGCATGAACAAAAATCAGGTTGTGGACAACAGGAACCAGAACCCGGACTTTCCTGCCTTTCTTCAAGCTGACCTTGTATTGCATAGGGACAAAACAGCCCAGATTCTCCTTTTCAAGAAGACGCATGGCATCAGGCTCCCGACGGTAGGTGGCACGCATAGCGTACCAGATTTCAGACTCTTTTTCAGTATCTTTTTCCGATTCCATTCTATGTCCTGTTCAGAAAAGGGTGTTCCTTCGGGGCTTTGACACCCTTGCATATACTTGAGTTTCAATCACTTGCGAACACTTTATGTAAGATACGGCAAGTTTCGTGTTCCTCTTGCCTGTTGATTTTCCGTAGCTGTTCATTACCTTAATAAATGGCAGGTAAAAAGCTATAAACGAATGGATTAAGAGAAATAATCGTCTTTTAATCGTTCGATTAATGTGCATAGTCCGGGGGCATATTCGCACTAAGATTCTTTCAACAAAAGGCAGGCGGAAAAAACACAATTTTATTTCAGGGATAACTGGTTATAGATTAGCAATATATCATACTTAAAAGAAAAATAAGCAGCTTTTATTTATCAGAATATTTTGTTGTTTCATTTCTCTGCACTATCTTTGCGCACATTAATCGAACGATTAAAAAACACCCCAATTTAACACAATCATTATTGACACCATCCCTGTTCACCCGCTTCACTCCCCTATCACGTCCATATTGCAGAATCTTCCTTTCAATCTACCGACAGGAGATTTCTCTTTTATAATAATGTACCCGCGTATATATGCGCACAGGCGCGTATTTCCCTATTTTTTCTTTAGACCTTGTTACACACATATTATTAATAATAGGGGGTATCCCCCCTACCCTGTTCGGATCACTGTGTGTAACAACACCTAAAGAAAACATTCACTTTTCCATACGAAAACAGAAGATATTTCCATTATAAGCGTTAATTTTGCTTTCGTATTTCAAACTAACAATAAATTACTAACTTTTAAAATTGTGGTTTTATGGATAAAAAAACACAATCCTGAGTATTGAACTCATGAAGAAGGATGGCTATGACATTCAGGTAGAGAGAACTGAATACAGGATCAACATCCTGTTAGTTGAAAATGAAGCGTTTGACGGGCGAATGATCGTCAAAGCCGGGGAAAGGGAAGAGTTCCTGACCCCGTGGGTACGGAAACTTATCGGGCAGAAAAAGGAGGCGGGACTGAAAGGGACCAAGCACCTGGCGAGATTACTGAACCGCAGTACAGTCTTCGAGAAAGACAAAAACGAAAAAGGATTCATATCCGTAGAAAGCCTTAACACTGAAATCATTAAACTAAGAAAGGCACTGCTGAACGAGCAAAAGGAAGACGGAAAAAGGAAGAAACAGAAATAGAACCGGACGCTTCTGCAAAATTGTGGTTTTTGCGCCTTTTCCTCATGAAAAGGCGCAATCACATTTAAAATATTATCCATTACTTCGCAACGCCATAAGGCAGACTAAAACAATTAAGAATTAGAAATGGAAAATATTCCGGTTACCGCATACAGCGGATTCAGCAACGTCAGGGGAGAAATTACTCTCCGCAAAGTGATTGAGGACATTACAAAAGGATTGCATGCAAAGCTCGTGCTTAAAATCAGGCTGCTCGTCAGCCAGGGAAAGATAGAGGAGGCGAACCATGTGAAGAAGCAGTTGCCATTCTATACCGTAACGGCAGGGTATAGGGAGAAAAGGCAGGCATACAGCATTACAAGGCACACCCATACCATTGTACTGGACATTGACGACCAGCCCGGGGAGAAGCTGGAAGAGTTGAGGGAGAAAATAAATAAAGATCCCAATACATTGGGCAGTTTCCTCACTCCAAAGGGGCATGGATTCAAAGTCTTCGTATTCCTGCGTACACAATATGCACGGACCCTGAGGGAAATATTCTCTGTTGGAAAAATGGACTTCGCAACCCTGGAGAAGTATCACAGGATGATGTATGACGCCTGCAAGGAATACTACGAGCAGCTGTTGGAAGTAGAAGTAGACGGAAGCGGAAAAGACATTTCAAGGGGATTCTTCACCTCTTTCGATGAGAAGGCGTATCTGAACGAGGAACTGATGAAAGAGGTGGACGAGGCGCTGACCGACATCATTCCGCCGGAAAAGCCGCAAGCCGGTAGAAGGAAGAGTGATGGAGTGATGAGTGGTAAGGTGATAAGTGATAAGGTGATAGATAATAAGGCGGTGGGTGATAAAAAGCCGGAGGCCGGCAAAGTGGAAGCTGAGCCGTGGGAAAGGATGGAGTTCGGCAAGGCAGTGCTCGCAGTGAAGAGGACATCGAGGTTTGAATCCGGAAACAGGGACAACTTCCTATTCGCACTGGGAAACAAATGCTATGCCAAAGGACTGGACGAAAAGGTGGTAGTCAGACTGGTACAGGAGAAATTCGGACCGGAGGAAAAGGGAATTGATATGGCCACGCCCCTGCACAATGCTTATGTATACACGGACAAGACCTACGAAGCACTCGGGCGGAAGGAAGAGAAAACAGATACCATCGACCAGCTGCTGGAATTCCTGAAGACGCATTATGACATACGAAGAAACGTGATACTGGACCGGCTGGAATATCTAAACCTAAACGAAAAGGATGAGAAATGGAAAGGAAAGTTCCGCCCCATGAGAACAAGAAGCTACAATTCAATATTCCTGGACCTGCAACTGACAAGAATCAAATGCTTCAGAAATTATCTGCAGGCAATCATTGATTCATCGTATGCAAGGGAGTTCAATCCATTCACAGCCTACATAGAGAAGCTGAGACCATGGGACGGAGTGAAAGACTACATCGGGGAACTGGCGGATACGGTGCAGACTGAAGACCAGGAATTCTGGAGGAAGAGTTTCAGAAGGTGGTTCGTGGGAATGCTGGCAGGAGCATTGCAGGACGACACGGTGAACCATCTGGTCATCATACTATACTCCGAGCAGGGAAAGGGAAAGAGTACATGGATACGAAGACTGTTGCCACCGGAATGGAAAGAGTATTACAGAAACGGAATGGTGGGATCGGAAAAAACAGATCACCAGATACTGCTAAGTACGCACCTGATCATCAACATGGAGGAATTCGAAGGCGTCAGAATGGAAGAACTGGCGGGTCTCAAGCGGATCATCACACAGGAAAGCATCACCGAGAGAAAGGCCTATGACTTACAGGCATATAACTTCACGCGTCATGCATCGTTCATTGCAAGCACAAACAGCCGCCAATGCCTGCAGGACATAGGGGGAAACAGGAGATTCCTGCCCTCTTCAGTCATTACGCTGGATTATAGAACACCGGTCAATTACGAGGGGATATACGCGCAGGCTTACGCATTGATGAAGGAAGGATACCAGTATTGGTACGAGGGAGAAGAAATTGACGAGCTTAACCGGCACAATGAGCTGCACAGGATGAAGGACCCCGTGGAAGAAAACCTGTTCATATACTTCCGAAAGCCGGAAACGGAGGATCTATGCGTGAAGTGGATACCGGCCGCAGCCATACTAACCAAAATAGCGATCTACGGCAAAATACAGGTGAACAGGCAAACCATACAGACCTTGGCGCTATCACTGGAAAAATACGGATTCAGGACGAGAAAGAACGAACAGGGAAGCACGGAATATCAGGTGGTGGACTTGACGGAAGATGAAGTAAGAAAAGGATTCAGAAAAAAAGGACAGGACGGGAAGACGGAAGAAGGCGATAAAGCCGAGGGGGGATTACCGTTTTAGGGATTTCGGATAGAATCCACGGGAAGAAGATTCCACCGGGTAGCATATAATGTAGCGGGTGATTAGATATATTGTAATGTGGCATTACATATATTCTTATCACCCGCCACATATATTGGCATTTTCTTTACAAAGGAGAGGCACACTCCCTGCCGGATATTCTAAGGCTCTCCCAGATACTTGAAGATGAGTTTTACTTCAAGGGGCAGGTAAGAATGGCGGTTCTTGTTATAACCCGCTTCCTTCAGTTCCGCCATCAGTTGCCTGTTAGCGTAAATCCACCGGCGGAGAAGCTGAAGGGCGGTAGTAATACATACACCGGGATTGTAAAGCATGGCAAGGTCGGCTTTGGTATAAGCGCGGACAGGGACTTTCTCATCTAAGTTTTCTTCTTTCATAAGTTTGTTTTTTAGTGATTTACATGGTATAAAGGTACTCATTTGCAACGATATCCGAAAGGAATAAAGGAGGTATTACCTCTCATTGGAAGTCTCTTTTTTTCATACAAACTCAAATAACGTCAAGCGGAAAGTGGAAGGAAAAAGAACAGGGTATATTTGCAGTGTCCAAAGGAGAAAAGAGCGAAAATCTTCCGGCAAGCCCATGATGGCAGAATAAATAAAGAAAAGCATGAGAAGAGAATTCGGACAGCTTTTCCCCAAGGATTATTAAACAACCTTAGTTTTTTAAACTTTAAAAAAATTATTGATTATGGGAGTACCATTCAAGAAGATTCCGCGGAAAGATCCGCGAAAGGAGGATGCGGTGGCAAAGTTTTATCCGCAACTGGTGACGTTAGGGGACAATGCCGACCTGGAAGACGTGGCGTACGTGATGAAGGAGAAAAGTTCACTGACATTGGGAGACATTAAAAGTGTGATTACCAACTTTGTGGAAGCACTGATTGACAAGCTGTATGGTGGCCAATCGGTGAACATAAAGGACTTCGGGGTTTTCAGCCTGTCGGCACGGACCCTCGGAGTGGAGAAAAAGGAGGATTGTACGGCTAAGAACATCAAGGCCGTGAAAATCAATTTCCGCCCCTCGACCACCATCAGACCGGACGTAACGGCAACACGCGCCGGACAGAAAATTGACTTCTACGATCTGGAGGCATTGGTAAACAAGGATGGAAGTTCATCAGGTGGAAACTCTTCCGGTAATCAGGGAGGTTCCGGCGGTGGAGGACTGGATGAAAATCCACTGGGTTAAAATATTACGAATCATTTATACTGAAGAATATGAAAAAGTCTATCTGGGATAAAATACTGAAAGTGGTGATTGCGATAGCTTCGGCTATTATAGGAGCACTGAGTGCCAATGCGATGAATGTGTAGATAAAGAATGTGCCGGTGAAGATGATCTTACCGGCACATTCTTTTTTAACTATTATATAACAATAAAATCACTCTAATTCTATTAAAGAGGCCACTTTATTAATAAAGTGTTTAGTTGGTTCCATCATCGAATCTACATCTTCCTTTGAAAAATCAAATAAATCATTATAGTCACCTTTTGAACGCCAATTCAACAACTTTGCATATACTCGAAATTCATCAATAGAGACAATACCCGGACGTACAATCTGTTCTGAAAATTGTCCTATAACACCAGAATGTGACTTTACAGAAGAGCTTTTTCTAATCTATAACGAACATAAGCCGTCATATTCTCGTCAAATTCATTCATAACAATACTGCTTCCGATTGAACATTCTGATAAAATGGAGTAATAGAATGACGCGAATGCCAATCCTTTATACCATAAGCAAACAATTGAATTGCTTGTCCTGTCTTAACAATCACATCACAAATATGATCCATAAATTGTTCTTCTTCCTTAAAAGTCAATTTTTCTTTCGGAGAAAGAACCAATATATCCCAATCTGAATCATCGTGCGCTTCGCCACGTGCACGAGAACCATACAGCCACACCTGAACCGCAGCATCGACCTCATGTACATTCTGCTTTATCAATTCTAACATTGTTTGATAGTCGACTTTCATAATACCTCCTCTTTTCCACAAAAATAGTATTTTTATAACAGAAGACCAAATAAAGCCTATAAAAACACATTTCTACACAAAAAGTGCCGGAAAAAAATCGTCCGGCACTTTTCTTTTTATTGAAATATCATTTATTGATGTTGTTCCCTCAGCAAATCATTCACCGTCTTTACCGGATTAAACGTACTCAAAGAAACTTCTACAAACACCGTATTCCAATCACTCATAGCACCGTTCCACAATCCTGGAAGTTCAAGTGCCTTGAGTTCTTTACCGTTCTTCGATTTGTAAGAGATGAAACCGGTAGCCTTATCTACGAAATTAACAAGATCAAACTTATGGCCCTTATAATCGCGCACGGCACAAACCAGATCTACAGGATTAAAGTGCGTACCCTTTTCGAACATCTCCTTCTTCTCCGGATCGTCCATATCAATTTGAGAACTTTCAAGAATTTGCAGGGAAATAGTACCGTCACTATTATATGCCAGGAACGGACCACCACCCGGCTCGCCTACATTTTTCACCATACCGCATACACGCATCGGACGGTTCAGTTTCTCTTTCAGATAAAGTACGAGTTCAGCATCTTCCAGATTCTTGGTCTCAGGATTCTTGCAGAATAATTTCTTTTGCAGGAATTGCAGAATTTCGAGCACTTGCTCGTGAGTATATCTACCGCTATCCAAAAGTTCCAAATAAGCAAATGCTTTTTGTTGCAGCGCCACCAATACTCCGGCAATCAGCTTCTTATACAACACGGTGTCACCTTTCAGTTTATCAGGCACTACATTGTCGATATTCTTGATAAAGATAATATCTGCATCAAGATCATTCAGATTCTCGATCAGCGCACCATGACCACCCGGACGGAACAACAATTTACCATTATCACGGAAAGGCTGATTGTCCATATCGGCAGCAATAGTGTCCGTATTAGGCTTCTGCTCAGAGAAAGTCACATTGTAATCTACACCATATTTCTTGGCATAGACAGCTGCTTTGTCAGCCACCAAGGCTTCGAATAAGCGGCGATGTTCAGGAGAAACGGTAAAATGCACATTGACCTTTCCATTCTTGTTAGCAGCATAGAGAGCGCCTTCCACAAGATGTTCTTCCAATGGAGTTCGGCTTCCATCTTCATATCTGTGGAACTTCAGCAAACCTTTCGGAAGCGCACCATAATTCAGTCCTGCCGCCTCAAGCAATGCAGCCACTACAGCTTTATAATCACCCTCAGCCATCAATGCGGGAATGTTCTTCTCGAATGCTTTCTCACAGGCGGCATTCAAGTCATTATAGAAAGCGAACTTTTCAATCTGCTCAAAGAATGTTTTTTCGAATTTAGTTTCGGGCACATCATAATCAGCCCCGAGAAATTCGAATAAATTCTTGAACATACGGCTTGCCGCACCTGAAGCAGGAACAAACTTCACTACTACTTTATCTGTCCGCGTATATGCATCCCATGCATCGAGATAGAGCTTCTGCTCTTCTGCTGCAGGTGCCAGAATACCTTTTTCCAATGAAGCGGCAGCAGCCAGCTTTAAGTACGGGAAACCTTTTTCAAAACAGGTCAGCTGTTCAGCTATCTGCTCTTCTGAAATACCTTTTTGCCTAAGCAACTCTTTGTCTTGCGGTGTTATCATACTATCTATTTTTTATTAATTGATTGCCAAAAATACAAAAAAAGCACAAGCCTTATAATAGAAAAGAAGAAAAATTCTACCTTTGGCCAACAAAAATGGACGATTATGGAAAGAGATGAATTTTTCACTACTGAAGAGAAGGAATCGCTCTTCTCTCTCTACAGAAAATTATTGCAGTTGACCGGTGAGACATTACAGAAAGGTGACTGTAGAAAACTGAAAACACATCTTATCAACTCTATAAAGGATAACCGCGTTCAGCGTGACACCTTCGGAC
Source organism: Bacteroides timonensis (assembly GCF_000513195.1). Classification (GTDB taxonomy): domain Bacteria; phylum Bacteroidota; class Bacteroidia; order Bacteroidales; family Bacteroidaceae; genus Bacteroides; species Bacteroides timonensis. Next base: position 54,786 of record NZ_CBVI010000086.1, on the reverse strand, counting down.
TGAATCCACTGGTTAAAGATATGCAGACTGCTGTTATCGTGGCCGAAGAAATCGGAATGAAACGGGCGTCTATTCTGGGCATCATGCTGCACGAAAGCGTGAGAAACGGAGCTTGTACCCCCGAAGAAGTGCAAGCCGCTTTCGGTGAAGACGTGGCAGGCATCATCCGCGGGCTTATCCGTGTCAATGAGCTTTACTCCAAAAGCCCGACTATCGAATCGGAAAACTTCCGCAACCTGTTGCTTTCTTTTGCGGAAGATATGCGTGTGATCCTGATAATGATTGCCGACCGTGTGAACATCATGCGGCAAATCAAAGACAGCGAGAATGACGAAGCCCGTCGACAAGTGGCAAATGAAGCGGCCTACCTGTACGCTCCCCTCGCCCACAAACTGGGTTTATATAAGCTGAAATCGGAATTGGAAGACCTTTCGCTGAAATATACGGAGAAAGAGGTTTACTATCATATCAAGGATAAGCTGAACGAAACAAAAGCGTCCCGTGACAAGTATATTGCCGCCTTCATTGCTCCGATGCAGAAGAAACTGGAAGAAGCCGGATTGCATTTCCACATCAAAGGGCGCACAAAATCCATTCACTCCATCTATCAGAAGATGAAGAAGCAGAAATGTCCGTTCGAAGGGGTATATGACTTGTTTGCCATCCGCATTATCCTGGATTCGCCTGTAGATAAAGAAAAGCAGGAATGCTGGCAAGCATACTCTATTGTAACAGATATGTACCAACCTAACCCGAAGCGCTTGCGTGACTGGCTATCTGTACCCAAAAGCAACGGTTACGAGTCATTACACATCACTGTAATGGGTCCCGAAGGCAAATGGGTGGAAGTACAGATACGTACCGAACGCATGGACGATATCGCCGAACGGGGGCTCGCCGCTCACTGGCGTTACAAAGGTGTAAAAGGAGAAACGGGATTGGATGAATGGCTGACCACTGTCCGTGAAGCATTAGAAAACTCGGATAGTAACGGGCTGGAAGCTATGGACCAGTTCAAACTGGATTTATACGAGGATGAGGTCTTCGTATTCACTCCGAAAGGCGATCTGTTTAAGTTAGGCAAGGGAGCTACGGTACTGGATTTTGCCTTCCACATCCATAGCAAATTAGGATGTAAGTGTATCGGTGCAAAAGTAAACGGTAAGAATGCCCAATTGCGGCAAGTGCTGAATAGTGGTGATCAGGTGGAAATTATGACATCGAATACACAGACACCCAAACAGGATTGGTTGAATATTGTAACCAGCTCCAAGGCACGTACCAAGATACGCCAGGCATTGAAGGAGATGGTTGCCCGCCAGCATGCCTTTGCCAAAGAAACGATAGAACGTAAATTCAAGAACCGGAAAATAGAATATGATGAAGCCGTAATGATGCGCCTGATCAAACGTCTCGGCTTCAAGACAGTGACAGACTTTTATCAAAGCATCGCAGATGAAACACTGGATGTAAATGAAATCATCGATAAATATCTGGAACAACAGAGGAGGGAAAGTGATACGCATGACGACATCACATATCGCAGTGCTGAGGGATATAATCTGCAACAGACACAGAACGACGAAATCACCCGTTCGAAAGAGGATGTACTGGTAATTGATCAGGATCTGAAAGGACTGGACTTCAAGCTGGCACGCTGCTGTAGTCCGATTTATGGAGATGATGTTTTCGGTTTTGTTAGTGTGACCGGCGGCATCAAGATACATCGTAGTGACTGCCCTAACGCCACACAGTTACGTGAACGATTCGGATACCGGATTGTAAAAGCGCGCTGGGCCGGTAAATCGCAAGGTACGCAGTATCCGATTACGCTGCGCGTTGTGGGACATGATGATATAGGCATTGTTACAAATATCACTTCGATCATATCCAAAGAAAATGATATCTCATTGCGCTCTATTGGCATTGACTCCCATGATGGCTTATTCTCCGGAACGATGACGATTATGGTAGGTGATACCGGACGACTGGAGACACTGCTCAAGAAGCTGAGGACGGTGAAGGGAGTGAAACAAGTTTCAAGAAACTGAGAAGAAAAATGAATGAAGAATGATGAATGAAATTACTTATGAAATATAGTTTTAAAAAACAGATCCACAGTTTCGGATATGCCTGGAAAGGTATCCAGCAATGTGTAGGGAAAGAACAGAACTTAAGTTTTCATCTCATTACTACAGCAGTGGTGATAGCTATCGGTTTTTTCTTTGGCATAACACGTACGGAATGGATAGTCATTATCTTATGTATTGGCGTGGTAATAGCCGCAGAACTGTTCAATACAGCCATTGAGAAATTGGTGGATCTGGTTTCTCCCGAGCGTCACCCCATTGCAGGGCAGGTAAAAGACATTGCCGCCGGAGCAGTGCTGGTGTGCGCTGTTGCGGCGGCAATTATCGGGATTATTATTTTTCTCCCGTATTTATAAATTATGCGAATCAGTAGTTGAATTTCCTTCCTTTCTTCGGTTATGAATATAATTTAGACTCCACGCCTGATAATTATCTTACTTTTTTCCTCTTATAATAAGGATACGTCAGCAAAAAGAAGAAAGCCAAAGCTACCAGGATTCCAATACCGATTACCTTATAAATCAACTGAAAATCAGTATATAGATAAATATCTGCAATACCGGTCCCATCTGCAAATTCGGAATACATTTCTCCATGATCCGATAGAAAACAACAAACTGCAAGACCAATCAGAATACCGGTTTCCATGGCCAAATGGCAAGTTGTATTCGCTGTTCCCCGCTGACAATGTTGCGAGAGCTTAATAAATATCTTCGTAAAAGGTATCGTAAGCACTACCAGAACAACGAAAAAAAACAGCGCAGCATAATCCCCTTGTTTGATTAACAATAATGCAATTCCGGGAATAAAAGCAATCAGTACCAGATTGAGGGCGGGAAGCCAACCCCGCAACAACAAGAAGCGGTCAAAATTGCAATGCCCCACTCCTATCGGTGCACGAAAAGCTACATATACCCGCAATGCAAATAAAATGCTGAATATACTGCATAATATAGAAAAATATGCCGTCATGCTGAAACCTTTGAGCTGGAACATCCATATTCCCGCTACCACTCCTACCAGCATACCCAAGCGGGCTGCCAGTGCAAAGCCCAGATTTCCGGCACTACGGCGCGAAGCAGTAGTGATATCGATGGCCACCGTAATGCCTGCCGTCGTAGCCAATCCGAATGCTCCACCCTGCATAGCAGCAAGCATCAGCAACCTCGGAAAAGTATCGACAAAGATATAGCCTAAAGTCGTTCCCAATATCACAAATATGGAATAGACAAGTACACGTTTCCGCTTATACTCATCTCCCAGATATGCATGGAACGGCCCCACCAGGAACATCGCCGCTGCAAATACCAGAAACATGCTGCCAGCCTGCCCTGTGGAAATACCCAACCGGGACATCATCACTGAGGGAAGCACCGGGAAAAGCATGTAGATGGATGCAAAAAGCAGGAAATTGGCAAAGCATATCCTCATAAAGCCCAGTGACCAAAGATTATCAATATTGCTCTTTCTCATTCGGGAAATCTAAGTTCTTGACATCAGATACATAACGGCTGATAGCATCAGTCATCACAGTATGCAGATCGGCATAACGACGCAGGAAACGAGGACGGAAACCATTGTTCATTCCCAGCATATCCTGAATTACCAACACCTGGCCATCTACTCCACCACCGGCACCGATACCGATAATAGGAATGGTCAGTTCACTTGCCACACGTTCGGCTAAAGCGGCAGGGATTTTCTCCAGTACAATGGCAAAACAACCGGCTTCTTCCAGCATGTGAGCGTCACTGATCAGTTTTTCAGCTTCTGTATCATCTTTCGCACGAACCGTATAAGTACCGTATTTATTGATAGATTGCGGCATCAGTCCGAGATGTCCCATAATAGGAATACCGGCACTGAGGATACGTTTCACCGTACCTATAATTTCTTCACCACCCTCCAGTTTCAGAGCGTCTGCATGACTCTCTTTCATAATACGGATAGCCGAAGCAAGACCTTCCATCTCATTACCTTGGTAAGATCCAAAAGGCATATCTACCACCACCATAGCACGTTTCACACCACGAACCACAGATTTTGCATGATATATCATCTGGTCGAGGGTAATCGGAAGCGTAGTCACATTACCTGCCATCACATTACTGGCAGAGTCGCCTACCAGGATTACATCCATGCCTGCACCGTCTACAATCTGTGCCATAGTATAGTCATAAGACGTCAACATAGATATCTTTTCGCCTCTCTGCTTCATCTCTACAAGGCGATGAGTAGTCACTTTTCGAGTGTCATCTGAAATATAACCAGCCATAATTTTAATTATTTAGTTATTGATTGCTTTTCGCCGCAAAGGTAATGCTTTTTCCCTTTACTTATGCAATTCTGTTAATTTGTCGTAAGTAAACCCTTGGAAATCATCTAAAACATAATGACACAACGGAACGATTTCTTCGCGTGAATTGGTGGTGGCCAAACCTATTACCGTAGCTCCGGAAGCCATGCCCGCTTTCAGTCCGTTGAAAGAGTCTTCGAAAACGTAAGTTGTTTCCGGTGTGGTGCCAAATACTTTCATACCAAGCAGGAAGCAATCCGGTGCAGGTTTGGAAGCTGTGAACATTTCAGCCGTAAGAATACGGTCGAACATAGTTTTGATTTCGGGTTTGGCACGATATACAGCTTCCATCTTTTTATCATTGGAACTGGTGACCACAGCCATCTTTACACCATTGCGACGGAGATCGGCAATAAAGGATTCTACACCGGGAATAAATTCGTACGACATTCCCTGCTCAAAGCGGTCGAGGCCGGCGGTAATTTCTTCCTGTTCTTTAATCATACCGGGAAAGAAGGTGTTATAGATATACACCAAAGTTTGTCCCTTTACGCGGCTTTCAAGGTCTTCCATACCCAAGTAATCTACTCCCATCTTGTGCCAGAAGATGCTATACTGCGTCTCTGTGTCGACAACGACACCGTCGAAGTCGAAAAGAACGGCGATGTTTTTTGTTTCAGTCATATAAACTTCCTTTTACCTTATTATGTTAATACCTTATCAATTACGATACAAAGGTCTGAATAATCCTTGAACAGAGCAAATAAATGAGTAACTTTGCTGCAAATACAGATACGCGGACGGCACGGACCGGAGCGGACGAACGCGGATTCATTACTTTCTTTAGATTAATAGTTATGGATAATAACCCTCACATATTAGGAACCGAACGTATAGGTAAACTGCTGCTACAATATTCTATACCTGCCATCATCGGTATGACGATTACTTCACTGTACAACATCATCGACAGCATTTTCATCGGTCACGGTGTGGGTGCGATGGGCATTGCCGGATTGGCCATTACTTTTCCGCTGATGAATCTTGTGGTAGCATTCTGTACATTGGTGTCGGCAGGTGGATCTACAATCTCATCCATCCGTTTGGGGCAGAAAGATTTGGATGGAGCTACCGAGGTATTGGGAAATACGCTGATGTTTTGTCTGATCAATGCTGTTGTTTTCGGCGGACTCGCCTTTTTGTTTCTGGATGAAATATTAAGGTTCTTCGGTGCCAGCCAGGATACACTGCCCTATGCCCGGGATTTCATGCAAATTATTCTTGCAGGAACACCTATTACTTACACGATGATCGGACTGAACAATATCATGCGTGCCACGGGATATCCTAAAAAGGCAATGTTGACTTCCATGGTAACCGTGGTTTGTAACATCATCCTTGCTCCTATCTTTATCTTCCATTTTGACTGGGGTATTCGCGGAGCTGCCACGGCAACCGTTATTTCGCAATTTATCGGTATGGTGTGGGTAGTGAAACATTTCCTTGATAAAGACAACTTTGTGCACTTCCGCCCGGACTTCTGGAAACTAAAGAAGCGCATCATCAGCAGTATTTTTTCGATCGGAATGTCGCCTTTCTTGATGAATGTGTGCGCCTGTGTCATTGTGATTATCATCAACAACTCTCTGCAACGCCACGGAGGTGATATGGCCATCGGAGCTTACGGCATCATCAATCGCCTGCTCACTCTCTATATAATGATTGTATTAGGATTAACCATGGGTATGCAGCCCATTGTGGGGTATAATTTCGGGGCACAGAAGCATGACCGTGTGAAGCAAACCTTGAAACTGAGTATTCTGACCGGTGTGTGCATCACGAGCAGTGGTTTCCTCATTTGCGAGCTTTTCCCGCATGCAGTGTCCGCTATCTTCACAAACGATCAGGAACTGATTGGCATTGCTTCACGCGGTGTTCGCATTTGCGTGCTGATGTTCCCGTTGGTGGGTGCGCAGATTGTTATCGGTAACTTCTTCCAGAGTATCGGAAAGGCTAAAATCAGTATTTTCCTTTCACTTACCCGGCAACTTTTATATCTGCTTCCCGGTCTGATCTTCTTTCCCCGTTTCATAGGACTGGACGGAATCTGGACTAGTATGCCCGTTGCCGATTTCTTTGCTTTCCTGACAGCGCTTGTGGTGCTATGGATATATATTCGAAAGAAAAACAAAGAGAGTATCGCGTAAGTAATTTGTACCACTCAAACAGAAGGTATAACCTTCAACTAAGGATGGTGTAGCCCTAAGCACTAAAGGGCTACACCATCCTTATCAAAGGGTGTAGCCATCCGACCTGAAAGGCTACACCCTTTTTATTCTGCTTTACAGATAGCTGTAGGCAAGGTTAAAGCATTAAATTACCTCTATTCGCTCTTGATGCTCTGTACTGGATTTTCATTGGCAATGCGCCAGGCTTTAAGAATCACCAGAAGTACAATAAGCACCAATACCCCCAGTGCCAACAGGACAAACCATACGGGTGAAGGCAGCATGCTATCAGCGAACTGTTCCAGCCAGACACCGGAAACATACCAGGCAAAGCCGGTGCCGAGGATCACCGCACCAATAGCCACTTTTAGTATGTCCATTGCCAGTAAGCTAAGAATAGAAGGAGCTTCGGCACCATTCACCTTACGAATTGCAATTTCTTTGGAACGACGTTGAGTCTCATCGTTCACATAACCAATAAGTCCCATGAGTACAATAAAGAAAATGCAAAGAGAAGTAATCCATACAGTATTACGGAAACGATACACATTGCTGTAATTTTCCCGTTGGATATCCATATAGGTTATAAACTCCAATGCAGCTTTCGGATATGCTTCTTTGACAAACTCATTCAGTCGCGCAAGATTTTCATCTACAGGTTCTTTTAAACGGACGTTGTAAGAACCGTTACGTTTATCCGAAAGGATGAAAGCCGTACAAGTCTGTTCCATAAAAAAGCCCATATTACGCACATCTTCTACAATACCCACCACCGTAGGTTGGCTATCAAGACCCACCCATTGTGCATTGACTGGTAAGCGTTGTCCCAAGGCTTTATCTCCCCACTTCATCGTTTCCACCACTTTACGGCCTATTAATGCTTCACCGACATGTTCAGGCCAGGCACCTTCCACCAATTGCATGCCTACTGTTTGCGGAAAGTCTTTCGCAACGTTCTGGAAGTGTAACGGGCAAAGGAAATTACCTTGAATATCTGTCAGCCCTGTAGTGCTGTAATGTGAAAGCAGCGAATTACTATTACGTGCTACAGACTCCACATAAGGTTGCCTGCGAATGTCATCTTCCACTCCTTGTCCGCTCAGATTTTCCGTGGTGCGCAACTGCCCCACCGCCAATCGCTCTGTACGGAAACCAACACTTCGTGTCATCAAATCATGATACTGCCAAATCGTAGTAACCAACACTCCCAGGATAAAAGATACGCCAATAAACTGTACGAACAACAACCCCCGTTTCCATGAACGCTTACTGTCAGTATATCTACGGAAAATCTGTGTTACGGGAATATTAGCAAACATTCTACCCGGTAGAACACCTGCGACTAAGAACAACAAAAGTACAGTCAGACCGGGAACCCACAGATTTTGCCAGGTAAAGAGTTCTGCAAGGCGGACATGCAACATATCCTCTATCCCTTCACGGAAAATATACATCAACACCAGACAGGCTATAATAGAAGTAGCAACGAGTATTCCTGTTTCCCACATGAACATACCCAACACATGCGTTCCGTCAGCACCACAACACTTATGTACTCCCACTGCTTTGGCACGACGGTTGAACGAAGCCACTGCGGCCAGCACATAATTCATGATAGAAACAAAGAAGATAGAAAAGCCCAGTACACCCAGTATTACCAGACGTCGTACATTGTCAGGAAAACTAAGATAGATATCCGGCAATGGCAAGATACTGAATTCCATTACATCCGTTCCTTCTTTAGTCTCGGTATAACGCTCTACGGCTTTCTGTATGCGATTATTCATCGCCTCTACGCTTTCAGGACTTTTCAGGCGGAAAAGAACGTTATAAATATCATTCGACTTCCATGTGCCGCGTCCATAAATATATTCTTCAAGAGTAGGCAGTGAAATGACTGTGTTATGCGGATATACCGTATTGCCGGGAACGTCCTGATAAATACCACGTACAGTGACATCCAGCATTTTACTCATGGAGAAAGTCTTTCCAACCGGCTCCTCGTCACCAAAAAGTTCGCGTGCTTTACTCTGTGAGAGAAAGACAGACAAAGGTGCAGCCAATTCGTGTGGGTCGCCACGCAATATTTCCAAACCGATGGTCTGGAAAAAAAGCGTATCGGCAAACATGACCTGCATATCTTCCAGTTTCTTATCGTCAATATAGCAGTCGGGCTGATAGAAATTAACGGAAAGACTGGCAGATTCTATCAAATCCGGCAATGCCTCCCAAAGATCAGCGGCGGCAGGGCGAAAAGTGCTATTGTCATAGTCCTTATCAGGAATTCCATCCTTCACCCTGCGGCAACGCATTAAAGCTACATTTTCCGGATCTCTATAAAAATTCTCATAACTCAATTCATAAGCTATTTGCGAGAAAAGCAAAATGCCTATCAGCAGCCCTAGTGTCAGGGATACCAGTTTAATGAAATTACTGCCCCGCCCGCGAAGCAAAATCTGAACCGTATAATAAAGTTGTCTCATATCTTTCTTTTTTTATTCGCTCTTAATACTCTTCACCGGATTCGCGTTCGCAATACCCCATGCTTTCCAAATGACGCACACGGTAATAATCAGCAGATTAGCAATACCCACCAGTACATACACCGGCCATCCCAGCGGCACTTGTATGGCAAACAGATCCATCCATATTCCATTTACATACCATGATCCTATCGTCCCCATGATGACTGCCGGTACCGCCACCCAAAGTACATCGAGCGAAAGCATTTCCAATATTGTAGACGACTCGGCACCATTCACCTTACGGATAGCTATTTCTTTGGAACGGCGACGCACCTCATCGGTAGTATAACCTATCAATCCCATCAGCATAACGAAGAACATCACCACTGTTGCCAATATGGTGGCATCGCGGAAAATACGAACAACACCATAAGTATCCTGCATATCAAGCTCCAGAGAATAGAAATCTACCGTTTTCGCAGGAAAGGCAGCAGCTGCCTCACTGTTCAGTCGCCTCAGGTTCTCCACAAAAGGTTCTTTGAGGCGAACATGGATAGAGCCTCCAAACCGTCCGCAACGGACAATAAGCGGTTGTTGCGACACATAGAACGATGCGGTATGGAAATCTTTGAGCACTCCCACAACACGGAGATCTCCCAGACCTGTATTCCCTTGGTGCACAATACGCCCCACTACATCATCACCCCAGCGCATCGTCTTGGCAAATGTTTCATTCACAACCGCCTCATTGCGCTCGCGTGCCATGCGCCCCTCTTTTATCGTCATGCCCATCATCTTCGGATAGTTTTCTGTTTCCACACAATAGCGCGAAGAGAAAAGTGACTGTCCGCTTTCGTTCAAGATCCTCATGCCGCTCATTCCGATACATGGCGGATAACTGGCAGATTCCACATCCTCCACATAAGGCAGTCCGCGAAAGAACTGACGTGCAGCATCACGCTCAGAGTCACTCTCAAAGTAAATGTCGGACGTAGCTATACGGCGGGCATCGTAACCTGTGTCTTTACTCAATACATAATGATACTGAGCCATAATGACACACATCAGCCCACAGATGAAGGCTACACCCAAAAACTGAATGAAAAGCAATGGACGCTTCCACCCTTTCTTTCCTTCTGTGTAGTGGCGGAAAACCTGCGACACGGGTATCCGTGAGAACATCCGCCCCGGTAACACTCCGCCTATGACAAACAGTATTCCTATCACCGACAGTGGCACCCAGATACGACTAAGTGCAAAAAGTGACGTCAACCGGACTTCCATCATTTCTTCTATCATCTCACGGAAATTCAGCAACAGAAACGCCATCAGTATCAATGACAAAAAAATGATAATGCTTGTCTCCAACAAAAACATGGAGAATACAGTACCTCCCGATGCACCATTACATTTATGCACTCCCACTGCTTTAGCACGATATGAAAGCGAAGAAATAGAAATAAGCACATAATTCAGTGCAGCAATGAAAAGAATAGCCAGACCGAGAATCAACGTAATAGCATTCATACGTCGTACCGCTTCATCGCCACGATACACATCGCGCAGCGGCTTCACAATGGAGGTATAACTGGAATTGTCCTTCCCGTCCTGAGGAAGATAATTTTGAATGACAGCCTCCAGGCGGGCATTGAACTTCTCAACATCTACCTTCACGCCCGGGTGAAAGCGGATATATTGAAAGAAAGAATCACCTCCCTCCCAGGAATACTCCGCCCAATCACGACTCCAAGCGCTGACGATAGAAATGACAGCTTCAGGATTCATGGTTGAATTTTCAGGCAAGGCAGCGTAGACTCCTTTCACAGTAAGTTGTAACTGCTTATCATAACTTATCACTTTACCAATGGGGTCCTCGTCACCAAACATTTTTTGTGCCAGACGGTCACTCAGAAAGACTACATCCTTTTGCTGAAGTTCATGCAGCGGATCGCCTCTGAGTACGTCGATGCCCAGTGTCTGAAAAAAGAGTGAATCTGCCATTACAGTGTAGTCTTTAAAACGCACACTGCCGTTATAAAGCGGTCCAAAAGCCATGTATTTGCAAACACTGACAGCAGCTTCCACTTCTTGGGGAAAGTTCTCCAAGACGGCACCTGCCACAGGGGGCAGGTTAAGTTCACCCGGCTCGCCCCGCTCACCATTGATGGTAAAGATGGAGAAGAGCTGGTAGATGCGGTCCGGATCACGGTAGCAAGTATCATAGCTCTGCTCAAAGGCAACACGGACAAAAAGCAGAATGCTCATCGTCAACGCTAAACCCAGAGAGAGAATCTTGATGATATTGCTGCCGCGACCACGGAGCAGTGTTTGAATTACATAGTAAATCTGCTTCATACATTTACTCGCTTTTAATACTGTTTACCGGATTTTCGTTCGCTATCCGCCATGACTTCCAGATGACGCAAGCGATGATAAGTAACAGAATAACTAATGCTATCAATATATATACCGGCCAGGAAAGCGGCACTTGTTCGGCAAACTGATCCATCCACATTCCATTGATATATGCTGCAGATATAATGCCGATAATAACAGCCGGAGCCGCTACATAAAGGACATCTTTCGAAAGCAACTCCAATATTCCCGAAGATTCCGCCCCATTCACCTTACGAATAGCGATTTCCTTGGAACGACGACGCACTTCGTCTGTAGTATAACCAATCAAGCCCATCAGCATGACAAAGAACATAGTCAATGCCGCCAATATCGTGGCGTTACTGAAGACACGAACCGGATTATACTTGTTCAAAATCTGATCTTCCATACTATAGAAGTCAACCGTCTTATCAGGATAAGCCTCAGAGACGTCCTTGTTCAGACGACGCAAATTCTCGGCAAAGGGTTCCTTGAGACGTACATGAACAGTATTACCAAAGGTACGGGTATAGCCAAACATAATGACATCCTGTGGCTGATAGAAAGAGCCTATATGGAAATTCTTCAGTACACCTACTACTTTCAAATTTCGACCTTCGGTACGCAACGGATGATTCAGCGCCTTGTCTCCCCAACGCATCCGTTCCGCAAAAGCCTCATTCACGACTATTTCGTCCGATGCACGCGCCGGACGCCCTTCCTTCATCGTCATCCCCATCATCTTAAAGTAGTCCTCAAGTGCATAACTGAATCGGGTCGAGAAGAGCGATTGTCCACCCTCACCTTCAATCATTGAACCGCTATAGCTCCATACAGGGGTACTGACAGCAGAAGATACCTCCTCCACATAAGGCAGTCCGCGAAAGAATTGCAAGGCAGGACCACTCTCCTCTTCGCCACCGAAATAAATACTGCCAATGGCTACACGCTGCGGATTATAGCCCATATCTTTATCTTTCACATAATTGTACTGCGCCATCACCACATACATCAGTCCACAAATGAAGGCCACACCCGCAAACTGAACGAAAAGTAACGGACGTTTCCATCCCTTCTTACCCTCCGTATAGCGGCGGAACACCTGAGACACAGGTATGCGGGCAAACAGCCTGCCCGGCAGAATTCCACCTACAATGAACAGAACCAGCACCACAACAAGCGGCACCCAGATACGGTCCGGAGCAAAAAGTACACTCAACTTGGCTGCGGTAGTATCTTCTATGAACTCCTGGAAATTGAGTAATATCAACCCCATCAACACCAAGGCCAACGCAATAATAATTCCCGTTTCCAAAAGAAACATCGAGAACACCGTACCTCCGCTTGCACCACTACACTTATGCACACCCACCGCTTTGGCACGATAAGTGAGCGAAGAAATAGATATCAGCACGTAGTTCAGTGATGCGATAAAAAGAATAGCCAAAGCTAAGATACTCATAATGCTATCCATGCGTTTCACCTGATCTTCGTCACGATACACATCACGGATAGGTTTCACAAAGGCTGTGTAACCGTATGCTTTCTTATCTTCTTCCGGACGATATTTCTGTATCATGGCATCCAGACGGGCATTCACGATTTCTTTATCAGCTCCCGGACGAAAACGGATATATTCGTAATAGCTGTCACCACCACGCCAGGAATAGTTACCCCAGCCACGACTCCAACCTGTAGGCATGGAAATAACAGCCTCCGGACGCATAGTAGCGTTCTCGGGCAAATCGACATAAGTGCCCTTTACCGTCAGTTGCAACTCCTTATTATAACTAATGACTTTTCCAATAGGATTCTCACCACCATATATTTTCTGAGCCAAATCGTCACTCAAAAATATGACATCGTTCTGCATCAGATCTTTTTCCGGATTACCACTCAGTACCTCAATACCCATAGTCTTGAAGAAAAGTGAATCGGCTAATATTTTCCGGGCATCGATGCGTACACTGCCATTGTAAAGTGGTGAAGAAACAAAATACGCAATGCTGGTAGCCGCCTCTACCTCTTTGGGAAAATTCTCCAGAATGGCACCTGCCACAGGACCACAGTTTTGTTTTTGCGGTTCAAATTGTTCACCCTCAGCCGAGAATATGGAGTATATCTGATAAAGATCACCATAATCCTTGTAGCAAGTATCGTAGCTTTGTTCAAAAGCCACACGTGAAAACAGCAGAATACTCATTGTCAAGCCCAATCCAAGAGAAATGACTTTGATTACATTCGAACCGCGCCCACGCAACAGGGTACGTATGACATAATATAGTTGTTTCATAGTTCAATCTCTTTATAAACTTATACTCCTTGTGCCGCAATACTGGCCACCACGCTACCATCAAACAAATGTATCGTACGATGTGCAAACGAAGCATCATGCTGAGAGTGTGTTACCATAATAATCGTCGTTCCCTCCCGATTCAATTCCGTCAACAGATTCATGACTTCCGCACCATTCTTAGAATCCAGATTACCGGTCGGTTCATCGGCAAGTATTAATTTAGGATTAGTTACCACAGCACGGGCAATAGCTACACGTTGCTGCTGACCACCGGACAATTGTTGCGGGAAATGCTTGGCACGATGGCTGATATTCATTCGTTTCAATATATCTTCCACCATCCGGCGACGTTCAGAAGCCTTAATGCCGAGATACGTCAAAGGCAATTCCACATTTTCATATACATTCAGTTCGTCTATCAGGTTAAAGCTTTGGAATACGAAACCGAGTTTACCTTTCCGCACACGGGTACGTTCTTTTTCTTTCAGGTCTCCGACTTCCTGTCCCAGAAGTTTATATGAACCTTCCGTCGGATTATCCAGCAATCCCAAGATATTCAACAGGGTTGATTTACCACAACCTGACGGTCCCATGATGGCTACAAATTCTCCCTCTTTCACCTCAAGATTCACATGGTTCAATGCTACTGTTTCTACTTCCGTTGTACGGAATACTTTGCTGATGTCATTAATTTCAATCATGATGTTTATTATTAAAGTCTTATATAATATTCTGTTTATATAAATGCAGAAAGCATGCCAAAACTTAAGATTCATTCATTATCAACAATTTATCTTTTTAAACGTATATAAATAGTGTCTAATAATTAGACACCTCCGTCTAAAAGATGGACAACTCTGGAAATTAGTACAGCACGAAGGAACAGAAAAAAGGAAAATAAGGCGATCATTTATCTAAAAGAAAACTCTATCTTTGCAACCAGTTTTCAATAGAAGAGATTATATACAATACTTATATCATATCACATGAAACTATCTAAACTCCTGTTCATTCCGCTTATCGGCCTGTTTACGGGCGGTTGCGATATGATAGATTACCATCCTTATGATGTCCGCATCAGTGGTCAGACAGATATAAATAATCGTAATATAGAAAAGATAGAGGCCAATTGCAAGGATAAGGCAACTATTCGTTTTGTCACTATGGGTGACTCCCAGCGTTGGTATGATGAAACTCTGGACTTTGTCAACCACCTCAATAAACGGGATGATATAGATTTTGTCATCCATGGCGGAGATTACAGCGACTTCGGTGTCACAGACGAGTTCCTGTGGCAACGTGATATCATGAATAAGCTGAAAATTCCCTATGTCGGTCTGATCGGTAATCATGACTGCCTCGGTACAGGCGAAGAGACTTTTCGTATCGTATTCGGTGACCCCAATTTCTCTTTCATAGCCGGTCGCATCAAGTTTATCTGCCTAAACACCAATGCCATCGAATTCGACTACTCCCGCCCCATCCCTGATTTTGAGTTCATCAATGCCCAGTTAGAGAATCGCCGTGACGAGTACGACCACACTATCTTCTCCATGCATATACGACCGTTTTGCATGGAGTTTAACAATAATGTAGCTCAAGTATTTCAATATACCATTAAGCAATTTCCTGACTTACTGTTTTGTACTGCCGCGCATGAACATCGCGTATTCGAAGAAGATTTTTTTGAAGATGGCGTGATGTATTACATGAGCGATTGCATGAAACACCGCAACTATTACATATTTACTGTAACCCCTGATGGATATGAGCGTGAAGTGGTCTATTATTAAAGCACTGACGTGCTTCCTTCTTGTATGCTCGTCGACCGGCCATGCACAAGAAGCCAATACAATAACCATAGAGCCACGCCGGGTATTCAGAGATACCGTTATCATTACAAAACATGATACCGTGTGGCTGGAGAAAGAAAAAGTAAAAATAGACAGTGCCGATATCAGTAGTAAACATTCCAGCCGTTATGATAAGCGTGTCCATCGCTATCGTAAACACTGGGAAAGCCTGATACCAACACATACAAAGCTGCAATTTGCCGGTAACATGGGATTGCTGTCTTTGGGTACAGGATGGGATTATGGAAAACGGAATCAGTGGGAAACGGATATCTTTTTCGGTATTCTGCCCAAGTACGACTCCAAACGTACCAAAATCACCATGACCCTGAAACAAAACTATATGCCTTGGAGTATAGCTCTTGGAAAAGAATTTGCTGTCGAACCACTAGCATGCGGCATGTATTTCAATACAGTATTCGGCAGTGAATTTTGGACACATGAGCCCGAACGTTATCCAAAAGGTTATTACGGCTTCTCATCCAAGGTACGCATTCATGTATTCCTGGGACAACGTCTGACTTATAATATTCCCCCACGTTGGCGTCTGGGAGCAAGAGCCGTTACTTTTTATTATGAAATAAGTACCTGTGATCTGTATATAGTAAGTGCATTCACCAACAAGTATCTGAAGCCCAAAGATTATCTCAGCTTATCGTTCGGACTGAAGACACAACTCTTCTAACCTTCTCTATAACCACAAAGTCATGTCTGCTCACGCGGACATGACCTCAAGAGAATTTATGGAATCGAACACATGTTATACAAACTCTTCAACCATGTACATATCTGTGACGAAGTCGTCAACAATGTTACCAAGGTTCTCGCAGGCTTCATCAGGTGTTTCACCGTACGCACTGCACATGATATTACTTTTCAAATAGGCGTAATAGCCGCCATCGGTAGTTGCCTCAATAGCATAATCATTTCTATTCAGTTTCATATCTAACTCCTTTCTTTTTTATTACGACGCAAAGATGGAGATTCAGTGTTACGGAAACATGTATAGGATATGACAATGATGTAAAAATGGCAAGGGCTGCATCTTCTTTGTGCGAAGTGCAGCCCTTTACTTTAGATCTTAAGATATCCTATATTTTAATAAGAACGAGCAAATAAAGCACGACAAGCAGAAGGTTTGCCTGTCACCATACAGGTACCCGGTTCTTTGTCACCATCCAAGAACGTTTCGAAAGGAATACAACGGATAGTTGCTTTTGTTTCTTCTTTAATCTTCTCCTCTGTTTCGACAGTACCATCCCAGTGAGCAAGAATAAATCCACCTTCTTCAATCTTCTCCTTGAATTCATCATAACTATCCACTTTCGTGATATGAGAGTTACGGTAGTTAAGGGCTTTCTGATAGATATTAGTCTGGATTTCTTCCAACAGGTTCTTTACATATTCTTCGATGCCGTCGCAAGAAAGAGTTTCTTTCTCCAATGTATCGCGACGCATAACTTCCATTGTATTGTTCTCCAAATCACGACCACCCATAACAAGACGTACCGGCACACCTTTCAGTTCATAATCAGCAAATTTGAAGCCCGGACGTTTGTTATCAGCATTGTCATACTTAACAGAAATACCCATAGACTTCAGTTTAGCAACAATGCCTGCTACTTTCTCGTTAATCTTTTGCAGCATCTCTGCGTTCTTATAGATAGGCACGATAACCACCTGTATTGGAGCCAGATGCGGCGGCAGTACAAGTCCGTTGTCATCAGAGTGAGTCATGATCAGTGCACCCATCAGGCGAGTAGATACCCCCCATGAAGTAGCCCAAACATATTCCATTTTGTTTTCCTTATTCACGAATTGCACGTCAAATGCCTTGGCGAAATTCTGTCCAAGGAAGTGAGACGTACCACTTTGCAAGGCTTTCCCATCCTGCATCATAGCTTCAATGGTATAAGTATCCAGTGCACCGGCAAAACGTTCATTAGCCGATTTTACACCTTTCACTACGGGAACCGCCATGTACTTTTCGGCAAACTCGGCATATACATTCAGCATACGTACTGCTTCTTCTTCAGCTTCCTCACGGGTAGCATGTGCAGTATGCCCTTCCTGCCACAAAAATTCAGCTGTACGCAGGAAAAGGCGGGTACGCATTTCCCAACGCATTACGTTGGCCCATTGGTTACACAAGATAGGCAGGTCACGATAAGAATTAATCCAATTCTTATAAGTATTCCAAATGATGGTTTCTGAAGTAGGGCGGATGATCAGTTCTTCTTCCAACTTAGCTTCCGGATCCACAATAACTCCGCTACCGTCAGGAGCATTTTTCAGGCGATGATGAGTAACGACTGCACATTCCTTTGCAAAACCTTCCACATGTTCTGCCTCACGGCTGAGGAAAGATTTCGGAATCAACAATGGGAAATAAGCATTCACATGCCCTGTTTCCTTAAACATATCGTCGAGTTGACGCTGTATTTTCTCCCAAATAGCGTATCCGTAAGGTTTAATCACCATACAGCCACGCACAGCTGACTGCTCTGCCAGGTCGGCCTTTACCACCAGTTCATTATACCACTGCGAATAATTCTCGCTGCGTTTGGTCAGGTCTTTTAATTCTACTGCCATTTTATTTTGTTTTTTAAAGTTTTTCGGATTATACAAAATGAGGAAGCCACAAATCTGTAACTTCCCCATTTTCGGCAAGAGCGGCAAACGAGGCTCGAACTCGCGACCCTCAGCTTGGGAAGCTGATGCTCTACCAACTGAGCTACTGCCGCATTGCTTTCTTAAAAAGACGGTGCAAAGGTAAAAGAAGTTTTTTTATATTCAAAAATAAAAATGTACTTTTACAGCCACTAAAGTGAAAAAAATATGAAACGAATCATACTCATTACCGGAGGTGCCCGCTCCGGTAAAAGTAGCCATGCGGAAAAACTGGCGTTAAGTCTCTCTCCTACTCCTGTTTACCTTGCTACCGCACGTATTTGGGATGAAGAATTCCGACAACGCGTAATTCGCCATCAACAAAGACGCGGACCGGAATGGACAAATATAGAGGAGGAAAAAGAGCTAAGCCGCCATCAATTGAGCGGACGGACTGTACTGATAGACTGTGTTACCTTATGGTGTACAAACTTCTTCTTTGATGTAAATGCAAATACTGATAGCGCCCTGACAGCCGCCAAAGAAGAATTCGACCGTTTTACAGCGCAAGATGCCACCTTCATCTTTGTTACTAATGAAATAGGTATGGGGGCTACTTCAGAAAACGAAGTTCAGCGTAAGTTCACAGATATGCAAGGTTGGATGAACCAGTACATCGCCGAACACGCTGATGAAGTATGGTTGATGGTATCGGGGATTCCGGTGAAAGTGAAATAGAGAGAAGGAAAAATGACAGAATGGTAAGATAATAAAATAGTAAGATCCAAAATTATAAATATACATATGAAAACATTTAAGATAATACGTCCGGACGAGAATATCCGTCCAGCATTGATTGATAAAATCAATAATCTGACTAAACCCAAAGGTTCATTGGGTACTCTCGAAGAACTGGCTTTGCAAATAGGCTGGATACAACAAACCCTGTCTCCCACCCTGCAACATCCACAGAATATTATCTTTGCCGCTGATCATGGCATTGTAGACGAAGGTGTCAGCCTTTCGCCTAAAGAAGTTACCTGGCAACAGATTAGTAATTTCTTACATGGAGGTGCCGGAGTGAATTTCCTTTGCCGACAGCATGGATTTACCCTGAAAATAGTAGATGCCGGTGTAGATTATGATTTACCTTATGATACAGGCATCATCGACATGAAAGTGCGGAAAAGTACCCGAAATTATCTGCATGAAGCTGCTATGACAGAGGAGGAAATGGAACTATGCCTGGAGCGCGGTGCAGAAGTGGTACACAATTGCCATAAAGAAGGTAGCAATATACTCAGTTTTGGGGAAATGGGTATTGGAAATACATCTTCCTCATCCCTGTGGATGACTTGCTTTACAAATATTCCTCTGGAACAATGTGTAGGCGCGGGAAGCGGACTAGATAATGTCGGTATCCGCCATAAATATGAAGTATTAAAACAGTCATTAGATAACTACAGAGGAGATCGTTCTCCCCATGATATCATCCGCTATTTTGGAGGTCTGGAAATGGTGATGGCAGTAGGTGCTATGCTTCAGGCAGCCGAACTTGGAATAGTTATTATGGTAGATGGATTCATTATGACAAACTGTATTCTGGCTGCCAGCAAATTATATCCGGAAGTACTGCATTATGCTATTTTCGGACATTGTGGAGATGAAACAGGTCATAAACTGCTACTCGATCACATGGAAGCCAGACCGCTTTTAAATTTAGGTCTGCGTTTGGGTGAAGGAACAGGTGCCATCTGTGCATATCCCATTGTGCAGTCCGCCATACGCATGATTAATGAAATGGATGACTTCGCACATGCTTCTATAACAAAGTATTTCTAAACGTATGAAAGTCCTCGCAGCATTCATCTTCTTCACCCGGCTTCCTTTTTGGAGAATCAAAGAAGTTCCGGCTAAATACTTTAAACGTATCGTTCCATACTGGCCATTAGCTGGATGGCTGACGGGTGGTATTATGGTCGGCGTACTGTGGATAGCAGCTCAGATAATTCCCATTTCCATCGCATGGGTACTTGCCATCCTCTCCCGATTGCTTATCACAGGCTGTCTGCACGAAGACGGACTGGCTGATTTTTTTGATGGCTTTGGTGGAGGAACCACCAAAGGACGGACACTTGCCATTATGAAAGATTCCCAGATAGGAAGTTATGGCGTTATAGGATTAATAGTCTATTTCTTGCTATTATTCTTACTTCTGGAAAATCTACCTTTGAAACTGATTTGTGTTCTCGTAATTTGTGGCGACTGCTGGTCTAAATTCTGTGCTTCACAAATCATCAATTATTTACCTTATGCACGAAAAGAAGAGGAAAGCAAGGCGAAAGTTGTGTATGACCGTATGACATGGCAAGAGCTATTGACAGGATTCATCTGTGGATTTTTACCTATTATATTATTTTTGCCGATAGATTTCTGGCCGGTCATGATCTGCCCGATTCTGACATTCAGTCTATTGTATCGGTTAATGAAACGTCGTCTTCAAGGTTATACAGGAGATTGCTGCGGAGCTACATTCCTGCTTTGTGAGCTTTCATTCTATTTGGGTGCAGTAATCTTGCTGTATGCACATATCAAATACGGTAACCCGGATTTTATTAATGCTTATTTAAAATAACAATTATATGGAAGTTGTTTTTATCAGACATACCTCGGTAGATGTCCCTCCCGGAGTGTGCTACGGACAAACAGATGTTCCTTTGCGAAACAGTTTTGAACAAGAAGCCGCCGTCACATCCGGAAATCTAAAATCTTACCGTCCGAAAGGGAGAGATTTCGATTATGTATATACCAGTCCGCTATCCCGTTGTGTACGTCTTGCTACCTACTGCGGATACCCTGATGCCGAACGTGACGACCGGATTATGGAAATGAACTTCGGGGATTGGGAAATGAAGAATTTTGATGAAATAAGTGATCCAAGGCTGAAAGAATGGTATGCCGACTACATAAACGTACCTGCCACAAACGGTGAATCATTCGCCATACAGTATCAACGTGTCGCCAGTTTTCTGGATGAACTGAGAGAAAAGAATTATGAAAAAGTAGCCATATTTGCACATGGAGGCGCATTGATTTGCGCCCAACTTTATGCAGGAGCTATAAAACAGGAAGAGGCATTCAGTGCTTTGACTCCCTATGGAGGAATCATTCAGTTGAGACTTGATTAGATATCCGAATACTAAACAAGACCAACGGTCCTTCTGAAGCTCCCTCCTGCACCTTATAAGTACCATTGAAAGCATGGATGAAGTGCGCATTGATTTCATTACGGATTAATGCTGTCTTGTTTTCAAAGCGTGCTTTAGCCAGAGGCGTACCCGCCACTTTAAAGAACAACATATTCTTTTCTTTATCGTGTCTGATCTGAATAGTAATATTGTATGTATTCTCATCATTCTCCGATGGTATCAACAGACTGGATAACAAGGAAGAAAACCTGTTTTTATCTATACTTATCACCATACTTTCCATATCCGTCTTCAGACAAATGCCCACTCGTCCATTGCCGGTATGTTCTGCCATGGCAATTTCTTGCTGGCACAAAGCTATCAATTCACATTCTTCATGCACATATTGTGTCTTACCGGATTCAAGACGGGAAAGTTCCAGAATACTATTAACATACGTCAATAGGTTTTCCGCATTCTCCTGAATCATCTTGCCATATTCTACTTTTGCTTCTGCAGTGAGTTCTTTCGATTCCGTCAACAGTTCGGCAAAACCTACCACCACATTCAGCGGAGTACGTATGTCATGACTGATTTCAGACTGCAAACGGTCTTTAGTGGTGTTATCCGCTTCCGCCTGCATGGCTGCATCTACCGTCACTTTTTCAGCCGCAGCGATTTTCCGCGATATATAACGTGTATAAAGATAAAAAATAAGTATCAGTACCAGTAGTGTGATGAGAAACAGGAAGCCGCGCTTATAGTTGGTATCCTTTATTTTCTGCTTCTCCAGAAGAAGGTCGTCAATATGATAGATTTCCTTCATTTGCCGCAACTGATTCGCAGAGAAAGCATTGTCCAGTGAGTCCTGAGTCCGTATGAGGTAGCGCTTAGTCTCAATAGCCCCGTCAATATCACCTTTGTCAATCTGGGTGGACGCCTTATAATTAATAAGCGTAGCAAAAGTGGATACATAATGATTCAATACTACCGGTGTCACTTCATCTATCAGGGCAATACTTTTGTCATACTCCTGTGTACGGGCATAATATTGCAATTGTACAAGCTGGACATTCAACCAGAAAACCGGATCTACATGATCTTCCAATAATGCCTTTGCTTTATTTATATGTTCCAGAGCAATATGATAAGCTCCCTTATTCATATATAAGAGAACATACTTTATCTGGCAGTCGATCTCAAAATTACTCCAATTTTTCCGTGTCTCGGGTTCACGGGTTATGACTTCCTGTAAGGCCTCATCCATTTGTTGAACATAAGATCGCCTCAAGCTATCTCTTCCTATATTACCATACACTTGAGCAATACGCGAAAGAATATCCACACGCAAACTGGTCTTAGTCCGGGGAGTAAAACGTTGATAGGCTTTTAAAAAGACGCTCAGCGCTTCATCCACTCTGCTGGATACTCCGTATGCACACCCTAAACTATTGTATGATGCTATTTCACCATTATTACTATTGTGTTCCAAGGATTCCGCCAATGTTTCTTTTGCCACATATACAGCTTTTTCTATCTGCCTTTTAGAAGCCAGGGCACGACTGATCGCAGCTTTCTGCTCCAGGTAATAATCGTATGTACCTACTTCAGGAGCATATTTTTCCAGTTTACCCACCCAATATGCCAGACTGTCCGCATCATGTAATTTGTCATAGCAAGAAGCCAGATAATAAGCGCCCAGATTCTTATAAACTATATTTTTCTGGATACACGCTTCCTGATATAAAGCGGTTGAGAAAGTTTTGTTATAAGGAGCGTACTGATGTCTGTAAGCCATATCACGCAGGTAAGTAAGTCTAGGAAGCGTACCCGGCATGGACTGCGCTAATTTCAGAATACTGTCCTGATATTGCTGCGCATTGGCATCTTCTGCATACAACGCATAAGGATACATACTCAGCAAACAAAAACATATAATTAGTATGCGCTTCATCATACAGCCCCCTCTGCTTTAGGTTTATACTTTAACGGATGCGTAAAGCAGAAACGTGCACCTTGTGTATAGTTACTGTCTACCCATATCCGCCCTCTCATGTAGTTCACAATCAACTGGCATATGGAAAGCCCCAGGCCACTTCCCTGCGCAAAGTCGTTCAGCTTTTCAAAACGTTCAAAAATCAAGCCTTGTTTCTCAAGTGGAATACCGCAACCGGTATCGGTTACAGAAAAAAATGCAGTATTGCGGTCGGATAACTCTAACCTCAATACAATAGAACCTTCTTTAGTAAACTTGGTAGCATTTACCAACAAGTTAATCAGAACCTGACGAAGACGGGCATCGTCTGTTTCTATCATCAACTCCGGAAGTTCCGTATCGAAACGTAATTCCACCTCAAGTTTACGGGAAGCGTTTACCGTCTCCGAGGCTTCTTTACAGAGTCTCACGGCATCATACGGCCGGATATTAAATGTTATATTATCATTCTCGAAATCGGAAAAATCAAGAATATCATTAATCAGTTTCAAAAGTTGAAAGGAGTTGACTTTAATAATCTCACAGAATTCCTTACGGGAATCCTCATCGAAAGAGTCATCTTCCGAAGCCAGGACGGCAGAAAAACCGACAATGGCATTGAGCGGTGTACGTACTTCATGACTCATATTGGAAAGGAACATGTTCTTTTTCTGTATGGCGCGCTCCGCCTTCTGTATCATTATTTCCTGTGAACGTTTTGACTCTTTCAGGCGGAATATCTTCCTCCAGCTAAGATACAGGAAAAGCAGCAGGAAAAGTGTGCAGACAACAATACCTCCCAAATAAAGTC
This sequence comes from Bacteroides timonensis, assembly GCF_000513195.1. Lineage (GTDB taxonomy): Bacteria > Bacteroidota > Bacteroidia > Bacteroidales > Bacteroidaceae > Bacteroides > Bacteroides timonensis. Next base: position 30,598 of record NZ_CBVI010000086.1, on the reverse strand, counting down.
GATAGGAAAACAAGCGGTCACGTTCATTCTGATAGGTCAAGCGGTCCGCTTGAAAACGGGTAGTCAATTGGTCTATTTCCTCCGGGTAGTTCTTCTCAAAAGCCGACTTGATGTATGAGTAGACCGCACCATATTGCTTATACGCTTCTTCCTTACGTCCCATTTTCACAAGCAAATCCGCTCTGTCTTGCAACATTTCCTTATATAAACTACTATTTATCTCTGCATAGTCCGTATGAAGAAAAGCATCATAGCCGGTCAGGGATTTCCCATACTCACCAATCCGTTCCCAATACATGGCATCGACTATCAGAAGATGCTGCATAATTCCCGGAACCAGTTTGTCTTTTAAGGGTTCTACTTTATCCAGGTGTTGGCGGGCTATCCTCACGGAGCCATTAGACAGTTGGCAATAAGCATTAAAGATATGACGGACAGCTTGTTCCTGAGCGGAAAGTTTATCTGAAGAGAAATAGTTCAGGCGAGTCATGAAATGTGCAGCCTGAACAAAGTTATGGATACGAAGGTTGTATTCTATCAATTCCACCAATAATATACGGACGTGTACTTCTCCTCCATCCATCTGATCGAACATTTCCAATGCCTGTACATGGGCATCACCCGCTTCCTTGTTGCGTCCTGTATAGGAGTAGACTTCACCGATGGCATTCAGTGCAAGAGCAGTCCCTACCGTATGGGAAAGCGCGCTTGCTTTCGAATACATTTGCTCACTCCAAGCAATAGCCATACGGATTTCACCCCGGAAAAGATATGATTTTACGATTATGCGCTCTAATTCAAAATAGGTTTCGTATTGTTTGGTGGATTCCAGATAATTAAGGATACTGTCCAGATCAATGGCCGCACTTTCTTCTTTTGTCAGGTAGTCGAAGCCCATACTGTCATGAAAAGCATTTATCACTTCATTTTGTATGGTGATAGACCCGGAAAACGTCAGACTATCTTCCCCTGCTGATAACGGGAAAATGCATCCAAAGCATATTATATGGATAATGAGATATCTCAGTAAGTTTCTCATGAAGTTTGTTTGTTTCGTGCTGTGTGGTGTTTGTGTTGCCATTCACCGCATGCGCCGGCAAATATATTCAATATTTCCCAAAAAGCCAAAAATAGTGAATGACTAAATGAAAAAAGAGGGCAAAGTAGCAGTTATTATCAGAATTACTATCATTATTCCTTCGGCACGGCGGTTGATACGAACAGCTACTTTCATATCTTCCGTAGTTAAAGGACGATCATTGCTACCGATATAAGGCTTCCAGACTTCTTCACCGAAATAATTGTGCGGACCTCCGAAACGGCAATCCAGAATACCGGCAAGAGCAGCCTCGGGATAACCGGAATTAGGGCTGGCATGTTGACCGCCATATATACCTACGAATCTCAACAGAGTCCAAAACCGACCCCTTGGAAGAAAAGCAAGTGTCATGAGAAAAGCTGTCAAACGGGCAGGAATGTAATTGGCGACATCATCCAGGCGGGCGGCAAAACAGCCGAAAGCACGGTAACGCTCATTACGATAGCCAATCATGGAATCCAGAGTATTCACCATCTTATAGGCGAGCATACCGGGGATACCTAATAACATATACCAAAATAAGGGAGCGATCACTCCATCGCTCAGATTCTCTGCAAGAGTTTCAAGTGCTGCCGTACGTACTTCCTGTGCAGAAAGTCCGGAAGTATCACGACCGACTATACGAGCTACTCGCTTCCTGCCTTCTTCCAACGAACGATCTACAGCTTCGAATACCATACGAACTTCACGGATGAGTGTGGTACCCGCCAGACAGAAGAAGATGGCAAGTATCTGTAGAGCCAGAAGTAGTCCCGGAGAAAATGACGCTATCCAGTGAAATAGATAGTATGCCGCAAAATAAACGGCAAGAACAAGAACAATAGCTACGAAAGCACCTTTTAGTCCTCGTTTTGAACCTTTATTCAACAGATGTTCGCAAAATGAAATCATCTTTCCGAATACAACTACAGGATGAGGTAGCCAAGCAGGATCTCCTAGCCAGCGGTCAAGCAACCAGGCAGCAAGCAAGGGCAGGTGTATTATCAATAAGTCGCAAGCCATTGTTCTATAGTTTGTACGAGCCGATCATTTTCCTCAGGTGTCTGGGTGGCGATACGAAAGAAATGTTCATCCAGACCTTCAAAATTGGAAGCATCACGAATTAGTATGCCGTGTTCATTGGCAAGGTAATTCTTGAGAGCGGAAGCCTTGCCGATGCGAAGACGAACCAACATAAAGTGAGTTTCCGTCTCCCATACCTCAAGACCGCCCAAGTTCTCCAAAGCATGACGTAAACGAGCCGCCTCCTGCAAATAAACGGAAATATTCAAGGGATTAGGAACGTCGTAAGCCAGCAGATAGATTCCGGCCTCAATAGCCAACTGATTGACAGACCAGGGCATACGATGAGTACGCAAACGACCGAGCAAACCTTCATCAGCAGTTATATATCCCAGTCGTAAACCCGGAACGGCATAGCGTTTCGTCATGGAATGAAGCAGCAGGACATTCGGAAAGTAGACTGCTTCATCCGGCGAAAACAAAGGTTGTACAGTAAAGAACTCGTAAGACTGGTCGATGACAAAACAAACCTGCGGATTACGGGTAATCAATTCTTTCAGATAAGCTTTCTCTATGACCGTACCGGTAGGATTGTTAGGATTACAAAGCCATAGCATACGGATATCAGGCGGTAAAAGATAATTGGCCTCTGCCATCGGAAGCTTATAGAGTGACGTCACCCGATGACCATGCATGCGGCAAGCGTCAGCATACTCGCTGAATGTAGGTTGAAGAATGGCGGTATTAGTACCACGAAAAGTTTGTGCTATAAGATAAATAGCTTCTGTAGCACCATTCGTCACACAAACAGAGGTAGCAGTAAGGTGATACTTCTCTGCCAGACGACCTTCCAGAGTATAAGGTTCCGGTTCCGGATAAGAAGAAATACCGCTGATACAGCTACACAAATGAGCCTGAAGTCCGGATAAATCTACACGATTATACACATTGGAACTAAAGTTGGCCGTTATAGGCCGCTCGAATTTATAGGAATCATCTCCGTGTCCTTCAATCATGAGTTGTCAGTATTTTATAAATAAGCGGCAGATTGACATGACTGCGTACATGGTCGGCCAGCTTATTGTATTGTTCTTCTTTGAATTGATGATAATCGAAAGATTTTCCCGCATCGGCAATCTTGTCGGCGAAAGGTTCCAGAAGGAAGTCGATGAATGAGGGATTGTCAAGAATACCATGAATATAGGTTCCCATACAGGTACGATCCAGAAAATAGCCGTCCGTACCACCATCTTCCAGAAGGTTCAGAGGAGAAAACGATGCACCATGAACAGGAATGGTGGTACCCATGTGAATTTCGTAACCCTTTGACAATTGACAATTGACAGTTGACAATTGACAATTGGCTGCGCTGGGGGTACTATTAATTGTCAATTGTGAATTGTCAATTGTCAATTGAAACCGGACTTGCCGGGTAATCTTCTCTCCCGTCATATGTGTACTGACAGGCAGAAGCCCTAAACCGGGTAAACGTTCTATTTCTCCTTCCACATGATCAGGATCACACACTTCCTGTCCCATAATCTGATAGCCGCCACAAATGCCCATAACGGTGGCGCCTTCACGATGGGCACGTATCACGGCTTGTGCCACACCATTACGGCGCAATTCGTGCAAATCGGCAAGGGTGCTCTTGCTGCCGGGTAACAGGATGATATCGGCTTTCGCCAATTCATCTACGTTATTCGTATAAAAAAGATGCACGCGGGGATCGCGTTCCAGCACATTAAAGTCGGTAAAGTTACTGAGATGGCGCAGCAATACAACCGCTATGTTTACTTTACCCTGCTCTGTCTGCACGGATTTCGTGGCAAGGGCCAGCGAATCTTCTTCTTCGATATAAATATCTTTATAATAAGGAACAACACCCAGCACGGGGATACCACAAAGTTCTTCAAGCATCTTTACTCCGGATTCGAACAGACGAATATCACCACGAAACTTATTAATAAGGATACCTTTGATGCGTTCCCTTTCGTGAGGGCGCAGCAACATTAACGAACCATAGACACTGGCAAAGACTCCTCCCCGGTCAATGTCTCCTACAAGGATCACATCCGCTCCGGCATGCAGGGCCATGGGCAGGTTTACCAGATCCGTATCCCGGAGGTTTATTTCGGAAATGCTTCCGGCGCCTTCCATCACAATGGGGTTGTAACGGGTGGCAAGACGGTCGAAAGCAGAACAAACCTCGTGACGCAGCTCTTCACGACCTTCAACACGGAAATACTCATAGGCGCTACGGTTACCGATGGGACGTCCGTTAAGTACCACTTGTGAGGTATGATCGGAAGAAGGTTTCAGCAGCAACGGATTCATATCTGTATGGCAGGGGACTCCTGCCGCTTCGGCCTGAACAGCCTGGGCACGACCTATTTCCAGCCCTTCAGGTGTAGCATAGGAATTAAGTGCCATATTCTGTGCCTTAAATGGTGCCGGATGATAGCCATCCTGGCGGAAAATGCGGCAGAAAGCCGCGGCAATAATGCTTTTACCTACATCACTACCGGTACCGGCAAACATAATAGGATGAAGTTTCTCCATAAGAAAAAATGTTTTAGAGAGGGCAAAGATAATGCAAATCGAAGGCAGAACTTTCATGCTTGCATGAAAAAGTTATGCTGAGATGCAGCTTATACTATACACACGCTTCATTCAGGACCCGTCAGATAGGCGGCAAGCCAAAGTATAGGCAGGACACAATCAGAAGTTGAATTCGCTTCAAAACCGGAAAAGTAATGAGCTAAATGATAATTTAGCGGTGAGAATGAATAGGCAGAACTATCTCAATTCTCCTCCTCCTCGGAGGAGGAGTACCCGTAGGGGGAGGTGGTAGGTAAAACAATAAATACCTATTAATAAGAATATTAAGGAATTCTTTCCCACCTACCACCCCGCCCTCTGGGCACCCCTCCTCCGAGGAGGAGGGGAATTGAGATACTCCGACATCTCACCGCTAAATTCCCATTTAGCTCATAACCCGCCAGTTATAAGTAAGAATAAGGGGGAGACTTGACTTTTAATCGTTCGTTTTTTTGGCAGGGCAAAGGTATTAATAATTTGTACAAAACAATAGTTTTCTCTCAGTTTTATTATACTGTAAACCAAAAAATTCTCTCCGTAAGCTGTAATATTTTGTAAAATGGCGGATTAGGTGTCCAAAAAACGAACGATTAAAAAACATCACGATATAACACCATTCATCTTATGAAAAAAGTAGCCTACATTATCCTCCTGGCACTACTGACGGCCTGCACCAATCTGGAAGAACCCCACACAAAAGAGCAACCTCTGCCCGAAGGTAAATACCCAGTAATATTAGGTTTGAGCGTTGCAAACAACTCAGTCACCACCCGCATCAGCGATGCTGCCGGCGGCGAAAGCCAATGGGACGGCGGAGAAGAAGTGGCTGTACGCATAAACAACGGAGACGTGAAGAAATATGTGGTGAAGAAGGACGGAAGCACCTGCACGCTGGAACCTGCCACGGGTGTAACACCTGACTACTGGCAGAGCAGCACAAAAACAAAGACCATAGAGGCATGGTATCCCTACAACGGAGGCTCACTGCCCACAAGCGTTCAGAGCGACCAAAGCGACACCGGTTACTTCAACTCAGACATCCTGTATGGCATAGCAAGCATCTCATTCACCGATGCCACAAAAGACCTCACAATGCTCCACCAAGTGGCAAAGGTAGTAGTAAACATCAAGGAGAACGATAGGCTGACCGATGCCAACCGCATCACAAACGTCTCTATAGGCTATGGCAATAATCTTTATTTGAGCGGGAGCTTCACACCGCCCACAAGCACGACAGCCATCGGCACATGGTCTACAACAGGCGGGGCAACAGGCATCATTACCTCCCGGCAGATTACCACCACCAACGGATATCTGAAAAGTTACGCCGCCATGCTCATTCCCCAAGCAATAGCTAGCGGCATCAACTTCATAGCCGTCACCTTGGCCGAAGGAGACACTTATTACTACAACAACCCCACCACCAATGCCACACTGACAGCGGGAAACATACATACCTTTGACATCGGGTTGAAAAATGTACCTATTGTTGCGTCAAACACAGATCAAACCATTGACGGACAAAGCGGCACATATACCATAGTAGGCACAGGTACGCAAACCACCGGAACGATTACTATCAAGGCACCTGCCACGGTGACATTGAAAAACGTAGATATAAAAGGTAATTATGAAGGGCTTAAAGTTACCGGCGATGGTACGGTTACTATCAAGCTGGAAGGAGAAAACAAACTACAGGGTTCAGCCTGGACAGGTTATAGCGGATTGTGCATAGAGGGTGCAAACACCCATGTAATTATTGAAGGGAGTGGTAGTCTGTATGCAAAAGGTAGTTGTGGAGCCGCCATAGGTGCAAACAATGGTGCTTTCTCTAAAACAGATAGAGTATGTGGCAATATTACCATACAAAATACAACCATAGTTGCAGAAACCAATGCTAATGGTTATGGTTGTGGTGCCGCTATCGGTTCCGGTTCCGGTTATTTTGCAGCTTCCTCTTGCGGTAATATAACAATACGACTGCAAGAAAACCAAACCAAGCAGCAATTTCTGGATAAACTAAAAACAGAAGGTGCCGATAAGGTAGGAAAAGGCGACAGTAATGGCACCTGCGGCACCATCACTTGGCAAAACTACGACGGATCGCCAGCCAACTGACCCCGTCTCTTTATATCAATCAATATTATTAATCCTTCAAAAACAAATCAATTATGGCAAAAAACTTATTGAAAGCGTGGAAGGTGGACAACACCGTGACGACCGACGACAAGACCGACAAAATCTTCCAACTGGAAACCATGCGCAGCGTAGACCTCGACCTGCTGCTGGACCGCATGGTGGCAAAGAACCCCGGTGTGCTGCGCGACACGATGCAACTGAGCGTAAACCTCTTCAACCAGGTAGTGGCGGAAGCCGTGCTGAACGGTGAAAGCGTAAACACAGGCCTCTTCCGCGCCGTGGCGCAACTGCGAGGGCTGGCCGGGCAGGCATGGGACTGGAAGAAGAACTCCATCTACATCTCCATGACCCAAGGCAAGACACTGCGCGAAGCCATACAGGACACCACCGTAGAGGTGCTGGGCGAACGCCCCATGAAGTTCTACATAGGCAGCTCAAGTGATGCCGCCACGCGCGCCACGGACTTCTCCGCCACTGCCGGACGCCAATTCACCGTATATGGAAAAAACATTCTGCCGGCAGGCCCCGACGCCTCCGTAGGCATCACCCTGACTAACGTCAGCACCAAGACAGTCACCAAGCTGACGGACGACATGATAGGTCTGGCAGAACCCTCACGCGTCATCCTGCTGATACCCGCAGGCCTGGCCGACGGAGAATATACGCTCACCATCACCACGCAATACAAGGGCAGCAGCAACGACTTCCTCAAGACGCCGCGCAGCACTTCGCAAAGCATCTACATAGGCGGAGCACCCGAAGGCGGCGGCAGCGAAGGCGGCAGTGGCTTGGACGAAAATCCGCTGGGATAAACCCACACACTCTTTTTTTTAGAATAATTAATAAACAGTATTTTCCATTAACGTTCATTCACCGTTGGACGAACGACTTGTCCAGGGTGGACAAACACTTTGTCCAACGGTGGGTGGAATGTTAGTCCATAGTTAGAAAACCATATCCAAACGAAGTATGAAGAAAAAGAAAACACTCCTTCCGGGCATTCTCTCGTGCATCCTCCTGAGCCTCCTCCCCATCCTCCCCATCCTCCCCCTGCACGCCCAGGAAGAAGACCGCCCCACCGCCACTCCCCGCTGGGCATTGAGCGGCAACCTGCTGTCGTGGGCCACGCTCGCCCCGAACATCGGCGCGGAAGTCTACATCGGCCGGAAATGGTCCGTGGCAGCCGACGCCTCCTTCGGAATGTGGGGCTTCGGCCACACCACGCACACCGCACAGACGTGGAGCGCGGGAGGCGAAGCGCGCTACTGGCTGCAGACCGCACGACACGGCTTCCACCGCACCCACATCGGCGTGAGCCTGCGCGGAGGCAAGTTCGACGACACCTTTTTCAGCAACGGAAGCCGCGGCAACGCCCTGCTGGCAGGCCTGACCGTGGGATACCGCTTCCGCCTGCCCGGCAACCACTGGCGGGTAGACGCCGGACTGGGTGCGGGATACATCCGGCTGGACTACGACAAATACCTCTACAACCGACGCTTCGGCGCCTACGAACTGAAAGGCAACCGCACACGCAGCCTGCTGGGGCTGACCGACCTGCACGTGAGCCTCGTCTACTGTTTCACGGCCTCCGCCGGAGTTCCCTTTGCTAAAAAACGAATAGAAAGATGATAAAAAAGACGATACAGAATCTCCGCCTCCCGGTTGCCCTCCCACTACTGCTTGCGGCAATCGTCGGCAGCCTGCTGACGGGCGGATGCGATGAAAAAGAGCTCTACACCCACGAGGAACTCTACACCGGCAGCCTGCTGCTGAGCCTCGGCTGGCAAGAACAACAGCCCCCCACCGCCGACAAGCTCGATATCAGCCTGCGCAGCCTCACGGCAGGCGTTGCCGCCGACACCACCTTCCGTCTTCCGCCCGACGGCAGCGAAGCCCGCCTCCCCCTGCCCGAAGCCCGTTACGAAGTCATCGCCCTGCACGAAGCCGCCAACATCCGCTTCGACGGCGAATGCTTCTGCCTCGAAAACCCCGAAAACGAACCCGGCGCCTTCAGCGCGGGCATAGGCACAGCGGAAGTCTCAGCCCAACAACCGCACTCGTACATGCTGCCACTCTTCCCCTTCACCCGGTCGCTCACCCTCCGCTTCCGGCTCGACGCCGACACCGACGGACGACTGGCCGGAATGGAAGCCGCCCTGCAAGGCATCGCCACCTCGCGCCGCCTGGCCGACCGCTCCACCACGAGGGACGCCGCCACCACAGCCCGGCCGGAAATGAAGACAGAAGAAACTGCCGCCCGCAGCAGCACCGCCTACGCCGGCACCCTGCGCCTGCTGGGCGTGCACACTGGCCAAAGGCAACTGCTGACCCTCACCCTGCGCTACACCAACGGCGAAAGCGAGACGCTGACCCAAGACCTCACCCCGCAACTGGCCGGCTTCAACCACAACGGCACGGAAGGCAGCCTGACCCTGACAGCCCGGATAAGCATTGCCGGAGCCGCCCAACCCCAAGCCACCATCGTAGGATGGGAACAAGGGACGGACAGCGAACTGGATGCGGGAAATGAATGACGAATCAGAAAAAACATACAATCCCATACACTTATGAAGAAACATTGGATATATCTTACCGCCCTCTGCCTGCCAATCGGCCTGTTGGCAGGATGCAGCGAAGACCGGACCACCGACCCGGGCGCGGCCGATGAACCCGTAGCCGTGAGCCTGACCGCCAACATAGGCAGCATCACCCTGACCCGCCAGACGGACGGACGCTGGGAACAGGGCGACGCCATCGGGCTGTGCATGAACGCGACGTCCGGCGGCGAAACCGCCAACGGAGTGTTCAACTATCGCTACACCACCGCCACGACAGGCACCACAGGCACGCTGCTGCCCGACGGACAGGCCAACACCGCCTACTTCCCGGCCGACGGCAGCACGGTGGACTTCCTGGCCTACCACCCTTACGAGGCCGATGCCCTGACGGCAAACTTCACCCTGCCCGTAAGCGTAGCCGCCCAGCCCGCCACCGACCTGCTGACGGCACGCACCGACGGGCACAACCGCAACCTCCCCAACGTGGCCCTCGCCTTCCGCCACCGCCTCACCCGCCTGCTGTTCAGCATCAGCGGCAGCGGAATCATCACCAGCGAGCAACTGGCAGGCGCCACCCTACAGATAGGGGGGCATGAACACCACCGCCACCTGCCACCTGACGGACGGCAGCATCACCAACTCCGCCAACCCGCAGGACATCCGCGTGCCGCTGAACACGGCAGGCACCTCGGGCGAAGCCATCGTCCTGCCCCGTCCGCAGCCCGCCGAAGGCGTCAGCTTCACCGTGACGCTGGCCAACGGCAACCGCTACGTGGCCCGGATGAGCGGCACGCAAGCACTGGAAGCAGGCACGCAAAACACCTTCCGCCTGACACTGCGCGATGAAGAAGCCGTGGTAGAGGCCACCATAGAGCCCTGGCAGGACGGAACGGACGAGGAACTCGAAGCAAGCGGCAAGGAAGTAACCGTATCCGCCGCCGAAGGCAACAGCGGATTCGAGGCAGGCGACACATTCAACCTGTGGCACGGTAGTCCGGCAGAAGGCGCGGGATACCTCTTCACGCTGGGCGCGGACAACGTCTGGAAAAGCAATCCGCCACTTTATTGGAACGCATTGCCCGACGACGACACCCACACCTTCTATGCCCTGCACACGCCCGACGACGCCCCCGCAGGCAACCAGATGCCCGACATCCTGGCCGCCACCGCCACCGCGGAGCCTTACCGGCCGGTGTCCCTCCCCTTCCAGCACCTCGCCGCCCGGCTGAACGTGACGCTGAAAGCCGGTACAGGCATGGCGCAGGATGAAGTGGAAACAGCCACCGTCACCCTGCCGCAGGCACTCACCGACTACCGGCTGGAAGGCATCACCCTGAAAACCGGCGACAACCGCAACGACATCACCCTGACGGGTAGCGGCGACACGCGCCGGGCACTGCTGCCGCCGCAAACCATCGAAACGGGTCAGCGGCTGCTCGTCATCGACATCGCCGGACAGGCGTATCACCTGACAGCCACCGCCGGCACCGGCACCTTCGAAGGCGGAAAAGACTACACGCTCACCGTCACCGTGAACCGGAGCCAGGTGAACTTCAGCATCAGCGCCAGCCCCTGGACCGTGGGAGGCGAAAGCGAAGGGGATGCCGGAATGGAGATAAATTAACACAGAGAATACCTTATATATATTGTTAAACTAAATAGTAAAAAAACAGATGAAAAAGAACAGATTCTTTATCGCTCTGGCGATGACAACCGCAACCCTCGCCCTTGGCGCGTGCGGCAACGAAAACGAACCGGAAGTAGTGGACCTCACGAAACCCATTGAACTGAGCGTGAATCCGGCGGCAGTAATGACGCGTTCGCTGATCAGCAGCGGAAACACCACCTTTGAGAACAACGACGCTATCGGCGTTTATCTGGGAGCACCGGCCACAGACGATAACGCCACCGCACTGACAAGCGGACGCTTCCAGAACGTGAAGCGCAGCTATGGCAGCGGCTGGAGTGGAACCCCTATCTACTGGCAGAGCAGCACCCAGAAGCATACCATTTACGCCTACTATCCCTTCACCGGAACGGACGGGACGGCCGTAGCCGATGATAAGATAGCCGTAAGCATCGCGAAAGACCAAGCCGCCAATAGCGGAAAGGGCTACAAGGATGCGGACTACATGTGGAAACAATCCGCAATGGTTCCGACAAACAGCGCGGTCACTATTACCCTCGATCACAAGATGAGCCTGATAAAGGTGACTATGCAGGCAGGCGAAGGCTTCACCAATCTCGCGGAAGTAGCCGCACTGACGCCCGCCATCCACGGCACCATCTACAAGGGAGGAAGCTGGAGCCTGACTGACGGCGCGATTACGACTACCACCGACGGCTCTGACAATAGCTTCACCAGCATTAAGCCGTATATAGAAAACAACGCTTCGGCTACATCCGATGCCTCGCTGACGTACTATGCCATCGTTATGCCGAACACGACGTTCAGCAATGGCGCAAAGTTCATTTCGCTCACAGCAAGCGATAATACCAGCTACGTCTACAACTTGGCACTGAATGGCGGCGGCAACCTGGTTACGGCTGCCGGCACATTCTACGACTTTAAGCTGACCGCCAACAAGACGGGCATATCATTAAGCAGCTTCAATATCGGCGCATGGACTTCCTCCGGAACGACTACAGAGGGTAATGCCGAAGTGGAATGGGGGAACTAAGTAACTGACACCCTTCCGCTCATTCGAAAAAACGAACCGAAGAACCCGCACTCTCCCCTATTGAGGAGGTGCGGGTTTTTCGGTTCGTCATTTATATTCAAACTCGTCCGGAAATGAGTTTTTCACCACAGAGTAACACAGAGTGTCACGGAGTTCTATTCTTTTGATTTTAAATTGATTAAACTCTGTGATACTCTGTGCTACTCTGTGGTGAATTAATTCATAACCCGCCAAAAATTGAACAATAGAAAGAAAATAGTGTTTGAGATAAACTAACCTAAACCAACAACTTGACGTATGAAACATATTTTATTGATCGTCCTGTTGGGAGCGAGCCTATCTGTGACGGCACAAACGAAACTCTCCCTCAGCTACGACGATGCCCTACAAATGCTGCAAAAAGGCAATCAAAGCCTGAAGATTGCGGACAAAGGTATTGAAACAGCCCGCACAGAGCGGGATAAACTGAATGCTTTGTGGTATCCGAGCCTACAGGGAGCCGGTACGTATGTCCACATGTCCGAAAAGATAGAAGTGAAACAACCCCTATCCCAATTCACAGATCCGGCAAAGGATTTTGTACACGGCATCCTGCCGGACGATAAATTCATCAGCGGAATACTGGATCAGATAGGTAGCTACACTCTTGCTTTTCCTCTTGCTCCCCGCAATCTGACTACTGTAGGCTTAACTGCCGAATGGGTGGTCTTTTCCGGCGGAAAGCGTATACGGGCAGGCAAAATCGGAAATCGGTTGATTGACCTTGCCCGGGAAAACCGCGCACAGACAGATGCCACACAACGAACCCTATTGGCAGAAAGCTATTACGGTCTCAGCCTCGCCAGGGAAGTTGCGACAGTCCGCCAAGACACTTATAATGGTTTGAAACAGCATTATGAAAATGCCCTCAAACTGGAAGCAGCCGGAATGATCGACAAGGCCGGACGCCTCTTTGCACAAGTGAATATGGACGAAGCCTGGCGGGCACTGGAAGCCGCGCAGAAAGAAGTTACAGTCGTGGAAAGCGCTTTACGTACCTTGCTCAATCTGGAGGATACCTGCAAGATTGAGCCTACGTCTCCTCTCTTTATCAATTCCACACTTCCGGCAAAAGAGGAGTTTCAGCAAACGATGCGTTCGGGCAACTATATCCTGAACCAGTTGTCACTACAACAAAGCATTGCCAAACAACAATTACGGATAGACCAGAGCGGCTATTTGCCTGACATCGCCCTGTTCGGCAAACAGACGCTTTACGCCCATGGGATACAGAGCAACCTCGTGCCACGCACGATTGTCGGAGTAGGTTTCACCTGGAATCTTTTCGACGGACTGGCAAGGGAGAAACGTATCCGCCAGTCGAAAATTACCGAGCAAACTCTTGCTTTGGGAAAAGATAAGGCACAAGACGACCTTTCAGTAGGCATAGACAAACTATACACAGGATTACAAAAGGCACAGGATAATGTACAGGCACTCAACTCAACCATTGCCCTGAGTGAAGAACTTGTACGAATTCGTAAGAAATCCTTTGCTGAAGGCATGGCAACCAGTACCGAAGTAATAGATGCTGAAACCATGCTTGCAACCGTTAAAGTAGCCCGCTTGGCGGCTTATTATGAATATGATGTAACACTAATGAACCTGTTGGCACTTTGTGGTACACCGGAACAATTCAGAAACTATGCTGTTAAATGATAATTTAGGGGTGAGAATGAATAGGCAGAACTATCTCAATTCTCCTCCTCCTCGGAGGAGGAGTACCCGTAGGGGGAGGTGGTAGGTAAAATAATAAATACCTATTAATAAGAATATTAAGGAATTCTTTCCCACCTACCCCCCCGCCCTCTGGGCACCCCTCCTCCGAGGAGGAGGGGAATTGAGATACTCCGACATCTCACCGCTAAATTCCCATTTAACCGTACAACAAATATATAACAATTATGGAACTATCAAAAAAAAGCATCAGTATCGCATTTGTCATCATATTGGCAATCACTATATTAGTCTCTCTCTTGGGAATGTTGCTCATGAGTCATCAGCCTCTTGTACTCCAAGGACAGATAGAAACAACCGAAATCCGTATCAGCGGTAAACTTCCCGGACGTGTAGATTCATTCCTTGTCCGTGAAGGAGACTGGGTACAGGCAGGTGATACACTTGTCGTCATCAATAGTCCGACGATAGAAGCCAAATACCGGCAAGTAAATGCCCTGGAACAAGTTGCCCAGGAACAGAATAAGAAAATCGATGCCGGTACCCGCCGACAAATCATTGCCACCGCCGGGCAACTCTGGAATAAAACCAAGAGTGACCTGACCTTGGCGCAAACAACCTACCAACGCATCCTGACACTGTATAAAGACAGTGTTGTCACCTCGCAACGAAAGGACGAAGTAGAAGCCATGTACCGTGCCGCACAAGCCGCCGAACGTGCCGCCTACGAACAGTATCAGATGGCAGTAGACGGTGCACAAAGTGAGGACCGTGCATCGGCACGAAGCATGGTAGATGCAGCACGAAGCACAGTGGATGAAGTTTCCGCCCTCCTTGTCGATTCACGCCTGACAGCACCGGAAGACGGACAGATTGCAACCATATTTCCTAAACGCGGAGAGCTTGTGGCACCGGGTACCCCTATTATGAATCTTGTCGTTATGAACGATGCACATGTTGTACTCAATATACGCGAAGATCTGATGCCCCAATTCAAAATGGACGGTACATTCCGTGCGAAAGTCCCGGCTATCGGCAAAAAAGATGTGGAATTCCGTATTTATTATATCAGTCCGTTGGGTAGTTTTGCCACCTGGAAATCAACCAAACAGACAGGAAGCTATGACATGCAGACATTTGAGATACACGCCCGTCCTACCCAAAAAGTAGAGGGATTGCGTCCGGGCATGTCAGTGCTATTGACCATAGATGATTAATATGTGTAATCATTGAAATAACTTTGTAAATGATGAAACATCCATTATATAACGTACTTTGTCGCGAACTTCACCGCATGACTTCCCACCGACTTTATTTCGGGGTATGTCTCGTGCTGCCCCTGTTCTGCCTGTTCTTCATGGCAACCATTTTCGGCAGCGGACAAATGGAGAATATCCCTATCGGCATTGTCGACCAGGATAACACCGCCACATCCCGGCAAATAGTACGAAACATCTCCGCTGTACCAACCTTCAAAGTAACCCGGCACTTCACCGATGAAACAGCCGCCCGACAAGCCGTGCAACGGAAAGAAATCTATGGTTACTTGTCCATCCCCACGGGCTTTACCCAACGGGCTACGACAGGAATGGATGCCACACTCTCTTATTATTATCATTATGCCCTTCTTTCCGTAGGTAGTGAACTGATGGCAGCTTTTGAAACGGCACTGGCACCTGTCGCCCTCTCTCCCATTGCTATGGAAGCCGTCTCTTTGGGAGTCAGCCAGGAGCAAATCACCACATTTCTCCTACCCGTGCAATCCAGTATGCACCCTCTTTATAACCCTGACCTCGATTACTCCATTTATCTGAGCCAGCCTTTCTTCTATGTCTTGTTCCAGATACTTGTTCTATTGATAACGGTTTATATTATAGGTAGTGAATTGAAGTTCCATACGGCACAGGAGTGGCTGACAACAGCGCGGGGAAATATCCTCACAGCAGTTGTCGGGAAGTTATTGCCTTATACTTTCATCTTCTCCGTAATCGGTATTTTGGCTAACTATATTCTATACGGTGTACTGCACATCCCCTTCCATGGAAGTCTGCTGATGATGAACCTTATGACAACACTCTTTATTATTGCCACACAGGCACTTGCCGTGTTCATCTTCTCTATTTTTCCACGGATAGCTTATATCATCAGCATTGTATCCATGGTCGGTTCACTCGGTGCCACACTCTCCGGAGTCACTTTCCCAGTGACGAGTATGTACCCTCCCGTACATGCCGCATCCTACCTGTTTCCTGTCCGTCATTTCACGGAAATAGCACAATCCATGCTCTATTTTGATTCGGGATTCGGGTATTACTGGCAATCGGCAGCCATACTTTGGCTTTTTCCGTTGGTGGCACTACTGATACTACCCAGATTGAAACATTGGATTCTGAAGGATAAGGAAGAACTTAGTATCTGTGAGAATGAAACACCGCTTCCCCGCGTACACAATACTTCTCACAACTCAATAGCAACTGTCATTTTCCGCGAATGGCGCTCCATCAGCACCAATGCGGCTATACTGTTAGTACTAATGGGGGGTATCTTCGCTTACGGACTTTTATATAACTTGATGTATGCTCCCAACCTTGTGCGGAAAACACCGGTTGCCATCGTCGATAATTCCCATTCCGCCCTCAGCCGCGAATATATCCGTCTGCTCAATGCCACCCCACAAGCATCAGTCTATGCACTTACTCCGAACTATCTTGAAGCAAAAGAATGGCTGAAACAGAGTAAAGTAGATGGTATTCTCTACCTCCCCACTGACTTTGATGCCCGCGTCGGTCGCGGTGAACAATCAGTCTTTACCGTTTATGCCTCCACGGATGCTTTCTTGAATTTTAAGAATCTGCAAGAAGCATCTTCCCGTGTGATGCTTGCCGTAAACGATGCGCATCGTGCAGAAGGTGCTGTATTCTTACCTCCTCAGGGACTGCTGGCAGTAGCCTCATCGGCACCTGTAAACGTGTCGGGTACAGCCTTATATAATTATACCGAAGGATACGGTTCATACCTCATCCCCGCTGTCATGATTATCATTATTTTTCAGACACTGCTGATGGTGATAGGAATGGTGACAGGAGAAGAGGCGGAACGAAAGCGTTTACCTACCACCTCCCCCTACGGGTACTTACCCCCTCTTAACTCCCCCGTTAGTCGGGGGAGAACAACCTCTCGGAAGGAGGAGAATTCTGATAGTTCCGCCTGGCGACAAGCATTATATAATGTTTCCGGAAGAACTTTCGTTTACGTTATGCTTTACTTCATCTTTGCCTTATTCCTGTTAGGCTTGCTTCCTCACTTTTTCAGTATTCCCAATATAGGAAATGGCAGGGATATTATTACAATGATGATTCCTTTTCTGCTAGGTACAAGTTTCTTTGGGTTGGCGGCATCACGCTACTTCACCGACTCTGAAGCTCCCCTGCTGATGATTGCCTTCTTCTCCGTAGGATATATTTTCCTGTCCGGAGTTTCCTACCCGCTTGAACTGATGCCATGGTACTGGCAGGCAGCACACTATGTAGTTCCAGCAGCCCCTGCCGTGTTGGCTTTTGTCAAATTGAATTCAATGGGAGGAACCCTGGCGGATATTCGTCCGGAAATGATAACGCTGTGGATACAAGTTATAGTATATTTCCTGTTGAGTCTGTGGGTCTTCAAAAAGAAGGTATTCTATTTTAGGTATTAAGGCTGTTTTCTCTTTCTCTTATAAGCAAACGCTTGCCATCGTTCCTCGTCCCATCCTTGTCGCTGCATCTCCATGCGTGCCATGACAAAGAAAAGATCAGAAAGACGATTGATAAAGCGCAAGATATCTTCCGGTACAGAGTCTTCCCGATTCAAAGTCCAGAGCCGTCGTTCGGCACGACGTGCCACGGCACGGGCAAATTGCAATTGCGCTGAAATCTGCGTCCCCCCCGGCAAGAGGAAATAGCCATTATCTTCCAACTGAAGCATCATGGCGTCCATAGCCTGTTCGCACTGCACAGTCATTTCTGCTGCATGCAGTGGGTTCGGATTACCGCTCCCCGGACATTTAGGATCTGCATCCCGCAATGCAGAAGGAGTAGCAACGTGACTCATCACTACCATTAACTCACGTTGTATATCATGCAACAATCCCTGCCAAACATCATCTACCGGCAGCAACGACCTGACAATACCTATTACAGTGTTCAATTCATCAATACAGCCGTTAGCTTCTATACGGATATCATCCTTCGGAACACGTTCTCCACCGTGGATACCTGTCATTCCCTTATCTCCCGTTCTGGTGTAAATCTTTCTCATGACACTAAAATTTTAGAATAAAACCGAATTTCCCGGGACCGGTTCAAACAGCCTCATGAATCCAGTCTCTCCCCAATATAAATGCGTATAACTTGCAATCAGATTCTTATAGTGATAGACCGGTGTGTCCACCGGCTGTCCCTTGGCATTATATACCTGAGCTGCCGAGGTTAGTTCCTCATCCGATTCAATGACCTGCGAGTAATGGAACTCATGCCCACGTATCTTCATACCTCTCAATTCAAAGCTCCTATATCCCAGTGACAGACGCATATCACCCTTAAATGCGGATACCTTGACGGGCAGTACACCTGCCATATTGTACTCCATACGGGTATCAGTACCTGTTATCAAAACAGATGTAAGATACATCATCCCCCCACACTCGGCCAGTGTATATCCACCTCGCTCTATATAGTCTTTGATGGAGTTCATCACATTCGTTGCCGCACTCAGTTGCCTGGCACGGTTCTCCGGATAGCCTCCGGGCAGGTAGAGTACATCCACATCATCCGGTAGTACAACGCTATTATCCTCCGGATCAAAATAAGTAACTTTCCCCAACCAATTCAACCACTCCAGATGTTCTGCATAAATAAATGAAAAACTCTCCTTATTGCGGGCAATCCATATATTCATATTGGCAAGCGGTCTCTTTCTTCTCTCCGGTTTATCAGGAATATTCACACTCCGTCTTGTCATCTCCAGCAATAACTCAATGTCCAGTTGATGTTCCAGTTCTTTCATCATTGTTTGGGTGATACTTCCTTTCTCTTTCCGACTAAAGTCCAGCCCCAAATGACGACTTTCTTCTTTCAGCACATCATACTTCCGCAAACATCCGAAACAAAGAATATTCAGATCTTCGCAGATTTCACGCAGCATCTCTTCATGCCGGTCACCGCCCACATGGTTGAAAATGACACCTGCCACCTCCACTTGCGGATCAAAATCCATATATCCTTTTATCATTGCCGCCAATGAGTAAGCCGCCGCCTTAGCACTTACCACCAGCACCACAGGCAGACGAAGTACCTTTGCTATCTCTGCCGACGAGCCTTTACTACGGTCATATCCGTCAAACATTCCCATCATGCCTTCTACAATACAAACATCCGCATCTACTGCATGATGATTATATACCTTGCATACATGATGCTCGGAAGCCATAAAAAGGTCCAGATTGTAAGACGGAATTCCGCAAGCTTTTTCATGATACTTCGTGTCGATATAATCCGGCCCGCACTTATAGGGTTGTACACGTAGTTTTTTCTGCGTCAATAACGTCATCAGCAATCGACTGACAGTGGTTTTTCCAGTGCCCGAAGTAGGCGCCGCTATCAGAAATTGGGGAATATTTCTTATCATACCGCACAGATTTATTTCCCGCAAAGGTAGTATATATTCCCTAAAACTCTTACCTTAGCTGCCCAAATAAAAGTAAATTACTATGATTACTGAAGAACTCAAGAAATTATATTGTACGTATACCGGACACGAACCGGAAGCTATTGAAGAACTTCCTTCATCCGGCTCCAACCGTCGTTACTTCCGCCTTACGGGCCCCCCTAGCCTTATCGGTGTCAGCGGGACTTCCCTCGAAGAGAATCAGGCTTTCCTCTATATGGCAGACCACTTCCGCAAAAAAGGACTGCCCGTGCCACAAGTCGTAGCAAAGAGTGATAACGATGCATTTTATCTGCAGGAAGACCTGGGAGACACTCTCCTATTCAATGCCATCGAAAAAGGGCGCAAGACCAGTGTCTTTGACGAAGAAGAGAAACAGCTTCTGCGCAAGACAATGCGCCTGTTGCCAGCCGTACAGTTCTCCGGTGCAGACGGAATGGATTTCTCATATTGCTACCCACAGTCGGAATTCAACAGTCGCAGTATCTTATGGGACTTGAATTACTTCAAATACTGTTTTCTGAAAGCTACCGGAATGGAATTTCAGGAAGATCGCCTGGAAGATGATTTCCAGAAAATGGCAGACGTGTTGATGCGCAGTAGTTCGGCTACATTCATGTATCGTGATTTCCAGAGCCGGAACGTTATGATTAAAGAAGGTGAACCATGGCTCATCGACTTTCAGGGCGGACGCAAGGGGCCTGTTTATTATGATGTGGCTTCCTTCCTGTGGCAAGCTAAAGCCAATTATCCCGAGAGCCTTCGCAAAGAACTTTTAAAGGAATATCTGGACTCCCTGTGTAAATACCAGCCTGTGGACGAGAAATATTTCTATGCTCAATTACGTCATTTCGTATTGTTCCGTACCATGCAAGTGCTGGGTGCTTATGGCTTCCGTGGTTATTTCGAGAAGAAACCCCATTTCATCCAAAGCGTCCCCTTCGCTATTGAAAACCTGCGACAGCTATTGCAGGAACCCTATCCCGAATATCCGTACCTCTGTCATGTGCTGAAAGAACTTACTGAGCTGAAACAATTTACTGACGATCTCCAGAAGCGCCGTCTTGTAGTAAAGGTCACCAGTTTTGCATATAAAAAAGGTATCCCTGAGGATTCAAGTGGCAACGGTGGTGGCTTTGTATTCGACTGTCGTGCCGTAAACAACCCTGGTAAGTACGACCGTTATAAACCCTTCACCGGACTGGATGAACCTGTTATCCGCTTTCTGGAAGACGATGGAGAAATAACCACATTCCTCGAACATGTATACGGTCTGGTAGACGCTTCCGTGAAACGATATATGGAACGTGGATTTACGAACCTTTCCATTTGTTTCGGATGCACAGGCGGACAACACCGTTCGGTTTATTCAGCACAACACCTGGCAGAACATCTGAACCGGAAATTCGGAGTACAGGTAAATCTGATGCATCGGGAACAGAACATTGAACAGACGTTTAAGGCGAAAAACTAAAGACTATCTCCCAATAACCCGCTCCGTACCAAGTCCGTACCTGCTCCGTATCTATACGAACAGCCTTTATACGGAGATAGTACGGAGTTGATACGAACCTAATACGGAGTTGATACGGAGATGGTACGGAGATTATGCAGAGATAGTACGGAGATAGGGCATAAATCTCCTTCTTTTTCAATCCGCTTATGAAGCTTACATTTAAAATCTTAATTCAATTTATCAGTAGCTCAATAATTTAAAACAATGAAAGCAATGATATTCGCCGCAGGCCTCGGCACCCGCCTGCGCCCACTGACAGACAATATGCCCAAGGCACTTGTCCCCGTAGCAGGCAAAACGATGCTGGAGCGCGTCATCTTAAAGCTAAAAGATGCCGGCTTCCATGATATCACCATAAACATCCACCACTTTGGAAGTCAGATTATAGACTTCCTCCGTGCAAACCAGAACTTCGGTGTGGATATTCATATCAGTGACGAACGGGGTGAACTGCTGGATACCGGTGGTGGCATTAAAAAAGCCCGTCCTCTGCTGGAGAGCAACGAGCCTTTCCTTATACATAATGCCGATATCCTGACAGACCTGGATCTCAATGCTTTCTACCACCACCATCTGGAAAGTGATGCAGATGCCACTCTGCTCACTAATCACCGGAAAACATCCCGCTATCTATTGATGGATCAAGATAACCGCCTTTGTGGTTGGACGAATATTTCTACAGGCGAAGTACTCCCCAAAGAACTCGATTATCCCAGCGATCATTATCAGTTGCAAGCCTTTGGTTGCGTCCATGTTCTTTCTCCCTCTATTTTTCGCTATATGGAAGATGAACGCTGGACAGGGAAATTTTCCATTATCCCGTTTTATGTGGATATCTGCCCGAAAGCACGCATTCAATGTTTTCCTATAGACAGCGAAAACTGGTTTGATGTGGGCAAGCCAGAGACACTTGCAAAGGCAGAAGCCTATTATACGTCTTTATAAAACAGGGTTCATCTTCACCAACTGCCCCTGGGCATCAAATAAGTATTCGTAGTTGAAGGAACCGTAAATACGATACTTCCAGCGGGCACTTTTCTCAAAACGGCGACTGTCATCCAGGATGGTCGCCTGAAAGACGGTCTCCAGTTCATGAATGAACTCTTTAGATTCCGGGTCCGGGTATCTATAAGTGGGGACAATTACACGTATATCGGGATATTGCTCTCGCAGTTTTTTGATTTCTGTACGGACAACATCTTTTTCATCGGGCTTCAGAAAAAAGAATAAACACACGGGATGTCCCTGCCCTGCAATGTCCGAAAAGAGCAAACTGTCTTTCTCTGCATACTCCACTTGTTTGAAGTCAATAAAATGATCTCCCGGCTTCAAGCTACGGGTAGCATCCAGCATCCGTTTCAGTCCTATCAACACAGATGTACTGTCGCGCATTTGTGAAGGAGTTTTCTGGTACAATGTCTCCAGTTCATCCGGATAGATCGCTGCCCAACGATCAAACACCATCCATCCTATTGCGTTCCGGGCATTGTCGAATACAAATTGCCGCGTAGCTTCCAGCGGAAAAAGATCTTCATGCCAAAGTTTCCAAAGACGTACGTTTTGTGAATGGGGATTGGTACTTTCGTCCGGTACAGGCATTGCCGGTGGGACTACATTTGCCAACGTCAGTTTCCCTCTTTCGGGATAAAAGAAATTCATACTGCCGGGATGCTCCATTCCATAGATATGCAACGTATCTTCTTTTCCGGAAAATGAAACTTCTCCGTTTCTGATAATAGCGAAGTCCAAGGGAGCTTTCCCATAATCACGGTCACCCGTCATACGGTCGGCGCCATATCGCCACAAGTAGACCGTATCTCCTTCGTAAGCATCCAGTCCGGTGCAGTGCACGGTAAAAGTCTGTTCTTGTGATTGACAACTGATGAGTCCCAGAAACAAAGAGTAAAATATCCATTGATTGATTTTCATAAAACCTCGATAGATTAAGTAAACAAACACATTGCACAAAAGAACAACCTTTTCAGTAAAGATGCAAGCAAAAAAGACAATATATAAAAGCAATTGTTAATGAAATATCCATATATTTGTGACATAACATTAAAAAGACTGACTATGAAACGACTGAGATTAGTACTATGGGCATGTTTCTGCCTTTGTGCAGCCACCACCCTTATGGGACAAAACAAGGTGAAAACAACTGCCGAAAAGGTAATGCTGTTCATTGACGGCGCCCAAGTGACGCGTACCAAACAAGTAGATATTCCGGCAGGAAACTCAACACTCATCTTTACCGGATTATCCCCCTATATGGATGCACAAAGTATGCAGGTCAGTGCAAAGGGAAAACTCACCGTTACGGCAGTCAACCGGCAATACAACTATACAGACAGCCTCGCCGTCAGCGAAAAACAACAAAGCCTGCAAAAGGAACTTAAAAAAATAGAGAAGCAGCAGAAAGAACAAAATGCCGAGCTTGGACTTATCAATGCCGAATATGAAATGCTGAAAACAAACTGCTCAGTCAGCAATAAAAATACCGCTACTTCTCTGGCTACGATCAAAGAAGTGAATCAATATTATTCCGGACAGTTGAAAGCTCTGAAAACAAAAGAACTGGCTATCAATGAACAGATAGCTGAACTTGCCATCAAACAGGGGCAACTAAACTCTGAACTAGCACAACTAAGCGGTAAATCTCTAACCCCTATGAGTGAAATTATGGTCAATGTAAATGCGCCAGCAGCTTGCAAAGCTACATTCACTCTGAACTATTATGTAAAAAATGCCGGTTGGTTCCCTTCCTATGATGTTCGTTCCGGTAGTCTGGCCGAGCCTATCTCCATCATCTACAAAGCCAACATCTTTCAGAATACCAAGGAAGAGTGGAAGAACGTAGAATTATCCCTTTCCTCCTCTAATCCTTCCACCGGAAGCGTAGCCCCCACTCTGTCTACTTACTGGTTGGATTACGGACTTGCAGCACCACGCTACAATTTGAATCTCAATGGAAACACTGTTTCAGGGGTCGTCCTTGATAATGAACGTACGCCCGTAATAGGTGCTACCGTTACCATCCCGGGGACTACAATAGGAACCATAACCGACATAAGCGGTAAGTATTCCATAACTATTCCCAATGGACAAAATAAACTTCAGTTTTCATATATTGGCCTTCAGACTCAGACTAGAGATATACAAGGAAACATTATGAATGTTACCCTTCAGGAGGATACACAGGCATTGGATGAAGTTGTGGTAGTAGGTTACGGTGCTGAAAGGAGATCTCTTATGGCAGGTGCTTCCGCCAATATTAAGAAAGCCCCTAAAAAAGATATCCAATACGAAGAAGAAGCCAGCATGGCCCTTGACGTTGAACAAAGCCAGGGACAGATGGGCTACGAATTTGAAATAAAAGTCCCCTACACCATTCCTTCTGATAACAAGCCCGTAGTTGCTGAAATCGGTCATTATGAATTACCCGCTTCCTATACTTACCAAAGTACTCCGAAGATAGATAAAGATGCTTTCCTGATTGCCCAAGTAACCGATTGGGAAAAGCTAAACTTACTTGAAGGCGAAGCAAATGTTTACTTTGAGAATACTTTCATTGGCAAATCCATTATGAATGTCACCCAACAGAACGACACACTATCCTTCTCTTTAGGTCGTGATAAACGTATCATGATACAGCGTACGAAAGAGAACGAATATACCTCACGCAAGTTTATGGGTTCCAATCAGACGCAATCCATTGCATGGAAACTTTCTGTCCGCAATACGCGCCCAGAACCTATCAATCTTACGCTTTACGACCAACTGCCCGTATCACGCAACAATAACATTACCGTAACAGCAGAAGAAATCAGCGGCGGTACTCTGGATGAAGCAAAAGGCATCATCACCTGGCAAATAACCTTACAGCCCGGCGAACAACGTGATTTAGCTTTACGTTATAAAGTGAAGTACCCTAAAGGACGAAACTTAATAATAGAATAACGCTTTTCTTATGACTCTAAGACAGAAAATATCCGATATTCCCCTGTATCTGCAAATCCTGATAGGAATGATTGCCGGTATTATCATCGGGCTCATCGCCTTACAAGTAGACGGTGGTGATACATTCATCCGCCACTGGATACAGCCTTGGGGACAAATCTTCATCCGCCTTCTCCAACTGATCGCCATTCCCCTGGTCTTTATATCTCTGATAAAGGGAATGACCGGACTGAAGGACATCAGTAAATTTTCCCGTATCGGTGGAAAGACCATCGGAATATATATCTGTACGACTGTAGCCGCTATCCTCATAGGTCTTGCAATGGGGCTACTGGTGCAACCGGGCAAACTGGTAAACCACGAACAAGTAGCCCATCTGCAAGAACATTACCACACTATGGCAGAGGAGAAAAAAATAGCCGCCGAACAGAACCGAGAACAAGGTCCGTTAGCATTTCTGACTGATATCGTTCCGAATAATATCATCAAAGCTGCGTCTGACAACGGTAAGATGTTACAGATCATCTTTTTTGCCGTCCTCTTTGGACTGGCAACGTTGGCGCTACCCAGTCAGAAGGTTCAGCCCGTCATAGCCCTGTTCGACAGCCTCAACGAGATCATTCTGAAAATGGTGGATTACATCATCCTGTTTGCTCCCTGGGGGGTAGCGGCATTGATGTCGGGATTGGTTACAGATTTCCAGAGAGACACCAGTATATTCAGCGCTTTGGCTGTCTATGCACTGACAGTTGTCGTTGCCTTGTTTATACTGTTACTGGTTTTCTATCCCGCACTGATACACTTCTTTTCACGTATAAGTCCAAAGAAGTTCATTCGTGCCATGTACCCCGTGCAACTGTTTGCTTTCACAACAAGTAGTAGTGCCGCCACTTTGCCCGTAACTCTGAAGACGGTAGAACAAAAATTAGGTATTTCAGAAGAAGTCAGTTCATTTGTCCTGCCTGTAGGCGTTACCATAAATATGGACGGTACTTCCTGTTATCAGACCATTGCCATTCTTTTCATCGCACAAGTTTTAGGGATCGATCTGAGTTTCTCCCAACTCTGTATCATCGTTGCTATGACCGTACTTTCTTCTATCGGTACCCCGGGTATCCCCGGAGGCAGTTATGTCATCCTGGCAATGGTGCTCACTTCCGTAGGTATTCCGGCAGAAGGTCTGGCATTGATATTGGGGGTGGACCGCCCCTTGGACATGCTGCGCACCGCAGTAAATGTAACCGGAGATGCAGCAGTATGTTCCATGATCGATAAATGACAGTGTATAACATATAATAAATATTAATACACATAATAATAATATAGTTTACATGCATCTTTTTCATTCCCTGATTGTTTACTCTAACAAAAAGATAGAATAAGTTATGAAAAAGATTATCGTATTATTAATGTTAGTTTTCATAGGTGCATCTACAACAATCTATGCACAGGAAAGTAAAAGTGAAAGTCGTCGTGCTGAACGCAAAGCACAACGTGATGCAATAAAAGCTCAGGAGAAAATAGAAGAAGAACGAGCATACGCTGATGCCGTACAAGCCATTAAGGAGAGAAAGTTTGTATTGGAAGCGGACCGTGTGACATTCAAAAGAGGCCGTAGTGCTTTTGTTACATCAAATACTAACTTTATACTTTTAAACGGTGAAAAAGCATCCGTACAAGTTGCTTTCAACGGTGCCTTTGCAGGTCCTAACGGTATTGGTGGCGTAACAGTGGACGGTAGAGTTGGTGACATTAAAACAACTACAGATAAAAAAGGAAACGTGAGTTGCAGCTTTAATGTAATAGGTGTCGGAATATCTGCACAAGTTTCTATCAGATTAGCTCATGGATCTAACAATGCATCTGCAACAATCAACCCAAATTTCAACTCAAACAGATTATCACTGGATGGCAAACTCATCCCACTGTCTGAATCAAGTGTGTTCAAAGGACGGTCGTTCTAAATATCATCCTTAATACAAGCAATCTAATATTTGCGGCTACAAGAGCATATGCTTATATAAATAAAGTTTCATACTTACTTAAGCGCAAACTCTCGTAGCCGCAAATATTTTTGTTAAAGTTCATCTGTTTCTCAATCATTCTCCACAAAACACAAATCACTAAAAATACCATTCGAACGAACGTTTTCCTAAACATAAAAGTCTAAAATACTTTTCCTTATCTAAAGATATGTTTATCTTTGCACCCGCTTAGGTGATGTGAAGTGTGTTCAACACTCCACATAAAAGGGAATCCGGTGAGAAACCGGAACAGTGCCCGCTACTGTAAAGCCTTAATTTTGTTTCAGATAACGCGAAACAAAAAACGGGAAGTATTCATTGAGGAACTTCCAGAAACCACTGTCCAACAAATGGGAAACCAAGGATGGGAAGGTTACTTTCCGTAAAGGCTGAGTCAGGAAACCTGCCTGAGTAATCACATAATTAACGCCGTCTCGGGGTCAAGAGGGTAAGTATTAATTCTTATTTATCAATCAATGAAGAAACAGAATTGGCTGTTCATCCTCATGGGAGGATGTGTAGCAATGAGTGCATCTGCACAAGAGACAAAACAGGATCAGAACCTGAGTGTAGAACTTAATCCTGTTGTAGTAACAGGTACAGGTACGCATCACAGGCTGAAAGACACCCCAACACCAGTGGAAGTAGTAACAGCGAACGACATTAAAAAGGCTGGAATTACAGATTTCCGTGAGGCGATGACTGCTTTGGTTCCATCGCTGTCTTTCTCTACCAACTCAATGGGAGACTACCTTATGCTAAACGGACTGTCGAACAAGTATGTACTTATACTTATTAATGGCAAGAAGCTAACGGGAGACAGCAGTAACAATATCGACCTGAACCGCATTGACATGAGTAACGTAAAACGTATTGAAGTCCTAAAGGGTGCCGGTTCCGCTCTTTATGGTAGTGATGCTATTGGTGGTGTAATCAATATCATTACAAACCAACCGATAAATGACATAACAGTTACCAGTAATACAAAGGTAGAAGAGCGCGGACAGTTCACCCAGACAGCCAACGTAGACATCAAAACAGAGAAGTTTGCTTCTTATACTTCTTATCAACGTCGTCAGGCCGATGGTTGGACTCTCACACGTGTAGATGCAGATGGCGAAGCGAGAGACCAACATGATGCTAACGCTTTCTATACGGACAATTACACCCAGATGTTTCAATTCACGCCGAATGACAAACTGGCTGTGTATGTTGAAGGCAGTTATTATGACCGTACAGTTAAACGTCAGCCCGAATACCTGAAGTATAATCTGACATACGATGCGTACAGTTTAGGAGCAGGAGCCAAATACAACTTCAACAAGCGTTCTTATATCCAGTTTGATATTAAGAATGATAATTACGATACCAATTATCTGTACACCAGTGATAACGGAGATTACAAGACGGGAGACGAAGTGCGGCAGAAACGGCAGCATTATTATAGCGGAAACCTGAAGTCATTGTTCCGCTTTACGGAAAATACCCGTACCATATTCGGAGTGGAATATATACAGGAAACTCTGGATCGGCCTTCATTCAACGTTGATGAGCGCGCATACACCTGGGCAGCCTATGCGCAAGAAGAAATCACTTTGTTTAAGAACTTACAGATACAGGCGGGATTGCGCTATGTATACCACGAAACAGCCAAGAGTAACGTTACACCCAAACTTGCCGTAATGTATCGTTTAGGTGATTTCACCATTCGCGGACAATATTCGGCAGGATTCCGTGCTCCCGGACTTGATGAGCTATACAAATACTCTTATTCTCAAAGAGGAACCAGAGCAGGAACATTAAGTGCCGGAAACAAGAATCTGGATGCGGAGAAAAGCAACTATGGCTCCATCAATTTAGAGTTCAACAAGAAATGGTTAACGGTGGGAGTAACCGGATATATCAACGAGTTACGCGATATGATTGTAGCGCGCACCGTTAAACTATCCGAATTTTCGGAGGCCGAACAAGCTGCTTTCCAGGAAATCGCAAACGAATTATATGGCGGCAATGCCAAGCTGGGTAATATCCAGAACTACGTCAACAATGATAAAGCATTGGTCAAAGGATTTGAAGTGAACCTGAATGCCAATCTGGGTTATGGTTTCTCTTTAGGCGGTAACTATACCTTTGCCGACGCCAGAACTAAAGACAGTGAAACCGGATGGCACAAAATAGAGCGCAGTGTCCGCCACTCGGGTAATGTAAACGCAAACTATGCGCATGCTTGGAAGAACTATCGGCTGAATGTCAACCTGAACGGTCGCGTACAAAGCAAACGCATTCATGAAACTTTAGAAAGTGATGAATGGATTGATGAATCCGCTCCCGGATTCGGTTTATGGAACATCAGCACAAGACATACTTTTGACGGCTTAAAATACTTCACCATAGAACCGGGTGTAGGAATCAACAATATTTTCGATTACAGCGACCGCCGTCCGGATGCATCCCATCTGGCCTCTCTCACACCGGGACGCACATTTTATGTAAGCCTTTTACTACGTTTCAAAAAATAATCCCACAATATCTATTTATGAGATTACTTTCCCTCATTATACTATTAACAGTTTCCCTCCTCTGCCCTGCGCACGAGGGGGAAAACTTCGTAGCAAGCGATATGCTGGCAAGTATGAAACCCGGTGATAAAGCCGCCCTGCTAATGGTACATTTCGGTACTACGCACGACGATACCCGTGCTCTGACCATTGACGCTATCAATGCAAAAGCCCACGAAGCATTCCCTGATCTGGAAATGCGTGAAGCTTTTACTTCCCGTATTATTATCCGTCGTCTTAAAGCACGTGGCATCGAGAAACTAACTCCGCTGGATGCTATGCTCCGTCTGCGTAGCGAAGGCTACACACATGTTATTGTGCAAAGTTCAAACATCATTGACGGCGTAGAGATGGAGTCACTTCGTCGAGATATGGAAAGTGTACAACCTTTCTTTAAGGAAATTCGTATAGGCACTCCCCTGCTCTACTCAGTAGAAGATGCAGAAAAGGTGGTAAGCATATTAGGAAAACGGCTTGACGCAACTGCACAAGGAAAGAAAACTTCCAATAAAAAGAGTACGGAACATTTTGTTCTTGTAGGTCACGGAACTTATACCCCCAGCACGGCAATCTATAGCCAGATGGACTATATGCTGAAAGCCAAAGGACTGGTGAATTTCCATGTAGGCACCATCGAAGGATATCCTTCATATGAAACGATGCTGGCACAATTGAAAGCCGGAAAGACGAAGCAAGTAACTCTGGTTCCATTCATGTTTGTAGCCGGCGATCATGCTAAGAATGATATTGCCGGAGAATGGAAAGAAGCACTCGAAAAAGAAGGATACACAGTAAATGTGCGTATGGAAGGACTGGGACAAATACCTGAAATACAGGAAATCTACATCGACCACATCCGCTTCTCACTGAAACACCAGATACTGGATATTATGGATAAAAAGGCGGCATACGCTGCCGGAAAAGACGAGTAATAACTACCTCATTTGTTTCAAGGCATGAAACTGACAGTTTCTCGGCGTGAAACCAACAGTTTCATTGCTTGAAACCAGGAGTTTCATGCCTTGAAACTAAAAGTTCCATCCC
>NZ_CBVI010000085.1 GCF_000513195.1 Bacteroides timonensis | reverse complement strand
ATGTTTCATCAGCCGGAACAAAATGTCAGCTTACTATGAACAAGAAAAGAACAGGAATAATCCTTGGCTGCATAATCGCCGTGGTCATCGCTTGCTTTGCAGCTTACAATTATTGGTGGGCACCTACCCGCATCCTCATCATCAATCCCCTGCCCGCACAAGCGGCAGACATCGCACTGAATAATGATTGCCGCCATATCCACGTAAAGTGCATCAAGATGGAAGAAGTGAAAGACCTTTCCGGCTATGATGCCATCATGATGTATGGACGCGGATTGTTTCTGGATGAAACACAAGTGGCGGAGCTGGAGCGGATAGCTGCCAAAGGTGTTCCTGTTTTTACCAATGCACTAAGACACTTCAACTTCATCGTCAACCACAATATCACCCCCGAACAACAGGAGACCTTGCAAATGTATTTCCAAAATGCTTGCAGACAGAACTACAGGAATGCTTTGCGTTATCTGCGACACATCTCCACTCCCCATCGACTGGGTGACCGTTCTTTTGAAAATCCCATAGAATTACCCAACAACCTGTTTTATCATCAGGAGTACGGTCAGTACTTCAAAACTCCGCAAGAGTTGACTGAATATCTGAAACAAAAACAGCTCTATCACGAAGGTGGGCGCAATCTTGCTTTTATCTCAGGTATCAGTTTTCCGGTAGAAGGTACCCGCGCCCATGTAGATACCCTGATCTCCCGTCTGACACAGGCAGGTTTCAACATTTATCCCATCACCGGCAGCGGCAAGGGACGCGAAGGTCTGATACGTACCCTTCATCCCGACGGATTGATTTATCTGCCTATGGGACGTCTGGGAAATGACTCGCTCATTAACTGGTTACATCAGGAAAATATTCCCCTCTTCATGCCTTTCCCACTGGTACAACCACGTGAAGAATGGTTGAATCCCAACGTACCCGTAAGTGGAGGTACACTGACGGCACGTGTAGTAGTACCCGAAATAGACGGAGGCATGGCACCCTTATGTATTTCCACACAAAATGAGAATGAAGAAGGATATATTCTGCACACACCGGAACCGGAACGGATGGATGCCTTAGTTGAGCATATCAGCAAATATATGTCCCTTCGCGATAAATCCAACAAGGACAAACGTGTCGCCATCTGCTACTTCAAGACACCCGGCAAAGATGCCTTGCTGGCAAGCGGCATGGAGGTGATTCCTTCTCTTTATAACTTCCTGAAACGCTTGCGCAATGAAGGATATGACGTAAGCAACCTGCCTGCCACCGTAGAAGAATTCGGAAACAGGATATATCGTGACGGTTCTGTCATGGGTTCGTATGCCAAAGGGGCACAGGAACAATTCCTGAAAACAGCACACCCTGTATGGCTGTCTACCGGACAATATGAAACCTGGGCAAAAGAAGTGATCCTGCCGGAAAAGTACAAGGAAGTGACTGACCGTTATGGAGACGCTCCCGGCAATTTATTAGCCACGGAAGACAGTATCGCCATTGCCTGCCTGCGATTCGGCAATGTGTTATTGTTTCCACAACCCCGTCCGGCATTGGGAGACGACGATTTCAAACTGGTACATGGTATGCCCGTAGCACCGCCTCACAGTTATCTGGCACCTTATCTGTATATGCAGAAAGGTTTTAAGGCGGATGCACTGATACACTTCGGTACACATGGAAACCTGGAATATACTCCGGGAAAGAATGTGGGTTTATCACAGGCAGACTGGTCGGAAGCACTGATAGGCAATCTGCCACATTTTTATTTCTATACTACGGGAAATGTAGGAGAAGGTATTATTGCCAAACGGCGTACACATGCTGTACTCGTCACTCATCTGACTCCGCCTTATGCGGAAAGTGGCATGAGACAGCGATATAACCAATTACTGGAAGATATTCATAAACTTCTGGATGAAGGAACGGAAGGACATCGTATGCTGGGAATGCGCGTCAAGAAAGAGACTGTTCGCCTAGGACTTCACCGGGACCTGGAACTGGATTCCGTACCGGACAACCCCTATACTGCCGAAGAACTGGAACGTCTGGATGCCTTTACCGAAGAAATAGCCAATGAGAAGATGCTGGGTGCATACTACACGATGGGTGAACTTTATTCGGAACGTGACTTACTGCAAACCACCCTTGCCGTCAGTGCAGATGCCCTGGCTTACGAAACGGCCAAAGCCGACCGGGATAAAGGCAAGATTACTACGGAACAATTGCAAGACTTTACATATATAGCCCACCATTATCTGCCAACGGCAAAGAAACGACTGACGGCTATGTTACAGAATCCGCCACGTGATACGGCTACCATTGCCCCGGACCTTCGCCCCGCATTGCGCTATCGCGAACAACTAATAGCTTCTACCGCCAATGAATTCAACGCAATGGTGCGCGGCCTGAATGGAGGAACAGTTTTGCCTGCTCCGGGTGGAGATCCGGTATTGAATCCCAATGTATTGCCCACAGGAAGGAATATGTATAGCGTAAATGCTGAAACAACCCCTAATCCACGTGCATGGGAAGACGGAAAACGGCTGGCGGAAGCAACCCTGAAGCAATACACCGGCAAACATGGGGAATATCCGCGGAAAGTGAGTTATACTTTCTGGGCGGGTGAATTTATCACAACCGAAGGAGCTACGCTGGCACAAGTCTTCTGGATGTTGGGTGTGGAGCCTGTACGCGACGGGCAAGGACGTGTAGTAGATTTGAGACTTGTGCCCAGTGAAGAACTGGGACGCCCACGCATCAATGTAGTGGTACAAGTCTCAGGACAGCTTCGCGACATAGCCGGATCACGTCTGAAGTTACTGACGGATGCGGTTCGTCTGGCATCGGAAGCAAAGGACGAAGCATATCCCAACTATGTGGCATCGGGAACAGTGCTACAGGAAAAGTTACTGGTGGAAAAAGGGACTTCCCCAAAACGTGCACGGGAAATGTCTGTGATGCGTGTATTCGGTCCTGTTAATAGTGGATACAGTACAGGAATCATGGGATATACCGAGCATAGTGGATCATGGGAGGATGAAAAGGAAATCGCCCAAGGGTATCTCAATAATATGGGTGCCGCTTATGGTGATGAGGATAACTGGGGCGAGGTTCAGAAAGATTTGTTTGCCTCCGCCCTCTCCGAAACGGACGTAGTGATTCAGCCGCGGCAGAGTAATACGTGGGGACCTATTTCATTGGACCACGTATATGAATTCACCGGCGGATTATCTCTTACTGTAAAAACACTGACGGGTAAAGAACCGGATGCTTATATGGCCGATTATCGTAACCGTACCAACCGCCGTATGCAGGAGACCAAAGAGGCGATTGCTGTGGAGACGCGGGCTACGATACTGAATCCGACATTCATACAGGAACGGATGAAAGGCGGTGCAGGTTCGGCACAAATGTTCGGAGAGATTTTCCGCAATATCTTTGGCTGGCATGTAATGCGTCCGTCGGCAATGGATAAGGAAATTTTTAATGATCTGTATCGGATGTACATTCAGGATGAAAATAAACTTGGAATACAAGATTATTTTCTCCGGGTGAATCCGGCATCCTATCAGGCTATGACTGCGGTGATGCTGGAAAGTGCACGGAAAGGCTATTGGAAAGCAAGCCCTGAACAGTTGAAAGAAACAGCTGCACTACATGCACAGATAACCCGTGAGAAGGGTGCCGCCTGCACGGAGTTTGTATGTGACAATGCCAAATTACAGTCGTTCGTTGCGGATAATCTGGATGCGAAAGAGAGACAGGAATTCAATCAGGATATAAAAGCGGTATATGAAACCGCTTCGGCCAATGGAAAAAATGTAGTATTGAAAGAAAAGAAGCTGACACCGGAACAGGTAGCGCAGAAACGTACAACGAACGGATTAGTGATTGGAGGTGTGGTACTGGTGGTGTTCATTGGACTGGTTGCATTAACCAAAAGGAGAAAAAGATAATTTAGGAGAATGGGTACGCGGACAACGCGGATGAAGCGGACGAACGCGTACCCATAACAAAAATATAACTATGAATTACGTCATTCCCATATTAGCAATCTTCATCACCCTCAGCTTCCTGCTGAAGGTCGGCTTCTATCCCCGTTGGGGAACGTGGCTGACAGCGCTATGTTGTGCCCTATTTGTTTTACTCATTACCCCTTTGGTAACCGAGCAATCTAAGACAGCAATGGCAGCCTTTTTTGCTTCCCGGGAGAAAATGCTGGATGTATCTGTTTGCATCACACTGGAAGCCGCCATCCTGATAACCTTTTGCTTCGACTGCTTCTCCGGAATGCGTACAAGAGACACTGCATTCAAACGAAGCGTCACCTTCCTGCTCCACCTTTACCCCGGTTTATTAATAGGTGGCGTACTATGCTATGTACAAGCTGAATTATTATTCTCTTTTCCGGGCATTGATTTCAATATGCTCTCGTGGATAGTAGCCACTGCCACATTCTTACTCATCAGTGGCGGTGCCCGATTGTTGCAGATCCTATTGGAAGATAAAGCCCTGCGCCTCGAAATCCTTTTTATTGTAAACTTATTCATAGTCGTACTGAGCATCATAGCTACCGGCTACTAAATAAACAGTAACTACCAAAATCATAAATATCATTATGGAAACCATTTCAAACTCACTCTTCTGGATATCCAACGGACTACTTGTTCCGGTCATCGTATTATTACTCCTGTTCTTTCTCCGCGCCATTATCCTTACCGGAGGTTTCTTCGGAGAATTCTACCAGCGGATGAAACTGCAAAAGCAACTCTCCGAGATGTTGGAAATCATCACTCCTGAAAACATTAACGAACAGTTGCAGAGCTTGCCCCAAGCCGGGAAACAGCCTTTGCTCCGTTGCCTGAAAAAGCTTGCCGAGCACCGCGACAACGCTGCCTACTGCGAACGCCTGCTTGCCAACTTCGAAGTAGACGCCGAAAAAGAGCTGGGACACTCGCGCACTTTCATCAAACTCGGCCCGATGCTGGGGCTGATGGGAACACTGATCCCGATGGGTCCCGCCCTTGTCGGACTGGCTACAGGAAATATTTCCTCAATGGCTTACAATATGCAGGTAGCCTTTGCCACCACCGTGGTCGGTATGGTGATTGCCGCAGTCGGCGTCATCACCCTGCAAGTGAAACAACGCTGGTATGCCCGTGAAATAAATGATCTGGAATATTTGGACAAGACTCTGCGAAACAAAACCAATGAATACCCCTCAGCCTCATAAAAGAATATGAAACGAAACAGACTGCTCCACAACCAAACGGACTCCGACCCAATGGGTACGGTAGCGAACCTTTTTGATGTAGCCATGGTCTTTGCCGTCGCACTGATGGTTGCCCTCGTCACCCGCTTCAACATGACGGAAATGTTTTCCAAAGAAGACTTCACTATGGTGAAGAATCCCGGAAAAGAGAATATGGAAATCATTACGAAAGAAGGACAGGAAATCAAGCGATACACTCCCAGCGAGGAACAGGAAACTTCCGGCAAGCGAGGGAAAAAAGTCGGTGTAGCCTACCAACTGGAAAGTGGAGAAATTATCTATGTTCCAGAATAATGATAGATATCCGTCACCCTTTGAATAAAAGTTAAAGAGTCCATACCTATAAACAAGGATTTTTAACAATAGAAATACCCATCAGTGGGTATTTTCTTGCCCTCATCTTCCCCATATCTTTGCATTTCCAAACAAACGATAATTTTATGATAAAGCAAAGATTCTTAACGACTCTCTTAATGGGAAGTATCGCTGCCGGTGCGTGGGCACAGGCTGATAAAGGTGAAACTTCCGTAGATAAAACTGTGGATTTGAATCCTGTAGTAGTAACCGGTACGGGTACGCACCAGCGGCTGAAAAATACTCCGGCGCCGGTATCCGTCATCACCGCTAACGAAATAAAACGTGCCGGAATCACGGATTTCCAACAGGCCATGACCATGATGGTTCCCTCTCTCTCCTTCTCCCCGAATGCCATGGGTTCGTATCTGATGATGAACGGACTTTCCAATAAATACGTACTGATACTGATTAACGGACGTAAAGTGACGGGGGATATCAGCGGTAATATTGACATCAGCCAGATAGACATGAGCCGTGTGAAGCGTATCGAAGTTTTAAACGGCGCAGCTTCTTCGCTCTATGGCTCGGATGCGATTGCCGGTGTTATCAACATCATCACCAACCAGCCGAAAGATGAAATCTCCTTCACCACCAACAGCCGTTATACAAGAAAGAATCAGTTTTCACAAGGCCTCAACCTGGACATTGCCAAAGGAAAGCTCGCCTCTTACACTGCTTATAAATACGATCACTCGGATGGCTGGCAGAACAGTGGCCTGACCGTAGACAAGAATGACGACCTGGTTGAAACCCTTGATCAGCTTTCCATCGGCTACAGCATGAATAACTTTTCTCAGCAATTCACCTACGATGCTACGGAAAAACTCTCGTTCTATGCCAACGGCGGATATTACTGGCGCATGATCAACCGCCCTGCCAAACGCGACGGCATGACAGGCGGAAATGATTATAATACGCATTACGAAGGCTACAACTGGGGTACAGGAGCCAAGTACAGACTGAACAAACGTTCCTCCATCCAGTTGGATTATGTAGGCAACAATTATACTTCGCGCTACAAATACATGCTGGCAGCCGGTGATTACCAACCGGGTGACTACGCATTCACCAAAAGACAGAAGTTTCATGATGCCGAACTAAAAGGTATCTTCGGTTTCACCACCAACAGTACCACTGTCTTCGGAGTGGACTACCGCAAGGACATTCTTGTTCGTCCCGATGCCGATGTAGACAAGGGAGTATATACTTTGTCGGGCTACGGACAGCATGAAGTAAAACTATGGGATCATTTCACGGGCATCGTCGGTGCACGCTATGACTATCATGAACAGGCAGGTGGACGTTTCACCCCGAAAGTGGCAGCCATGTACAATATTGGAAACTTCAACGTGCGTGCCACGTATGCAGCTGGTTTCCGTGCTCCCGGCGTAGACGAATTGTATTACAGCATGTTCAAGAAAATGGGTAGCAAATACACCATCTCCATCGGTGACGCTGACCTGAAGCCTGAACACAGCAACTACTACTCCATCAATATGGAATACCGCACCAACCGTTTCAGTGCCTCCGTTACGGGATATCTGAATTATCTGACAGATATGGTGTCTTCCAAAGTAACCGCATTCAATGATTTGTCCGCTGAGGCCCAGCAGCAACTGAAAGAAGAATTCCCCGAACTGGCAGACTTATCATCTACCAAGAATGTGAACCTGAAAGAATACATCAACTTTGAAAAGGCTACCGTCCGTGGTTTTGAGGTAAGTTTGTCAGGCAATCCGTTCGCCGGATTTACACTGAACGGTAACTATACCTACGCTTATGCCCGTGGTAAAGGTGAAGAAGGCTGGCAAAACATTCAACGCAGCATCCGCCACACGGCAACCATCAGCGGAAACTATGCACATTCATGGGGTGACTACACCATGAACCTCAACCTGAACGGCCGTCTGCAAAGCAAATGCTACTATCCGGGAGATGCCGACGGAGATGCTCCGGGTTACGGTATCTGGAACCTGAACACCCGCCACTCCTTCGACTGTTTCAGCAGTTTCTTCCTAGAACCCGGTATCGGTATCGACAATATCTTCAACAAGAGGGATATGAGACCTCTGACGAAGAACTTCACCCTGTACTCGCCGGGACGTATGTTGGTGGTGAGTCTGACTTTAAATCTAAAGAATTAACGCATAACAACTTATTATTGATATGAAGCATCTTTTCATCACTCTTTGTTTACTGAGTGTGGCTCTCTTCTCCTCTGCACAGGGGGAGAAGACCGCCCTTCTCATTACCCATTACGGAAGTTCGGACCCTGATACACGTGCACTGACACTCGACGTAATCACCCGTGAGGCAAAAGAAACTTTCCCGCAGTTTGAAGTGCGCGAAGCGTATATCTCTCCCATTGTTCGGCGCAGGCTGGAGAAGCAGGGCGTTCATAAAGACAGTCCGGTAGACGCACTGCTGAAGCTCAGAAGCGAAGGATATTCGCGTGTACTGATACAGAGTACAACACTGATTGAAGGAAGTGAAATGACTTCCGTCCGCCGCGATGCGGAGAGCGTGAAACCCTTCTTTAAAGAAATAAAGGTAGGTAATCCATTGCTTTATACAGTGGAAGATTGCGAAAAGGTTATCGAAATTCTGGCACAGGAACAGCCTGGAAAGAAAGAAGACGTCATCTATGTGGGACACGGCAATCAATTGCCAAGTACCGCCACTTACGCCATGCTGGACTATATGATGAAAGCCCACGGACTGAAAAACTTCCACGTCAGCACCATCGAGGGTTATCCTACACTGGACGCTACACTGGCACAGTTGAAGGAGACACGCCCGAAACAAATAACACTGATACCGTTGTTGCTGGTATGCGGTAATCATACGAAAGAAGACATCGTCGGAGTATGGAAACCGGAAATGGAAAAGGCAAGCTACCAGGTGAATGTGCGTATGCAAGGACTGGGCGAGCTGCCCGCTATCCGAAAGCTCTATATGGAGCACGTAGAAGCGTTGTTGAAATAGCTACACCCTTTCCCCCTTAAGGCTAC
>NZ_CBVI010000084.1 GCF_000513195.1 Bacteroides timonensis | reverse complement strand
CTACACCCTTTGCCTCGGATGGCTACACCATCCCGGGTAAAGGGTGTAGCCCTTTTTTGTCCCCCTTTTTAGCCCCTTTTATGCCCGAAGTTTAAAGAATAGAGCGTATCTTTGCACGATAGAAATAAAAGCGATATGAAACAGCCTAAGATAATAGTTGCCGGCATCGGTCCGGGCAGCGAACAAGACATCACGCCCGCAGTTCTCAGTGCGGTTCAAGAAGCGGATGTAGTAGTGGGATATAAATATTATTTCCAGTTTATCCAGCCTTATCTCCACCCTGAAACAGAATGTATAGATACGGGTATGAAGCGGGAACGCACTCGTGCGGAACAGGCATTTGAATTGGCGGAACAGGGAAAAACGGTTTGCGTCATTAGTTCCGGCGATGCGGGGATTTATGGAATGACTCCGCTGATTTACGAGATGAAGCGGGAACGGAACAGCAACGTCGAAGTTATTGCCTTGCCGGGCATCAGTGCTTTTCAGAAAGCGGCTTCACTGCTGGGTGCTCCTGTGGGACATGATTTCTGTGTGATTTCCCTTTCCGACCTGATGACACCGTGGGAACGGATCGAGCGTCGCATCCGCGCGGCAGCCATGGCTGATTTCGTAACGGCTGTATACAATCCGAAAAGCGAAGGGCGGTATTGGCAACTCTATCGATTGAAAGAGCTGTTTCTCGCAGAAGGACGCGCTCCGGAGACTCCGGTAGGTTATGTACGCCAGGCCGGACGGGAAGAACAGGAAGTGCATCTGACGACACTCGCTGATTTCAAGCCCGAAGAAGTGGATATGTTTACGGTCATTCTGATTGGTAACTCGCAGTCTTATGCGTGGAACGGCAAGTTCATTACTCCCCGGGGATATTATTCAATGGACAATGGACAATGGACAATTGACAATTCCTTGCGGGGTGACAGCGCAGCCAATTGTCAATTGTCAACTGTCAATTGTCAATTGAAAAAGGGGCAGGACATTATGATACAAAGTTTCCGGACCATTGAGTCGGAACTAAAGAATAAGAATATTCCTCTGGATCATAAATGGGCTTTGCTGCACGCCATCCATACCACGGCTGATTTTGAAATGGAAAAGCTGCTGTATACGGACAAAGGTGCTGTGGAAAAGCTTTATCAGAAAATAGCGGACGGTCGGTTGAAAACGATTGTTACGGATGTGACGATGGCTGCCAGTGGTATCCGCAAAGGAGCTTTACAACGGCTGGGGGTAGAAGTGAAATGTTATCTTTCCGATGAACGGGTAGCGGCAATGGCAGCGGAAAAAGGGATCACCCGTACACAAGCCGGTATACGTCTGGCGGTGGAGGAACATCCGGATGCCTTGTTCGTATTCGGTAATGCGCCAACGGCTTTGATGGAACTTTGTGATCTGGTACGTAAAGGAAAAGCTGCACCAAGCGGTATTATTGCCGCGCCTGTGGGCTTTGTACACGTACAGGAATCCAAGCACATGGTGAAGCCGTTCATGGAAATACCCAAACTGATAGTGGAGGGACGAAAAGGAGGAAGTAATTTGGCTGCAACGCTGGTGAATGCAATCTTGTGCTACAATGATGCGGAACAGTTAAGGCCGGGACGGGATGTGTAACGGGCAAGGCCCGTTAGTTACGAGTGACGAGCTACAAGCTACAAGTTGCTGCGCTATACTCGCTATCACACCGAAAGGCACTCGTAGCTTGTAGCTCGTAACTTATAAATTCAATAATGATGATACGAAACTTTATTATTATAGGCATGGACGACAACCGAGAACCTTTCTTCCCACCCGAAGTGCTGCGGCACATCCGGGAAGGAAAAGTTTTCTCCGGTGGCTTGCGGCATCGGGAGATTGTAGAGAAGTTACTTCCGGAAGGTGCGGAATGGATTTCCATAACAGTTCCACTGGACAACGTCTTTGCCCAATACGAAAACATTTTTGCAGACTTTGAGAAGAAGGCTTCCGATGCATCTATTGTCGTATTTGCATCCGGAGATCCCCTGTTTTTCGGCTTCGCCAATACGGTAAGACGAAAACTGCCCGATGCAAAGATACGCCTCTACCCGGCTTTCAATTCCCTGCAAACATTAGCGCACAGACTGGTGATACCCTACGACGATATGCGTACCGTCTCCCTGACAGGACGCCCGTGGCAGGAACTGGACAAAGCACTCATAGAACATGCCCACAAAATAGGTGTACTGACAGATCGGGAGCATACCCCTGCCACTATCGCCGCGCGGATGTTAGAATATGGATACACCGATTACACGATGTACATCGGTGAGCACCTCGGCAATCCCGAACGCGAGCGCATTCGTCGGATGAGTCTTGAAGAAGCTGAAAAAGAGACATTTGAGCATCCGAATAACTTGCTGCTCTGCTACGATACCCGTAGACGGTCACATACGGCACCCGTAGACGGTCATATACGGCACCCGTATACGGTAAGCTACGACACCCATAGCAAGGAAGCTCTCCTCCCTATAACTGAACAGCCCCGCCCCTTCGGTCTTCCCGACGAACAATTTGCTCATCTGGACGGACGTGCCCGCATGATTACCAAAGCTCCGATCCGCCTCCTTACCTTGCAGGCATTGGAACTGAATCGCCGTCGTGTTTTTTGGGACATAGGTTTCTGCACAGGTTCTATCTCCATCGAAGCCCGCCTACAATTCCCGCATCTCACGGTTGTTTCGTTCGAGATACGTCCCGAAGGAGAAGAACTGATGCGCATCAACTCCCGCCGTTTCGGTGCACCGGGAATCACAGCCTTAATCGGAGATTTCCTGCAAACCGATCTGGAACCTCTCCCCCGCCCCGACGCCGTCTTTATCGGCGGGCACGGCGGAAAATTAGAAGATATACTGGTACGCCTGAAAGAAGTATTGCAGCCCGGCGGTTGCATCGTCTTCAACTCCGTATCCCCCAATAGCAGGGAATTGTTCCGCAAAGGGGCAGAAAACGCAGGAATGTCTCTGCAACCCTCCCTGCACATCGCACTCAATGATTATAACCCGATAGAAATAATGAAAGTAACCTTATGAATAAAAATAACGAGAGCCACCCTATGAAGGTAGCTATTATACTGATTTCCGAAAGCAGTCTGCCCATTGCGCGAACGCTGAGTAATGAGTTTCCCGACTCCGAAATAATCACCACGACTCCTGCACCCGACTGCACATACGTTTCTTTTTACGAAGAATTTATGGCTCTGTCTTTCCATCGCTACGATGCCTTTATTTTCATAGGTGCCATGGGCATCTGCGTCCGCACCATCGCCCCGCATGTGAAAGATAAACATACAGACCCCGCCGTGATCTGTGTAGACAGCACTGGCCGCTATGCCGTTTCCGTCCTCTCGGGACATATCGGAAAGGCCAACGAAATGACGGAAAACATCGCCCACATTCTCGGCGCCGAACCTGTCATCACCACCCAAAGCGATCGCACCGGACTCTGGGCACTAGACACTCTGGGTGATAAATTTGACTGGGCCGCCATTCCCGGTGAGACGGAATACGGTATGATGAATAACATCATCGGCCTTTTCGTGAGGAAAGTTCCCACCGCGCTCTTCCTCGAAGTGCGCGATCAGGGAACGGAATATCTGGAAAAGACCTGCCCGCCACACGTGGATATACATTACGGCTTATTCCGGGATATAGACCTCAGCCGTTACCAGCTGGTTATACTCGTCACTCCTTTCCTGCACAATACGCATGACACCCCTGCGCTCTTTTATGTGCCCCGGGTATTGCATGTCGGCATAGGTCTGGCACATCAGGCAGGTCCCATGCATGATATCGTTGAAAACATTCTGGGTACGATGATTAACAACACCTTCATGCCCCGTGCCGTAAAGTACATCGCCACCATCAACGAGAAACGCAACGAACCGGTCATTAAAGAACTGGAACGTGCCTATCAGATACGCTATTACAGTGCGGAGGAACTGAAAGAAATCTCCGTCCCCAACCCCAGTCCGGTAGTAGAGAAACACATGGGTACACCCAGTGTTTCCGAAGCTGCCGCTTTTCTTTCCGCCAATGGTGGTGAACTGCTGCTGGACAAGCAAAAAGGCGGAAACTACACCATGGCCATAGCCATCGAAAAGGGAGTGCTCCGCTACCACGGACATATCGAAATCGTCGGCGCAGGTCCGGGTGATCCCGACCTCATCTCCGTGCGTGGAAGGCAGATGCTGGAGAAGGCAGATCTTATCCTCTACGCCGGCAGCCTCGTCCCCCGCGAACTGACATTCTGTGCCAAACCGGGTGCTACGGTACGCAGTTCGGCTTCCATGGACTTGGAAGAACAGTTTGCACTGATGAAGAAGTTCTATGATGAAGGCAAATTCATAGTCCGCCTGCATACAGGCGATCCCTGCATCTACGGTGCCATTCAGGAACAGATGAACTATTTCGACCAGCATCACATGAGTTATCACATCACTCCGGGCATTTCTTCCTTCCAGGCTGCTGCCGCTGCGCTGAAGTCTCAGTTTACCATTCCTGAGAAAGTGCAGAGCATCATCCTTACCCGCGGCGAAGGACGCACCCCCATGCCGGAACGCGAACAACTCCACCTGCTGGCACGCTCGCAAAGCACCATGTGTATCTTCCTCAGTGCCGGCATTGCCGAACAG
This sequence comes from Bacteroides timonensis, assembly GCF_000513195.1. Taxonomy (GTDB): domain Bacteria; phylum Bacteroidota; class Bacteroidia; order Bacteroidales; family Bacteroidaceae; genus Bacteroides; species Bacteroides timonensis. The sequence goes on along the minus strand of NZ_CBVI010000084.1, from coordinate 25,811 downwards.
GTGCAGGAAGAGCTCTTACAGGAATATCCCGAAACCACTCCCGTTGCCGTTTGCTACCACCTCACCTGGAAGGACGAACGCATCTATCGCGGAGAGTTGAAGGACCTTGCAAAGATTGTGAAAGAGAACAACCTGACGCTCACCACCATGATTGTCGTAGGTGAAGCCATCGACAACCGCGAAGGCCTTTCCCGCCTCTACGCCCATGAGTTCAAACATCTCTTCCGTAGATAAGAAGGGAGTGATAATGTGATAAAGTGATAGGGTGATAAAGTGGCTGTATTATATATCACGGAGTGTTATCCCACTATCACTTTATCACCCTATCACTTTATCACCCTATCACTTTTTGTTCAACTAAAACCTAAAAGTAATGATATTAATATTAGGTGGAACCACCGAAGGACGCATCGCCGCCCGTACCCTTGAAGAAGCCGGAAAACCATTCTACTACTCTACCAAAGGAGACGAGCAGGAAGTAACTATGCACCACGGTATCCGCCTGCAAGGTGCCATGGACGAACTGGACTTGGAGCGCTGTTGCCGGGAACATAACATTCAATTACTGGTAGACGCCGCCCACCCCTTTGCCATACAACTGCACCAGACCGTAGAGAAAGTAGCCCATACCCTGAACCTGCTTGTCATCCGATTCGAACGTATTTATCCGCCACGTGATGAAGAACACATCATCTGGTGCGAAGATTTTGAAGATGCCATCCGGCAAATCAGGAAAGAAGATATCTTCACCCTCCTCGCTCTGACAGGCGTACAAAGCATTGCCAAGCTAAAGTCTCTCTGGCAGGAAAGTGCCTGTTGCTACTTCCGTATCCTTAACCGTGAGAGCTCCCGCCGCCTGGCCGAACGTGAAGGTTTTCCCGAAAAATATCTGCATTACTACCATGCAGGCGAAGACGAACGCATCCTGTTACAGCGACTTCACCCCGAAGCCATATTGATAAAGGAAAGCGGACTTTCCGGAGGATTCAATGAAAAAGTGGAAGCTGCCCTTCAGGAAGGTATCCGCATTTTTGCAATCCGTCGTCCGCCAATGCCTGGAAGTTTTATGATAGTGAACGGTGAGCATGGCCTACGCCGGATGATTGAAAAGCATCTGCCCGACTTTTATCCTTTGCGTAGTGGTCTGACTACGGGTACTTGTGCAGCCGCAGCCGCTGTAGCTGCAACCTGGGATATTTTCAACGTTCAACGCCAGTCCCGTCCTGAAGAATTCCCCGTTATTCTCCCTAACGGAGAAACCATTTATGTTCCCGTCGAAGAGCAAGAACGCTACCCGCATCCCAGCTGTGTGAACGATGACTGGATGCTGGAAGCAGATGCCACTGTCATCAAAGATGCAGGTGATGACCCCGATGTAACCAATGGCATGCAAATCAAGGCCAATGTTGCCCTACCTTTCCGTTTTGACGATCCAACACCCGCAGAACTTGGAGCTGATGATTATACCGTTATTGTCTGTGGAGGCGAAGGCGTAGGCATTGTCACCCTATCGGGTTTAGGGCTGGAAGTGGGAGGACCTGCCATCAACGTTACTCCCCGCAAAATGATTGAAAACAATGTAAAGGCATGCCTTCAACGACTTGGAATTTCCAAACACCCCAATCCTTTTGCCGTCACTATTTCCGTACCGGGTGGCGAAGAGATAGCCCGGCGGACTTTTAATCCCCGTTTGGGTATAGAGGGCGGTATTTCTATCATCGGAACTTCGGGCATTGTGAAGCCTTTCTCTTCCGAAGCATTTGTAGATTCCATCCGCAAATCTATGGAAGTAGGGCGGGCAACAGGAAGTCCGCGCATCGTCCTTAATTCGGGTGCAAAGAGTGAAAAGTATGTCCGGGGATACTATCCCGAACTGCCTGCACAGGCATTTATTCATTACGGAAACTTCATTGGAGATACGATAAAGATTGCCGCAGATTTGGAAATCAAAGCGGTGACTTTGGGTATCATGATAGGAAAAGCCGTGAAGCTGGCAGAAGGCAATCTGGATACGCACAGCAAACAGGTGACGATGAATAAAGACTTCCTTCTGGATCTGGCCTTCAATGCGGGTTGTGGAGATGAAGTACCTGCCATTATTAAAAAGATAACACTGGCGCGAGAGTTGTGGACATTGCTCCCGGCAGATGATTTGCAGGCCTTTTGCACCCATTTGCTTGAGTTGTGCCACCAGCATTGCGACCCGCTTCTGCCCGATGGAGAGCTGACCATTCTGCTCATTAGTGAAGAAGGGAAAATAATATGAAACACCCTCAAATAATCCTCGTCACCGGTGCTTCTTCCGGTTTTGGAAGAGTCATTGCTACGCAGTTGGCTGCACAAGGACATATCGTTTATGGCTCCAGTCGGAAAGCATTATCCGATAATCCCGGCTTCAAAATGTTGCAATTGGATATTACTGATCCTGCATCGGTATTCAACGCCATATCTACAATTCTGGAAGAGCAAGGCAGCATCGATGTACTTGTCAACAATGCCGGGATGGGTATCAGCGGAGCTATCGAACTCACTACCGAGGAAGAGATACAGCGCCAGATGAATACGAATTTCACGGGTGCCGTCCGTATGTGTGCAGCAGTGCTGCCTTTCATGCGCAAAGCCGGACACGGACGAATCATAAATATCAGTTCCATCGCAGGCGTCCTTGCCGTTCCCTTTCAGGCTTTCTACAGTGCATCAAAGTTTGCGATTGAAGGGTATAGTGAAGCGCTTTATCAAGAAGTTAAGCCACTGGGTATACAAGTTTGCGTAGTCGAACCGGGAGATTTCCAGACTGGTTTCACAGCGCAACGGCAAGTGAGCCAGACTTCCCTCTCCCATGCGCAATATGGGGAGAGTTTTGCAAAAGCCATGCGAAATGTAGAGCAGTCTGAAAACAATGGTTGCCGACCGGAAAAGTTAGGTCAAACGATTTGCAAACTGGTAAATAGCCGCCACCCTGCTTTCCGCACAAAGGTCGGTCCATGGGAGCAAGTATTCTTTGCACGCATCAAGCCTATGCTGCCGTTTAGTCTGGTAGATTGGCTGATCAGGAAATTCTATTAGGTAGCTTTGTAGCTTGTAGCTCATACCCTTTGGGCAAAACTTTGTAGAATAACATTTTGTGCGTTCTTTCCAAAACACTACCTTTGTGACGTACCTATTTAAAAAGGAGGATGTATGACAACTTTTGAATTAAAACGTAGTATTTTGCAAGATATCAACGCATTGATGGATGATGAAGCGGCGATGCGCCGTATAAGTCGTTATATACGTCGTTTGCGTAATTCTACATCAACAAAAGATGTAGCACATGAAGACATGATTCCGTATACAATGAATGAATTACATGAGCGAATTGATAAAGCAGAAAAAGCGATCATCGAAGGAAGTGTAATTGATTCTGAAACAGAAGACGCCAAATTAGCAGACTTCATGCGCACACTATGAAAATAAAGACTTATCCTGAAGCTACTCAGGAGCTACGCAAGATTGCCGCTTTTTGTAAACAGCAATGGGGCATTGAGATTGCACACAGGTTGATTGAAACCTATCAGAGAAACAAAAAACGTCTTTCTTCCAATCCTTATATGGCTCCAATAGAGCCTTTATTAGCAAATCGGGAGTATGTTTACCGAGGATTAGTCATTCATAAATATTGTAAGGTAATATATCGCATAGATGAAACTGCGGGCATAATTTATATCGTAGATGTATGGGATACCCGTCGTGAGCCCCACGAAATATAGCGCAGCCACTCGTAGCCCGTAGCTTATAATATTCCCCCAACAGGAATTGTATGTAATCATATAATTTATATCTTTGCGATCAAATAAACATCAACCCCTTACAAGGTTCAAGTAATGAAACAGACTATTCTCACTATTTTCTTTGCAATCATAGCATTGGGAGCAAATGCCCAGTCCCCTATCTCCTTCCAAGTAAAAGCCGGAGTCGGTACCTCCAACTTCTATGGAGAAAATGTAGAAAGTGATACACGCATCGCCTACAAAGTAGGTGTCGGTATGAACTATGAGCTCAACCGCACATGGGTGTTTCAACCATCACTGAACTTCGTATCGATAGGTGCCCGTGAGGAAGTGGAATATGTAGGCAAAGTGAACATGAACGAGTTGTATATCCAGCTCCCCATCATGATGGCCGCCCGCCTCAACCTTGGAAAGAATTACAGTGCTTCCTTGAGTGCCGGTCCGTATATTGCCTATGGTGTAGGCGGAAAGACATCCGGTGAGATGGAGGAATATGATTACAGTAGTGAATACAATCCTAACAGAAGCTACAGATTCCGTATAGATACTTTCGGTAACCGGATAGATGACAAAATGGGAAACAAACGCTTTGATGCCGGCCTTATGTTCAGCCTCAACATCGAATATTACAAATTCATATTCGGAGCAGAGCTTCAATTGGGAATGATCAAAGTAAACGACCAGCTGGATAATCTATTGCAATCATCCGGCATTGAGAAATTCTCTCCCAAGAATCTCGCTTCGTTCTTCACCGTAGGATACCGGTTCTGATTTACAACTGCTCCGCCTGCTTTCGTTTCATTTCATTCAGTACACTGCATGTCAACGGTATGGCAAGAATGAAAGTCAGAAGATCAGCAGCAGCCTGACACATTTCCACACCCTGCAAACCCAGATAATGAGGCAGGATAAAAATCAGCGGAATAAAGAACAATCCTTGGCGGGCAGAAGAAATAATGGTAGCCTTTACCGGTTTACGAATCGTCTGCAACATCATATTACTCATCACAATCCATGAACCCAACGGAAAAGTAATGAACTGCCAACGCAAGGCGGCAGCACCTACTGCAATTACATCCGGGTCTCCCTTACGGAACAAAGAAACAATCTCTTCTGCAAATCCCATACCTGCCAGCGCACATACCAGCAAGGAGATGAATCCCACCTTTACACAAAACCAGAATCCCTGACGCCACGCGCATACAATCCAGCACCGTAATTGAAACCGCATACCGGCTGGAAACCTTGTCCAAAACCTATCAGGAAAGCATTAATGAACATTGCGATACGGGTAACAATAGACATGCCTGCAATAGCCGCGTCTCCATAAGCCCCGGCAGCCACATTCAGCAAAATAGTAGCTACACTCGCCAGTCCCTGACGGGCAAGCGAAGGGGTACCACCACCAATAATCTCCTTTATGAAAGCCAGTGAAGGTGTGAAGTTCTTGAAACGGATACGGATATTGCCACCCTTTCTGCACATATATAGCAACAGGGAGAAACTACATATCTGACTGATGACCGTAGCCAACGCAGCACCCGATATCCCCATATCAAAAACAAAAATCAGAATAGGGTCCAGTATCACATTAATCACCGCACCCGATACGATTCCTACCATCGCATACGCTGCATTTCCCTGGAAACGGATCTGATTGTTCAGTACTAACGAAGCAGTCATGAAAGGGGCACCCAGCAATATGATGCCTAGATATTTCTCCGTATAAGGCAGGATAGTAGGTGTAGAACCCAATGCCAGCGACAACGGGCTAAGGAAGATAAGTCCCACTACTGCCAGAAATATACCCATAAACAACGCCCAGAAGAAACCGGTAGCCGCCATCTTCTCTGCATTCCCAGTCTCCTGCGCACCGAGTTTCCGCGAAATATAGTTCCCCGAACCGTGTCCGAAGAAAAAACCCACCGCCTGAATTATGGACATGACCGAAAACACAATACCTACAGCCGCCGTCGACTGGGTATTGATCTTCCCCACAAAGTACGTATCCGCCATATTATAGAATGACGTAACCAACATACTGATAATCGTAGGTACAGCCAATGATACTATCAGACGGGGCACCGGGGTGGTAGTCAGATAGAGATAATTATCTTTTGTCGAATGTCTCATAGAATTTTCACAATCTCTGCAAGCAGTTCATCAATGGTTTGCACAGTCACCGCTTCGCCGTTTACGGGGTGCAGTACAAAAGTACCGTCCCCTTTCAAATCTCCCGTTTCAATATAAACGTCCGACTCCACGTTTCGGTTTGCCAGAATACCATTTCTTTGCAAAGCTTTCCGTACCATAGCGTATTTTTGTCCATGCCCGACAATACGGATCTGGGAAGTATACTCATTGTTCACCCGGAATAATCCTGTCTCCAGATCAAACACAATTCCTTTACGGGCAAAGAAACTACTGAGGGTTCCATCCAGTGAAAGATCTTCGGGAGTTCCGATAGTCACCCCGTTCACCTTATCCATCAACCAGATTTTATCCGCAATCTGCAAGGCAAGTTCCAGGTCATGGGTAGACAGGAAAATAGTCTTATCCGTCTGCCGGCTCAACTGATGGAGCAATTGCATCATTTCCACTTTACTCGGGAAATCAAGAAAGGCAGTAGGTTCGTCCAGGAAAATCACCGGAGTTTCCTGAGCCAGTGCCTTGGCAATCATCACTTTTTGTCGTTCACCATCACTCAGTGTATGTACCATGCGATGTGCCAGGTGAGATATTCCAACCAGATTGATAGCATGATCCACTACCTCTTTATCTTCTTTGGAGAGTGTTCCCCAGAAACCGGTATATGGGCTGCGTCCCAGACCGATAAGTTCCACAGAAGTCATATTACGGATGTCGCACTTTTCAGTCAGGACTACACTGATCACTTTTGAAAGCTGTTTGTCCGTATAAGAGCCAATCTCCTTTCCCTGTATACGTATTTCACCGGATAACTTCGGTTGAAATGCGGAAAGTGTACGCAACAATGTAGACTTCCCCACCCCGTTGGCACCCAACAGACAAGTCAACTCCCCGCTATTGATTCCGGCACAAATATCGCTTGCCACGACTTTCACATCTCCTTTACCGGGATAGCCAATGGATAGTTTCTCAATATGTATAGTTTCCTGTTTCAAAATCTCTTTATTTTCAATTCTCAATTATTCTTCCAGTTCCCCTTTGCGCTTTCTGAAGAGCACGGATGCCACTACCGGAGCACCTACCAAAGCAGTCACCGAATTCACCGGTAAAGCTCCTTCAAATCCCGGCATGCGGGCGATAAGGTTGCACACCAACGCCAACGAAGCCCCTACCAACAATGTGGCAGGCATCAGTATCCGATGGTCGGATGTATGGAATATAGCCCGGCAAAGATGGGGAACAGCCAGACCGATAAACATAATCGGACCGCAATATGCCGTCACAATCGCTACCAGTACACCTGAACAGGAGATCACCAACAGGCGTGCCCGCTTGATGTTCAACCCCAGATTCCGAGCATAGCCATCGCCCAGCAGCAACAGATTCATTGTCTTTATCAGCAAAAACGAGAGTGGCAACAAGACCGCCATGATACAGACAAACAGTATCATCTGATCCCCCGACACACGGGCAAAACTACCCAGTCCCCAAATGACGTATGCACGAATATCTTCCTCCACACTGAAATATTTCAATACACCGATAATAGCACTTGCCACATAACCGATCATCACACCGATAATCAGCAACGTCACATTTCCCTTTACTTTCTGCGAAACGTATACGATAAGCGCCATCACGGACAGTGCTCCGATAATCGCTGCAATAGACAACGCCACTTCTCCCATATATCCGAGCTTACTCAATGCCACACCGCCCATCGCTCCCGATAGCAATACCACACAGGCTACTCCCAGGCTGGCACCCGAACTGATACCCAACACTGACGGTCCTGCCAGCGGATTCCGGAAAACCGTCTGCATCTGCAAACCACTCACCGATAGCCCCGCTCCCGCCACCAATGCCGTCAATGCCTGCGGCACACGGGATTTCCAAATGATATTCTGCCAGATAATGGATTCATCCGTATTCCCCCATAAGATGTTCCAGACATAACGAAAAGGAATATGGACAGAGCCTAACAGCAGGTTCAGCAAGAAAAACAGGAATATAGATGCCAGTATCACCAACATCAGGAGCAGTGTCGGTCTTTTCATTGCAAACGTGCGTAGTATTTCGGTTGGTAATCAGGTAATAAATCGGGGTGGAACGCATGGATCAGATCTTCCAGTACTATTTCCGGTTCCATCGGCATACTTTCGTAGAAAGGTTGCTCGCGCATATTGCAATAAACAACACCTTTGTCACGGAATGCACGGAAGTCGGCATAGCGGGGATCAAGAGACTTCAAAGCGTCATAAGAGAATGTACCGTCGTAACTATTCACAATACGCCAGTAATCGGCACTCTCCGCCTGGCTGTATACTGTTTCAAAATCCAGAGTAACACCACCGGAACGGGGATCGTCCTTCAAGAAGTAATCGGCTCCCGCATCACGGAACAGCTGGGCCAAGAAACTCTTGCCACCTACTGCATACCAGTTTCCTCCACGTATCTCACCGCTGAATACTACCGGACGCTTCTTCACATCGGCAGCCAGTTGTTTCAGATCGTTATAATGCTTTTCTATAGCAGCAAACTTTTCATTCGCCTCTTCTTCCTGTCCAATAAACAAGCCGATGAATTTAATCCATTCCGCTTGTCCCAGCGGAGTCATTTCCTTATATCCCAGGTGCGGAACCAAAGGTATTCCGATTTCACGCATCGTATCATATCCGCCACGCTTGAAAGGGGAGATAAAGATTACATCCGGATTCACACTCATGATCACTTCATTATCAAAGTTACCTTCAATTCCTATTTTGGCAGTCTTACCCGACTTCAAACGCTCATTCATCTCTTTGTTGAACAAATGTCGTGTACTGGTTATACCCACCACCTTATCACAGGCTTCCAGTTTGATAAAATTGGATAATTGTAAAGAAGTCATGCAAATGACACTGCGCACAGGTATTTCGATCACCGTATAATCAGAAGGAATTCCTTCAGGTTTCGTTCCCCGGGGCACCAATGCATAATGGAAAGTATTACTACTTTCATTTTGAGGATCACGCAAGTCTACCAATCGGACATGATTGGGAAGATATTTCACTTCAAACCCTTGGGCATAAACCGGATAAATAGAGTCTGCGGCTGATACGGAGGCTGTGGTAGCCTGTAAATCAGTAGAGTATTGTTTGTTTTTCGGGCCACAAGCCACACATAAAATACTTAAAAGGGAGACAATTATTGCAGTAGTTCGTTTCATGACAATAAAAAGGTATAGAATTCGAGCACAATATTCGTCATTTTTGGGGAGATACGCAAATACAGGCACAATTTAATGAAGAATGAGGAATGAAGAATTCTTCATTAAAAAAACTTCCTCATTAAAAACTCATCAGATCATTCAATGCTTCGCTCATGCTGGGATGTGTAAATATATAATCACGCAAGAAAGTATATTCCTGTCCCGTTTTCATTACAATAGATACGATATTAATGATCTCACTTGTTTCCGGTCCGAACAGGGAACAGCCCAGAATCTTATTTGTATCGGCATCCACTACTACCTTAAACAATCCGTCAGTCTCACCTAAAGTACGTGCCCGCGGAATGGCTGCTACGGGAAGTGTATTCACCTTTACGTTCAGTCCTTTCTTACGGGCCTCCATCTCACTCAGTCCTACACGTGCCAAAGGAGGATCCATAAATACCGAATAACTCACAGGCTCACGGTCGTCTGTACGCCGTTCTCCTGCACCAAACAAATCCTCACGGATAATGCGGTAATCGTCCAATGAGATATAGGTGAATTGTAACCCGCCTTTTACGTCGCCAATGGCACGGATGGCCGGATTGGTAGTACGCAGCCACTCATCTACAATAATGGCTCCCCGTTCATTCACTTTCACGCCGGCAACTTCCAGGTTCAACCCCGAAGTATTCGGACGACGCCCAGTTGCCAATAAGATAGCATCTCCTTCCAGATGATGGATTTCATGAGTTACAGCATCCTCATAAATCACTGTTGCACCATCCACGGATTGTACTTTCGCGTTGAGATGGAAAACAATGCCTTTCTTTTCCAATACGGTCTGTACGCTGGCGGCAATATCCCTGTCTTCGCGACCAATCAGTTCGGGATACCCTTCGAGTACCGTCACCTTCGAACCGAAAGAGGCATACATGGAAGCAAATTCCAGGCCGATATAACCTCCACCCACAATCACCAGCCGTTCGGGAAGTTCTTCCAGTTCCATGATGGAAGTGCTGGTGTATACGCGAGGATTCTCTTTTATTCCATCAATAGGTGGTACGATGGTTTCCGCACCGGTATTTATGAAGATCTGAGAAGAGTGCAATTCAATTACTTCTGTCTCCGTCCGCACTTCTACCACATCAGGACTGGCAAACGATCCGACACCTGTATACACCGTCACATTAGGATTATCAGCCAGATTATGATAGTTCTTATTCCGCAGGAAGGAAGTCACCTCTTCTTTACGACCAATAGCCTGACGATAATAGTCCTTCTTCTCTTCCCACGTAGCTTTTACCGGAGTTTCCTTAGCCAGATGCACCAACGTCTTTGTAGGAATACAGCCGATATTGATACACGTGCCTCCATACATACGATCTGAACGTTCTACTATGGCAACCGTCTTCTGACGTTTTGCAAATTCGGCAGCCAGGGTCTTCCCACCTTTGCCGAAACCAATGATAATGGCATCATACTTTTTCATATCTTTATTTTTTTAATTGTTCCAGTACGCTCTTCGCACTGTCTGCTAATATAACAATTGCGCCGGCCAAAATGGCTGTATCTTTTATGACTAATCTTCCTGCACCGGTCAATAAAGGAAAACCGGACTCGCCGCTGCCCAGATTAGGCACCCACACTTCGGGCGTGGTGACGAGGAAAGAAAGCGTGCCGAGCGTCATGATTATGGCAAGTCCCGCCCCTACCAAGCCTACTTTCGGCCAAAAGATGCCAAGGAATGTAAGGATACCGATGCTCATGATAAGAATACCCAGTCCGTGAGAAAAGCCATACGTGTTATTCTCCTTGTGCCACTCATGTTTCACGGCATCAAATTCTCCCTCTTTCAGCTTATACTCTTTGTAGTCGGGAGCACTGTGTGTATAGAAGAAATTCATGAAAGGGCTGTTTGCCACGAACGGCACGATGCCTTCCGCTTCATAATTCCAGAACTTCAACCCGCCGATCCAAACAAAAATAACGAGAATTGCCACACGCATAAGATTGATACCTAACTTTTGAGTGGATGCAGCCAAAGTAAGCGCTGCGACGAACATAGATTTTAATTTTGTTTCCATACGATTATTGCATTAATGAATTGTTTTGTTTTTCTGATGCAAAAATCGGGGTTTATGGTGGGGTGCGAAATGGCAATTGCGCCATTTTAGTTGGCAATATTTCCCGTTGCGTTCGATTTACGGAAATCGGATACACTTTCACCGGTCATTTTCTTGAAAAAACGGCTGAAAGTGGACAAATCTTCGAAGCCCAGTATCTCGCTGATTTCCTTGGCGCTTTTAGGGGTATAGAGCAATAATCTCTTGGCCTCCGCCTCTATCCGTTCATGGATAATGCGCAACGGGGAAGGTAGTCCGCAAGAGGCAAACAGATTGGAGAGTGTCTTTGGGGAACGGAATAACAGGTCGGCATAATCCTGCACCTGTTTCTTTTCGCGGAAATGCTGATCGACCAGAATATAAAAACGGCGGACAGTATCGAAGGCTTTTTCCTGTTCCGGCGTGACGCCACACTTCTCACGGGCGATGCGGGTACAGGTGATGATGAAACGTTTCAGGATGATGCGCAACATTTCCTCTTGCAGATTATCGCGAACGGCGGACTCTTGCCGGAAGATACGAATGATGTCATTCAGGTTGGCTGATTGCTCTGGCGAAAGTTTCAGTTTCAGCACCCGGGAAGAGCCGTGAAAGAGGAAACCGTTACAGGACACTTCATCGTCATGACCGAATATGCAGTAGAAATTGCTGTTGAACAGGAAAGTGAGATACTCTCCCTCCACCAATTTAATTTCAATATGCTGCAAAGGAGTAAGACTTATGATCTCGTCCTGTTCCAGCTGTATGGGAATATGGTCTATCTCCAGAGTCAAGTTTCCACTCCGCACCCAAATGAACTTATATAAAGTAGTATCCTGTTGCAGTGCTTTATTTTCGTGGAAACAAAAGGTCATTGCCAAGTTCCCGTTCAGGCGGGTATTTAATTGATAATCTATCATGATGTTAAAAAGTTAGAGTTCTTTGTCGTATGCCGAAGTACAAATATACACTATTCCGGAAGCTAATGCAAATAAAAGAAGCAATCTATTTCATCATCTCCGCTTTTCATAACGCTCTACCCCATGTAAGGTCATATTTCGTTATAACTATATTTCAGTTTATGAGTAGAATATACAATCCCGTCCCTAATAAAATAGAGCAAACCATATTCTTAAAAAGCATTTGGATAACGACTACACAGATACCCGATAGTATTTCCGCAGTGCCGTATGAAGGTGATAGAAAATCTATATCCTTATAACAATAGACTACCAACATACCGAATATGGCTGGAGGTAGTACTCTACCTAAATAGGTTACATACTGGGGAGTGTACGCAGAAGACCTGAAAACCCAGAAAGGGATCCAACGGGTAAGCTGTGTGACAAGCGCCACGATGAATATAGTGACAATTTGTTCTGTGACCGTCATACCAGTTTCTCCTTATCCTTCGTATTTATATGATTGCAAGCATTGTAAATCAGTATAAGGAATTTCGAATGGATATTAATTCTTACGAAGAGTGGGGTTATTGGGATGAGGTAAATCCAAGCTATACTGTATTCAATAAGGATAATGAGACATTTTCCAGTATATGGACTAACTATAGTCGCGTCTTTAGTCAATTTTATGGCAGTTGTATTACAGATATGGATAACTATTCACAATCAATTTTCTTAAAACCGAAACAAAATGAACCGCCTAATTCTTTTACGATATCCAGTTTACCTTGGGTGAACTTTACAGGATTCAATGTGAATGTGTTTAATGAGGGGGCACTATTTACCACCCATTTTTACAATAGGCAAATTTATTGAAACAGAAAATTCTGTTTTAATGCCGCTTTCAATACAAGTTCATCATGCTGTATGTGACGGATTTCACATTGGAAGATTCGTACAATCATTGCAAGATTTATCTTCCAATCATAAAGATTGGTTATTTTAGGTCGGGCATGAAAGATTATAAAATTTGAATTATCCGCATTAATTCAAAAACGCTCTATTATAAAACCACAAGAATTGTATACAAAAATAGTTTATTATTCTCTTTTTCTTTCTTTCGTTTTTTATCTACTATTCCCGTGAAAACAGAAGAGATGAACAAATTGTAATCATCAAAAATAAATCGCAACAAAACCAACGACCCTATTAATAACCATAAACAGTGTTTTTAAAGAATAACAGAAACGTTTTTAAAGAATGTGTCCAACGTTTATTAAAAACGTAAAAGGGGTACTTAAAAGCAAAAAGCGATAAATACAAACAAAAAGGCGATAATCCTTATGAGGAAGTATCGCCTTTATCGTTTTTCGTATGTTATTATTCCGGGAATGTATATCCCCAATTCTCAACAATAAAATTATGTTACTAAAGAAAAGAGAACCGGCAGCAATAATACATATCCGCCAAAGTCCGGGAAAGAAAAATTAGATTTTGTCATTTGCCAAGTTTTTTAGGTTTACTATTAAAGTTATGTTCTCTTCAAAGCCCTACAAATATACTACATCAGGAAAGCGAAGTCAAGTCTTTCAACCGTTTTTTCCAACTGTTTTCAGGCTTTACATGCTAATCTTTTCTGGTACAGGTCATTTGCTTCATTGATCGGCAGACAAGTATATTGATAGCATCAGGTGGGCAAGCAAGCTATTATTGCATTCGGTTCATTAAAAAGTACCGTTGCATCAGAGCGTTTGACTTTAGTAAGCAAGAAAAGGTAGATAAACAAGAAATCGGGTTTTATTTTGTTTTATATTCAGAAAATCCTCAATTTTGCACTCCACATAAGAGTTATTATGAGAGTGCTTATCACTAAACACTAACCATTAATCACTAACAAAATGTCCAACCCCGTCATATTCGTATCCCTCGGTCCCGGAGAACCGAACCTTATCACCCTGAAAGGCTTGAAAGCCCTGCAAAGTGCCGATTGTATCTTTTGTCCTGAAACTCGCACCACAAGCGGACAGATATTCTCGCGTGCTGCCGACATACTGTACGCGCTGGATATTCCGGATACCACCCTCTCCCGCTTTGTATTGCCTATGAGCAAGAACCGGGAACAGGCTTTCGCAGCTTACGATAAAGTGTATAGCGAAGCTTCCCTTCTTCATAAAGAAAATAAAAAGGTCTGCATCGTTGCCGAAGGAGACGCAGGTTTCTATTCTTCCGTACACTATATCTTTGAGAAACTGCAAGCCGACAACATCCCTGTGCAACACATTGCCGGTATCCCCGCCTTCATTGCAGCAGGTGCCTGTGCAGGACTTCATATTGCCAGCCAAGAGGAACGCCTGACCGTCATTCCCGGTATCATTACCGCCGAAGAAATAGAGAAATATATGGAGGAAAAGACTACCATTGTCATCATGAAACTTTCTCAATGTACCGAAGAAGTTCACCGTTGCATCCATCTCCATCCCGAATATAACTATCATTATTTCGAGAATATAGGCACGGAAAAAGAGAAATACCTGCATGATACAGAGCTGATTTCGGCACTCTCTTTCCCTTATTTTTCACTATTAATCATACGCCACAGCACCTTCTGAGGCGCATTTAATACTATTTCGCACATCATTGGATTAATTTTCACAAAAATGCCTTACCTTTGCCCACTGTGTAATACAAAAGATTTATAGACATGAAAAAACTTGCATTGTATATGTTTATGCTCGTCCTGAGCATTGGTTATGTTTCAGCACAGGGGAAAGCTGATATTAAGTTTGATAAGACCTCACATAACTTCGGTACGTTTTCTGAAAATGATCCGGTAGTAAGTTGTGTATTCACGTTCACCAATGTGGGCGATGCTCCGCTGGTTATACATCAAGCCGTAGCTTCCTGTGGATGTACAGTTCCCGAATATACTCAGGAACCCGTATTGCCGGGCAAGACCGGAACCGTTAAGATTACTTACAACGGAACAGGCAAGTATCCGGGACACTTCAAAAAGTCCATCACTTTGCGCACGAATGCCAAAACAGAAATGATGCGACTCTTTGTAGAAGGAGATATGACACCGAAAGATGCAAAATAAGCATCTTTATATATAAGAATAAAGGAGAATTTTTCAATTCTCCTTTTTTTTGCTTTCTTTGAAGCTGATTTGGATAAAATAAACAATTAATTGACGACATAATAACTATAAAACATAAAAGCAATTAAGAAACTATGAAACAAGAAGAAGAGAAATTGACCGGTCTGCCGGAAAATGCATTCCGTGAACTAAAACCGGGCGAAGTCTACAATCCTTTGATGAGCCCTGACAAGAAGTACCCGGAAGTTAACCTCTGGTCTGTATTATGGGGTATCGCTATGGCTATCCTCTTTTCGGCTGCGGCAGCCTATCTGGGATTGAAAGTAGGACAAGTGTTCGAAGCAGCCATTCCTATTGCAATTATTGCCGTGGGCGTATCAGGCGCAGCCAAACGTAAGAATGCGTTAGGAGAAAATGTCATTATCCAATCCATCGGCGCCAGTTCCGGCGTTATTGTGGCAGGTGCCATCTTTACCCTGCCCGCCTTATACATTCTACAAGAAACTTATCCGGAAGAAATCACAGTAACTTTCACCCAGGTATTCATCAGCTCTCTGTTGGGAGGTGTGTTGGGCATTCTCTTCCTCATTCCGTTCCGTAAATATTTTGTAAGTGATATGCATGGCAAGTATCCTTTCCCCGAAGCAACAGCTACCACACAGGTACTGGTATCGGGCGAGAAAGGCGGAAGCCAAGCCAAACCGTTGTTGCTGGCAGGTATCATCGGAGGTTTGTATGACTTCATCGTTGCCACATTCGGCTGGTGGAACGAAAATTTCACCACACGCGTATGCGGCTTTGGTGAGATGCTGGCTGATAAAGTAAAACTGGTATTCAAAGTGAATACAGGTGCGGCCGTACTCGGTTTGGGATATATTGTAGGTCTGAAATATGCCTCTATCATCTGTGCCGGTTCACTGGCTGTATGGTGGATTATCATTCCGGGAATGTCCATGATCTGGGGCGATAGCGTGCTGAACCAGTGGAACCCGTCAATTGTGGCTACCGTAGGCAGCATGGCTCCCGAAGAAATTTTTAATTATTATGCCAAGAGCATCGGTATCGGAGGTATCGCTATGGCAGGTATCATCGGTATCATCAAGTCGTGGGGCATCATCAAGAGTGCCGTAGGACTGGCAGCTAAAGAGATGGGTGGAAAATCCAATGTAGAAGCTAGCATGAAGCGTACTCAGCGCGATATTTCTATGAAGATTATTGCTATCGGTTCTATTATAACACTGTTGCTGGTATTCTTATTCTTCTACTTTGATGTAATGCAAGGCAGTTTGCTGCATACTGTGGTAGCTATTCTATTGGTAGCAGGTATCGCTTTCCTGTTTACGACTGTGGCTGCCAATGCTATTGCAATCGTAGGTACGAACCCGGTTTCCGGCATGACGCTGATGACATTGATTCTGGCATCGGTAGTGATGGTATCTGTCGGTTTGAAAGGCCCTGAGGGAATGGTAGCCGCATTAGTAATGGGTGGTGTTGTGTGTACGGCACTGTCTATGGCAGGTGGTTTCATTACCGATTTGAAGATCGGTTACTGGCTAGGTAGTACACCCGCCAAGCAGGAAGCCTGGAAGTTCCTCGGAACGATTGTTTCAGCTGCAACCGTAGGTGGTGTAATGATTATCCTGAATAAGACATACGGATTTACCAGCGGACAACTGGCTGCTCCGCAAGCTAATGCGATGGCGGCAGTTATCGAGCCGTTAATGAATGGCGTGGGTGCTCCCTGGTTGCTTTACGGTATTGGTGCAGTACTTGCTATCGTACTGAATGCATTCAAAATTCCCGCATTGGCATTTGCATTGGGTATGTTTATTCCGTTACAACTGAACATTCCTCTCGTTGTGGGTGGTGCTGTGAACTGGTACGTAACCAGCCGTAGCAAAGATGCTGCTCTCAATGCAGAACGTGGCGAAAAGGGTACGTTGCTGGCATCCGGTTTCATTGCCGGTGGTGCGCTTATGGGCGTAGTCAGTGCAGCAATGCGTTTCGGAGGCATCAATCTGGTGAAT
Organism: Bacteroides timonensis; assembly: GCF_000513195.1. Taxonomy (GTDB): domain Bacteria; phylum Bacteroidota; class Bacteroidia; order Bacteroidales; family Bacteroidaceae; genus Bacteroides; species Bacteroides timonensis. The sequence continues at coordinate 8,569 of NZ_CBVI010000084.1, read as the reverse complement.
GATGCCTGGGTAAACAATACGTGGTCCGAAGTACTGGCATTGGGCGCTTATGCATTGCTGATAATTTACTTCATCAAGGCTTCGATGAAAACCAAATAATAGAAATACAATGAGAACAATTTTATTCATTACAGCACTGTTTATGTCAACTCTGCTATCTGCTCAGAAGCCCGTTGAGATACCCTTGTGGCCCAACGGTGCTCCTAATACGAATGGCCTGACAGGAGATCAGGAAGATTTGAACGGCGGCCGTGTGGCCAATGTCGTTAATCCTACCATCACGGTTTATCGCCCGGCAAAGCCAAACGGCATGACTATCTTGATGTGTCCGGGCGGCGGATATGCCCGCCTGGCCATGAATCACGAAGGCCACGACATGGCATCCTGGTTCAACACACAGGGAATCACGTATGCCGTTTTGAAATATCGCATGCCGAACGGGAATCGCGAAGTGCCCCTCTCAGATGCAGAACAGGCTATCCGCATTATTCGCCAGCATGCCAAAGAATGGGGTATCAATCCGAATCAGGTAGGCGTTATGGGTGCATCGGCAGGCGGCCACCTGGCTGCTTCTCTCTCTACACTTTACAGTAGTGATGAAACGCGTCCGGACTTCCAGATATTGCTTTATCCGGTAATCTCGATGGTACCGGGTATTACTCATGGAGGTTCGCGCAATAATCTTCTTGGTGATAACCCGACCAAAGAACTGGAAGATGCGTATTCTTTGGAACGTCGTGTATCTCCCCGCTCTCCGCAAGCTTTCATCGTACTTTCTGCTGATGATGGCGCTGTGCCGCCCATGAATAGTATCGGCTACTTCCTTGCTCTCAACCAACAGAAAGTTCCCGTATCCATGCACATCTACCCCATTGGCGGACATGGCTGGGGCTTCCGTGATAACTTCACTTACAAACGCCAGTGGACAGAAGAACTGGAGAAGTGGTTGCGTGACGGGGTGAAATTCGAGAAAAAATAATTAATATAGTAACTCAATGAAAAAACTGACTTTTATCACCTGTCTCGCATTGCTGCCCTTGGCCCTTCAGGCACAAGAGGACCGTTACGACCAGTTGACCAATCCGAAGTTGACCAGTATCAACAAAGAAGCTCCCCGAAGTACGTTCACTTCTTACGACAGTGAAGAGAACGCCATCATCAACGACCGGACGAACGGAACCAGCCGCCTATCCCTCAACGGGAAATGGAAGTTCAACTATGTGGAGAACTTTGCCGACCGTCCTACCGACTTCATGAATGTGCGTACTGAGGTGAACCGTTGGCCGGACATCAATGTGCCGGGTAACTGGGAGTTACAGGGCTTCGGTACTCCGATCTACGTCAACCAGCCTTACGAGTTCTGTTCCAAGGGTTACGAACCTTATTGGGACAAGCCTAATCCGCCTTATGTACCCAAAGACTGGAATCCGACAGGAACGTATCGCCGTGATTTCGTTGTAGGTAATGACTGGGATGGAAAAGAAATCTTCCTTAGTGCAGATGGTGTGCGCGGTGCTGCTTTCTATTACATGAATGGCAAGTTTGTAGGTATGAGCAAGGATGCCAAAACTCCTGCCCGCTTCAACGTTACCGCCATGGTCAAAAAAGGCAAGAATATGATTGCCATTCAGGTACACCGTTTCTCGGATGCCAATTATCTGGAATGTCAGGACTTCTGGCGCATCAGCGGTATAGAGCGTGATATCTATCTCTATGCCACGCCCAAAATCCATATTGCAGACTTCAAGGTAGAGACTCCGCTGGATCCTTATTACAAGGACGGTATCCTGCAACTGAAAGTGAAGCTTACGAACGAAAGTGATATTAAGTCTCCTTATGTAGTTTCCTATCGTTTACTCGATGACCAGGATCAGCAAGTAACCCAATCCACTACCCGTGTGGAAGGTGATCAGACCGAAGTAGAGTTCACGAAGAAAACCCTCCGTGGTGTAAAGCATTGGACAGCTGAAACGCCTAATCTTTATACACTCGTCATCAGCCTGAAACGCACCAATGGCGAAGTAATAGAAGCTACCAGTTGCAAGGTAGGTTTCCGTACGATAGAGATTAAGGATAAGCAACTGCTTGTGAACGGCGTACCCATCCTTGTGAAAGGTGTGAATGTACACGAGCATAATGAATACACAGGACATTATGTTCCGGAAGATCTTATGATCAAGGATTTCGAACTCTGGAAAAAGTATAATGTGAACACCGTACGCACTTGCCACTACCCGCAACAGGAACGCTTCTACGAACTTTGCGACCAATATGGTATGTACGTAATTGATGAAGCAAATATTGAAAGCCACGGTATGGGTTATAACCTCAACGTAGGTGGTACTTTGGGTAACAATCCGTTATTCATGAATGCTCACCTCGACCGTACCATGAATATGTACGAACGCGATAAGAATCATCCGTCTGTAATCATCTGGTCATTAGGTAACGAAGCTGGAAACGGACTGAACTTCTACGTTACTTATAATACTCTGAAGATGCTCGATAGCCGTCCTATCCAGTACGAACGTGCCGGATTAGAATGGAATACGGATATTTATTGTCCGATGTACTCTTCTCCCCAATCTATTGAAAAGTATGCCCAGAATAAGGAAATGACTCGTCCGCTCATCCTGTGTGAATATGCTCATGCTATGGGTAATAGTCTTGGCAACTTCCAGGATTATTGGGATGTGATTGAGAAATATCCGTTATTACAGGGTGGCTGCATCTGGGACTGGGTAGATCAAGGCTTTGCCGCCAAGACCAGTGACGGACGCAAATACTGGAATTATGGTGGTGACTACGGCGATACCGGAACTCCTTCCGATGGCAACTTCTGCATCAATGGCGTAGTTTATCCCGACCGCAGTATAAAGCCCCAGACTATTGAAATGGGTAAGGTTTATCAGAACATTAAATTCATTAAGTTCGATCCGCAAACCTGCACGGTGCAAATACGCAATGACTTCTCATTTACCGATCTGAATAAATATGATTTCCATTATGTCGTTCGCGATCATGGAAAAGAAATTTATAAGGGCAAAATGGATAACATCAATGCTGCTCCGGGTAAGACGGCTACCAGCGCATTCCTGCAAGGCATTCCTAAAGAGAAGAGCACTACGGGAGATGTACGCATCGAGTTCTATGCAACCATACGTAAGGCAGAACCTTTCTTACCGGTTGGTACGGTAATCGCACGTGAACAAACTTATGTTCACCCGTTCTTTAAGAAAGAAGTGGTACGCATGGATCCCGCTAAAGTAGATGAAGTCTTTTCACAGGTTGTTTTCAGCGGTGATGATTTTAAGGCTACATTTGATAAACAAAGCGGCTTGCTGACCTCTTATATCTATAAGAAACAAGAGTATATCCATAACGGTCAAGGTCCGCAACCTTTCTTCTGGCGTGCACCTACCGATAATGATTACGGAGCAAAACTTCCCACTCGCCTGAAAGCATGGCGCGAGGCCAGTTACCAGGCACCTAAGGCAGAATCGTTCAATGTTTCTAAAGATGGCGGCAAGTCCATTGTAAAGGTTACCTATCGTTTTCCGCAGGTAGATGCGCAGTGGGAAATTACCTATAAAGTCTTTGCCAATGGCATTATCAAAGTGGATAATCGCTTTGTAGCCGAAGGCACGGAAACTCCGATGATACCCCGTGTAGGTTTGCGTATGCAATTATCGGAAACATTCAATGATCTTACTTACTACGGTCGTGGTCCGGAAGAGAACTACCGTGATCGTCGCACTTCCCAGTTTATCGGAGAATATACTACTCCGATAAAGGACTTGTACGAACCCTACATCCGTCCGCAAGAAAATGAGCATCGTACGGATATTTACTGGTGTGCACTCACCACTAAGCAAAAAGCCGGTTTACTCTTCATAGCCGACCGTACGTTTGAACTGAATGCTTCCAACTATCTGCTTGAAAGTCTGGACAGCGGCGAAACGATCAACAATGGTGCTCCACGTACCAACGAAACGAATCATCGTCATCTCACCGATCCGCAACCAGTGAAGCAAGTAGACATGTTCATTGACTATCGTATGATGGGTGTAGGTGGTGATAATAGTTGGGGAGCTATAGCGCACGAACCGTATCTGATTCGTCCCGGTGTAGAAAATGCCATTGAATACGGCTTCTCCATCGTACCATTTGACAAAAAGGCGGATTACAAAAATTTAATCTATCAATATTAAATTTAATCTGTCCAAATTAAGGATTTATGAAAAGGATGTCGTACTTTTGCGACATCCTTTTTTATTTATATTAAAAAACGAAAGAACAATGAAAACAATGATTACACTCCTGTTCAGTGCGCTTTGTGTAGCTACTGTCAGCGCTCAGACAGACGAAAAAGACAACGCCATGCTGAACAATGGAATAAATTTTCTGGATATTCCTTACGTAGCACACACGTTGGAAGTTACTGATGGTGAAGAAGAACTTATCATCAATTGTGATGAAGTAGATTGCACTACTTTTGTAGAATATACTCTTGCTATGGCTCTCTCTCCTACCGAAGACGGACAGGTAGCTGAAGGAGATTTTGCTACCAATCTGCAGAAAATCCGCTACCGTGATGGAAAAATCAACGGTTATCCTTCACGCCTGCACTACATTGCAGACTGGGTAAACAATGGTGTCCGCAACGGTTTCCTGGAAGATGTAACAACAGCTTACAGCCCATACACCCAGAAAGTTTCTCTTTCCTACATGTCTTCTCATCCGGAACTGTATAAGCAGTTGAATAATTCTCCGGAGAATGTAGCAAAAATGAAAGAGATCGAGAAATCATTGAATGGTCAGGAATTTCATTATGTTCCCAAAGATCAGTTGCCGTTCAACGGTCTGCCTTGGATTAAGAATGGAGATATTATTGCCATTACGACCAATACTCCGGGATTGGATGTAGCTCACATGGGTATTGCTTTCTATATTGATGGTAAACTTTGTTTGTTGCATGCTTCTTCTAAAGAGAAGAAAGTGGTGGTTTCTAAGGTCGCGTTGGGGCAAATGCTACAAAGCAATGACAATTGGACGGGAATTAGAGTGCTGAGAATGAAGAAATAAACTTTAGACGTTTCTATAAAATGAATGCGGGAGTTTCGAACGAAACTCCCGCATTCATTTTTATCCAGTGCATTTCAGCATATTCAAGCATTTTTATAAAGCTGCTTTAGTTTTTCGCGCAACTTCTTATTAACAGTAAGATTCCATTCATCCATAACATTTTCCCGTCCATCATATTTCACAGACGCAGTATACGAAGGATAATCACCGGCTTTACTTAGATTATTTTTATAGTGCAATGCCCTTATATTCAGCAAATTATCATCACCACCTAATGACATTGGCAGTATATGATCAATAACCCATCCGAAGGGGTTATTTTTCCCAAATTTATCCCACATAATCAATGCTCCGCAAGCATCTTTGCGAAACATGGAATCATCCAATCCATCCACAGAACGGGCCTTCTTCCACACCAATAACTTTATATCTTCATCCATTGCAGAACCTTCATGTTTGTGTAAAGATAGAATAATTTGTATACAAGAACAAGTTTCTCAATCAGAAATCCACAAGCATATAACAATCAAACAACATCCATTTATTGATTTTTTATGATGATTGATGTAATTCAAAATATTTATTCATAAAACAGATATAAAAGAGACTTAACAGTAGAATCATACCGGACAGATACCAATAACCATAATTCAAACACATTATATAACCCACAATTACAATTGCTTGTACAGCCATATAAATCAGTGATACCACCACATGTGGCATCTTCAATTCATTCGCCATCAATTGATACATGTGTTTACGATGAGGTAAACCGATATTCTCATGAAGCATCAGACGATGAATAATGGTCAAGACACTATCCACACCATAAACGGATAACAGGATTATCCAACTGAAATCTTCTGTTTTAATGATAAGCTTCCCTATCAGAAAAAGGAGAATAAAAGCGATACTCACAGAACCGACATCACCCGCAAAACACTTCGCCTTCTTACGGAAATTGAAGAAACAAAAGACCAAGACGGAACAAAGAACGGTATAAACCAAAGCAGGCTCAACAAACGGAGTCATTTCAGCATTGATATAAGCTAATGCTACAAGGATAACCAATGAATAACCACCTGTGATACCATTGATGCCATCCATAAAATTATAAGCATTGATGATACCCGTACAGATAATCAAAGCTATAATAATCCACCACCAGGAAAGTGAGAACAAGTCCCATTGATAAAACATTAAAGCCATGGCAGTAAAGTGAAACACCAACCTCAGACCTTGGGAAGTAGAACGGATATCATCTACAAAACTAATGAAAGTGATTAGAGTCAATGCCAACATAAACCAAGGATATTCCCAATGATTAGTCAAAAAATAAACCAATGCACCGAAATAGAAGATAATCCCGCCGCCACGCAAAGTTATCCGTGAATGAGAACTACGCTCATTCGGCTTATCAATGATATTAAACCTATCAGCTATCCTAAAATAAAAAAGTTCTGCTACAAATAGCAGAACCAATATAATCAGGTAATACATAACAGTACTTTCCCCTTTAATTTTTAATTATTAATTTTTAATTTGAAAACGATCTTATCGTTTTCATTATTCCATCCGCCGCACGGACAGGCATCCTGTCAATGCCAAGAGCAGATTTTATCTTCTCATTACTTACCACGTAATTCTCAGTCAGTTTTCTCAGTCGCTCTGTATTCAAAGGCAAATGAAGCAACGTACCCAGTCCTGCGCAACCTTCCATCATCTTCCTGTTCATTTTCCAGATGTGAGGCTCCTTGCCCATAGCTTCACACATTAGAACTATCAGTTCATTCGTAGACAAAGCTTCATCATCACCCATGTGATAAATACTACTCGCTACGTCTTTTGTCAACAAACCTTCCACAACATAGCAAAGATTATCTATAGAAGTAAAAGAACGCTTGTTCTCAAAATCGCCTAAAGGCCAAGGGATACCTTTCTTTACCACATTATAAAGCAAGTTCAGATTACCCTTATTACCAGGACCGTGAATCATACAAGGACGCAAAATATACACCCGCTTATCAGAGTATCTTACATTCTCATCCTCCCCGGAGGTTGTTCTCCCCTGATTAACGGGGGAGTTAAGAGGAAGTAAGTACCCGGGGGAGGTGGTAGGCAAAATAAAAGATTCCTTTATGTAATTTTCAGCCGCAATCTTACTTTCTCCATAAGGCCCCACCGGAGTCGGTATCACATCTTCTGTCAGCACATCCCCCACTACACTGTCTGCGACAGCTTTCACAGAACTGAAAAAGATAAACTTCTTCGCAGATGATTCTAAAAAGAAATCAAATATCTTCTGTGTCAGCCCTGTATTGATATCAAAATATACCTGAGAAGCAGACTGATTCTTTGTATCATGCGCTTTGCCTGCCAAATGGATGATAGCATCAAACTTTAGTAATTGTTGCATGGGAAAAGAAGTTGTTTCAAGATCTTTCCAAGCAAAAGTCTTCACCACTCCCTCCTTTTCAGGGGCGACAATATCAAGGCCATAAAGGGAATGATGCTCCTTTAAGGCAACAACAAGATTGGAACCCACAAATCCGTGAATCCCGGTAATAAGTATGTTCATGAAAAATTTATTCTATCGAAAATATAAATAATCAAAAAGTTTGAGTGTATTTTATTCATCTGCAATTTCAGCACAGTTCCCCCCTATTTGTCCGTTTTAAGATATCTCTTCCAAATAACGCTTCACGATTTTAACTTCAGCGAACTCAGCCATCATCTTTTTACGCCCATTCTCCCCCATATCTCTTATTGTTTGTTCCGGCATTGATAAAATCATTTCCATTTTAGCTGCTAAATCTTCAACATCCTTTGGCTTACATAATATCCCATTATAACCATCTTGCACAACATCCCTACAACCTACATTGTCCGTAGCAAGCACTATACGCCCCATAGAACAAGCTTCCATTAAAGAACGAGGTACACCCTCCCCGTAGAATGTAGGCAAAAGTACACAATCAGCTTCTTCAATATCCGGACGTACATCGGATGTAGAGCCTAAAAATCGTACAAGACCTTCCTTCTCCCATTGACTAATTTCTTCTTCAGAAATTACATCTTTACTTAATCCGTCAACCAAACCGAGCAGCCGTACTTCAAAATCGTCAATTCCTTTCTGGTGAAGCAGTTTCACCGCTTTCGCCATAAATTCCACCCCCTTTTCACGAAGCATACGTCCCATATAGAGAAAAACAAAAGGGCTATGACGTTTGTACTCCTTATAACAGAAAAAACTTGTATCGACTCCTTCACCCGGTAAAATTGCTAACCTATCCTGATTAACTATATTTTTCACAAGAAATGCTCTGTAATCATCTTCATTCAGTACCCATATTTTCTGGGGATATCTAAAAGCCCATTTATACAACTGTCCCACCATACGAGACACCATGCCACTATTCTGAAACACCGAACCCGTTCCCGGCACAACAGCTAACGAAGGAATCTTGTTTGCTCTAGCTGC
>NZ_CBVI010000083.1 GCF_000513195.1 Bacteroides timonensis | reverse complement strand
AGACTGGAAACGGCTTTATCCCCATGCCGTCTTGGTCGGAATGGATACAGACCATTGGAATGTCTTTGACCGGCAACCGCTGGAACAGTTGTACCAAGCAGTCAAATGCCGTTGGAATGTTCAACATTAAACGAATCAACACATGAAAAATGAAGATTTTGCCCTTTCACGCAAAGAACTGATAAAGATTGCAGTCTTGACTATCGTACTGCCTTTGCCGGTAAACTGGGCCTTGCTCAAGCTCAATCCTCTAACTCTGATGGAAGGAGCGGACGATGTCGGCACTTGGATAGGCTATGGGGGCAGCTATATCGGCGGTATTATCGGCGGTGTCATTTCCATCCTGATACTGAACCGTACTTTGCAACAGACCGGTGTGTTGCACCGTGACTTGAAAGTGCTGCAACTGAATACCATCCGCTATACGCAACAAGAGGAATGGTTTACGGAGTTCAAACAAAATCTGGCCGATAACCTGAAAGCCATCGACCTTTATGTACTGAACATGGTCGTATCGTGCCTGAATATGGGTGACTTTGTCTATGCCAAGTCCTTATTGACGGACATCAACAAACAACTGGAACAACAAAACGTGACTTCCACGTTCCTGTTTCCCACTTCCGTACTCCAAAAGAAAGAACAGGAATATGTGAATCAGATGCGGACAGTCTATTTGGAATACAGTGCGTTGATAAAAGACTTGCTGTTTTATATCCCATTGGCAGAAACTATGGAGAAAGGAAATGAGTTGAGTTATGATGCGCTGATTGAATACGCAATGACACAATATGACTATCTGAAGGAACAGGATGATTCGCAACATAATGTGGAAGGGAACCTCTGTTCCAATGTATTGGAGTTGAATCCGGACGAACCCATCGGGCCGGCTTTGAAGAGGCTGGTAGAGATGCGCCTGACCATGCGGACCAATCTCTACCGGTTGAAATCCGAATTGGCCCAGAGTACCCAACAGCTTATCAAGTACGAGGAAAAACGCATTAACTCCATTTTGTCGGAGGAGGTGTAAGTATGATAAACAGTCCTACCAATACATTCTTATGTTTGGCGGGACTGTTTTGCTATTTGTACAACACATTTACAGACTATTCTTATCCCCATGCGAACGGTTCCACGTATCGTATTCGGAATATGTAGGGGCATCATTCCAAAAGGAACGCTTCTTCCTTTTGCGACGCCCGGACTTTTCATCGCAGTCATGGCCACTTCCACCGGAAAAAATGCCTTTAAGGATTACAAAGCCTACAAAAAGTATAATCAGGGTATCCATATATTCAACTTTAAGTGATTGATTAAGATGTAAAGATACGAAATAACATTCATATAGTCAAATGATTAGAACGGTATTTGCAAGAAAAAGCTCTCTCAAGAAATACCTAATTGTGCAACCGCTTCCTCGCATGCATAACCTTTACTTACTTGAATCTACTAGAAGTAATTGGACGAATCAAATATGTGAAATCACTATTGTCATTGTTAAGATGATCAAATCCACTTGAAAGGATTATCTCAATGCTATTGTCTATTATTAAATAGCGGTCGTGCCTTTTGTTCAATATGCTCTCTTTGATAAAATTCCAGTCTGAACATATTTCTTTTAACTTTAGAACATCTTCATCTCTTATTCCAACATCCTTTGCACTGTCATAACTATAATGAATATCAATTTTCTTTTTAGGTAGAATTTTTTCCAATGCAAAAACATTATTCATTTCTCTGGAAAAATACTTGTCATATATAGTGATATCTTTGGCATGTTTACAAATAGCCGCAAAATGTTCAAATGCCCGTTGGCGTATTTCAGAAACATCAAAACTAGATGAAAAATTATTTTCTAACTTTTCATTATCATCCATTATATTGATATAGGGGAAATCATTACGTTCGGTATTCAATACAATTTTGTATATTGTATTTTGCTCTGCCAAATCTTCAAGTGACTGGCGCTTAAAACCAGAATGCGTAAGCTGTGCTTTTAGATTACTGCTAATTTCAACTTTGTTTTTCTCATACTGTCCTACATTAGCTACTATTTCATGCTTGTAGTAATGTAAAAGACGCTTAACCATCTCCGTATTACAAGCTTCCCCTTTTTTGAATTTATGATACTCCGTAAATAGGATATCAGAAACGACTACACCATTCAATACTTTTCCCATTGTTATTCCATTTCCAATAATTCGTCCAAAGTAGCATCAAAGAAACCTGAAGGAAAGTCCATACTATATTTACCAGTTTCAGTAAATAAAATGGTTTCGAATGGATCTGCAATGGATTTTTTATAATAAAGAATCACATTTTCATTATTGATTTTCTGCTTGTATATCTCATATTGAATACGATTAATAAGATGTTCGCAATGAGTTTCAATTAGCAACTGAATGCCAGCTTTGACCAAATAGGCAAAGAACTCTCCTAAACGAGCTTGCGCTGCTGGATGAAGATGAATCTCAGGGTTTTCAATCATAAGAATGTCATCTTTTCGAGCTCTGAGACACATAATCAGAATTTTCGCTAAATAGCTGACACCCACGCCCAATTGTTGTGGAGACAACATAGGAATATCATTACTTTTATATAAGACATTAACTTTATTTGGTGTAACTCTCTCTGTTTGCATTTCAAATTTGATATTTAAAATATAAGAAAGCCACCAATTGAAATGAAAAGACAATGTTTCAGATTCTGTGGATTTTACAAGATCTTTTTCTATTGGAGTTGCCTTTTCCATTTCAAAAGTACCAAAAACATATTCACCAGAAACGCCCACTTTATATTTTGGTGATATGGTTTCCATTTCACTAAATCCCAAACGATTCGCGCAAAGATAATATAAATTTTTTTCCAAATCGACATTTGCATCATTTGCGTGACTTTGGATTCCATTCGCATTTTGTTCATATATAATCTTTCCTTTATCACATGTAATATGGACAAATAAATCTTTGGCATTTACATTCTTATTACGAAGTGTCTCAAAAGAAAAATCATAGTTCTCCAGTATTATTCCTGCATTAGGAGCCGTGTTATATAATGCAGTAAGAATTCCTTGTAAACAAGAAGACTTACCTGTGGAATTAAGCCCAGTCAGAATAGTCAACGGACGTATATCCAAAATACTATTCTGAATTCCTTTATAATTCTGTATTTCAATTTTTCGTATCATTTTGAATTTTTTTTATTAGTTCACGTGCAATATTAAATCTTTCAGTCAGATTCACTGAGGAATCAACATTACCAGAGAACATCTGTTGATGATCGAATTTTTCCTTAAAGTGGTTCACTTCACTTTTTGTCAATGTAGGATTGTTGTTCACACAATCAAAAGAAAAAATGTAAACCATAATTTCAAATAATGGCATATTGATAGGCCTTTTTTTTGAACTTTCCGAATAGAAACGGAAAGAATCTGCGCCCATAATACGGTAGCAATTCTCCATGGATTTAGTAAACATATTGGAACATTCTGTTATCATTCTGCTTGTTGCCTTTTCATTGAGAAATATCATTGTCTTTGCCAAAAAATCGTCAATATCACTTTTGTACTCAATAGGCTCTCCATTTAATTCTTTTACTTCTTCTGATTTTTCATTATACAGATAGAAAGCAAGAGCACGAAGTATGACATATTGATCCTTTTTCCGTTTTTTTTCAATACTCCTATCTGTTGCTTTTAAGAATTCATTAGACTGACTAAGTGCAAGTATTAATTTTGTGGAATTTCCCCGATACAAAGCATTTCGCATTTCCTGACTATTCAATTTAGTTCCACCTCTGTTAACACGGTCAAAAATATCATACTTTACACGTTCTGGCGTAGGAGGTTGTATAATATAAAAAGACAATTGATAGTCTTCAAAAATGCCTTGCATTTTTGAATCAAGCTTAGAAAAGCGATATCCATTATATTGATGCAGAATTTTTAAATCTTTGAGGATCAATTTATTATTCAAAAAATCCAATATGGCTGTAATTCTTTGTCGTCCATCCACCACTTGTTTCTTTCCATTTCTCATTTCAAAAAAATACATTGTAGGAATAGGAATTCCCATCAATATTGATTCAACAAGTTCAGATCCTTGATTTCTGGTCCACACATTGTCTCGCTGAAAATCCGGATCTATAATAAGCTCCTTGCGATCTTCAATTAACCTTTTCAAATGAATCGTGCTGTATTGTGCTTTTTCAACACGAACTTCCGCATTGGGATAGACCTTATCCACATCCTCTGAAGAATTACTTGTTTCTCCTTCAAGCAATTCTTCATCCACAAGTTGATTCATCATTGTTGTTTCCATACGGTTACATCTATGCAATTTGAATGCAAATATACTTTTTTTTATTGACTTTTCCTCACTATATTCTCTAATAAATGGTTTTTTATACCAAACATAGCAAGAATAGAGCAATATACTGCAATATCAGTTTATAAGAGTTGAGCATTTACGAGATATTTGAAGGTTCTGTTTTTCTTTGACAAAGTTCAGAAGAACATCCGGGTTGATGCACTCGCCTTTGTACTTGACAGACAGATGCAGGTGCTCTCCCGTTGACCTGCCTGTATTGCCTGTGACGGCAACCACTTCACCCGGCCTGACCGCCGCACCCTTCTTGACCAATGCCTTTGACAGATGGCAATAGCTGACGGTATAGTGGCCATGCCGTATGGTGACATAGTTGCCGGAACGCCTGTCATACCCCACCTTAATGACCTCCCCCTCCATCATCGCATAGT
>NZ_CBVI010000082.1 GCF_000513195.1 Bacteroides timonensis | reverse complement strand
GTGCAGTACTTTTCATTTTTTTGCATTTAATAGAAAAAACGCTATACAAATCATTATGAAGTACTTGCTTTCTTTCCTTGTAGGGGTGTTATTAACTACCTCTCTGTATGCCCAAAGTGCAGGTGATAAAAGGTCCTCTTTTTCTGTTCATGCCGGACCGTCATGGTATTTGGGACAATTGATGGGAATTACCGACAGATCGGATGCCTATCGCAGTGATTTACGAAAAGGAGTGGCTTGGGATGTCAGCTATCTGGCACAAGTTGCCGGACGGAAGTTGAAGTTTGGGGTGGGAGCTCTGTATCAGGGAAGTTCCTATAAGAATACGCACGATGCCGGGGCGGACAAGATTCTGATGCACTACATGGCTCCGCAGGTATCTTTGACGATGGTGAAGAAGCATTATCAGCTTCAGTTGGCAGGTGGAATAGGCTATCAGTTCTATAAGGATAAGAGTAAGGTGTATGGCAAGCCGCGGAATGTTTCGATGGATAAACTTGCAGGTAACCTGGCCCTCTCGGGCGAGTATTTCCTGACGAGCCATTGGGGAGCTTCGGCCCGCCTGAACTGGCTGGCATCCAGTTCGGAAACTTACTCGGTGAAGTATCACGATGAGAAGTGGAATGTGGAAAATCCGAAAACCGGTACCGGTTATTTCGGTCAGTTATCTTTAGTCTTCGGTTTAAATTATCATTTTTGAGCGTTATGAAAAAGTTGTTATTTCTGTTCCTGCTGGTTCTCTGTTGTGCCTGCGAGGAAGATAAGTCGGCGGACCCGACACTGATGCCCGAAGCTACGACGACGGGGCAAAATACGTTAGGTTGTTTGATAGACGGCTGGGTGTATGCTTCCGGGCGGTTTGGAAAGCCGGATGTCAGTACTTACGATGAAGAAGGTAACCACTATGTTACGATTGCTGCGGAAGTCGGTGTTTTCAGCTCTCTGCATTTTACGCTTGTGAATCCACGGCAGGGGGCTGTCTGTACTTATATCAATGCCAGTTTTGATGGTGAAAAACTGGAAAATGGCGAGGCGTATATCACCCGTATGAACGGAACGATTATCAGTGGAATGTTCAGTGGTGGGAATGTAACAGAGGGACGCTTTGATATAAGATATAGTGAAGAGTCCGAAGGAGGAGAAGTTATCTATTAATAAAAAAACTGCCCGTTCGGAATTATCTTCCGGCGGGCAGCCTTTTTTCACTTCGTTTTCTTTTCAGTCTTATAAAGCCTTTCGGTTACTGATAACCCGCATGGCGGCAGTGTACTGCTGACAAGGCACAGACACGTGAATGCCATTACCTTTGTCCTCTGTTGAAGCGGTGATGTAAGCTGACTTCAGCAATTGCTTCACACTTTCCACTTCCCAGGGGCTACCTGCGAAAACGTTAATCTGAGAAATCTTTCTACTTGTAATCATGTGCTTTAAACTTTTTAGTTGTACTTTCCGGTCGCAAATGTAAGTGGTTTGCGGGAAACCGAATAGCTCAAATCGATCAAAAAGTAACATAAAAACTGCAAACGATTTAGAAGTAGCTTATTCCTCATGTTTTTTTCTTATTTCGTATCGTTCTTCCGGATTTCCACACGACGGATCTTTCCACTGATGGTTTTCGGCAGTTCGTCTACAAATTCAATCACACGTGGATATTTGTAAGGGGCTGTCACTTTCTTCACATGATTTTGCAATTCCTTGATAAGTGCTTCTCCCTCTTTCCCTTTATATTCTTTAGCCAGTACGATGGTAGCTTTCACTACCTGACCGCGGATTTCATCAGGTACGCCTGTGATGGCACATTCTATTACAGCAGGGTGTGTCATCAGAGCACTTTCCACTTCGAAGGGGCCGATACGGTAACCGGAACTCTTGATCACATCGTCGGCACGGCCTACAAACCAGAGATAGCCGTCCTCATCTTTCCAGGCAACGTCTCCCGTATAGTAGATATCGTTGTTCCAGGCTTCGTGTGTACGTTCCGGATCGCGGTAATACTCTTTGAACAATCCCAGTGGTTTACCCTTGTCTGTACGGATTACGATTTGTCCCTGTTCACCGGCTTCTACGGAACGGCCGTCATTGTCTATCAGGTCTACATCGTATTGTGGATTAGGCAATCCCATACTTCCTGGTTTCGGTTCCATCCAAGGCATAGTAGCGATGGTCAGTGTGGTTTCTGTCTGTCCGAATCCTTCCATCAGTTTGATGCCTGTCAGTTTCTTGAAGGTCTCAAATACGGCAGGGTTCAGAGCTTCGCCGGCAATGGTGCAATATTGCAGTGATGAGAGATCGTACTTTGTCAGATCTTCGTGAATGAGGAAACGGAAGATGGTGGGAGGTGCGCAGAGGGAAGTTACATGATAATCCTGTATCTTCTCCAGGATGGCGGCAGGGGTGAATTTCTCGTGATCATACACAAATATATTTGCTCCGGCAATCCATTGCCCGTAAAGTTTGCCCCATACAGCTTTTCCCCAGCCGGTATCGGCGATGGTGAGATGCAGGCTGTTTTCCGTCAGGTTGTGCCAGAAACTACCGGTAACGATATGTCCCAACGGATATGTAAAGTCGTGGGCAACCATTTTCGGTTCACCGGTGGTTCCGCTGGTGAAGTACATCAGTGAGATATCTTCATTCGTATTCGGATGTTCCGGCTTCACGAAAGGAACGGCATTCTCGATTCCCTTATGGAAATCATCGAATCCTTCAGCTACTTCGGGACCTACACTGACGAGCTTCTTCACGCTGGGGGAATCCGGCATGGCAGCTACAATATGATCCGTGATAACCGATTCTCCTGCACAAACAATCATCTTGATGTCCGCAGCGTTACAGCGGTACACGATATCTTTCTTTGTCAGCAAGTGAGTGGCGGGAATGACGACGGCACCGAGTTTATGTAAAGCTATGGTACTGTACCAGAATTCAAAGCGGCGTTTCAATATCAACATTACCATGTCACCATGGCCGATGCCGAGGCTTTGGAAATACGAGGCGGTCATGTCCGTATAACGTTTCATGTCGGCAAACGTAAATTGCCGATGTTCACCCTTATCATTAGTCCATAACAATGCAGATTTGTCAGGTTGTTCGGCAGCCCAGGCGTCTACTACATCGTATCCGAAGTTGAAGTTTTCCGGTACGTTTATTTTAAAGTTTTTGATAAAGTCCTCTTGTGTAGTGAAAGAGGTTTGTGATAAAAATCTTTCTACCATAATTATAGGAATTAAGAATGAGAGATTCTCTTCATTCTCCATTTAGTTGTTACATGATAATTGCCAGGAATCGTACCGTTTTTCCATCCAGTGCTTTCATGCCATGCGGCAATTTTGAATTGAAGTACAGGCTGTCCCCTTCGTTTAGTATAAGCTCTTTGCCATCGATGTTAACCATCATGCGCCCTTCGAGCACAAGACTGAATTCTTGTCCGGCGTGGCTGTTGTAATGTATCGGTTCATCGTCCGGTTTAGGTTCAACGGTTACAATGAACGGATCTACGCTACGGTTCATGAAACCGGAAGCGAGGGCTTGGTATTTGTAGGCTTTGGTACGTTCGATGCTGACGCCTTTTCCGGCACGAGTCAGGAAGTAGCTGCTCATTTTAGGTTCTTCACCAAACATCAGTGCGTCCAATGAAACTCCGTATCTGCGTGCAATCTTTTGCAACATACTTACAGAGATATCAAAATCTCCCGTTTCGGCAAGGCGGTAGTCGTAAGGAGAGATGTCACATTCACGGGCAATGTCTTCAGCGGTCAGCTCCAGTACATCACGAAGCCCGCGAAGGCGTTCTGCTATTTGCTTAATTTGTTCGTCCATGTGGTTGTTTATTTAATGAATTAATTGTTAGTCTTATTGCTTACTCGCTTTGATAGCATTGATGATGGCGGATGTATAACCGTCATGTTCCAGTTCATTGATACCTTTGATGGTAATACCGCCGGGAGTACATACTTTATCGATTTCTACGCTGGGATGCGTATCATTATTCAGTATCAGTTCGGCTGCTCCCTTTACGGATTGAGCCACCATTCTCATAGCATCTTTGGGATAAACCCCCATTTCTATACCGGCTTGCATGGCAGCCTGGATGTATTTCAGCACATAAGCGATTCCGCAGGAAGCCATGGAAGTGCAGGCTGCGAATTTTTCCTCGGGGATCAGCATGGCAAGTCCCATCTGATTGAAAATATCCAGCATCAATTGTTCTTGTTCTTTGGTCGCATTACGACTGGCAATCAGTGTCATACTTTCCATCTCGCTGATGGCGGTGTTAGGAATAATGCGGAACATGGTCATTTCCGGTTCGGGTACGTAGTGAGCCAGCTCTTCAAAGTTGATGCCTGCAGCAACAGAAATGATAATTTGTTTGCTTTTCAATTTCAGTTCGCGCAGCACACCTTTGATAAGCCACGGTTTCACTGCGAGTATGATGAATTCGGCGCCGATGATGGCTTCCTGATTGTCATGGGTGATTTGTAAAGCAGGAAACTCCGCTTGCAGTTCATCCAACTTTCCTTGTGAGGGATTAGACACTATGATATCCGAGGCGGGGATAATACTTCCCTTTGCCAATCCACGGGCTATAGAGCCGCCCATGTTTCCTGCTCCGATAATTGCTGTTCTCATATCATTCTGTTATTAAAAGGGTTGTCGATGGGCAAAGGTAGATATTTTTTCTACCTTTCTAACCTAATTGATGTAAAAAAAGTGCTTGTGTATTTAAACAACAGGCAGCCTTAAGAAACGTTGAAACGCTTGAAGGCTGCCTGTTTATTGCTGATTATGTTATCAAATATACTTTAAAGTACTTTTCTGAAACGTTCGAGGAAGAGATTAGCTTCTTCCATGCTGAGGCAGAGGGGTGGAAGCAGGCGGAGTACATTTGTACCGCTGACACCGGTAAATACATGTTGTTCTTTCAACAGTTTCAGACGAAGTTCCTTTATTGGTTCTTCAAATTCAAGACCGATCATCAGACCACGTCCGCGAACTTCTTTGATCTGCGGGAACTTCTTCAACTCCGTCATCAGATACTCACCGACCTTGGCTGCATTTTCAACCAGATTCTCCTGACCTATTACGTCCAAGACAGCAAGCGCTGCGCTGCATGCCAGATGATTACCGCCGAAAGTAGTGCCCAACTGTCCGTAAACCGGAGTGAACATCGGACTGATAAGTACACCGGCCATCGGGAAACCGTTACCGATGCCTTTGGCTACAGTGATAATATCTGCTTTGATACCGTTATATTGATGAGCGAAGAACTTACCGCTGCGGCCATAACCGCTTTGAATTTCGTCCAGAACCAATATCGTATTATGAGCTGTACAAGCTTCACGCAAAGCCTGCATGAATTCATCTGTCGGCAATTGAATACCACCCACACCTTGAATCCCTTCGATAATCACTGCGCAAACATCACCTTTTGCCAGTTCGTTTTTCATAGCTTCAATATCGTTCAGCGGAAGGTAAGTGACATGTCCGCAGTCATTAATAGGAGCTATGATTTTGGGATTATTAGTCACTTCCACGGCAAGTGAAGTACGTCCGTGGAATGCCTTGTTGAAGGAAACCACACGTGTACGTCCGTTGTAGAACGAAGCGAGTTTCAAAGCATTTTCGTTGGCTTCTGCACCGCTGTTAATCAGGAATAAGGAGTAGTCATCATAACCACATGCTTTCCCCAGACGTTCAGCAACTTGTTCCTGTAGCTTGTTAATCACAGAGTTGGAATAAAATCCCAACGTGGCAACCTGGTTGCTGATCATCTCCACGTAATGCGGATGTGCATGACCGATGGAGATAACAGCATGTCCACCGTAGAGATCGAGGTACTCAGTACCGTTCTCGTCCCACACGTGGCAGCCTTTTCCCTTGACAATGTTGATGTCAAAAAGGGGATATACGTCGAATAAGTTCATTTCTTTAATTCTAAATTACAAATTATTTAGAAAGCGCTGGGCTTCAATCGTAAGCCGACGGTTTCTTCTAAATTGAACATCAGATTCATGTTGTGTACCGCCTGACCACTGGCACCTTTCAGCAGGTTATCGATGCAGGAGATGATAAGCAGCTTATCACCGTGCTTTTCCAAATGCAGAAGACATTTGTTGGTGTTCACTACTTGTTTCAGGTCGATGTTCTTTTCTACGATATGCACGAAAGAGTCTTTGGCGTAATATTCTTCGTACATACGGACTATTTCATCCAGTGCAACTTTAGTTTTTACTACGATGGTAGCGAAAATACCACGTGCGAAATCACCGCGGTAAGGGATAAAGTCAATATCCGCATCAAAACTGTTCTGCAATTGCTTCAGAGATTGCTTGATTTCGGGTACATGCTGGTGATCGAATGCTTTGTAAACACTCATGTTGTTGTTACGCCAACTGAAGTGACTGGTTGATCCCGGTTTTACACCTGCTCCGGTGGAACCTGTAATGGCATTCACCATGATGTCATTGTTCAGCATCAGATGTTTGGCAAGGGGGAGCAATCCCAATTGGATACAAGTGGCAAAGCAACCCGGATTAGCCACATGCTTTGCTTTGCAGGTAGCGCGACGGTTCAATTCCGGCAAACCGTAAATAAAGTCATGTTCCGGAGAAGCGATGCGGTAGTCCATAGAAAGGTCGATAATCTTCAACTCCTCGGGAAGGTTGTGACTCTCCATGAACTTCTTCGTGTCGCCATGGGCGGTACAGAAGAATAACACGTCAATTTCGTCCAAAGGTAACTCGTCGGTGAAGACAAGGTCCGTTTCGCCGTACAATCCTTCATGTACGTCGGTAATTTTGTTTCCGGCGTTACTTGAGCTGTTGATGAATACGATTTCCGCTTCCGGATGATTGATCAGCAAACGAATTAATTCACCTGCCGTATATCCGGCTCCGCCGATGATTCCTACTTTAATCATGTTAGTTTATACTATATTCTTTTATCTGTTATACAAGTTCTTTTCCTCAGGAACAATAAGCCACATTATAAGGTATACGGGGATACCGGCAAATACGGTAAAAAGCGTCAATAACGCATAGCCGATACGTACGAGTGAAGGGTCGAGTCCGAAATAAGCTGCCAATCCTCCGCAGACGCCGGCAAGCATTCTGTCGCTGCGTGAGCGAGTAAGTTTTTTGTTATTATTATCCATAAATTCTTTTTTTAATGAAGAATGATGAATGAAGAATTTTGCTGCGCTGTGCAAGTATGCCGCATGGCAATTCTTCATTCTTTATTTTTAGTTCTTCATTTCATTAAATTTCTTCGTCTTTATGATTGTTATAATATACTCTCAGTGGAGTAGAAGTAACCTTGATGAAACCTTTCGCATCTTCTGCTGTCCAGCCTTTTTGCATTTCACCATATTCGCCGAACTTCGTTTTCACAAGGTCGTCTTCTGATTCTACACCTACCGTAGAGAAAGATAATGGGCGAAGTTCCAGAATAGCCGTACCGTTTACATTACGCTGGCTTTCCTGTAGCATGGCTTCGATGTCACGCATTACCGGTTCCAGATACTGGCTTTCGTGCAGGAACATACCGTACCAATTGGCAACCTGGTCTTTCCAGTATTGCTGCCATTTACTCAGTGTATATTTTTCCAGAAATTTATGTGCACCGATAATCAGCATCGGAGCAGCAGCTTCGAAACCTACGCGGCCTTTGATACCGATAATTGTATCACCCACATGCATATCACGACCAATGCCGTAAGCGGCACCGATTTCTTCTACTTTCTGAATGGCTTTGATGGGATCATCAAATTTCTCATCGTTCACAGCTTTCAACTCACCTTTTTCGAAAGTAAGACGGAGTTGTTCGCTGCCTTCCTTTACACAGTGTTTCAGATAAGCGCTTTCGGGCAATCCTTGTGCGGAGTCCAGAATCTCACCACCGCAGATAGAGGTACCCCACAAACCTACATTATAAGAATATTTCAGTTTGGTGAAGTCTGCTGAGAAACCATGTTTGTTCAGATAATCGATTTCTTCCTGACGGCTCAATGCCATATCACGGGTCAGTGTGATGATTTCCACGCCCGGAGCCAATACAAGGAATGTCATGTCAAAACGAATCTGGTCGTTGCCTGCACCGGTAGAACCGTGAGCGATAGCATCTGCACCGATTTCGTTGGCATAGCGTGCGATAGCAAGTGCCTGGAAGATACGCTCGGAACTTACGGAAATAGGATAGGTACCATTACGCAGTACGTTACCAAATACCATGTATTTCAAGCTCTTTTCGTAATATTCCTGCGTCACGTCGATAGTGACATATTCTTTTGCGCCCAGTTTATAGGCGTTTTCTTCGTTTGTTTTCAGTTGTTCGGGGCTGAAACCACCGGTGTTTGCACAAGCTGCATACACTTCATACCCTTTTTCCTTGGCAAGGTACATTACCGTAAATGAAGTATCAAGACCGCCGCTGAATGCGACTACTACTTTTTTCTTATCTTCCATATCCTTTGTTATTTAAATTTTATCATCTTCATGCAGATCCGGGTCGTAGAGCATTGCTGTGCAGATGCAGAATTTGCGGTTCTTGGCTACTAATATATCATGGTTGATGCAGCCTTCGCAGCCTTTCCAGAAGGATTCGTCATCAGTCAGTTCATTGAAAGTAACGGGAACGTATCCCAGTTCCGTATTCATTTTCATGACGGCGGCTCCGCTAGTGAGACTGAATACTTTGGCGTTGGGCCATCGCAAGCGTGCCAGGCGGAAAGATGCCATTTTGATACGCTTAGCCAATCCAATACCGCGAAAGTCGGGATGCACAATCAAACCGGAAGTCGCAACGTATTGTTTGTTTCCCCAACTCTCGATGTAGCTGAAGCCTGCAAACACGTCTCCGCATAAGGCGATGATGGCTTTTCCTTCTTTCATTTTTGTCGCCACATATTCGTGTGTGCGTTCTGCGATGCCCGTTCCACGTACTTTGGCCGCTTCTCTGATGGTATCCAAAATCTTATCCACATAAACTTCGTGAGAGGCGTCAGCCACCATCACGTCCACTTTTTTGGTATCCATTTCTTATTAATTAATAATTTTGAATGAAGAATTTGACTACGCTGTGCAAGTATGCCGCATGGCAATTCTTCATTTTTAGTTCTTCATTTATATTATTTAATGTTTGGAATGATTTGTGACAGAAATTCGCGTACTTCGCTATGCGAAGCGGCTTCATGCACTACCAACATGATGGTGTCGTCTCCGGCAATGGTGCCTAGAATGGCGGGACATTCGCGGTTGTCGATGTCGTAGGCCATACTGCTGGCATAGCCCGGTCGTGTACGGATAACGGCAATGTTACCTGAGAATTGCAGGGAAACGAATCCGCTGGTCATCAGCATTTCGCTGGCACTCTGGTCATTGGAACGTTTGTACATGATGTTGTTGGGTAATACATATACGTATTTCCCGTTCATGTTCGCCGCTTTGGCAACTTTCAGTTGTTTCAAGTCGCGGGAGAGAGTGGCTTGTGTCAGTTCAAAGCCTTCTTTGCTCAGAGCTTGCAGCAGTTCTTCCTGAGAACTGACATCCTTGCTTGAGATAATCATCTTGATAGCGTCTAACCGATTGGCTTTTTTCTTCATTGTTTTGTATAATTATTCTAAGAATGGCGCAAAAATAGAGATAATTTTGGAAGGAATATGCATTAATGAGAGAATTTTTGTACTTTTTATACTATGAATGCTATGTTTTATGCATAAATCGGAGAATATATGCAAATACGACGAGGGGATTGAAGGTGGAGTAAGTTGTACCCGGGATGCACCTGCTCCGTATCTGAGCCGTACTTAGGGCTGGGCCTTTCAACTTCTCATTTATATGCCACTATCTTAATGGTAATGAAATGTCTTTTTTGTGAACTTAAGGATACTGTTTTGTGAGTTTTACTAACAGACGTTTGGAACAGAACTCTTCTTCCAGCGCGATGAATCTTCTTTTTTCTTGAAATGAATCATTTGTTTAAGGCAAATACATGGTCTGTTTGCTCCGAATAGATGATGCATTTGCCCGAAACTAATGATGTAATTTGCAAGATGGCTACACCTTTTGAAACAAAAGGTGTAGCCATCTTGTTAAAAGGGTGATACCATTCGTGCGAAAGGGTGTAGCCTTCATCTAAAATCTGCTTATTCTACTCTGGTTGACCGCTAAGTTTGATCATCTGTGTTTTTGCTTTTTGTTGCCGTTTGGCTTGAATTGAAATCGTTTTAATGTGTGAGGGAGGTGTAGGGTTTCATGTTGTTTCTTTGCGGAACAAATAGGTGTTTGTATGTATTTTCATAAAACGAAATCCTTGCGATTTTCTATTTAGCCTTCTCGTGTGGATTGAAAGAAAACATTCTCGCACAGTAGGATTATCAATTTGTCAGATTGATAGTTCGCATCACTTAGTTTTATCTTTACTGGTAAAGAACCGTGTTACGGTTTCTTGCGACAGTTGGATAGTTAGGGAATACTTATATTTTAGCTATTATACTTAATATTTTTAGTATAAGTAAGTGTTCATAATTAGTTCACATAATAATAGGTAATTATCATTTTATAATACGAATTAATTTTGATTGAGTACTTAATATTAATGTTTGTAGGATTATCTCCTTTGGCTCTTTCTAAAGTAATATCTGCTATTTCTATACTTTCTCCTAAAAGGGATCTTATTTCATCAGGGATTATGCTGTTTTCAAATGGAGATAATATGATACGGAATTCGTCCTGGAAACCAGAATTTATAGATATTGAAATATCCATTTACGCTATACATTAACTTGAATCGTGCAGTCTTTTTTATTGTGTAGCTTTTCTAACTGAGACATCTTTCTATCTCTCAGTTTGTTCATAAAGTCAATGAGAGCTTTAGAGGGTTTCTTGATAACTAATGCTTTTGGGTTATGAGTGGAAGTTGACATGTTAAAAATGTATATGCAACCTACAATAAGGCCATAATTATTTTGCAAATATAGCGAATTTCTTTTTGAAGTATTGCTTGATGACTAAATGAATAGGGTGCATTAACTGTCTTTAGCATACTGTTTTACGATACTTATATCGCATTATTCCGGTTGAGAACATTCATTATTTATAAAACGTTGGTGAGTTGTTTTTTCTATCATAATGAGCTAAATGATAATTGCCATGTCTTATGATATTTATTCCAGTATTTTGTGTATCTTTGTTGCATATTTCTTCAGTAGTGAAGAGATGTATTTTGTGATTTGGAGATCATTTTATTATTCGTACTTTCGGAAATCTGGTAAATTTTTAAATAAGAGCGGATAATGAGTGAAGGTCTCCACGTCCGGATTGCATATAACTTTGTTATATACATTTTGTGGCGTGGGGCTATTGCTTATTATTTTCTTACCGGTTTACCAGAGCCTCGAAAGTGGATAATATGTTAATAGTTCCCATGCCACTTTTATTATAGAGGTATAGGGGCGACATCAACCTTTAAAACTTATAACACGATGGATGAACCTTTTACTTGTACTTGCCAAATGAAAACCGACTTAGAAAACTCAGCCGATGTATTTTCCTTTTTTAAAGAGAACTACCCTTTACCCGGTATTGTTGATAATCTTAATAAACTTTCCAATAAAGAGTTACGCTGTGCCTGTTGCTTGATGGGGGCTGCTTTACTTAGTATCTCCCGAAAGAAAACGATTTGGGGCTGGCTGAAGATAAAGGAATAGATAATACCAATTCTGTTTTTGTGAAACGACAAAAGCAATAAGAAAACTATCAAAATATAAAGAAGGGGTTTCGGTGGAAACCCCTATTTTTGTGCCGTCAGGTATTGGCATGTTCTATAAAATAATCTATGTGAATCTATAAAACTATTAAAGGCACATGAAAAAGCTTCTTGGATTTTCTATTTTTCTGGTATTCGTTTTGATTGCTTCTCTTACGGCAGAAGCAAAGGTGACACTTCCTGCTATTTTTTCAGACAATATGGTATTACAGCAAAACACACAGGTGAATGTGTGGGGGAAAGCTGCGCCTGGAGAAAAAGTAATGGTTAAAGCATCATGGCTGGATAAAGCTGTGACTGCCAAGGCTGCGGCCAATGGTAAATGGACCGTGAAACTGAAGACACCGAAGGCAACAACCAACCAGTCCGTTACGGTGAGCGGTGAAAATGAGATTACCATTAATAATGTATTAATAGGTGAAGTCTGGCTTTGTACGGGACAGAGTAATATGGAGTTCCCAGTATCGCGCCATCCGGATGTGAAGTGGAATACCGGAATGCTGAATGAAGCGGAAGAACTGAAGGATGCCGATTATCCGGAAATCCGCCTGTTTCATGTGAAACACCAGTTGGCGCACGAGGGTGAGTTGGACGACTGTGAAGGGGAATGGTTGGTCTGCAATCCGAAGAACCTGTATGACTTTTCGGCTGTGGGCTTTGTTTTCGGACGTAAGTTATATAAAGAACTGAAGATGCCCGTAGGGTTGATTCAGTCTACCTGGGGCGGAACACATGCGGAGTCATGGACAAAGCTGGATGTAATGAAGAAAAATCCGCTTTACGCCGATGTCCTGAAAGACTTTGCATTGGAAGGCGTGAAGCAACAGAAAAATTATTGTAAAGTACCCGCAACATTGTGGAATGGTATGATACATCCCATTCTGGGATATACGATAAAAGGAAATATCTGGTATCAGGGAGAGTCAAACTCTATCCGTGCCGATAAATACCAGCAGGTATTCACCAATATGATAAACAGTTGGCGTAAAGAATGGAAGCAGCCGGATATGCCATTCTACTTTGTGCAGATAGCTCCGCACTACGGACAGCCGGCCACTATCCGCGAAGCGCAACTCCGGACTTGGCAAAGCGGACTCAAGAATGTGGGTATGGCAGTAATCACTGATGCGGGCGACTCGCTCGATATCCATCCCCGCAATAAAACAGTGACGGGTGAACGCCTGGCCGCCTGGGCATTGGCCAAGCAATATGGTAAGGACGTGACTTATTCCGGCCCGTTGTTCAAGACAATGAAGGTGGAAGGGAATAAAGCCGTGTTGAGCTTTGACTATGCTGACGACGGACTGATGACTCCGGACAATGAACCGGTGAAAGGCTTTATCATCGCCGGTGAAGATCACCGCTTTTATCCGGCTACAGCCGTAATCAAGGGAGGCAAACTGGAAGTTTCCGCTCCGCAGGTTTCCGTGCCGGTAGCTGTGCGTTATGCATATTGCAATTTCTTCCGCGTGAATCTTTATAATAAAGCCGGATTCCCGGCTACTCCTTTCCGTACAGATACGTGGGAGCCGGATTCGTATGCCCGTTGGTTTGCCGATTCGGAAATGGTACGTTTTCCGAAAGCCTATCAGTTGGATCATGGGAAGCGTCTGTTCTTTGGATATGCGCAGGGTGTAGGCTGCTGTGCGATGTTGCAAATGTGGAAGAAGACAGGAGAGCGCCGTTATTTCGACTATGTGGAGCAATGGGCGGATTCACTGATTAATGATAAAGGAGAAATCCATTTGTATCATGTGGAAACATACAACCTCGATTATATAAATTCAGGTAAGGTTTTGTTCGATTTGTACCGTGAAACAGGCAAAGAGAAATATAAAATAGCAATGGATGCCCTGGTTAAGCAACTGAAAAACCATCCGCGCACATTGGAAGGTGCGTACTGGCATAAGCTGATCTATCAGCATCAGATTTGGCTGGATGGCTTATATATGGCATCTCCTTTCCTTGCACAATATGGTGCGGAGTTCAACAAACCCGAATGGATTGATGAGGCGGTAAAACAGTTTACGCTTTGCCAGAAACATACGTATGATGCCAAAACCGGGCTTTATCATCATGCCTGGGATGAAAGCAAGAGTCAGCGTTGGGCAGATCCGGAAACAGGACATTCGCCTAACTTCTGGGGACGGAGTATCGGATGGTGGTTCATGGCGATGGTGGATGCGTTGGATTTCATTCCCGAAAACCACGAAGGACGCGCCCGGATGATTGGCTGGATACAGGGACTGGCTGAGGTGCTGCCCGCTTATCAGGACAAAAATGGTCTGTGGTATCAGGTACTCGACCAGCCGAAACGGAAAGGAAACTTCCCGGAAGCATCTGTGACCACGCAATTCATGTATGCTTATGCAAAAGCTGTGAATAAAGGGTATATTGACCCGAAGTATCGTGCTGTGGCTGAGAAGGCTTTCAACGGATTGAAAAGTAAACTGATGGTAGAACGCCAGGATGGTACGCTGACACTGACACGTTGCTGCCAGGTGGGCGGCTTGGGCGGACATCCGTATCGCGATGGCAGCTTCGAATATTATATCGGTGAGAAGATGCGGGATAATGATGCAAAAGCAACAGGACCGTTTATTATGGGCTGTTTGGAGCTGAATAAATAGTATATATCATGAAAAAGAATTTATTGGCAATAATCTTTGCTTCTTTCTGTGCCGGAACCCTTTCCGCACAAAATATAGCGTGGCCTGAAGTAACTACGGAAGCTAAACCGGGTGCTCGCTGGTGGTGGATGGGGAGTGCGGTAGATGCGGCTAACCTGACCCGCAATCTGGAAGCATATTCCAAAGCCGGGATGGGCACGATGGAAGTTACTCCTATCTATGGGGTGCAGGGTAATGATGCAAACGAAATTCAGTTCCTGACTCCCGGGTGGATGCAAATGTTACACCATACGGAAAGTGAAGCTGCACGCCTGGGTATGAAGATTGATATGAACACAGGTACGGGCTGGCCTTTCGGTGGCCCGGAAGTGGGTATAGAAGATGCTGCCTGTAAATTGCTGATTGAAGAATATACACTGAAGGGTGGTGAACGCCTGAAAGAAAAGATAGAAGTGACGGATGAAAAACAACGTCCGTATGCCAAACTGTGTAAGCTGATGGCTTTCAGAGTGCTGACTGACGCTTCTACTTCGAAAGAACAAAAGGCTGTACGTTGCTATGACCTGACTTCGAAGATAGAGAACGGAAAGCTGGTATGGAAGGCTCCGAAAGGGGAGTGGCGGCTGATTGCCGCTTTCGTTGGTAAAACATTTCAGAAAGTGAAGCGTGCTGCTCCCGGCGGTGAAGGATATGTGATGAACCACTTTTCGGCAAAAGCAGTATCCAATTATCTGAACCGGTTTGAGCAGGCCTTCGCCGGAAAGGCGGCTGATGGTTCTGCCGGAACTCCAACAGAGTATCCGCATAATTTTTTCAATGACTCTTATGAAGTTTACGGTGCCGACTGGACGGACGACCTGTTTGAACAGTTTGCCCGCCGTCGTGGTTATAAACTGGAACACTTTCTTCCGGATTTCCTTTCGAAAGACCGGACAGAGACTACCCGTCGCATTATCTCCGATTATCGCGAAACTCTTGCCGAACTGCTTCAGGAGAACTTCACCCGCCAGTGGACGGACTGGGCGCACAAACATGGTTCACGTACCCGTAACCAGGCACACGGTTCTCCCGGTAATCTGATAGATCTTTATGCGACGGTCGACGTGCCCGAATGTGAGGGGTTCGGACTGTCCGACTTCGGTATCCGAGGCTTGCGTAAGGACTCGCTGACGCGCCCCAACGACTCTGATCTTTCCATGCTGAAATATGCTTCTTCGGCAGCGCATATTGCCGGAAAACCGTTCACTACTTCGGAGACATTCACCTGGCTGACAGAGCACTTCCGCACTTCACTTTCGCAGTGCAAGCCCGATATGGACCTGATGTTTATCTCGGGTGTGAATCACATGTATTTTCATGGAACCACTTACTCGCCCGCTGAGGCTGCCTGGCCGGGTTGGAAGTTCTATGCTTCCATTGATATGAGTCCTACGAATACTATTTGGCGGGATGCCCCTGTATTTTTCGATTATGTCACCCGTTGCCAGAGTTTCCTGCAAATGGGACAACCGGATAATGACTTCCTGGTTTATCTGCCTGTATACGATATGTGGGATGAACAGGACGGACGTCTGTTGCTTTTCGATATTCATAAGATGGCAAAACGTGCTCCCCGTTTTATAGAGGCGGTGCATCGTATTTATAGTGCGGGATATGATATGGATTATATTTCCGATAACTTCATCCGTAATGCCATGTGCCAGGACGGCAAGATATTGACTTCCGGTGGTGTCTCTTATAAAGCGCTGGTAGTTCCCGGTGCCCGCCTGATGCCTGCCGATGTACTGGAGAAACTGCTTCGTCTGGCAGATGAAGGTGCTACGATTGTCTTTCTGGAGCAATATCCGGAGGATGTGCCGGGGCTGAATACTTTGGAAGGACGCCGTACTGAGTTCAATAAGGCGCTGGCACAGATAAAGGAGCGGGAAGGAAAGGGACATATTCTCTTTGGAACAGACTATGCTCGTACACTGGCCGCCACTGCTGCTGTTCCCGAAGAGATGAAGACTACTTTCGGATTAAGCAGCATTCGTCGCTCGCATCCTGAAGGACACCACTATTTCATCTCTGCTTTGAAAACAGAAGATACCGAAAACTGGATACCTTTGGCTGTGCAGGCACGTTCGGCAATGCTTTATAATCCGATGAACGGAACCTCCGGTAAGGCACGGTTGCGCCAGAATAATGGCAGGACGGAAGTGTTCCTGCAATTGGTATCCGGTGAATCTGTTATCCTGAAGACGTTCGCGGACCAGGAAGTTTCTGCACCCGAATATGGATACTGGACGCCTGTAGTGCAGAACGATGTGAAGAATACGTCTCCGGTAACTTATTCTTTTACCGGTAAATGGGGATTCCGCTTTGTAGAGGCAAGCCCTGCGGTTGCTGCCACTCCGGACAGTGTGTCTCTTGGCTCATGGACGGAAATTCCTGCCGAAGGTGCAAAGAATGTGATGGGAGCTGCTTGCTATACCACTACGTTTACACTGAAGAGTCCTGCCGATGCCGGAGAGTGGATGCTCGACCTCGGGGATGTTCGTGAGAGTGCCCGTGTACGCATCAACGGACAGGCGGTAGCTACGCTTATTGCAGTTCCTTATCGTTGTTTGGTGGGCAAGTATCTTCGTCCGGGCGTGAATACATTGGAGGTGGAAGTTACCAATCTGCCCGCTAACCGTATTGCTGATATGGATCGGCGCGATGTTCCCTGGCGTATTTATAAGGATGCCAATATTGTGAATATCCATTATAAAAAGGATAATTATGGCAAATGGGAACCGGTCCCAAGCGGGTTACTGGGACCTGTGCACTTGATTCCTATGCAGATTTTGGAATAGTATTTATAATGCCCTTGAACAACACTTGTGTGGCATAAATGTAATGCAAGTGTTACGCAAATCAAACACTTGTGTGGTACAAGTGTAACGCTTGTGTTACACAAACGGTACATTAGTGTCACTTCAAACTAAAGCAATAATCAATGAAATCGAATCTAATTATGCTCTGCTTGCTTGGATTGGCAAGTACTCTGAATGCCCAGGATCCTCGCGAGAGGCATTACTACTACGAAATTCTTGATCCGAGGCACGAACCGAAACCCTTAGTGGAAGGTTTTGCCCGGGAACGGGTGACCGAGAATCTGAGTCGTGGACTGACAGTAACTCCTGCCCGCGATGGCAAAGGTATTTATTTCAGCTGGCGGTTATTGGCATCGGATGCCCCCGGCACTGCTTTTCATGTCTATCGGGAAGCTGACGGTAAAGTGCGTCGCCTGACTAAAAAGCCACTTACGCAGACTTGTGACTTTATAGATGCTACTCCTGCCGAAAAGGCGTCTTATTGGGTGGAAGCCCTGGTGAAAGGAAAGAAGCCCGCCCTGTCGGAGAAACGGGAAGTGATCCTTTCCGAATTGAAACCTTATACTTCTATTCCATTGAAAGAGAATGTGAAAGCCGGGAAGATCGCTTTAGCAGATTTGAACGGTGACGGTATTTATGACTATATCATCCGTACTCCCGAAACGAATGTTGACCCCGGTATGCCCGGAGATACCACCGGAAAAACATATAAAATATCCGCTTACCTGAGTGACGGAACCTATCTCTGGACTTATGATATGGGACCGGGTATCGAACCGGGAATCTGGTATTCTCCTTTCATTGTATACGATTTCAATGGAGATGGGAAAGCTGAAGTTGCCATCAAGACCGCTGCTGATGACTATGTGAAGAATGAGAAAGGCCGTGTTTGTGGTGGCAGTGAATACCTCTCCGTGCTGGATGGCATGACCGGTAAAGAGATAGATCGCGTGGACTGGCCTGAACGGAACGACCGCTATGGAAATCTGATTCGCCAGAACCGCAACCAAATGGGGGTTGCCTATCTGGATGGAAAGACACCTTATATATTGGCTGCCCGCGGCACTTACAAACTGATGGTGGTAGATGCCTGGATGCTGAAAGACGGAAAACTGCAACGTGCCTGGCGTTGGGATGGGGATGAAGAAAATCCCATTGTGCGCAGTATGGGTGCGCACAGCATGGTGACGGCTGATGTGGACGGTGACGAACGGGATGAGATTCTGTTAGGCTCGTGTATGCTCGATGATAATGGTACGTTACTTTGGTCTTCCGGTTTGGGACATAGTGACAAGGCTTATCTTTGCAAACTTCAGCCGGATATGGAAGGTATGCAGGTGTTTATGGTGAGTGAACCGAAGAAAGAGGATGGTCGCGGTGTTTCCGTGGTGGATGCAGCTACCGGCAAATTGATCTGGAAAATCGGGCAGACCACCTATCATGTAGGTGACGGTATGGTGGCCGATTTTGACCCTTCACATCCCGGTATGGAATGTTTTGCCAGTGAAGACCGTAAAGGTGGCAGCACGGATAAATACCTGCTCACTGCCGCTGGCAAGAAAATAAACACTACAAATGCAGAAGTACCCGGTTGCCGTAATTGGATATGGTGGGATGCGGATCTGCTGCGTGAGACTTTTAAAGGAGATGATAACCGCTGGGGAGCTTCTTCATCTTCCGGAGGGCGCAAACAAAGCATCTGGAAATGGCAGGGGGAAGTGTTGACTGGAGGAATCGAAGGTGATATCTTGATGATAGCTGACCTGGAAGGTGATTGGCGTGAAGAACTGATTACTGCTTTGCCGGGAGAGTTGCGTATCTATCATACCAATATTCCGGCTCGCGACCGTCGCGTAACGCTGATGCAAGACCCGCTTTATCGTAGCTATGTGGCGCATCGCAGCATGGGGTATCCGCAGGCGCCCGTACCTTCCTTCTATCTGGGAGAATAGAAATAAATATCTGATTATAAATAAAAAAGAACTAAGAATGACGAAACAATTGTATGTGATTGCAGCCGTTTGTCTGTGGTTGCTCAGTGCTTGCCAATCTTCAACGTATAAGTATGAAGCGGTATATAAAGACCTGCCTTTTGATATGCCAAGGGTAGAAGCACCGAAGTTTCCTGATCGCAAGGTGAACCTCGCTGACTTCGGTGCAGTAGGTAATGGCGAAGAACTTTGTACGGCGGCTTTTGCCAAGGCTATTGATGCTTTGGCGAAAAAGGGGGGCGGACATTTGATTGTTCCTGCCGGTGTTTGGTTTACAGGTCCTATTGTCCTGAAAAGTAATATTGACCTGCACTTGGAAAAAGGTGCTGTTATCCTCTTTTCACCTGATGTGGACCTCTATCCATTGGTAGAGACTGTATTTGAAGGATTGGATACCCGTCGTTGCCAATCGCCTGTTTCCGGACGCAATCTGGAAAATGTAGCGATAACGGGAGAAGGTGCCATTGATGGTAACGGACATTATTGGCGTCCTCTGAAACGGGAGAAAGTAACAGAAGGTGTATGGAAACAGACTATCGCCCGGGGTGGGGTTTATAAACGTCCCACCTATTGGTTCCCTTATCCACAGACGCTGAAAGGGGATACTATCAGTAATATGAATGTACCTCAGAATCTGAAAACCGAGGAAGAGTGGCAGAGTGTGCGTCATTTTCTTCGTCCGGTGATGGTGAGCCTCATAGAGTGTAAGAATGTATGGTTGCAGGGTGTGATTTTCCAGAATTCACCGGCATGGAACCTGCATCCGTTGATGTGTGAGAATGTGCTGATAGAAGAAGTGCAGGTACGTAATCCGAGTTATGCACAGAATGGTGATGGTCTGGATCTGGAATCTTGCAAGAATGCACTGATTGTGAACTCTACATTTGATGTGGGCGATGATGGTATTTGTCTGAAGAGTGGTAAAGACGAAGACGGCCGCCGCCGGGGACGTGTTTGTGAGAATGTGGTGGTAGACGGTTGTACAGTATTCAAAGGTCACGGAGGTTTTGTGGTTGGTAGTGAAATGAGTGGCGGTGTACGCAATGTCTCTGTCAGCAATTGTCAGTTTCTGGGTACGGATGTTGGTTTGCGTTTTAAGAGCAAGCGCGGACGCGGAGGAGTTGTTGAGAATATCTGGATACGTAATATTGCCATGATGGATATCCCGACGGAGCCGATTACATTCAATCTTTATTATGGTGGCAAATCGGCTGTTGAAGTGTTGGAAAGTGGTGAGAAGGTACCTGCTAAAGTAGAACCGCTGCCGGTGGACGAAACTACACCTTGTTTCCGTAATATTCATGTGAAGAACCTGGTTTGTGCCGGAGCCCGCCGTGCCTTATTCTTCAATGGTATCCCTGAAATGCCGATTGATGGTATTGTGTTGGAAGATATAGATATTACTTCTAAATTGGGAGCTGAATTTATATATAGTAAGAATATCAGTATGAAGAATGTGAATATTCGCAATGCGGAAGGAGAAAAGATAGTGACCCGTTATTGTGAAGGAGTGGAGGAGTAATTTGATCTCTGTGCACTCTCTGGTAAGAATATCAGAAACAGCACCTTTTCAATCAAAACTAATACAAAGTATAGGGGAGGTTTCCCCTATTTTTGTATCGTCAAATTATATTTAATATCATGAAACATTGCTTTTTTGCGGTTGATTTGGGAGCTACCAGCGGCCGTACCATATTGGGAACATTTACTCCGCAGGGATTGGAATTGCAGGATGTAAACCGCTTTCCTAACTATCTGATCGAAGTCGGCGGACATTACTACTGGGATATTTATGAATTGTATCGTCACATTCTGGAAGGTTTGAAACTGGCTGCCCGTATGGATGATGTACAGATAACTTCTATCGGAATTGATACTTGGGGAGTGGATTTTGTATGTGTAGGTAAAGATGGCGGATTGCTTCGCCAGCCCTATTCTTATCGTGATCCGCATACTAAGGGTGCTCCTGAGGCATTCTTCAACCGTGTTCCCCGTAAGCAAGTTTATGGATGGACAGGCATCCAGGTCATGAATTTCAATTCACTTTTTCAATTAGATACTTTACGTCGTAATAAAGATAGCGCACTGGAAGCAGTTGATAAGATACTTTTCATGCCGGATGCACTCAGTTACTTATTGACGGGGGAGATGGTGACAGAATATACCATTGCCACCACAGCGCAACTGGTGAATGCGGAAACACGTCGTCTGGAACCGGCATTGTTAAAAGAAATCGGATTAACGGAAGAGCATTTCGGCCGTTTTGTTTATCCGGGCGAAAAGGTAGGTGTATTGACTAAAGAAATACAAACGATCACTGGGCTGGGAGCAATTCCGGTGATTGCTGTTGCCGGGCATGATACGGCTTCGGCTGTGGCGGCTGTGCCGGCACTGGATCGTAACTTTGCTTATCTGAGTAGCGGCACATGGTCATTGATGGGTGTAGAGACGGATGCACCGGTTATTAATGAAGAAACCGAAGCTTTAAATTTTACGAATGAGGGCGGTGTTGCCGGAACCATTCGTTTGCTCAAGAATATTTGTGGTATGTGGTTACTGGAACGCTGTCGCTGTGATTGGGAAGAGATCTCTTATCCCGAACTGATCGCCGAAGCGGAAGCCTGTGAACCGTTCCGTAGCCTGATAAATCCGGATGACGCTCTGTTTGCCAATCCGATGAATATGGAACAGGCAATCCGTACCTATTGTGCTGACCATCATCAGCCGATACCGGAGACTCGCGGACAAGTGGTGCGGTGTATCTTCGAAAGTCTGGCACTGCGCTATCGTCAGGTGCTGGAGAATCTGCGCAATCTTTCTCCCCGTCCGGTAGAGGCCCTGCATGTTATCGGAGGTGGCAGTCGTAATGATTTATTAAATCAATGGACAGCCAATGCAGTAGGTATACCAGTAGTGGCCGGTCCGTCAGAAGCGACAGCAATCGGTAATGTCATGATACAAGCCCTTACAGCAGGTGCGGCGAGTGACGTTGTTTCCATGCGCCAGCTCATCAACCGTTCCATTCCGTTGAAAACCTTCACCCCGGAAAATGTGGAAGTATGGAATGCTGCTTATCTGCACTTCCTGCAGTTAGCCTGATTTCCCTTACCGCCTGAATAGAAAATACTTAATACTTAAAACTTTATAATTAAAACTAGTACCATCATGAAAGAAGAATTAATCCAGAGAGCCTATGAATTGGCAAAAGAACGTTATGCGGCTATTGGCGTAGATGTAGAAAAAGCAATGGATGCTTTGCAAAAGATTTCCCTCTCCCTGCACTGTTGGCAGGCAGATGATGTAGCCGGATTTGAAGCGCAGGGTGCGCTGACAGGAGGTATCCAGGCTACCGGAAACTATCCCGGCAAAGCTCGCAATATGGAAGAATTGAGACAGGACGTCTTGAAGGCAGCCAGTTATATACCCGGAACTCATCGTTTGAATCTGCATGAAATCTATGGTGACTTCGGCGGTAAGTTCGTTGACCGTGACCAGGTGGAGCCGGCTCATTTTGAAAGCTGGATACAATGGGCGGCCGAAAACAATATGAAGCTGGACTTCAACTCTACCTCTTTCTCTCATCCGAAGAGTGGTAATCTTTCACTTGCTAATCCTGATAAAGGAATCCGTGATTTCTGGGTGGAGCACACAAAACGTTGCCGTGCTATTGCCGAGGAAATGGGTAAACGCCAGGGCGATCCTTGTATCATGAACCTGTGGGTGCATGATGGAAGTAAGGATATTACTGTAAACCGTATGTTATATCGCGAGTTACTGAAGGATTCTTTGGATCGTATCTTCGAGGTGGAATACAAGAATATGAAGGACTGTGTGGAGTCTAAAGTGTTCGGTATCGGTCTGGAAAGTTATACGGTAGGTTCCAATGATTTCTATATCGGTTATGGTGTGAGCCGTAATAAGATTGTTACGCTGGATACAGGTCACTTCCATCCGACAGAAAGCGTTGCCGACAAGTTGTCTTCATTGTTACTGTTTATTCCGGAAATAATGCTGCACGTGAGCCGTCCGGTACGTTGGGATTCTGACCATGTAACGATAATGAATGATGAGACGATGGACCTCTGCAAAGAAATCGTACGTTGTAATGCTTTGGATCGCGTGCATATCGGTTTGGACTATTTCGATGCTTCTATCAATCGTATCGGTGCGTATGTAGTAGGTAGCCGTGCTACACAGAAATGTGTGTTGCAAGCTCTGCTGGAACCGCTGGATACATTGCGTAAATACGAGGCGAACGATCAGCTGTTTGAACGCCTTGCTCTGCTCGAAGAAGGAAAATCTCTGCCTTGGAATGCTGTTTGGGATATGTTCTGTCTGAAGAACGGTGTACCTGTAGGTGAGGATTTCATTACTGAGATACAGAAATACGAAGCAGACGTTACGTCGAAACGCTGAAATTAGTGTATATTTGCAACGGTTAAGGATGAGGGTGATAATGACATGCGCTTGTCGTCACGGTATCTCCGGGGAATACGTAATCGCTTGATGATTAGTCTGTTGTGGATGACTTAAATAGACAAAATTATGAATACACTGATAGGACTTTTGATTATTGCCATTGGCAGTTTCGGGCAGAGCAGCTCGTATGTACCGATAAAAAAAGTGGACGGATGGTCGTGGGAAAGCTTCTGGCTGGTGCAAGGAATCTTTGCATGGCTCGTCTTTCCGCTGTTGGGCGCACTGCTCGCCATTCCGGCGGGAAGCTCCTTACTGGAACTCTGGGGCGCAGGAGGCGCTTTGCCAGCTATGGTTTACGGCGTTCTGTGGGGCGTGGGTGGACTGACATTCGGTTTGAGTATGCGCTATCTGGGCGTAGCGCTCGGACAGAGTATTGCCCTCGGTACGTGCGCCGGCTTCGGAACACTTTTCCCGGCTTTGTTTGCCGGAAAAGACTTGCTTCATGGTGAAGGACTGATGTTGCTCATCGGCGTCTGTATCACGTTGGCAGGTATTGCTATTATTGGATATGCCGGTAGTCTTCGTTCCAAGAATATGACGGAAGAGGAAAAACGCGCTGCCGTTAAGGATTTTGCTCTGACAAAAGGGCTGCTTGTGGCTCTGTTGGCAGGTGTGATGAGCGCTTGTTTCGCTCTCGGACTGGATGCGGGAACACCGATAAAGGAGGCAGCTTTGGCTGGTGGAGTAGAAGCGCTCTATGCCGGATTACCTGTAATTTTCCTGGTAACTCTTGGAGGCTTCTGTACGAATGCCGCTTACTGTATCTGGCAGAATATCAAGAATAAGACGGGTAAGGAATATCTTTCTGTGAAAGGTTCGGTACTGACGAATAATCTGTTGTTCTGTGCGCTTGCAGGCGTATTGTGGTATTCTCAGTTCTTCGGCCTTGAAATGGGTAAGAGCTTCCTGACAGACAGTCCTGTACTGCTTGCTTTCTCTTGGAGTATCCTGATGTCATTGAACGTAACGTTCAGCAATGTCTGGGGAATTCTGTTGAAGGAATGGAAAGGTGTCAGCAATACTACGATTGCGGTTCTTATTTTAGGGTTGGTAGTTCTGATATCTTCTATTATTGTGGTGGCAATGGCGCAA
Source organism: Bacteroides timonensis (assembly GCF_000513195.1). Lineage (GTDB taxonomy): Bacteria > Bacteroidota > Bacteroidia > Bacteroidales > Bacteroidaceae > Bacteroides > Bacteroides timonensis. Next base: position 14,458 of record NZ_CBVI010000082.1, on the reverse strand, counting down.
GTGTAATAGTATATATAGCTACGAGCTACGAGTTACAAGTGCCTTTCGGTATGATAGCGCAGCAACTCGTAGCTTGTAGCTCGTAACTCGTAACTTAATTTATTATAATGAAATCAATTCTCGAAAACCGTCCGGCATTGACTTATGCAGTCAATCAAGTGGCAGAAGTTGCCGGATATCTCTGGCAAAAAGGGTGGGCCGAACGTAATGGCGGCAATATCACCCTGAATATTACTGAATTTGTAGACGATGAAATAAAAGCATTGCCTGCCATCAGCGAAGTGAAACAAATCGGCGCTACTCTTCCGTATCTGAAAGATTGCTATTTCTATTGCAAGGGCACTAATAAACGCATGCGTGATTTGGCCCGTTGGCCGATGGAGCACGGTTCTGTGATTCGTATTCTGGATGACTGTGCCAGCTATGTTATCATTGCCGATCATCCGGTGATGCCTACTTCCGAACTTCCTGCCCATCTTAGTGTGCACAATCGCTTGATTGAGAAAGGATCTCCCTATAAAGCTTCATTGCATACCCATCCTATCGAACTGATTGCTATGACGCATTGCAAGAAATTCCTGGAGAAGGATGTGGCTACCAATTTGCTTTGGAGTATGATTCCTGAAACCAAGGCTTTCTGTCCGCGTGGTTTAGGCATCATTCCTTACGAACTGCCAAGCTCCGTGAAACTGGCGGAAGCAACTATTGAACAACTTGAAGATTATGACGTGGCTATGTGGGAAAAACATGGTGTTTTTGCTGTAGATGTGGATGTTATGTCAGCTTTCGATCAGGTAGATGTATTGAATAAATCTGCCTTGATTTATATTGCTGCCAAAAACATGGGCTTTGAACCTGATGGCATGAGTCAGGAGCAAATGCAGGAAATGACTCGCGCATTTAATCTTCCTAAATAACTCTAAAGCGGATAGTAGTAGTTTCCACCTGCTACTATCCGCTTGCTACTAACTACTTAAAACTATAATCATGAAACGAACATTCTTTTCCCTCGCCCTGCTGTTGGCAGTGGCAACCCTTACCGCCCAAACAAAGATGACGGCAAGAGAAGCTGCCGTAAAGATTGCAGACCGCATTCTTGCCAGCACTACATACGAGTTCAAGAATACGAAGACTGGTGAGATATATAAATCCGTCAAGAAGTTACCTCTTGATATGGACGTGAAGGTAGCATGCAAGTACAATAACTGGCACTATACCAATGGCGTAACAAACATGGCTTTGATGGAACTGGGTGATAAACTCGGTGATAAGAAGTATGAGAAATATGTTTTGAAGAATATGAACTTCGTGTTCAATGAAGGTAATCTTGATTTCTTCCGTAAACAATATGACGAGGCTTTCAAACGGGATGGTTGGAATGCTGTCCGCAAATTGAGTTGGCATATGATCTTCCGAGGCAAACGTCTAGACGACAATGGACCGATGGGAGCCAGTCTGATAGAGTTGCAGCTGAAGTATCCCAATGATTCATTTTTGGGTTACATTAATGAGACTGCCGAACATCTGAATTATGGTGAACCTCGTTTGGTTGATGGCACTATTGCGCGTATCTGGCCACACGTCAATACTATTTGGGCGGATGATGCCTTCATGGCTATCTCTTTCCTTGCCCGCATGGGTAAGATGACCGGTGATGAAAAGTATTTCAATGATGCTGCCAATCAGGTGCTGAATTATACCCGTTATCTTTGGTGTCCTGAAAAGCGGATTTATTATCATTGCTATCATACAGATAATAAGGAGCACGGAGTGGCTCATTGGAGCCGTGCCAACGGCTGGGTGTTTATGGCACAAGCTGATTTGCTCAGTATGATGCCGAAAGATCATCCGATGCGTGAAGCGGTTATTGAAAATTTCCGCCAGCAAGCCAGTGGTGTAGCACGCTATCAAGGTAAGAACGGACTTTGGCATCAATTGCTGGATAAGGAAGATTCTTATGAAGAAATCACCGGTACCGCCATGTTCGTGTTCGGTATTGCCCGTGGTGTGAAGGAAGGTTGGTTGCATCCGGACTTTATCTATGTGGCTGAACAAGGTTTGAAGGGTATGATGAAAAAAATCTCAGATGATGGTGATGTAACTTCTATTTGTGTAGGAACCGGCATTATGCCTTCTGTGGCATACTATTACAACCGTCCTACCCAGGAGAACGATCCTATGGGTGAAGGTCCTGTACTCCGTGCACTTATCGAGATGATAGATGCACCTAAGTATACAGAAATCAAGGCCGAACAACAATATGATAAGATTGTCGTAAAGAAATAGACTCTTTCTCTTTATTCGTATTTATTAGTCCGCTCCGGTATATTTTTAGAATTAACCCGGAGCGGACATTTTTTTATTCGCAAATAATTTCTATTTTTGCCCTTACCTATCCTATTCTGTAAAAACACGTATTATGACTAAGAACTATAATGATTTAGGGGTTGAATTTAAGTACTTGATTGTAAATGACATGGATCAGAAATTCGGTCTGTGGGTAAATACTGTAGGCTTTCAGTCTATCCAGCCGAATTCTCCCTATCCCTTGAAGGATCATCCTTCTGGTTACTTCTTCAATGCTCAAAAAGGACGTGTTTTACGTGAGTATCAGCTGGTTTACATTACTAAAGGTCGAGGATTATTTACCTCTGAGACCACTCCTGAGAAGCAAGTTTGTAAGGGAAGGCTCATGGTGCTGTTTCCCGGACAGTGGCACACATACCATCCATACCAGCAGACAGGATGGAATGAATACTATATTGGTTTTGAAGGACCGGTCATAGATGATATGTTGAAAGGTGGTTTCCTTTCTAAAGATAATCAAGTATTAGAGGTGGGGTTGAATGAAGAATTAGTTACTCTTTTCTCACGTGCATTGGAAATTGCTGAAGCTGATAAGATTTCTTCTCAACAATATCTTTCTGGTATTGTGTTGCATATGATAGGAATGATCCTTTCCATTTCTAAGAATAAGATTTTTGAGGTCGGCGATGTTGATCAAAAGATTGAACAAGCAAAAATTATTATGAATGAAAATGTGTTCAAAGATATTGATCCGGAAGAATTGGCTATGAAACTGAATATTAGCTATTCCTGGTTCCGCAAGGTTTTTAAGGATTATACGGGATATGCACCTGCCAAATATTTTCAGGAATTGAAACTCCGTAAAGCAAAGCAGTTGTTAGTAGGTACATCCCAGTCTGTTAAGGAAATATCTTTTATGCTCGATTATAAATCCACTGAGCATTTCTTCTCTCTTTTCAAAAAACGTACTGGATTTACACCCTTGGAATATAGATCTTTTGGGCGTGAAACCAATGTAGAAGAAGAGGACTTATTGTAAAATCAAAACGTTCAGTCTTAGATCAAAATCATTATTAATCCTTTGTGAATCTGTTGATTTAGCTTCTGAAGTGCTTTCCTTTTCATGAATAAAATCAAAAGTAAAAGTGTTTCGGTCAAAATTCGCATTTTATATAGGTGTAAGAGTTTCTATTTTTGCTGACACAAGTTCTGTGTCCGATAACGGTCATAGTATAATTTGTTAGGCTTGAATTTATTTATTAATCAATTATATTAATAATCTATGAGAATCTTACACAAAAATCTGTGCTTATTAATGCTCATATTAATAAGCTGTCCTCTAAGCATTTTAGCTCAGAACAAAACGATTACCGGTACCGTCAGGGATGCAATTGACGTGGTAATCGGTGCTTCTGTTACGGTGAAAGGTAATAGTGCTGTCGGTACAATTACTGATATGGATGGTAACTTTAAACTCTCTGTGCCAGCTTCTGCCAAGGAGTTGATAGTCTCTTTTATCGGTTATGATAACCATACGGTGGTAATCGGTAACAAAACGCATTTTGACATTACATTAAAAGAATCCAGTGTGATGTTGGAAGAAGTTGTTGCTATTGGTTATGCAAAGGTGAAGCGCAAAGATTTGACGGGGTCTACATCTTCTGTTTCAAGCAGTGAGTTAGCAGCTGTTCCGGCAATAACAGCTGCTCAGGCTTTGCAGGGTAAGGCGGCAGGTGTGAACATCGTTACAAAAAGTGGTGCACCTGGTGCTGGCATTAATATCACTGTCCGTGGTGGTACTTCTATTACTCAGAGCACGGAACCTCTTTATATTGTAGATGGTTTTGAAATGAGTGATGCTTTGACCAATATTGATGTGAATGACATTGAAAGCATTGATATTTTGAAAGATGCATCGGCCACTGCTATCTATGGTTCACGTGGTTCTAACGGTATCGTGTTAATTACGACAAAGTCCGGTAAGAAAGGAAAGACACAGATAACTTATAATACTTACTTCTCTTTTGACAAACTTTCTAAAAAACTGGATATGATGTCTAATGCTGAGGATTTTGTGAAGTATCAATATGAGATGGCAGAACTGCAAAGTAAAACAGCAGTGTGGAGTAATGTATTTGATAATGGAAAAGGTATTGATGCCAGTGATTTTTATTCAGGAGTTTATGGACGTATCAATAGCCAATATGGAGATGCTTATGGCATCGACTGGCAAGATGAAGTATTTGGAGGTTCAGCCCTGACGCAAAATCATAATGTCAATGTTTCTACTGGAACTGAAAAGACTCAGGTGATGTTGAGTTATAATTATAGTGATCAGGAAGGTTTGCTTGCTAATCATGGTATAAAGAAGAATTCAATCCGTGCGAAGGTTAATACAGAACTTTATAAAGGGGTTCGTTTTGATCTTAACACAATGTTTTCAGGCAATTCGACAGATGGTGGTGGTGCTTATTCCGGAATGAAGAATGTACTTCTTCAGCCTATTAATGGAGGAAGCATGTTTACCCGTGATGATTTGCTTTATACGCAGACTTATCCGGACTTCTCGGGACTTGATGCTTCTTTTGATACTGCCAATCCGATTGTACAGAATGATGCTTCTACTTCGAATAAACGTTCCAAATTATATACGGTAAATGCAGGTCTGGAATTTGACTTCCTGAAACATTTTACTTGGAGAACAGCAGGTAGTTATACATGGTCGCATAGTAAATCTACTTCTTTTGCCGATGAGAATTCTACTTCTTATATAATGGATCCCAGTAATACTGGTATAAACGGTAGTATCAGTAATTCAGAGTCATATAAATGGCAAGTAACCAATACCTTGAATTACAGCCAGACTTTTGCCAAAAAACACAAGGTAAATGTTCTTATGGGTCATGAAGTTACTTATTCAGAAAGTGAGAGTGATAAGATGACACTTATCAAGTTCCCTTATCCAAATCATGGACTGGATAATATTACTGATGCAACGGTTAAGGAACAATCAACGAGCCATAAAAACAGTGGTATTGTTTCGGCTTTTGCACGTTTTAATTATACATTTGACGAACGTTATTTATTAACAGCTACAGTTCGCGGTGATGGAGCAACTAATTTTGCCAAAGGAAACAAGTGGGGAGTATTCCCTTCCGTATCTGGTGCATGGCGTATTTCGGAAGAAAATTTCTGGAAGAACAGTAAATTGATGAATGTAGTTAATAGTTTAAAGCTTCGTGTTGGTTATGGTGTGACTGGTAATAATGCTATTGGTAGTAGTAAATATACCACTAACTATTCACAAACCACTTACCCTATGGGTAATAATGAGAATAATTCAGCTTATGTTGTAGGTACTACATTGGGTAATAAGGATTTGAAATGGGAGACTTTACATGCAACGAATATTGGTCTGGATATATCGTTGTTTAACAGTCGCGTGAATTTGACTGCTGAATGGTATAATAACCAAATCAGTGATTTGTTGATGAATTGTGTTATTCCGTCTTCAACGGGTTACTCAAGTCAGTATCAGAATGTTGGTGAAATGCGTAACCGTGGATGGGAAATCACTCTTAATACGGTGAACATCAACACGAAAAACTTCCGTTGGACTACAGACCTGAATCTTGCTTTCAACAGTTCTAAAGTTCTGGCTTTGGAGGGAGTAGAAGATCATAAGACGTTCGCTGCAGGTAGCAACCGTTCGGGTACGTTAACCTATTATGCTGTGGTAGGTGAAGCATTGGGTGATATGTATGGATACGTATATGACGGCATTTATACTACTGATGATTTTACTCAGGGAGAAGATGGTTCTTTCATTTTGCGTGATGGTGTTGTGAAACCTTTTGATGGAAAACCTCAGCCTGGTGATATAAAGTTTGCAGCTGACAATGAAGCTGGCGATCAGTTTACGAGACAATATGTGAAAATAGGTAACGGTACTCCTGATTGCATTGGAGGTTTCAATAATACTTTCTCTTTCTATGGTTTTGACTTGAGTGTATTCATGAAATTCTCTATTGGGAATGATGTGTATAATGCAACAAAGCACAGTATGAGTCCTTATGCTCTCTATCAGAATGTCCCGGCTGAATTTGGTAATAATTATTACCGTTTGGCTGATCCTGCAACTGGAAAGAAAGCCACTACGCTGGCACGTCTTAAAGAGTTGAATCCTAATGAATCACTGCGTAAATGGAGCTTGAATACAACCAACTCAAGTTATATTACTTATCCTTCTTCTTATTATGTAGAGGATGGTTCTTATTTGCGTATTGCACAGCTGACATTAGGTTATACATTCCCTAAGAAGTGGTTGCAAAAGATAATGATATCTAATGCACGCGTCTATTTTACCGCTAACAATCTGGCTACTATTACCGGTTATTCGGGTTATGACCCTGAAGTATCGTCAGCTAATGATAACGTGGTTTGTACACCGGGCTATGATAGTTCTACTTATCCTCGTTCAAGAAGTTATGTTGTTGGTCTTAACTTAACATTCTAAATAAAGATTTATCATGAAAAAAATATCAATCATATTGGCTGGCATAAAAAAGACATTTATTGCTTTGGCCATAGTATCTTTCTCTTTCGGAATATCTTCTTGCCAGGACTGGCTTGAAATGCCAGATTTAACGGCAGAAGATTCAGACTTCGTTTTTGAAAACGAGTATAAAGCTGACATGTTTGTACAAGGTTGCTATCGTGGCTTGATTCACTCAGAAATGTTTTACCAATTGGGCATGGGAGAAACAGTGATGCATGCCAGTGAAGATGGTACTACAAATAACTCGAAATATATGATTTGTAACTATAAGTATGATCCGACCATGCCGGCTACGGTCACTACTATTTTTAAAGAACAATATCGTATCATCGAATCTACAAATATCGGTATCAGTCAACTGAGTAATATGCCGGAAACGAGCAAGCGCAATGCTTTAATGGGTGAATTGCTTGCTATTCGTGCGTTTTGTTATCATAATCTTATCCGTATATATGGTGATGTACCTTCCATATTTCAACCCTTGGAAGAGATGGATCCGTCGGATGAAAACACCTTTTATCCTAAACGTTCACCTCGGGATGGAATCTACGATAAAATTGTAGCTGACCTTCAGCAGGCAGTAGAATACTTGCCTTGGTACAGTGAAAGCGGTTATGGTACTCCTGAACGTTTGTCCAAACAAGGTGCTTATGCATTGTTGGCTCGCGTAGCTCTTTATGCAGGAGGATATTCATTGCGTTGGAATTTCGAAACCAATGATCCGAGTACTCTCCAGATGGCTCGGCGTAGTGATGATGCTAAGGTAAAGGAGTTTTATCAGATTGCTGATGACGCATGTAAGGCGATTATCAATCGTAGCGAACACTCTCTGGTTAAAGCACAAAATAATATGACTGGTTTTCAGTATCTATGGTACAATTATTGTCAACGTAATTTCTCCGCAACCAGTGGTGAAATGATTTGGGAACTTGCACAATATGGTACTACCACTAACTCTAATTTTGGTGTATATGCGCATCCGGGTTCAAGAGGTGGTACGTATGGTTCGCGTAAGGCCATGCAGTTCATGTTGCCTACCTACTATTTGTCATTTGATGAGAACGATACCCGCCGTGATGTTTCTTGTACATCTTATAGTGTTTATTTTCTGAATAAAGGTGCCGCTGGCGACACATGGGTAGATGTCGGTACTACTTATTCTTGTATCATGCCGGGTAAGTTCCGTATTTCATGGTGTGTAGAACCGGCAGGAGCATCACAACGTAACTTGAATATTCCTGTTATGCGCTATGCAGATGTATTGCTTATGTATGCTGAAACTCAGAACTATTTGAATAATGGACCGACTCAAGCCGCTAAAGATGCTTTGAAAGAAGTTCGCGAACGTGCCGGTATTGGCTCTATGGAAATACCTACTGGACAACAGGAATTTGAGGACGCTATTGTTCAGGAACGTAAATGGGAATTTGCTGGTGAGTTTACATTACGTAGCGATTTAACTCGTATGAACAGGTTGGCTGATGAGTTGGCTACTTGTAAACAGGCAATGAAAGATCTTTCTGATCGCAGAAATGAGTATGCAGATGTGCCGGTATATCGTTTGTATAAGTTCCAGGTAGATGCTCAGGCCTATGGTGATAAATTCCTGGCCTTAGATTATATTGATCTGACAGATGCTAATGAAATAGCTTTGGTTAAAGCTGTGCCTACTAATTCTGCTGAGTATGATGCTTTCCAGGAAACATTGGCAGACATTGTGAAAGCACACGGTATAACTATGGCCGATGGAGATAAATGGTATCCCGTCAATATGTTCGAAGCCTATACAAGTACTTATAATGGTAACGCACGTAAGGCAGTAGGATTTACCAATGGTTATAATGCTTTGCAGATAGGTAATATTATCTATACGAAACCGACCGGTTCTGCGGAAAATGGTGGTACTTATCCGAACTGGATTGAGGCTGCAGACGGTAGTGACGGCTTGTATTATGGTTTTGAGAAAAACAAATGTGAATTATTACCTTTTGCTGCTAAGTCTTCCGGACATCCGATGATTGACAATCCTAACCTGACACAACATCCAGGCTACTTACAAAGCGGTGAATAACCACTCTTTGACATACTTTTAATGTCTATAGCCTTAAATTCGCAGAGGTGTTTATCCTGCAACAGGTAATCGACTTTATGAATTTAAGGCTATATCTTTTCAATCTTTCTCGTAATTTATTTCAACTATTAAAAGATTGGCTTTTGTCCTTCCGGACAGAGGCAGCAATCTTTATTGCTTTTAACGAACAACAAAATGTTTACCTGTATAAATCAACCTAAAAATGAAAACTACTCTATTTAATTTCTTTAAGAATGCCGGAGTTTTACTCCTTATTGCAACATTAGGAATGAGTTGCAGTGATAATGATATTGAAGTTATTATAAAGAAAGGCAGCGACGGTCCTTTCCCCGATTATGGTAAAGTTTTGGCCTTTCCCGGTGCTGAAGGTTATGGAGCCGGGGCAACAGGAGGTCGTGGTGGTGAAGTTTACCATGTTACTACTTTGGAAGACAACGGAGAAGAAGGCTCATTGCGTGCTGCGGTAAGTAAACCCGACCGGATAATTGTATTCGATGTTGCAGGTATTATCAACCTGAAAGAGGCACTTGTATTTTCCAAGAATCTGACTATTGCAGCTCAAACTGCTCCTGGAGATGGTGTGGTCCTTTATGGTAACCGCGTTTCGTTTACTGGAGCCAGTAATCTGATTTGTCGTCACTTGCGTATCCGTATGGGAACGAATGGGCCTGATGGAAAAGACGCCGCCGGAATAGCAAATGGTGAAAATATGATTTTTGATCATTTATCTGTTACTTGGGGACGTGATGAAAACTTCTCCATCAACTGGGATAGTAAAGGAGCACTTCCACGCAATATTACCATTCAGAATTCAATTCTTGGTCAGGGATTACAAAATCATTCTTGCGGTGGTTTGATTCAAACAGATACAGAATCAGGCATTACCCTTTTCCGTAATCTTTATACTGATAATAAAACACGTAATCCGAAAGTGAAAGGTCTGAATCAGTTTGTAAATAATGTGGTTTATAACTGGGGAAGTGGTGCCGCTTATAATATGGGCGGTGATTCGTCCGGTCAGTCGGAAACAACTATTGAGGATAACTACTTCATTGTAGGGCCTGTGGACAACTGGCAGAATGTAAGACAAGAAGATAACTCTATTAAGGTGGAAAAAGTTCCGATGAGTCCTACTCCGCCGTTTCTGGGAGGTAATGCCGACTTTAAAGCTTATTATAAAGGAAATTATTATGATAATGATAAGGATGGTTCGCTCAATGGTTTTGAACTGACACAAGCCAACTGGGCCGAATATTGCAAAGGGGAACCTACTTTCCTGAGTGTGCCTTCGGATAAACATCCTGTTATTAGCCAGCAAACATCTGCAACAGAAGCCTATAACTGGATTGTAAAGAATGTAGGTGCCAGTCTTCCGGCTCGTGACGAAGTGGACCAATATCTGATTGATGAGTTGACTTCACTGGGTAAAAAGGGAACGATTATTCAGAATGAACAAGATGTACAACAGTTTTCATTGGGAGGTGTAGGTACTATTCAAAACGGGGAGAAATCTTTGGATAGCGACAATGACGGTATGCCTGATGAATTTGAAGACAAATATGGCTTGGATAAGAATGACCCCTCCGATGCTGCAAAGATAGCAAATAACGGTTATACGAATATCGAAAACTATATCTTTACACTTGATGCTAAACTTAATAATTAACTCTTAAACATAAGGAGAAAAAACAGTATGAAAACACTGATAAAATATCTCGTTGCTGCATTAGTGGTAATTATGGTTAGTTGTGACGATACCGAACAATTAATTTATGAACAGCCCAATTCGTTTACTTTGACCCTTAATCAGGAAGATGAATTGAAGGTGGAAATCCAGACCGGAGAAAAAATAGGCATCAATGGAACGGAATACTCTGTATTGTCGAATGCATGCGTTAGTATGTACGATGTTCCTGTTGCCAATCAATATCTGATTTATTATCCTGCTAATGCCCGACTTTCGGGCAATAATCTGGATTATTCTTTACCGACGGTTCAGACTTATATACAAGGTGCGATAGACCAGTCCGCTTGTCCGCTTTATTGCCTGACGGATAATGACGGTTTGAATAATATGCAAATGAATGCAGTCTGTGGAGGATTGAAACTGATAGTTCCGGCTAATGAAGATTTTGCATCTCTTACCTCTGTTACTTTTGAGTCCAAGAACGATATGCTTGCGGGAGATGTACGTGTAGATGCAATGACGGGACAGGTTACTTTCCTGGAGAATACATCTAAAACACTTATGTTGAAAGGCGATATAAACATATCCGAAGGTCAGGAATTGTATCTTGCCCTTCCGTCGATGGCATTGAGCAGTACGCTGGATATAACACTTGTTTCTCCTAAAGGAATGGGGACTTGCTCTGTAGACTTGAACGGAAAGAGCATTGAACGCGGTAAAGTACTTTCTGTTGCTTTAGAGAGCATTGAATGGGTATCGGTGACCAATTATTATGGTAAGGCCAACTCAATCATAGTGGCTCCCGGTACAACTTCAGTAACCGTTGATTGTACTCCTTACTATACTACCAGTCTGAAGTACACTTATGAGAATCATGCTTCGGACGATAGCAGATTAGCTCGTTCTGCCAAATTACTTTGGAATGATGTTTCTACCGATTTTATAAGCAATGTGTCATTATCTTCCGATCGTAAATCTTTCACAGCTACTTTGAATGGGCAACCAGGTAATGCGGTTGTCGCTATTTATGATATGGAAGATCCTGATGCAGAAGATGCTACTATCCTCTGGTCTTATCATATTTGGGTTACTGATGTTGCAGATCAGCCTTTCGGAGTAAATAGCAAAGGTAATAGTTATACAGTTATGGATCGTAATCTGGGTGCTGTTTCGGCTACTCCGGGTGATGCGGGATCCATAGGGTTACTTTATCAATGGGGGCGTAAGGACCCATTTGTAACAACCTGTGAAATAGGAAAGAATACTGAAGCTGAGATGTATGACCAGAGTGGGGTCGTTAGCCTGAAAATAGAAAGTGGTAGTGAAGAAAGAGGTACGGTGGCCTATTCTGTCCGGAATCCGGCTACGTATATTAAGTATTCACGTTCCAAGAGCAATGTTTCCGCCCCACCTTACTATTATTCATATGACTGGCTCTATTGGGGTGATAATGCTCTCTGGGGAAATCCCGAAGGATATGATTATCCGTCAGTTGCTTCTATTCAGAAATCTGTATACGATCCTTGTCCTGAAGGTTACATGGTTGCACCGCATGATACATGGTTGAATTCATCTTCTTCTACATCCGGCATTGAGGCGAGTGTTTTTCTCTCTACCTCTAATTGGGATGCGGAGAATTTAGGTTATTCTTTGAATTATAATGGACAGGAGTTGTGGTATCCGCTGGGTGGCTTACGTAATCGTAAAACAGGGAAACTCCAGGATGCGGAGAAATCTGGTTACTATTGGCAAAGTACAGCCTCCGCATCCAATGGGGCAGATGCAAGTTACATGAACGTGGGCAAGGATAAAGTAGATACGGCAGGGAAGAATAGCCGTGCCAATGCTTTCTCCGTGCGTTGTGTAAAAGTAGATTGATTTTATATATAGAAAAACATGAGAGTGAATCAGAGAATGTTTTCTTTTAATTCAAGCTTTGGAAGGAGTCTCCTTCTTGTGGTAAATTGTTTGTTTTCCTATTGGGCATTTGCTCAGGAAGATCTATATTTTGCACCGCAAGAACAAATAGAGTGGGCTAAACAGTTCTCTGGCGTTAGCGGATCGGGAATGCCTGTAGAGGGAGATGGCCGTGGAGGCTGGAGAAGTGGTACCGAAGGAGTTGTATACTATGGCAATCATCCCCGTCCGGAATATCAGGAAGGAAATCTTCGGATGTGTATGGGTTCAGCTGTGGAAAAAGGATTGGTACCTCCCATTAAGCCTGCGTGGGAACTGCATTTGCGTGATGGAGTTGTAACTTTGGGTGGCGATGGAAATTACTATCTTACAGGTTCCTCCGGTGATAATATCTGGGCTTGGGCTGAGGGTATAGAACTGTGGAAATCTGCGGATTTGCATAATTGGGAGTATTTAGGTCTGGTTTGGGATATTGATAAGGAAGCGGACGATTGGGTGAAAGCATGGCGTAAGCACCCGAAACGTGCAGTTCGTGCTGTTTGGGCACCTGAAATTCATTACATCAAAGGCAACTATTTCATCTGTTTCAGTATGTGCCCGGATGGGATTGGAATATTGAAAAGTAGTACAGGCAAGCCGGAAGGGCCTTACGTAAATGCGTTTACTATTGATCGCCCCATTGTTGAGGGAATTGACGCCACTTTATTTGAGGATGAGGATGGTAAAGTATATTTCACATACGGGCAGGCAACTGAGATTGCTCTGTTGAAAGATGATATGAGTGGTCTGGCTGAACCCTTTCGTAGGGTTGTCCTGACTGAACCGGATCATAATCCGGACCATCATGCTAAGAAGTGTGTAGGTCGTGGTATGAATGATCTGGGACATGAGGGCGCGGTACTGTTCAAACGGAATGGGAAATACTATTTGGGAGCGGCTGACAATTATGAAGGAAGATATTCTACTTGTTTGGCAATTTCTGATAATGTTTACGGACCCTATCAAAAACGCCATGAATCGATACCTTGCGGTGGTGGCACCGGATTCTTTAAAGATAAAGAAGGTAATTGGTGGTGCAGCTATTTCGGCAATGACAGTCAGTCTCATTTTCGGGAAAAAGTAGGCTTTGTTCGTGCAAGTTTCACCGCTGATGGTCTGGTTTATCCGGCGAAGGAACAGCCTTTTGTTGATGAGAAAGATCGGGAACTTTGGGAACAGAAATGGACAGAAGTATGGAACAAAGAATAAATAGAGGTTTATAAAAGGTTAGTGAGTAAAGAAGGCGGTAGCTCTGCGGAGTTTATCGCCTCCTTTTGATGAAATTACCGGATGCAAGAGACCATAGAGTAATTATAGAAGAAAATCTAATATATTCCCCAAGTGTAATGGCTACATTGGCAGCAGTGGCTAATGCAACGGATAAGTGACCTCAAAAACTGAATGGTATAAATATCTTGTTTTTATTCTATGGTAAACAGATGAATGCGGACAATCATCTGCTATATTAGGAGTTTTCCGGTAAGCAATGTGCGGAACGTAAGAGTGACTGGAAAGTAGTTATTATTAAAAAGGATACTCCTTTGGAATTGTATATATATAAAGAGGATATGACCGAATCTGTAAATCTGACTGATAAATATCCTGAAATGGTGATTGCATTTGAGAAAGAAATGAAAAAATACGTGTACCTACTCTTAACTGGTCGTTACTTGGTTAGTTCTGATTTTTCTTGAGAACTAACTTTTTTAATAAAGGATGTATGCTTCAATACATCCTTTATTATAACATTTTTAGTTTAGTTATATGTATGAATCATTAAGAATACCGGTACGAACATTGTCTTTTTGTCTAAAAAATAAGCCTTTTTATTAAGGAAAGTCAAAAGAGAAAGTGTTTC
>NZ_CBVI010000081.1 GCF_000513195.1 Bacteroides timonensis | reverse complement strand
TTTTTGCAGGCGGAATAATGTGTACGATAACGGTAGCGTATTCTGTTTATCTTAAATTTATTTATTAATCAATTATATTAATAATCTATGAGAATCTTACACAAAAAAAATGTGCTTATTAATGCTTCTATTGATAAGCTGTCCTTTAGGTATCTTTGCCCAGAACAAGACGCTTTCCGGTACGGTTCGCGATGCGATTGATGTGGTGATCGGAGCTTCTGTAACGGTGAAAGGTGACAAATCTATTGGTACTATTACTGATATGGATGGTAATTTTAAACTCTCTGTACCAGCTTCGGCTAAAGAATTGGTAGTTTCGTTTATTGGTTATGAAGACCAAACTGTAGTCATTGGCAGTAAAACTCATTTTGCCGTTACTCTCAAAGAATCTTCAGTAATGTTGGAAGAAGTCGTTGCTATTGGGTATGCGAAGGTGAAGCGTAAAGAATTGACGGGGTCTTCTGTTTCAGTGGGTAGTAAGGATTTGGCTATTGCTCCTGTGACTACTGCAGCACAAGCATTGGCGGGTAAAGCGGCTGGTGTGAATATCGTACAGCAGAGTGGTGCTCCGGGTGCTGATATCAATATTACGGTACGTGGTGGTACATCAATCACGCAAGGAACAGAACCACTTTATATTGTTGATGGTTTCCAAATGGAAAATGGTTTGCAGAATGTAGATATTAATGATATCGAAACTATTGATGTAATGAAGGATGCTTCTGCAACGGCTATTTATGGTGCTCGTGGTTCCAATGGTGTTATATTGATTACTACGAAATCCGGTAAGGCAGGTAAGACTGAAGTTTCTTATAATGGTTTTGTCAGTTTTGATCGATTAGGTAAGAAACTGGATTTGATGGGAGTTGAAGACTATGTAAAGTATCAGTATGAGTTCCAGTTACTTCGTGGAAATGAAGATAACTTTTCAAGTATTTTCGGTGGTGATATCAATTCTGGTGATTTTTATACCGGTGCATACGGTCGTATTGCTAATGAGTATGGTAATCGTGCCGGTATTGATTGGCAGGATGAGGTGTTCGGTAATACGGGTATTACACAGAATCACAATGTGAATATCAGTGGTGGTAGTGAGAAGACTAAATATATGTTGAGCTACAATTACACTGGCGAGGATGGCATAATGGATAAACATGGTTATCAAAAGAATAGTATCCGTGCTAAGATTAATCATGAATTATGGAAAGGTGTGCGCTTTGACTTTTCTTCTAGCTTGCAAATGACTAAAATTGATGGTGGAGGTTCGCTGGGTGGTACATTGAAACAGACTATTTTGCAACCAGTAACAGGTGGTGTGAAGTGGACTAATGAACAATTGTTAGGTTCTGATTTGGCTGACCTCTTTTCTGAAATGTATGGTGGTGATAATTATGATGCTAATAATCCAATCATCAATAACCAATCTATTACGAACGAGAAATATACCCGTATGGCAACAGTGAATGCCGGGTTGGAAATAGATATATTGAAAGATTTGACTTTCCGTACTTCCGGGAGTTATATGTGGCAGCAAGTGCGTAAGGATTATTGGGATAATGGTAATACGAAGACAGCTTCTTCCAATCAAAGTCCTTATGGCTATGGGTATCGCAATAACAGCGAAAAGTTCTCTTGGCAGATTACAAATACATTGAATTATGCATTTAACGTGAAAGAGGCTCATCGTTTTAATGTTTTGCTTGGACAAGAAACTTGGTATCAGGAATCCATGAATCTGGATAATGAATATCGTAAATTCTCAGATGGTAATTTTGGATTGAATGATGTCAGTATGGGTACTCCACAAACATGGAAATCCGGAAAAAGTAGAGTTGGTCTTGTTTCCCTTTTTGGTCGTCTTTCTTATAACTATAGTGATCGTTATTTGTTTACTGGAACGTTACGTGCTGATGGTTCTTCTAAATTTGCCCGTGGTCAACAGTGGGGCTATTTCCCTTCAGCTTCTGCTGCATGGCGTATTTCTGAAGAGGGTTTCATGAAAGATTTTGATTTCTTTCAAAATCTGAAATTACGTGTAGGTTATGGAACCTCAGGTAATAACAATGTCGATAATAATATGTATGCTACAGATTATGGTTCAGGTCATTATGGCTATAATGGCAGTGATTACATAACACTGGTACCTGGTACAACACTTGGAAATCCCAAATTGAAGTGGGAAAAGACTACCACCACTAATATTGGTTTGGATATATCGATTTTTAATAGTCGTGTTAATCTGTCAGTAGACTGGTATAATAACGAATCTTCAAATCTATTGATTAAGAATAATATTCCGACTTCTACCGGTTATACCCATCAATTCCAGAATATTGGTTCTATCCGTAATCGTGGTGTAGAATTAGTTTTGAATACAACTAATATCCGTACGAAGGATTTTACCTGGACAATGGATTTCAATATTGCTTTCAACCGTTCAAAAGTATTGGATATTTATGGTGATAGCGAAACAGATAATTTCATAACAGAATATGAATCCCGTATGGGGTTCAAAATTGAAAAAGGAAAACCGTTAGGGCAATTCTTTGGTTTGATTTATGATGGTATATATACGACGGATGATTTTACGCAGAACGCTGATGGTGGTTATACATTGAAAGGTGGTATCCCTTATTTGAAAGGTTCTAATCGTGAAAATGTAAAGCCGGGTGATGCTAAATATAGACCGACGGCTGGTGAGGTAGATGCAGATGGAAATCCGGTATGGGGTACTAATGATCGTACTGTGATAGGAAATGCAGCTCCTAATTTCACTGGAGGTTGGAATAATACGTTTACCTATAAAGGATTTGATTTGACTGTTTTCATGAATTTTGTAGTAGGTAATGATGTGTTCAGCATGAGTACTCAACGCTTTATTGGCCCGTATCTGGCTAATCAGAATACACTTGAAAAAATGAAGAACCGTTTCACATTGATTGATCCTTCAACGGGTAAAGAAAGTTCTGATTTGGCTCGTTTGGCTGCACTGAATCCACACCAATATGATGGTAATGCTTTGTGGAATATTTCAGGGAATAACAAAACTGCCATTAGTGAACGCAGTAACTATTACTTGGAAGATGGCTCTTATTTACGTTTAAATACTATCACTCTAGGATACACTTTACCAAAGAAACTAGTGCAACGCGCTAAAATCAGTAATGCCCGTGTGTATTGTACCTTGAATAACATTCATACTTTTACCGGTTATACAGGTTATGACCCCGAAGTATCCGCATCAAGCAGTGCTTTGACACCGGGTATCGATAATTCTTCCTATCCTCGTTCTAAAAGTTGGGTAGTAGGCGTAAACTTAACATTCTAAATTAGACAATGAATATGAAAAAGATAATAAATATTTTAGGTGTATCCGCTGCCATGTTATTGGTTTTTACTTCTTGTGAAGACTGGTTGGATATGCCTTCCGAATCAAAAGCGGATAGTTCCACTGTTTTTGAAACAGTAGGAAGAGCAGAGATGGCTGTGATGGGTGGCTATTCATGGTTACACACTCAAGAATTGGGATATCAATTATTGATGGGTACGGATGAGTCGGCTTCAACAGAGTCCAATTCCAAATACAATGTGGCCAACTATGACTATACCAATACTTCCAGTATGTTAAGTTCTACTTATACTAATATGTATAAGGCTATTGAATATGCCAATGTGTGCGTCAAGAATCTTCCGCAAATGAGTGTCAGTGACAGTGAGAAGAAAAAAGTAGATGCGTTGCTGGGTGAGGCCTTGGCGATAAGGGCTTATGCTTATTGGAATATTGTTCGTTTTTATGGCGATGTACCATACACTAATGTGCCGACAGCAGAATTGGCTACTTTTTCTTCTTCGCGCGTCAGTCGTGATATAATTTATGATAATTGTATCGAAGATTTGCAACGTGCCATAGAACTGTTACCTTGGAAGAGTGAAGGTATGGTTGCTACTCCCGAGCGTTTTACAAAGAATTCGGCATATGGTATATTGGCTCGTGTTGCGCTCTATGCTGCTGGTTATTCTTTACGTTGGGATCTGAATACGGTACCGTATACTCAGAGCTCTTTAAAGATTGCGCAACGTAGTGATGCTGCTCGCATAAAGGAACTCTATCAGATAGCGGCGGATGCTTGTAAAGCCGTTATAACTAAAGGAGAGAATAAATTGCTGGAAGACTATGATCAGGTTTTCAGGGATTTGGGAAATCAGCAATATAATGCTGAGACTATGCTTGAGTATGGTTGGTACAGTACTAATGGACCGGATGTCCGCACCGGTTATACGAATGGTATACCTACGAGCGGTACGGATAATGAAGGTTTAGGTAAGGGGGGGAGCCAAATGATAGCTATGCCGACATTCTATTTTGAGTTTGAAGAGGACGACCAACGGCGTGATGTTTCGGTATGTAATTATGGACTTAAATTATCTACCGGCAACAACGCTTACCAAATGAATACTTTTGCAGGTATGGGGGTAGGTAAATATCGCATTAACTGGAAAAAGGTTAGAGGATCTTCTGACAGTAAGCGGGATTTTAATTGGCCTATATTGCGCTACTCTGATATCTTGCTGATGTATGCTGAGGCTTTGAACGAACTGAACAACGGTGCCACTTCCGAAGCCAAGAAGGCTATAGAAGATGTACGCTTGCGCGCATTCAGGAATGATGCTGCCAAAGTAGGGACGATCCCTTCTGACTATGGAGATTTCAGAGATTACATTATACAGGAGCGTAAACTGGAGTTATCCAATGAAGGACTTCGCAAAAGTGATTTGGCTCGTTGGGGTATATTGGTCGATTATTTGACGACTGAAAAGGAAAAGCTGGTTCAATTGGCCAAGCGTGAGGGCAGATATGCTGATGTGGATGTATATCGTGCTTATAAGCTGGCTTCAACGCCGTCTTTTGCAGATCCGACGATAGCGTTGCCTTACATTTCAATGACTGAACAGGATTTGGTGAATATGGGACTCTCTGAAGATGCATTGACTACTTTGCATACATTAAACTCAGGCTCTAAAGGTGCCTTGAAGACTAACTTCTTTGAAGCGGATGGAAAGGTTTATTTTAAGAAAGAAGATGTGCCCGCTGATGCAAAGAAGGTGGAAGAAGTGGAATATACGATTCTGAACATGTTCAGTGTCAATTCTATTAAACAGAAAGGAAACCTTTGCGTGGAAGATGTTGAGGGACTTTCTGCTAATAATGCATGGATTACGGGTAAGACCGGTGTCTTTTATGGCATGAAAAAGAATATGGTGGAGATACTGCCATTCAATACTACGAATATAATTGATGTGAATCCGGGACTTGCCGGTCAGCAGCATCCGTGTTATTAATAAATGCTTTAAGATAGGAAAAGGCGGATCTCCTGAGAGAGGTACCGCCTTTTTCTTCAGTAGCATACTTTTATTGAATGACAATCTACGTTTCAGAATGCAAAATCAAAACAGTAAAATAGTGTAATCATGAAGAATACTTTTCTTATCACTTGCCTGCTTTTTGCGGTTACCTGTATGCAAGCGCAACAAATAGCTTTTCCCGGAGCTGAGGGGTATGGTAAATGGACTGTTGGCGGACGTGGTGGTCGTGTACTTACCGTGACTAATCTGAATGACAGTGGTGAAGGCAGTTTCCGTGATGCGGTGGAGCAAATAGGCGCTCGTATAGTGATCTTTGCCGTGGATGGAACCATTGAGTTAAAGTCGCCGCTTCGTATAAATAATGATAGTATTACTATCGCGGGACAATCTGCGCCGGGTGACGGTATTTGTCTGAAGGATTATCCGCTAGTGGTGAATGCCAGCAATGTTATCATACGCTATATCCGTGTACGTGTGGGCGATCGATACCGTTTGGACAGTGACGGTGTGGGTGGTGGACGTTACGGACAGAAGAATGTGATTCTCGACCATCTCTCTGTTAGTTGGAGTATTGATGAGTGTCTCTCTATCTATAAAACCGAGAATCTTACCGTACAGTGGTGCTTGGTTGCCCATAGTCTGAACACCTCGGTTCATACAAAAGGAAGTCATGGCTTTGGAGGTATTTGGGGAGGATATAAGGCTACTTTCCATCATAATCTGTTAGCAAATCATGCAAGCCGCAATCCTCGTTTCTCTTCTGTAGATGGTACGAAATGGGTGGATTACCGTAATAATGTTGTGTATAATTGGGGATTCAAGACCGCTTATGGAGGTGGACATCATGCTGAGATTAACATGGTGAATAACTATTATAAGCCGGGACCGGCTTCTCAGCACCACCGTTTGCTTGATGTTGCAGAGGATGGGACAGGACGTTATTATGTGGCTGGTAACGTGATGGCAGGTGATGATGTTGTGACACATGATAATCACAGTGCTATAACTGATTGTGCCGGGAAATGTTATATACCCGGCAGGAAAAGTGCCGGACCGGATTCAGGGATTTCTCCCGAAGCTATTCCGGCTTCGGGTGAAGAATGTACATCCTGTTTGGTCGGCTCTCCTTTTCCGAATGAACCGATCCATGAAGATACCCCTGTTGTTGCTTATCAGCGGATTTTGGAATCTGTGGGATGTAGTTTCTCACAGGATAGCTATGATCGTGAGGTCTTACGTCAAGTAAGAGAGGGGATTGGTACATTCGGTACAGACGGTATTATCAACTCGCAGGAGGATGTAGGCGGTTGGCCTGTTTTAAAAGCAGGGAAAGCGTTGAAAGACAGTGATGGAGACGGTATGCCCGATGCTTGGGAAAGTAAGCATGGCTTAAATCCGAAAAGTGCTTCAGATGCATCAGCTTATACATTAAATGAGAGTTATACTAATATTGAAGTTTATCTGAATAGTTTGTGCCGATAATATCTGTTTTTGTTTACTGTAGAGTTTGCATTCAATAGCAAGCCTTTTAATGACTTATTGTTTAATTATTAATCAAAAAAATCACTATGAAGATTTACTTTGTCCGGATTGTCCTGGTTCTGTTGATGACCTGTTTGAGTACAAATATTCAAAGTAAGGGAATACCGGATTTTTCTTGGATGAAACAGGTTGGTGCTGTATCTTATCCTGCACAACAAACTGTATATGATGTTGTGGATTATGGTGCTAAAGGTGATGCTATATGTATGAATACCAAGGCTATTCAGAAAGCAATTGATACAGCAGAACAAGCCGGAGGTGGAATGGTTGTATTTCCTCCTGGTATTTATCTTACCGGTTCCTTGTTTGTGGGCAATAATGTAAATCTTCATATTTCCAAGGGAGTCACTTTGGTGGGTTCTCAAGATATAGTTGATTATAAAAAGATCGATACCCGTGTAGCAGGTATAGAGATGGAGTGGCCTTCTGCACTGATAAATATCATTGGCAAGAAAAATGCAGCTATTTCCGGTGATGGAGTAATTAATGGACGTGGTAGGATTTTCTGGGATAAATATTGGAATATGCGTAAAGATTACGAGATGAAAGGTTTGCGTTGGATTGTGGATTATGATTGCGAACGGCCTAGGGGGATTCTTATCGCCGAGAGTGAGAATGTGACAGTACGTGATATTGTGCTATATCAGCCTGGCTTTTGGAGTTTGCATGTTTTGTATAGTAAACATATAACTATTGATGGCATTATAATCAGCAATAATATTGAGGGACATGGGCCGAGCACGGATGGCATTGATATTGATTCGTCAGAATACGTTTTGGTCCAGAATTCTAATATAAATTGCAATGATGACAACTTTTGTCTGAAGGCCGGACGTGATAGTGACGGGCTTCGGGTCAATCGTCCTTGTCAATATGTGGTAATTCGTGATTGTATAGCAGGTTCGGGAGGAGGAATGTTTACTTGTGGTAGTGAGACTTCGGGAGGAATTCGCAATATTGTGGCATACAGGATGAAAGGTATAGGTACAAAATGTGGGTTACGTTTTAAGAGTACTTGCCAACGTGGTGGAGTGATTGAAAATATTTATTTGTATGATATCGAAATGGTGGAAGTTGAACGACCAATTGTTGTAGATTTGAATTGGAATCCTGCATATAGTACATCTAAACTTCCGGAAGGATATGATATAAAGAAACTTCCAGCGCATTGGCTTAAAATGTTAGAACCTGTGAGTTTAGCACAGGGTACTCCTGTGTTTCGGAATATATCTTTTGATAAGGTAACTGCTTCTAATGCGCAATCTTGTATAAATGTAGTTGGAATTGCTAGTAGCAGAATTGAAAATTTCGTGTTTCACAGCGTCTGCCTTAAAGGTAACAAGGCCGGGAAAATAGTTTGGGCTAAGGACTGGCGTTTGAATGATGTCCGTATTGAAGCAAGTAATGATTTGATTTTGGAGTGTAATGAGAATGTGGTTATTCCATAATTGTATGTTATTCATTGCGATTGTATGATAAATGAACTTTTCTAATAATATTATAGTATGGTCAAGAAGAATTTTTTAGGAGGATTTTGTGCTGTAGGTATGTTGGTGCTTCCTCAAATAGTTGTAAGGGGGCAACAGGTAACCTCACCGAATACTGAAAAGACTAATATCATTTTTATACTAGCCGATGATATGGGGTATTGCGATTTGGCTTGTTATGGAAACAAGTATATTGAAACTCCTAATATAGATAAATTGGCGGCTACGGGCACCTCTTTTACTCAGTGTTATGCCGGTTCGGGAATAAGTTCTCCTTCCCGTTGTGCATTAATGACTGGAAGGAATACTGGAAATACCACTATTCGTGATAACTTTTGCACTGCGGGAGGAATTGAAGGATTGAAGGGTACGAAACCTATACGGAGAATGCATTTGCTACCCAATGATACGACTATTGCTACTGTGTTGAGTAGTGCCGGTTATAGGACATGTTTGGTAAATAAATGGCATTTGGATGGTTTTAATCCTGAAGCAACTCCTTTAAATCGCGGATTTGATGAGTTTTATGGTTGGCTTATTAGTACTACATACTCCAACGATCCATATTATTACCCTTATTGGCGTTTTAATAATGAGAAACTGGAAAATGTGAAAGAGAATGAAGGAGATAAACACATCAAACATAATACAGATCTTTCAACGGAGGATGCAATTAAGTTTATAAATAGAAATAAGGAGAATCCTTTCTTTCTGTATTTGGCTTATGATGCGCCACATGAACCTTATATAATTGATGAAACAGTTTGGTATGAGGATGAGACGTGGGATATGAATACTAAACGATATGCTGCTCTTATCACACACATGGACCGGGCTATCGGGCGTTTGTTGGCAGAGCTTGACAGATTGGGGCTACGTGAGAATACAATGGTTATCTTTGCTTCGGATAATGGAGCTGCCAAGCAAGCGCCATTGGCGGAATTAGGATGTAAAGGTTCGCTTAGGGGGATGAAGGGACAGCTTTATGAGGGGGGAATTCGTGTACCTTTTATTGTTAATCAGCCTGGTAAAGTTCCGGTTCAGACACTGAATAATATTATTTATTTTCCAGATGTACTGCCTACACTGGCAGCGGTGGCTAATGCAACGGATAAGTTGCCTCAAACACTAAATGGTATAAATATCTTGCCTTTATTCTATGGTAAACAGATGAATACGGACAATCGTTTGTTATATTGGGAATTTCCCGGCAAGCAACGTGCAGCACGTAGGGGTGACTGGAAAGTGGTTACTATTAACAAAGATGCTCCTTTAGAATTGTATAATATAAAAGAGGATATGACTGAATCTGTGAATCTAGCTGATAAATATCCTGAAATGGTGGCTGCATTTGAGAAAGAGATGAGAAGAATGCGTGTGCCTACTCCTAACTGGCCGTTGCCTGGTGAAATTTGATTATTCAGTGAAGATTGACTTTTTAAGAAAGGGTATGCTTCAGAATGTCATTTCTTGTCATATTAATGGGAGACTGCTAATACAATATACCTATTAATAGCGATTGCGGCGTATACTCCTATCGAATACTCCGGTAAGATATTTACCTGCATATAGCGATTGTTTTGCTTTCAGTTTATAGAGACCTTTGCATCGATTTATTAACTGCATAAAACTCTTTGTAAATTGAAAGCAAATATAGAAAAACTTACCTTATTTCTTTTCTTATTATTTTCTTCATTATCAGTCTATTCACAAGGCAGCGCTATGATTTCCGGCAAGATACTGTCTACCGAGAAAGAAATCGTTGACTTTGCGACTGTCTACCTGAAAGGAACCGGCTATGGAGGTACTACCAACCAAGAAGGTATCTATCATATAAAGGCTCCCGCAGGCAATTATACCCTGGTAGTGTCTGCCGTGGGGTATAAGACGGTAGAGAAGCAAGTGAAACTGGTGGCAGAAGAGCGGGTGAGACAGAATCTCACAATCACTCCGGAAACACAGCAACTGGATGAAGTAACGATTGTCTCTACAGGTGTGACCCGTTTGAAACGCTCCGCATTCAATGCAGTGGCAGTAGACACAAAGGAGTTACAGAACACAACGAAGAACCTGAGCGATGCCTTGACCAAGGCACCGGGTATGAAACTTCGTGAGTCTGGCGGTGTGGGGTCGGATATGCAACTTATGCTGGACGGATTCAGCGGAAAACACGTGAAGGTATTCATCGACGGTGTTCCACAGGAAGGTGTGGGAAGCTCGTTCGGGCTGAACAACATACCAGTGAACTTTGCCGACCGGATTGAAATCTATAAAGGCGTAGTACCTGTAGGGTTTGGTACGGATGCCATTGGCGGCGTCATCAATATTGTTACCAACAAGAAACGTCGCCGCTGGTTCTTGGACGCATCCTATTCTTATGGTTCGTTCAACACTCATAAGTCCTATGTCAACTTCGGGCAGACTTTCAAGAACGGCTTTACGTACGAAATCAATGCTTTCCAAAATTATTCAGACAATGACTACCATGTATATGCTCC
Source organism: Bacteroides timonensis (assembly GCF_000513195.1). Classification (GTDB taxonomy): domain Bacteria; phylum Bacteroidota; class Bacteroidia; order Bacteroidales; family Bacteroidaceae; genus Bacteroides; species Bacteroides timonensis. The sequence continues at coordinate 1,592 of NZ_CBVI010000081.1, read as the reverse complement.
GGTGGAAGATTTCGAGACGGGAAGGATAGACCGTGACAAGAAAGTGCGTGTGAAGCACTTTAATGATACATACCATAACGAAGCTGTCATCGGGAAGTTGGGGATTGTAGACAAGTCGTGGGCGGACCGTTTGATGTTCGGTTTCACCTATTCCAATATGTATAAGGACATACAGACTGGTGTACGACAGGAAATCGTGTACGGACAGAAACATCGCAAAGGCCATTCGCTGATGCCTTCGATAGAGTACTATAAGCATGATCTGCTCACTAAAGGTCTGGATATGGCATTGACCGTCAATTACAATAAGAATGAAACCACTAATGTGGATACTGCTTCATACAAGTACAATTGGTATGGGCAGAAGGCGCTGATGAACTCACCCGGCGAACAGTCTTATCAATATTCACGGGCGGACAATAATAACTGGAATGGTACGCTGACTGTGAACTACCGCATCAATAGGGCACAGATGCTGACTTTTAATCATGTATTGAATGCTTTCCACCGTTCCAACACCTCCCTACTTGCCAAGGAAGAGCAAAAAGAGGCTATCGCCAAGGAAACCCGCAAGAATATTTCCGGCCTGTCCTATCGCCTGATGCCGTCTGAAGACTGGAACTTCTCCATATTCGGCAAATATTACCAACAGTTTGTAGGAGGGCCGATGGCTACATCCAGTAATCAGAGTGAGTATGTGCGCACTACTCGCGATGTGAGTTCCATGGGTTATGGCGCGGCGGGGACTTATTTCATATTACCCAGCCTTCAGGCCAAATTGTCCTATGAGAAAGCCTATCGACTGCCTACTATTGAAGAAATGTTCGGTGATGAAGACCTGGAAATGGGAGATATAGGCATCAAGCCTGAGAATAGCGACAACCTGAACCTTAACCTCAGCTATACCCGGACATTCGGGAAACACTCCGTATATGTGGAAGGAGGTCTGATATACCGTAATACAAAAGACTATATTCAGCGTAACATTGCCGACCTAAGCGGAGGTAAATCAGCTGCTACCTATATAAATTATGGTAAGGTGTTGACGAAAGGCTTTAATGTTTCCGCCCGATATGGTTTCGGAAGATGGCTGAGTGTTGGAGGAAACTTTACGCAGATGAACGTGCGTGACAACATGAAGACCTCGATCTCCAGCAGTGCGGCCAATCTTGCCTATAAAGAGCGTATGCCCAATCTGCCGTATATGTTTGCCGATTCGGACGTGACGTTCTATTGGCGCAACCTTTGGAAGAAGGGTAATACACTGACGGTTTCCTACGACAACCAGTATCTGCATAGTTTTACTTATTATTCATCTAATATTGGATCGAATAAGAACGATTATGTGGTGCCTAATCAGTTCTCGCACAATCTGGCGCTTTCTTATAGTCTGCACAACGGACGGTATAATTTGTCGTTTGAGTGCCGCAACTTTACGAACGAGAAACTGTATGACAACTTCAGTCTTCAGAAGCCCGGGCGGGCATTCTACGGGAAAGTGCGTGTGTATTTTGGTAATTAAAGATGATTGGTCCGATATATGTCCCGTTGGTGGAATTGACTTATATTCGGAAAGTAATAAGTTAAATGAT
>NZ_CBVI010000080.1 GCF_000513195.1 Bacteroides timonensis | reverse complement strand
GTTCATAACCCTATAGAAGCGAATTAGCTTCGCCAACTAGTATGTATAGTATAAACTAAGTTTAATATAAAAACTAAAAGTAAGATGAAGAAGAATAACTTTTTGACTGGATTTTTTGTAACTGCAATAACCGGACTGGCACTGACAGCGTGTACTGACAATGAGCCGAGCCTTGGTGGTGGCACCGAAGGTAGAGGTGAGTATGTGATAGCATCCTCTGTGACAGCTTCGGGAAATACTACGAACGTTCTATTGACTTCTGAAACATTGGATAAAGGAACGGTTTCCGCCATAAACAATGGCCTTGTGAATGACGGTGCGTCACAGTGGATATTTTATAAAGATCAATATCTGTATGGTTTGACCTACAATCAAGGTAATGCCGGTACTACCCGTTCATTCGTCATGAACTCAAATTATGAAATGGTGGCACGGTCGGGCGAGTATGCAGTGAAGCGGTTCACCAGCTATGGTATTTACGAGGGATATATCATCACTTCTTCTACAGGTGACGGATATACGGGGTATGCCGATGATAACGGTTACTTACCTAAAACATTCCTGCTTTCTTATCTGGATGTAGAGGCCGAAACTTATAAGACCAATGACACGCAAAATAAGGCCTATCTCTCAGAGAATTTCCTCGGAAATGGTGAGTTTGTGACACTGGCAGGTATTCTGCAACACGGCAACAAGATTTATAGCGCAGCTGTTCCGATGGGGTTGAGCCAGTATGGCGTAGCGTATAATAATGGCGAATGGGTGTTGTCGGGCAATCAAGACCTGATAAAAAAGGAAGACGGTGGCTCAAACAGCAGTAGCTATAAAAAAGGAGAGTTGCAATGGACGCAATATCCCAATGAATGTTGGATAGCCATCTTCGATGATGAGACTCTTACCAGCAAGAAACTGATCAGTACAGATAAAATCAGCTATGCTTGCGGACGCAATAAATCTCAGTATTACCAGACAATCTGGGAAGCGGACAACGGTGATATCTATGTTTTCTCTCCCAGTTATGCAAAGACGATGGATGATGTACGCCAACAGACCACTTTGCCTGCCGGTGTAGTACGTATTCCTAACGGCACGGAAGACTTTGATGATTACTATTGTGATCTGGAAGCTCAAAGTGGCGGAAAATCTTTCCTCCGTTGCTGGCACATTACGGGTGACTACTTCCTGATGTTGATGTATGACCGTCCTTTGACTGAAGAAGATTTTACCGCTAATCAACTGGCCATCTTCAAGGCGGGCGACAAGAAGCTGACTTATGTAACCGGCTTGCCTGAGACTAATTTGATTTCCGGTTTCGGCAACGCGCCTTATACCGATAATGGCAATGTTTATCTGACTGTAACGACAACCGAGGGTTATCCTGCCATCTACAAGATCAATCCGTCGAATGCCACTGCAACGAAGGGAGTTACCATTGAAGCTACTCAGATCAGCGGTGTGGGCCGGTTGATACCTACTAAATAAGCACAAAACCATTCATTGATTATAATTAGGGATAAAGAGCCTGCTGGTATGTGCCGGCCAGGCTCTTTTTTACGAACTTCATAAATTGACATAATGAGAAAGATATTCCGTGATATACACTTATGGCTTTCCGTTCCTTTCGGGATACTGATTACGTTGATCTGCTTTTCGGGTGCAGCACTGGTATTCGAGAAAGAAGTGATGGAACTTTGCCATCGCGAGCTCTACTTTGTGAAAAAGGTTGAGGCTGCTCCACTACCCATGGAGCAATTGATGACTAAAGTGGTGGCAAGCTTGCCCGATAGCGTATCAGTGACTGGCGTTAATATTTCGTCTGATCCTGAACGGGCTTACCAAGTCACGCTTTCCAAACCTCGTCGTGCATCTATGTATATGGATCAGTATACGGGTGAGATTACGGGTAAGTATGAACGGGCGCCCTTTTTCAACTTTATGTTCCGGATGCACCGTTGGTTGCTGGACAGCATGAAGCAGGATGGCGGCATCTTCTGGGGGAAGATGATTGTCGGCACCAGTACGTTGATGTTCGTGTTTATATTGATATCAGGTGTAGTCATTTGGTGGCCGCGTACGCGCAAGGCATTGAAGAATAGTCTGAAAATTGTAGCGAATAAAGGTTGGCGTCGCTTTTGGTACAACTTGCATGTAGCAGGCGGAATGTATGCACTTGTCTTCTTGCTGGCTATGGCTCTTACAGGATTGACATGGTCTTTCCAGTGGTATAGGACAGGATTTTATAAAACCTTTGGTGTGGAGGTGCAGCCCGGTATGGGGCACGGAAACGCGGCAGCTAATGCGACGGCCAAAGGCGGTAAGCAGGAGGGGAGTCCCGGAGGCAGAAGTGGAAGACCGGAAGGCAGAGGTGAACGTTCCGAAAGTCGGGAAGGCAGAAAACATTCACTCTATAGAAATTGGCAACAGGTATACGAACAGTTGGCCGAGGCAAATCCAGACTACAAGCAGATAAGTGTTTCCGATGGCTCTGCCAGTGTTGCTCTCCCTCGTTTCGGCAACCAGCGAGGAACCGATCGTTATAAGTTCAACCCCCGTAATGGCGAGATTACTGAAACAACACTCTATAAGGATCTGGATAACTCCGGTAAAATCCGTGGCTGGATTTATTCCGTGCATGTGGGCAGTTGGGGCGGTATGCTGACGCGGATACTGACTTTCATTGCAGCATTGATAGGCGCAAGCTTACCGTTAACGGGGTATTGTTTGTGGTTGCGCAAGAAGATAAGGCGGGAACCGACATCTCCTAAGTTCCTTTCTGCGGAAGAAAAATAAGATGCCGAATAGTGCTAATCACTTATCACTAAACCCTAATCACTTTTATTCCTTTCTGTAGGGTTTTGAATCTTTTCACCACGGAGTACACGGAGGTTTATAAATGGGAATTTAGCGGTGAGATGTCGGAGTATCTCAATTCCCCTCCTCCTCGGAGGAGGGGTGCCCAGAGGGCGGGGTGGTAGGTGGGAAAGAATTCCTTAATATTCTTATTAATAGGTATTTATTATTTTACCTACCACCTCCCCCTACGGGTACTCCTCCTCCGAGGAGGAGGAGAATTGAGATAGTTCTGCCTATTCATTCTCACCCCTAAATTATCATTCATCAGCATACCTATTCCTTTGCGAAACATGAATCAAGATCAATCTTACAACAAAAGAATTTGGTTCTTCGTCACTTTTGGTGGTAAAACAGACTATTTATGCTGATTATCAACAATATACCTGCATTTTACTTTAAAGTTAGTATAAGAGTTATAATTACCTAAAAATCTATCGTTTAATAAATTCTTTAACTGATTTTACCACCAAAAGTGACGAAGAGCCGAAATACATATTAATCATCTGTATATCAACTACTAATGCGCATATATACCGTTTCTTCATAATCTATGCAAAATCACCGTATTTACGGTACTAAACAGCCCTAATATCGTCAGATATGTGCTGGTTTTCGCCTTCGGTACATAAATAAGGCTGTAAATAAGACCGAAAAACGGTCTGTTTCCCGTTTACAAGAAGTTA
>NZ_CBVI010000079.1 GCF_000513195.1 Bacteroides timonensis | reverse complement strand
TAGTCTATTCCTCTGGCTTTTTGCCGTCATATTCCTTTTTTTAAAATCATTTCGCCATCTTGCCGAGACAAACGCTTTGTTCATGCGGCGAATCAGCATTCCTCCCCCAAGCTGTCCGAAAAGTGAGAGGAGCGAGAGTAAAATGAGCTCAACTTTTATTTGAAAGCAAAAAAAGAAAAGTGAACGGGCGCTTACAATAAATCCGTACCCGGCATTTTGACATTCAACATGTTCATGGTACCTTTGTTGAAATGAAAACAAAACAAGAGAAAGGAGATCTGAATATAGGAAGGTTGCGGCTAAAAGGGCTACACCATTTGCCTGAAAGGGTGTAGCCATGTGTCCCAAATGGTGTAGCCATGCGCTTGAAAAGGTGTAGCCCTACCGGATAAAAGGTTATTCTGTCCGAAATATGAGCGTAAGTTTCCTCTGAAAAAGGTTTTATCCGCTACTTTCCGGTATATTCCGTTCGTTTCCGTAATGTCTATTTGATTGAAAATTCACCTTAAATAGATATTTTGAATCTTTTATAAGAGTATTTCCATATAATATCCTTTTTATTATCCGTATACGCTTTCTATTTGCATTTCCCTGATGAGGATTCCTTGCATTCTTTTTCATCAAGCACCGCACGATGGAGAAATACTCGATCCAGACAATCATTATCTCATATCTCCGCACAAAACGATAACTGACAAATAAATTCTGCTAATGGAAGTAAATATGGAGAACAAACGAGTTCCGTATCACTTCATAAGTTTCATTAGTTCACCACAGAGTAACACAGTATCACAGAGTTCAATCAATTTGAAATCAAAAGAATAGAACTCCGTGATACTCTGTGTTACTCTGTGGTGAAAACTCCTTTCTTTTTGGTACTGCAAAGTATCTGCATTTAGTGTAGCTTACAAGTGAAAAAACAACCGAATAACTGTATGCTAATGAGAGTCGTGTTTTCTTATGGTTTTACAAAAGTGATGCTGAACTATAGAATTTAGAGTAATAATTATTATAAAAAGAGTATTTATTCCTATCTATAAAACACTAATTTATTGCTAGATAGTTACTTATAAATTTGACGCTTGCGCTTCAATCTTATAAGGGCATATTTGTCAGCAAATAATGTTCTACCTTTGTTCCGACAAAATAAATGAAATCAGAATATGAAAAACACATGTTTTGGGATGATAATATTATTTGCTCTAACAGCTTGCAATCCTTATTCACCTGAATTGAAGGAAGCTTTGGAATTAGCTGGTAATAACCGTTCTGAACTTGAAGCAGTACTCAATCATTTTAAAGATCGAGGCAAAGTACCTTATAAATCGGCTTGCTTTTTAATAGCTAACATGAGATACCACGAAAGTAAGGATAAAATTCTTATGGATAATCTATATAACAGCTATTTCTCCCAGACAGATTCCCTTTATAAAGTAATGTTCAGTGGCATGTCTTTGTACGAACAGCGACAATATAAGGGAAGAGAATATGATTCTCTACGCCAGACTTTAGGAGATGATTTTAATGCATTACCAAATCCTGACATAAAATCAAAAGTTTATATTTCAGATTTGCAAACAATCCACGCTGATTTTCTGATTGATAATATTGAAGAAGCTCTCCGGGTTTGGGAGGCGAATGAATACACATTTGAAAAAGACTTTGATTTTTTCAAAGAGTTTATCCTTCCATATCGTGTTACTAATGAATCTCTTGCGCACAAACGCAGTGAAATACGTAAAATGTACGAGACTCTATTAATGGATACAGTTTCCATTTCCACCAAACTTGAACGTTACAAAGTCTATGTAGATAAATGCAGATGGATAAACCAATATATAAAACCTAAAGGGCATTTAGGGCTTTATGACTTATTTGTACCAAAATTTAAGATGGATTGTCATAATATGACTAACTGGAGTTGTAATGTTCTTCGTGCTTGTGGAGTGCCAACTGTGTATGAATACACTCCTAAATGGGCAGATCGCGATAAACGACATTTTTGGTGTGTATCTCCTGACACTACTAGCATTCTGCAACCTTACACGGCACCAGATAATAATCTTAGAGAAGACTGGGAAAGTGATATCAAATATGCGGGTAAAGTTTATCGGAAGACTTTTGGTGCACAGAAAGACGCCCCTTATTTTCTGGCCGGTGAAGACGAATTCATTCCCGAAGAATTCAATACTCCATTGATTAGTGATCAAACCTTTAGGTATCATCAGACGGTGACTCTAAGATTGCCTATAGAAATGAATATGACTAATAAATTAGTTTATCTGGCAATGTTCACTGTTGATAATCAATTGATTCCTGTGGGATGGGGAAATGTGGAATATTCTAAAGGAGAAATTGTTTTTAAGCAAGTACCTTTGAACATACTATTCTTTCCTGTTTGTTATGATGATGATAGGATGTTGAGTATTTCAGAACCTTTTATAATTCATTCAGTCTGTGGTTCGGATAATATTCCTCATCCGCTAACTACTAATGAACAGCCTAAGAATCCGGTGGATGTATCAGTTTTAGATGGTCATTTAGTGTTTACACATAAACAGAACGAAAAAGTATCAGACCTGAAATATCTCACTTTGACTTGTGATACATCTCAAAAAGTGCAGTTACATTTATTGCGCAAGTATCCGGAAAAAAGAAGAATGAGATCCTTTCACGAAAAATTGAATGGAGCTTGTCTATTGGGGAGTAATCAGGAGAAAGGGAATTATGATACGCTATATATCCTTGATAAGACACCTGCCCCATATTTGCAAGAGATAACTTTTGAGAATTATAAAAAATACCGTTATTATCGTTTTTGTACATCCAATGGTGAACCGATAAATATTGCACATATGGAATTCCTTGGAAATAAATCTCCTAACCATAGTTGTACATTACCTACACCTCTTCCTTATTTTTCAGAGGCGGAAGTCGCGTTGCAAAAAAAGTGTTCATTATATCGAATTAATGGTATTCCCATTCGAACAGGTAGTAAACCGGAATATGCTTTCGACAATGATTTCAATACCTATGTGGGAGCTTCCAGTATTGGCATGGATTTTAAAACACCAATACAAATAACAAGTGTCCGTTTTATTCCCCGGAATGCTAATAATATGATTGTTCCTGGAAACAGCTATATGTTACTTTATTATGATGGTGAATGGAAAGAACACCAAATATTGTATGCAGAACATCATTTTCTGGATTTTAAAAATGTTCCAGCCGCGACTTTGTATTGGCTGAAAAATCTAACAGAAGGTAGAGAAGAACTTCCTTTCTTTTATATCAATGGAAAACAATATTTCTTGCATGTAGACAAAGGGTATCTTTAAATTGACTTTGAAATGAAAATTACCATAGATCATATAGTCTCGATCTTGCTGGGATTGGTGGTTTTAGCATCTGTATCCGGTTTACCTCCTGAGATATTCAGTCATACCAAAACGTTCGCAATTTTTGGTGTTGCCGGAATATTCTTGCTGATGAGTATATTCTTTTTTGTGGTTCTCAAAAAGGATATCAAATTGTCTAAGCTGGACTTGATTAGTTTTGGTTTCTTTGTGTTCTATCTGATTAATTTTTCAGATTTAGAAAGTTTATGGAATATAGGATGTTCGTGTTTATTGTTACTGTTCGTTGTTGTCCGTTTTATACGGAAGATACATTATGCCGTATTATTTAAAATTTGCCTTTGCGCCATAGCATTGCTTGCGGGTTGGGGTTATTTACAATATTTTGAATGCATATCTTCCAAAAGTGATTTTTTTCTTTTGACAGGACCGTTCCATAATCCGGCGGTTCTTGCAATTATGCTCAGTTTGCTGCTGGGTGTAGTCTATAACAGCTTTATATCATTTTACGGTTACTTCAAAAAGTGCCATATCTTATTCGTAATTACAATTATAATATTATTTTTCGGTACCTCCTTATTGATTTTAACCTATTCCCGTGCTTCTTATCTGGCTTTGTTGGTTTCTATCTTATATAATTTTTATCGGCAGTTTGTGGTCAATAAGCAAATAAAAAATCAAATGCTTTATTTGATCGGAATTTTACTTTTTATTTTGATTACTATTGGAGGAACATATCTTTTAAAGCCAAAGTCAGCGGACGGGCGTTTGTTAGTATGGAAAGTTAGTTGGGAAATGATACAGGATAAACCATTGACCGGATTTGGGAAAGGCGGATTTGCGGCAAACTATCTATATTATCAGGCGGATTACATGAAATCATCGGCTTCTTCTGCCGAGAAAGCCTTGGCGGGAAGTACGCATCTTGCTTTCAATGACCTGCTATGTATAATAGTTGAGCGTGGATTAATAGGACTGCTTGTCTACTTAACGTTTATAGTTGGAATATTTCTCTCATATAGAGATAGAACCCGTATTTCTCTTGTCTTGAAATCATTTCTGATCGGTTTCATAATATGGAGTATGTTTGCTTATCCTGATCAAGTGTTTCCTGTTCTTACATTGTGGATTATCGGCATGGCTTGCTATTTGAATCAAAGGTCAAGAAGTAAGAACTGTTTTTTATCAATTCATAAAGCTGCTTCAATTGTGTTGATAGCGGTTGTGTATTGTGCTAGTTTCTTTTTATGCGCAAAAGTCTGGATAAAATGGAAAGCTTACCATAGTTTGTATATTTGTCTGAATGCTCATGACTTTAGAGAAGTATTTAAACAGACTGGCTATTTTATTGATTTTAAGAAAGAGATGAAAGGAGACGTTAGTTTCCTCTATCTTTATTGTAAACTTACCAAAATGGAAAATCAGGACAAAGAGTTCATCCATACTGTTCGTTATCTGGAAGAAAAATTTCCTTCTCCGGATTTATTATTGATGAAGGGTGATTATCTGAAAGAAAAAGGCTTGTGGCGAGAAGCAAACAGCTTATAAATTGGCGGCGTATATGGTTCCTACGTTACAAATGCCTCGCGGTAAATTAGCGTTCATGTATAATGAGGTTGGACGTAAGAAAGAGGCGGTTGAAATAGCTCGTGAGATACTGGCTGAGCATGTGAAAGTGTATGGATTTGATACATTTAAACTGCATCGCGAATTGAAAAAAATCTTCGAAGATGAATTAAAATAATTGTTTACCTAAAAAGAAAAAGCATGAAAAACATTGGAAAATGTAAAAAATGGCGTATCTTGGCATACATCAGTGTACTGGGCATGTTGTTTGCTTGTGCCGACCAAATGTTGTTGGATAATGAGAACCCTGCGGTAAGGCAAGCAAAGAACAAGAATCAGGAACTGACGGTCTCTGTTGCGAGGCAATGGTTTGAAAGTAAATACACCCCGGTAGTGCCCACACGATCTGTAGACGGAACAGAACGGCTTCAAAAACCTTATTGGGAAAAAGCCAAAGAGCACAACAGAAAACGGTATGAGGTTGTGGAAACTCCTATACTTAGCCAGGGTGTACATGTGGTGATGGATCGTGAGACCGCTGCGTATTGGGAATCCGGAATGAAGTCTGATTTTATTAGAAATACGATTCGGATGGTAGTTTTACGGGATAAGAAAAAAGGTACTACAAGGAGCTTTATTATGACTTTTGTCGGTACTTTGGAGTATTTGAAAAAAACTCGTACCATAGGAAAGAATAGCTATTTGTATCGTCAGCCGGATTTCAGCGGTTCTGTACTTTTTCATGAATTGGATGGAACATTTATGAATGGATGGAGATATTCGGAAGGTAAAATTGTAGCAACTTTGTCAGCGATAAGCAATGATGAGCAGCAGGCAATGGACACGCTTGGTGTGCAGACGCGCGCTGAAGTAGAAGTCTGCTATGAAAGTTGCTTCCCTGTTTTCGAAGATGATTGCACTTATTCGTATGTTGAAACCGGTGATTTAGAATCCGGTATAGTCCTTGAAATTGAGGAAAATTGTGTACCTAAATATAAAGGGGACGACTGTGTGAAAGATTGTTATTGGGAGGATGATGGTAGTGATGATGAAGAAGAGGATGATTGGTGGAAGGATTATCCATCGGGAGGTGCTATTATTCCTCCAAATACAGGTAATAATAATACTAATACTAGCCCGAAAGCTAAAAATATATTCCGAAATTCAAATATGACGGAAACTAACTGGGCGGCATTAGAGAGAATGCTTGATAAAATCATGGCGGACTGCATGGGAGAAGCATTATATAATGGACTGGCGAATTTTCTTGGTGGACAAACGTTATCTATCCAGATTAATGATGGGACAGGTGGCTCATTCGGACCGCAAGGAGAATCAGTAGGCATTTCTCTTGGTGGTCAGATGGAAAGTAACCAACTATTTCATGAAATGATGCATGCATATAGAACTTATCAGGAGACGCCTTCTTCTTATAATGATTCTATGTTGAACGGAGAGATAGAAGCATGGTATGCACAGTATCTTTATACAAGCAGATTGCCAGAATATCCGGGGAGCAAGTGGGAGGAAAGGGATAATACTGATCCTCGGCGTATTGCGATTGTGAATCTAACAAGATATATTGATCATAAGGGAAACATGCTTTCTGGAAAAAGTATTGTAGATTTAGAGGATGAAATAATGAATATAGTTGTACCTACTTTTCATCAAGATGAGTATACAGCAGATAAATATCCTTTTGATTATGATAGACCGGGATTGGAAAATTTTACAAATCTAAAAAAAATAACATTAAATTGCTTATGAAAACTTTTATTATTTTTATTAGTATATTGCTCTGTGCTACCTATATGCAAGCACAAACGAACTATTATACCACTACTAAAACATTCAACGAAAGTGGTTATACTTATCAGTGTGATGTGAGGAGTTCTGGATTTGTTACGCTTTACAATAAGAGTAATAAATGGATCTATGTTCATTCTATTTACAAGGATACAGGCAAAAATTTTGTGCAAGATGAGGCCGGTGATGGCATTAAATTACTTGAAAGCGACACTTGGACGCGTTCAAAACGTTTTTCTATTGTTAATTCCGCATTTTCAGCCAGTGAGAAGCAAAGGATAAAAGGAAATGATTTCAATATAATTATGTACATAAATTCAAGTACTGGTAAAGTGGATGAAGTAAGCTTTGAATTTCACAAATCCGATCCTCTTGCCACCATTCCTGTTTCTGTTTATCGCAAGATTGAAACCGAAATCAAGAAAAATATCTGGTATACTCCGACTACCGTGGGAAAGAAATTGAGTTATATCTTTTATTGGTGGGCGCAAGAACCTAAATAGTGGTTAGTTTAAATAATTCGTCTGTGCGTATAAATTTGCTTATGAAAACTTTAATTGCTTCTATCTGTATTTTATTCTATGTGGCATATTTACATGCACAGACGAATTATTATACCACTACCAAGACATTTTACGAAAGTGATTACACTTATCAGTGCGATGTAGCTGCTTCTAGATTTGTTTCACTTTATAATAAGAGCAATAAATGGATAAATATTTATCCGGTCTATAAAGATACAGGTAAAAGTTTTGTGCAAGACGAAGCCGGTGATGGCATTAAGCTGCTTGAAAGTGACACTTGGACACGTTCTAAACGTTTCTCTATTGTCAATTCCGCATTCTCTGCTAGTGAGAAGCAGAGAATAAAGGGGCATGACTTTACTATAATAATGTATGTAAATTCGAGTACCGGTAAAGTTGATGAAGTAAGCTTTGAGTTTCCAAATTTTAGACCTTACGCCACTATTCCTGTTTCTGTTTATCGCAAGATTGAAACCGAAATCAAGGAAAATATCTGGTATACTCCGACTACCGTGGGAAAGAAATTGAATTATATCTTTTATTGGTGGGCGCAAGAGCCTAAATAGTAAGTCATTCTCTTTCCGTCATTTTGTACAGCTAGAAAATCATTCTATTTATTTCCTGTTTGCCTGAGAATACCTTCCTTTGTAAAATCGAATAATAAAGCCAAATACTATGAGCAGAAAGCACTTTCTCGGAACCATCCTTCTCTTACTGACCACTTGGGTTGTACAAGCCCAGAAAACGGAACGCCAATATCTTTCCGGTACCGGACTGGGCAACACGGTAACCTGGCAATTCCGCATCTCCGAAGGTCGGAATAGCGGACGCTGGAGTAAAATAGAAGTCCCCTCACAATGGGAATTGCAAGGCTTCGGCGAATACACCTACGGGCGCTGGTATAAAAATCCGGGCGTAAAGAACCCTTCAATGGAAGAAGGCACATACAAACGCTCCTTCCGCATACCCCGCAACTGGCAAGGACAGAACATACGTCTCTGGTTCGATGGTGTCATGACCGATACCGAGGTTTTCATTAACGGGCAGTCAGCAGGTCCGGTGCATCAGGGCGGTTTCTATCGCTTCTCTTATGACGTAACGGAACTGCTGAGATACGGAAGCAACAACCAAATAGAAGTACGGGTGAAGAAACATTCTGATAACCGTACAGTAAATGCCGCCGAACGTAAAGCGGACTGGTGGCTATTCGGTGGAATATACCGCCCGGTATGGCTGGAAGCAAAACCGGCAACACATATAGAACGTCTGGCTGTAGACGCCCGTGCCGATGGGGAACTGAAGGTTGAAGTACATCTACAAGGTACTACCGGTGAAGAAAGCCTCTCCATGGAAGTAGTGCCGATATCCACGAAGGATGCCGAACACCACCCCGTGAAGGTTACTAAAGAACCCGTTCAGCTGTTGACCGCTCATTTTGACGGTATTTCTCCATGGACTCCTGAGTCTCCTGTACTCTATCGGCTTACAGTCTCTTTGCTCGGCAAGGAAGGAAATGTCATTCATTCCATGGATACCCGTATCGGTTTCCGCACCATTGATTTCCGTCCCCGCGACGGGCTCTACCTGAACGGTACGAAGCTGGTTATGAAGGGAATCAACCGCCACTCCTTCCATCCCGACGGCGGACGAACCACGAACCGCGAACTTAGCCTACAAGACGTGAAGCTCATCAAGGAAATGAATATGAACGCCGTCCGTTCCCATTATCCGCCCGATGAGCATTTCCTCGATGCCTGCGATTCGCTGGGCTTGCTTTATATTGATGAACTGGCAGGCTGGCAAAATGCTTACGATACCCCGACCGGTACCCGGCTTGTCCACGAAATGCTGACGCGCGATGTGAATCATCCATGTATCGTGTTGTGGAGCAATGGCAACGAAGGCGGATGGAATACTGCCGTAGACAGCCTGTTCCATACATACGATCCCCAGAAACGTCATGTCATCCATCCCTGGGCGGACTTTGATAAACTGGATACCCATCACTATCCCGCTTATCTCACAGGGGTGGCTCGTTTCACCAATGGCTATAAGGTCTTTATGCCCGCCGAGTTCATGCACGGCCAGTACGACCAGGGACATGGTGCCGGATTGGAAGATTTCTGGGCACGCTATACCGCTCATCCACTCTTTGCCGGAGGTTTCATGTGGGCATATAGTGATGAGGCAGTGCGTCGTTCGGATCGCGGCGGGGCACTGGACAGTGAAGATTATAATGCACCGGATGGTATTCTAGGGCCTTTCCGGGAAAAAGAGGGCAGTTATTATTCAGTTCGTGAAGTCTGGTCGCCAATACATATAGAACCGTTGATGATTACTCCTTCATTCCGTGGAGATTTCCGGGTATCGAACAGATATCTGTTTACAAACCTGGGTGCATGCTCCATGCACTGGCGCATGCTTCATTGCACGTCACCACTGAATGGTGATGGAGAAGGGGAAGTTGTGACAGTAGCTGACAGAGGTGCACAGGCATGGCGTCAGGTACTGGACAGTGGAATGGTGCAGTTACCGTCATTGGTTCCCGGAGAAACGGGGTTTGCACGCATCGATCTGCCGGATAATTTCTTCAATGGAGATATTCTGGAACTTGAAGCTTATGGAGCAGATGGCGAGAGTGTCTGTATACGTACATTTCCGATACATTATGCGAAAGACTATCTGAAAGGTGAGTTACAGTCGAAGGGGGCAGATGCTTATTCGTCCGGTTCGCAAAGTGTAGCTGCAAATAATTGCCGTATTGAGGAAATCGATACTCTGATTACATTACGTTCTTCTGCCGTCACTGTTTCTTTCCGAAAGAGTGATGCCACTATCACTTCCGTGACAAGGAATGCTGATGGACGAATCATTCCGTTGAAAGATGGTCCTGTTGCTGTTGGGATGAAGATGGTATTGGCTGATTTGTCTGCTCGTACGGAAAATGGAGATGCGGTTCTTTGTGCCCGTTATCGTGGTGCGGCGGACTCTATTGTTTGGCGTCTGACGCCGGACGGATTGCTCTCGATGGATGCTGTGTTGCTGAACCGAGCTTCCGGTGGTGGTGGCTTCGACGATGCTTTTACGGACACGGAAGTACTGAATCTTGGCCTTACCTTCTCTTATCCTGAGTCAGAATGTTCCGGTATGCGTTGGATGGGACGTGGTCCATATCGTGTATGGAAGAATCGTATTCCGGGGGCAAATTATGGTGTCTGGCAGAAAGATTATAATAATACAATCACCGGTGAAAGTACCGAACGTCTGGTTTATCCGGAGTTCAAGGGCTATCATGCCAATCTCTACTGGGCAACTTTGCAAAGTTCTACCGCTCCATTTACGGTTTATGCGGCGAGTGACGGGATATTCCTGCGAGTATTTACCCCCGAAGAACCTCACGGACGTCAGGATGGCCTGAACACCATGCCCGACTTCCCTGCTGGAGATATTTCCTTCCTGCTCGATATACCTGCTATCCGTTGCTTCAAACCTATTAGTCAGCACGGACCGCAGAGCCAGCCGGGAATTATCCGTATCAAGAAGGGAGATGAAGGGTTGAGGCTGAACCTGATATTTGACTTTAGGTAAATGGTAATTTATCGGTGAAATACTCGGACTATCTCAATTCCCCTCCTCCGAGGAGGAGGGGTGCCCAGAGGGCGGGGTGGTAGGTGGGAAAGAATTCCTTAATATTCTTATTAATAGGTATTTATTATTTTACCTACCACCTCCCCCTACGGGTACTCCTCCTCCGAGGAGGAGGAGAACGTACCTTAATAAGAAAAATTAGATAATATGTCAGCGAAGCTAATTGAGATAGTTCTGCCTATTCATTCTCACCGCTAAATTATCATTTTCCTTATTATTTCCGCCAAGCCCTGCACCGCCCCCTTTATCGGAAACTACTATCTTTGTGCCCAGCTATTAATCTAACTATCTGTTATAAAGAATACCATGAAAAAAGTATTTTATTCCCTTCTCGCCGCTTTCGTGCTGACGGCTTGTGGTTCGGAGAAACAAGCTCCGATAGACCGTGAAGCATTGGTGGCCCGTAACAATCCCCAAGTATCCTCATTCGATTCGTTGGCTTCGCTTAGTGTCGGCAACGGTGAATTTGCGTTCACGGTAGATGCTACCGGTTTGCAGACATTTCCGGCCATGTATAGTAAAGGTGTACCCTTGGGCACACAGAGTCAGTGGGGCTGGCATTCATTTGCCAATCCTAAAGGATATAAGCATGAGGAAACACTGAAATCCTATGATTTCGGTCGTGGTCACGAAGAACTCTATGCCTGCCAGTTTAAGGAACCGGGTCGCCAGAAAGAATCTTCCGATTGGTTTCGTGTGAATCCGCATCGCCTGCATCTGGGCATTATAGGCCTCGAACTGGGTGAGGGAGTGAAAGCTTCTGATATTACTGAGATTCAGCAGACACTGAATATGTGGAAAGGTGAAATCACCAGCCACTTCATGTTGAATGGCAATGCTTTCGATGTGCAGACAGTCTGCCATCCTAACCAGGATATGATTTCTGCTTGTGTTACCAGTCGTGCGCATGCGGGGGTTAATCTGCGTTTTCCTTATCCTACAGGCGGACATGCCGATGATGCCTGCAATTGGAATGCGAACGACAAACATTCCACAACTATCGTTCGCCAGGATGCTCAAAGTACTTTGTTGAAGCGTGTGCTTGACGAAACAACTTATTACGTAACCCTCCGTTGGGAAGGTAAGGCGAATCTGACTGAGAAGTCGAAGAACTATTTTGTACTGACCCCTGAAGAAGATATGCTGGCCTTTTCCTGCCTGTTTACACCGAATTTTCAGGGAACCATATTCGAAAGTGAACCTGCTGTCTATGCCGATGACAAAGCATTGCCTGCTTTCACCGAAACCGCTGCCGCCAGTGCTACATACTGGACGGATTTCTGGAAGAATGGTGCTGCCGTTGACTTCTCTCATTGCACGGATCCGCGTGCCCCGGAATTGGAACGTCGCGTGTTGTTGAGTCAGTATCTGCTTGCTATCCAGTCGGCTGGAAGTGTACCTCCGCAGGAAACAGGTTTGACTTATAACTCCTGGTTTGGTAAATTCCATCTCGAAATGATCTGGTGGCATCAGGCATGGCAACCTCTTTGGGGACATGCCAATCTGCTAGACCGTACACTGGGTTGGTACGAAACTGTAGAGCCTGTTGCTCGTGAAATAGCTCGTCGTCAAGGGTTCCCCGGCGTACGCTGGATGAAAATGACCGACCCCAGTGGTACGGAAGCTCCCTCGAATGTAGGTTCTTTCCTGATCTGGCAACAACCGCACTTTATCTATCTGGCAGAACTTGTCTACCGTGCCAATCCTTCGGATGAAGTGATTAAGAAATACAATCGTCTGGTGCAGGAAACTGCCGAGTTCATGTATGCTTTTGCAACTTATGATGAGTTTCACGGACGTTTCATTCTGAAGGGAGCTATCCCTGCACAAGAGACGCTGCGTGCAGCTACTACCATCAACCCGCCTTTTGAATTGTCTTACTGGCACTTTGCCATGCAGACCGCGCAGAAGTGGCGCGAGCGTGCTGGAGAGAAGCGTAATCTGGAGTGGGATGAGATGATTGATAAACTTTCTCCGCTTGCCTATAATGAGGATCATCTTTACCTTGCTTCCGAAGATGCTGTCGATACATACAAAGATATTCGTTTTACCAGCGATCACATGGCTGTATTGGGGGCTGTAGGTATCCTTCCGATGAATAAGCTCATTCGTGACGACTACATGAAGAATACCCTGCACTGGGTGTGGGACAACTGGAACTGGGGTAAGACCTGGGGATGGGATTATCCGATGACTGCCATGAATGCCACTCGTCTGGGCGAGCCGGAAAAAGCTGTCGGCGCCCTGCTGATGGATAAGCGCACGAATACGTATTTGCAGAACGGACATAACTACCAGGATGGTCGTCTGCGCTGTTACCTGCCCGGTAATGGAGGCTTGCTGACTGCCGTAGCATTAATGTGTGCCGGTTGGGATGGCTGCCAGGTGAAGAATCCGGGCTTCCCGCAGGATGGAACATGGGATGTCCGTTGGGAAGGTTTGAAACCGATGCCGTAATCCTACAGTAATGAGCTAAATGCTAATTTAATGTACTTTCTTTTGCCTTGATGCAAAAGAAAGATACCAAAGAAAACATCAAGGCTGCACTTCCGGGGCTACTCCGGTAGTATTTTCAGCTAAAGGGCAGGAACTCGCTACGCTCAAACAGCCTGCCCTTCTTAACGCTGAAAACACTACCTTCGCTTAACGCCCCTACAGTGAGGCCGGGAGACCATATGGGTGAGAGTGCCGGATGTAATAATGCGCAGCCACTTCCACAGCGCAGCTCTCGGGCATAGGCGTAGGTGCGTAAGCGGAGGTGCTGTCAGGCACAGGTAAGGGGCGATTGTCTGAGCGTAGCGAGTTCGAGCCCCGGCTGTGCATGGCAGTATCGGAGTAGCACCGAAGACTCAGCCCGGGTCCTTTCTTTTTGATACTTTTTCTTTCGGACAAGCGAAAGAAAAAGTATAAGATAAATTCCCATTTAATTCATAACCTTACAAAAAAGAATTAACTCATAACATGTAATGAAACGAATCTTTTTCTATATCCTCATCTCCTTGTTGCCTGCTTTCGCCTATGCGCAATATACCACCGGTAATAAACCGAAAAGTGCCGGTGACCGCATCGAATCCACCTCTTACAATGATCATAAGCGGGGTGCTGCCCGTACCCTGCAATATCGCCCGGACGGTGAAGATTTTGTAAGTATCAATGGAAAGAACCGCTATACTCGTGCCCTTTATGGCAGCCATACCGCTTTCCGTCTGGAAACGAGTGACCGTCCTATTTTTGCTGTCTACGAAAAGCGCAACAGTAAGAATATACATTTCCATCTCGTACTGGCTGATAGTTCAGTGACTCCATTAGAAGAAACCGCTTGGTGTGAGTCTCGCTACACTCCCGGACGGCGTTCCTATCGTCTGAAGCACCCTTCCTGGGGAGCAGATGCTGAACTGCAAATCTCTGCTCTTGCTTTGCCGGATGAAGATGCTGCCATTTGGAAGATTACTCCCGTAAATATGCCTGTAGGTGCAGTTTTGCGCCCTATGTTGAGTGAAATCCGCCTGAACAGATTGAGCCGTAACGGTGACATGGGGGCCGATCCTCCCGGTTGTTTTGATGCGCCCGAGCAACCTCAACAATTACAATCATTGGGTATCTCCCTTTTCGACCGGCAGGATGTTTATGTACTAGTACGTGACTATTCCTTGGTAGTACCTTCACAGGAAGAAGGTATTGCCCTTTATAATAAGTCTGAACAAGCCCGTGCCGATCTTGCCTCACGTATCAGGATCACAACCCCCGATCCATACTTTAATACTCTGGGTGGTGCCCTTGCTGTAGCTGCTGATGGTATTTGGGATGGTGAAGTCTGGTTGCATGGTGCTATTGGCTGGCGCATGCCTCTCAGTGGCTGGCGTGCTGCTTATACCGGTGATGCCTTAGGTTGGCACGACCGTGCCCGTACGCACTTCAATGCTTATGCCGCCAGTCAGGTGACAGAAGTGCCGAACACAATTCCACACCCTGCACAGGATTCAGCTCTTGCTTTGGCGCGCTCTGAAAAGAAGTGGGGAACACCCCAATATAGCAACGGTTATATCTGCCGTAACCCCCGTCGGAACGATCAGATGCATCATTATGACATGAATCTTTGTTATATTGATGAACTCTTGTGGCATTTCAACTGGACCGGTGATTTGGAATACGCCCGCCGTATGTGGCCTGTCCTGACCCGTCACCTTGCCTGGGAAAAACGAAACTATGATCCCGATAATGACGGACTTTATGATGCCTATGCCTGCATCTGGGCAAGTGATGCCCTTTATTATAATAGTGGTGCGGTCACTCATTCTTCTGCCTATAACTATCGTTCCAATCGCCTCGCAGCTATGATTGCCGAGAAAATTGGAGAAGACCCTGCACCCTATCGTGAAGAAGCTGACAGAATACTGAAAGCTCTGAATGCCCGCCTTTGGATGCCCGAACGTGGACATTGGGCTGAGTTTCAGGATTTCATGGGGCATAAACGTCTGCATACCAGTCCCGGTGTATGGACTATTTATCATGCACTGGATAGTGACATCGCTGATCCTTTCCAAGCTTATCTTGCCACCAGTTATGTGGATCGCGAAATACCGCATATCCCCGTTCATGGCGATGGTTTGAAAGATGAAGGTTATGCTACTATCTCCACTACAAACTGGTTGCCTTATTCCTGGAGTATCAACAATGTTGCTTTTGCCGAAGTGATGCATACTGCTCTTGCTTATTTCCAGGCAGGACGTGCGGATACAGGTTTTCATCTGCTCAAGAGTTCTGTCCTCGATGGCATGTATCTGGGGGAAAGCCCCGGTAACTTCGGGCAAATCAGTTTCTATGATGCTGCCCGTGGAGAATGTTACCGTGATTTCGGGGATCCTATAGGTGTAGCTTCTCGTGTATTGATACAAGGACTCTATGGTATCCTTCCTGATGCCATGAACGGACGCCTGCTGGTGAAACCCGGCTTACCCTCCTCTTGGCCTTTTGCATCTCTGCATACTCCGGATATTGATTTTGACTTTAAGCATACTAATGAAGCGGTAACATCCTATACAATCATTCACCGATTACCTGCGGTGCGTACATTGGAACTTCAGTTTCCGGCACAGCGCTCGGAAGTGGCGAAACTTACAGTCAATGGAAAGCCTGCAACATGGACATTGGTAGAGAACTCTATCACCCGTCCGGTACTTTCCGTTGTTATCCCTGCTTCCTCGGATAAAAAAGTGGAAATTAACATTGAATGGGGTGGGGAAGTGCTTGGTAGTCCGACAAAGTCTCAGATAGAAGCTATTTCTGCTGAAGCTCCTGTTTGTTTTGTTCCGATGCAACAAGGGGATATGAAATGGTGGGCTCCTGTAGATAATCCGCTGGCCGCAGATAAGGATGATTCTATTCAGTTCTCCGCCTTCGCTAAAGTCAATTCTTCTAAGTGTGAACCGGTTGTGATGGATGAACAATTCAATTCTGCCGTTACAGATATATTCCGTAATGAGTATCTTTCACCTCGGTCTCCATATACCACTTTGCAGATACCCAAGCAAGGCATCGGTGAATGGTGCCATCCTTTGCATACGGTGGATATTGATGATTCCGGGCTTCGCTCTTCCGTTCAGAAGGGAGTGTTGAATACTAAGCTGGGAGTTCCTTTCCGTACTCCTGCTGAGGGCCAAAATATAGCTTTCACATCCTTGTGGGATAATTATCCGGATAGTTTGACGGTCTCTCTCAAAGGAAAGGCATGCCGTGCCTATTTACTCATGGCAGGTAGCACCAATCACATGCAGTGCCATATTGACAATGGGCTGATCCGTGTTTATTACAAAGATGGTACTTGCGATAAGATGGCTTTGCGTAATCCCGATAACTGGGCGCCCATTGAGCATATTTTCTTTGAAGATGGTCTGGCTTTCAACCGACATGCTCCGGCACTTTATCGCCTACGTCTTAAAACGGGCGAGATCAGCAATAACTTTGGAGAAGAATTAGGCTTTCCCGGTGCCTCCCGTGAATTGGATGGTGGTGCTGCCATATTGCTTGAAATGCCCTTGAATCCTGATAAGAAACTTTCCCACCTCGTTCTTGAAACTCTTTCTAATGATGTGGTGATTGGGTTGATGGGAATTACATTGCAACGATAATAGTATAATCACCACAGAGTGACACAGAGTCCCACTGAGTTCTGATTTCAAATTAAACTCTATGAGATTCTGTGTCACTCTGTGGTGAAA
>NZ_CBVI010000078.1 GCF_000513195.1 Bacteroides timonensis | reverse complement strand
CCCAAATTATATCAATGCCTTTACGAAACACCACACGAAGTACCCACAAACTACTACCTTAAACACTGTCCCTACCAGAAAACCAATCAGTGCTCCGATACCTGATTTTAGGGCATCCCTTGCACTTCTGTCTCCCAAGAGTTCTCCGATGAAAGCTCCTCCAAAAGGACCGATAACAATTCCCCACGGGCCGAGAAAGATGATTCCGAGGATTGAACCTATCAGGCAGCCCCAACTTCCCCATTTGCTTCCTCCGCTGTACTTGCTTCCAATCATGGGAGTGAAATAGTCCAATACTTGCACTATCACTACCAGAAATAACCAAATCAGTAATTGAGATGTTGAAAATTGCGCCTTATCTGTAATATGGAGTAATAACAAACCGGCGTATGAAATGGGCGGTCCGGGAATTATAGGGAGGATACATCCCAATAAGCCTACTATGAGGCATAGACTTCCTAATATGATCAGTATGATGTCAAGCATAATAAAATCGGATTAGAATAATGTTGTTTGGGGGATTGAGAATGTAACAAAAAAGGTCTAACTCCTTTTGAGAATCAGACCTTCTTTGTGTCGGAATGAGGCGACTCGAACGCCCGACCCCTACGTCCCGAACGTAGTGCGCTACCAACTGCGCTACATTCCGATACTTTGCTTACGAGTGGTGCCACCAGGAATCGAACCGGGGACACAAGGATTTTCAGTCCTTTGCTCTACCAACTGAGCTATGGCACCTTCTTCGTTTGCGGGTGCAAAGATAAATAGTTTTTTTAATACAGCCAAAGGATTTCTGAAAAAATAAAAGAAAATTCCCCTTGCGCCCAGTTTGTGTGAGCGCAAGAGGGAAAGTCTAAACAGGAGTTCTCGGGGTATCCCCTTATATCTATAATTTAGTCAATGTTCGGGTTGATGCTTTTCCAATCCTTAATAGCAGGAAGTACTCCCATTCCAATCACTTCGTCACGCAATTTACAGAGGTGAGTATAACTTTCTTTCAGCTTGGCTTCCTCTTCCGGAGTGCCTTTCAACTCTTTGTAGTGTACACCGTCTTTGGTGATTTCAGTCTCCATTGCCATCATGATGTGGTCGAAGCCATGACTGTGTACATACGTACCTGCAGGCCAACGGAATGGTTTACCACCCATAGCGGCAGCAATCATTTCTATGGAAACGTATGCCGGGCTTTGGAAAGAAGAGCGTCCGCGAAGATTGATGATGTTAGCGCCACCTTTGGTTACCTTGCTTTGGATTTCAGCCCATTGTTCAGCAGTAAGGGCAGGTGTGCCGATGATTTCCAACAGAGGTTTACCATCTACTTTGGCAGTTGAAGCATAAACAGCCATCTGTTCTCCGTGACCGCCATACGTACGGCAGTTTTCTACCTTATCAGGAGAAATGTGGAAATGCTTGGCGAGTTCACTACGCAAACGGGTACTGTCGAGAGCTGCGAGAGTAGTTACCTGTGAAGGTTTCAGACCGGAATACAACAGAGTGATCAATCCGGTTATGTCGGCGGGATTGAAGATAACTACTACATGTTTCACGTCCGGGCAGTAAGCTTTTACATTCTTACCGAATTCTTCAGCAATGGCAGCATTGCCTTTCAGCAGGTCTTCACGTGTCATACCGGCTTTGCGGGCGGCACCACCTGAAGATACAATGTATTTGGCTCCGGTCAACGCTTCTTTGATGTCGGAAGTATACGTAAGGTTCAGTCCTTCGAAACCGCAGTGAAACATTTCTTCTGCTACACCTTCCAGTCCCGGTCCATACGGATCGTACAGGCAAATATTGGGTGTCAAATGCATCATAATGGCAGTCTGTGCCATGTTAGAACCAATCATTCCGGCGGCTCCTACAATCGTAAGCTTTTCGTTTGTTAGAAATTCCATAACTTTTATGTATTTAAAAGGTGAATATAATTTTCCTTATCTTTAGTTTCCCGATACAAAAATAACTGTTTTCCAAGAGATTTGTTCATAGAAAAAAGTTATGCCTTAGATTGAAAAGTTATGCCTTATGCTTAATCTTTGCTTAAAAGCGAAGATAAGCTGCATCTTAGCATTAAAAATAATCAAGCTTATTTTGTACTGCCTTTGGTTTGCATTATCTTTGCCCCAAACGAAAGAAATTATGAGCATCGAATTAGGTAAATTCAATATCTTGCAGGTAGTCAAGGAGGTGGAGTTCGGCATGTATCTGGATGGTGGTGAGGATGGAGAAATCCTGCTTCCTCTGCGTTATGTGCCCGAAGGTTGCCAGCCGGGAGACGAATTGAATGTATTTATATATCTGGATAACGAGGAACGCCTTGTTGCCACAACATTGACGCCGTTGGTGCAGGTAGGCGAGTTTGCCTGTTTGGAAGTAGCATGGGTAAATGAGTATGGAGCATTCTTGAACTGGGGATTGATGAAAGACCTTTTCGTGCCTTTCCGTGAACAGAAGATGAAGATGCAGGTAGGAAAGAAATACGTTATCCATGCTCATCTGGATGATGAAAGCTACCGTATCGTAGCTTCGGCCAAAGTAGACCGCTATCTTTCTAAAGAGGACGCGCCTTATGAAGCCGGAGATGAGGTGAATATCCTCATCTGGCAAAAAACGGATTTAGGCTTCAAGGCGATCATTGAGAATAAGTATGGTGGCTTGTTATATGATAGTGAGATATTTCAGCCTTTGCATACCGGCGATCAGGTGAAAGCTTTCATCAAGCAAGTACGTGAGGATGGTAAGATAGACTTGATACTTCAGAAGCCGGGCTTTGAAAAAGTGGATGACTTTTCGAAAACCCTGTTGCAATATATAAAGGATAATGGCGGGCAGATATCTCTGAATGATAAAAGTCCGGCAGATGACATTTATGCCACTTTTGGCGTTAGCAAGAAAACTTTCAAGAAAGGTGTAGGCGACCTTTATAAGAAACATCTCATCCTTTTGAAAGAGGATGGCATCATGTTGGCAAAATCCCCGAAGTCCTAAACAGATTAGGGAAATCCCTATATAAGAATAGAGAGAAACAAATGAATAGGGGATAATCTTCCCCTATTTTTGTTTCCAGCAAAGAAAAGACAATTCATAAACTAAGTAAAAAAACGCTATCATGAAACGAATATTATTTATCCTGCTTGCCACTTTGAGTACTGCTGTTTGCAGCGCAGGCACGAATGCTATGAGTAATAGCAAAGTACGTAAGGAGACTCGTTTCCTCACAGATAAAATGGCTTACGAGCTGAACCTGAGCACCGAACAATACAATGATGTATATGAAATCAATTATGACTTCATTTCCGGTGTACGTTATGTAATGGATGATGTGCTATATGGTAATGAGTGGGCGCTCAACCGATATTATGACTATCTGGATGTACGTAATGACGATCTCCGCTGGGTGCTTAGTAGCCGACAGTATGCCCGCTTTATGCAGGCGGAGTATTTTTACCGTCCCATCTATACCAGTGGAAACCGTTGGTACTTCCGTGTTTATGTCACGTATACCAACCACAATCATTTCTATTTCCCCCGTCCGTATCACTACCGCACGTATGTAGGCGGACACTATCGCACGCATCATAATAATGTGAGCTATTATCGCGGACGCTACAAACATCCATTTTATAATGGTTCGTATCGTATTCGTGATACCAAGTCCTATACAACACATCGCCGTTCGGATTTTGGCTCTGTAACTGTACGTCCCGGCTCTGACCGTGCGCCGTCGAGAGATGATGTGTACACTACCCGTCGCAGTAGTTCAAGTAGTAATCGCACTACCACTCCAAGCACTACCCGCAGGGAAAGTACGAACAGCAATGCAACTACTAATACCAGCAGCAGTTCACGCAACAATAATAGTAGTTCACGTCGTACCAACAGTAGTACGAGGAGTAGTGCTACTAATAATAGCTCGCGTACCAATAATAGTAGTTCACGTAATAGTGGCAGTTCTCGTACTAACAGTAGCAGTACGCGTACCAATAGCAGTAGTGAAACGAAGAGCAATACAAGCTCTTCCCGCCGTAGCAGCAGTACTACACCGAGTACCGAACGTAAGGAAAGCAGTTCTTCCAATGTACGGAGTTCTTCCAGAAGCAGTACCCGCAGCAGCGGTTCTTCTTCAACAAGGAGCAGTAGTTCCGGTAGTTCCAGCCGTTCTTCAGGCGATCGTCGCTAAGCAAAAAACGAGCGAATTATTTGTGTATCTGCCGAATAATTCGTTCCTTTGCACCGCTTTCGCGCAATCGCTGTCAGGACCTACGAGAGAAGCCTGGTATGTTGCGTTGTAACGATCAAACAATTTAAGAATAATAACAATGGATTTAATTAAAATTGCAGAAGAAGCATTTGCTACCGGTAAACAACACCCGAGCTTCAAAGCAGGTGACACTGTTACAGTAGCATATCGTATCATCGAAGGTAACAAAGAACGTGTACAGCTGTATCGTGGTGTTGTTATCAAGATTTCCGGTCATGGAGACAAAAAGCGTTTCACTGTACGCAAAATGTCTGGTACCGTAGGTGTAGAACGTATTTTCCCAATCGAATCACCGGCTATCGACAGCATCGAAGTGAACAAGGTAGGTAAGGTTCGTCGCGCTAAATTGTACTATCTGCGTGCTCTTACCGGTAAGAAAGCAAGAATTAAAGAAAAAAGAGTTAATGGCTAATCAGCTATACTCTAATTTCGAGATAAAAAGAGGAAATTCCGAAAGAGTTTCCTCTTTTTATTTGATTTAAGTAAACGATCCATGATGAAACTACTACATATTACATATTAAAAATGAAAAAGATTATCTTGTCAATGCTTTACTTAGCTGCATGCATCAGCCTTATGGCACAAAATATCAGTGGAAAACTGGTGGATGAAGCGCAGCAACCGCTTCCTTATGCTAACGTAGTGTTGCAAACCTTAGATTCCGCCTTTGTAACCGGAACTACTACTGGTGAAAAGGGTGAATTCAAACTTCAGAAAATCGTTGCCGGAGACTATCGGCTGGTGATTTCCAGCATCGGTTATCAATCGTTGTATCTTTCTCTCCAAGGCTTTGAACGTACTGCTGATGTAGGTACGCTAACTTTGGCAGACGCTTCGCAAGAGTTGGGTGAAGTAACTGTTACCGCTTCCAGCAGAGTGAGTCGGGCAGATCAGAAATTGATATTTCCCAGTAAAAAACAAATTAGTGCATCAAACAATGGTGTGGATATGTTGCGCCATCTGATGTTGCCCCGGCTTCGTGTCAATAGTATGGATGGCAGTGTAGGCATGACCGATGGTAGCAGTGTGCAACTCTGTATCAATGGACGAAAAGCTACAAAAGAAGAAGTCACTGCCCTGTTGCCTGAAGAGGTTATACGTGTTGAGTTTCAAGAAGATCCAGGTCTGCGTTATGGCGATGCAGGTGCGGTGGTAAACTACATCGTTCGCCGTTATGAAGTGGGAGGCTCCTTCGGTTACAATGGTATGCAAAGCTTGAAGAGTGGCTTTGGCAATCATAATCTGACGGGAAAAGTAAATTTCAAGCAATCGGAGATTAGCTTTTACTACGGTAACCGCCTGCAATATTTCAACGAGATATGGTTCGATAAAAATGAAACGTTCACTTTTGAGGATGGTAGTCAGTACCATCGCAGCCAGTATGCTGAGGCAAATAAAAAGAAGAATTTGCAACAATGGGGTGCTGTAACCTATAATCTGCAAGAGACTGACAAGTATATGCTGAACGCTACCGTGGGCTTTTCTCACTATAATGATCCTGATTTACGAATGAAAGGCAAACTGTATACCGAAGAATTTCCCAATTCCGTAACTGATCGTGAAGAGTGGAATCATGACCGCAACCTCAGTCCTTATTTAGATCTTTATTTTCAGAAAAACTTGAAGCACAAGCAATTCCTGGCTCTCAATGTCGTAGGTACATATATTAATACCAAGAATCGTAGCAGCTATACCGAATTGTTGTCCGGAGAGCCGGTGGTAGATTATTATTCGGGGATACGCGGTAAAAAATATTCGTTGATCGGTGAAGGTATCTATGAGAAAGCTTTTAAAGATGGAGGAAAATTGAGTGCAGGCGTACGTCATACTCAGGGATATACGGATAATGATTATAATGGTACGCTGCAATACAGTTCGCAGATGAAACAGGCTGATACTTATGCTTACGCACAGTATAATGGTAAATGGGGTAAACTGGGGTATCGTCTCGGAATGGGTGTCACCCGCTCATGGTTTCAGCAGATAGGGCAGGAAGATTATGAAACCTATTCTTTGAACCCGCGTCTGAACCTGACGTATGCCTTCAACGATCAATGGAGTATCTCACTGAATGGAAATGTCAATACAATGAATCCTTCGCTCTCGCAGTTAAGTGCTGTAGAGCAATTTACTGATTCCTTGCAGTCGGAACGTGGTAACCCGAACCTGAAACCTTATTCTTATTACCGTTCTACCTTCCGTCTGAATTACAGTAAGGGCAAATGGGATGTCGGATTGCGCAACCAGTATAACTACCGTGATAAGGCCATCATGCCTCATATTTATCGTGAGGATGATAGATTTGTCCATAGTTACGCTAATCATTCCAATTTCCAGGACTGGACTGTCGGTTTGGATGCGCGTGTAGGTATGCTTTGGGATGTGCTGCAACTGAGTGGCAGCATTGAAAACCGTAAATATTGGAGTAACGGTATTGATTTTCGCCATACACAGCATAGTATCGGTTGGGATGTAGCTGCTACCTTTATGTATAAAAACTTCACAGCTTCTGTTGAATTCCAGCATAATAGTGATTATTTCTTTGGCGAAGTTCTGGCTACCGGTGAAGAGGCACATGCAATTGACCTTCAATATCGTTGGAAGCGGTTGAATGTCGGTCTGCGTATGTTTAATCCTTTCCAAAAGGATTACAAACGCAATGAAGAGGACTGGAACAAATATGCAGGATACAGTTATCAGTATCATATAGATGATATTGCCCGCATGATTTGCGTTACGTTGTCATGGAACATCAACTTCGGTCGCGACTATAAGAGTAGTAATAAGAAAATGCAGAATAATGATACTGACGCAGGGGTCTTGTAAGTTGTAAAAATTATCAACAGAAAGTTAATACCTTGTCGGCAAGGAGTTAACTTCTTGTTGACAAGATATTGGCTCTTTGTGTGCAGGGAGTTAAGGATAGCGGCATCCGGGGTGAAATGTCGGTCCATTGTGGTGGCTTGAACTTCCATGTCCGAATGTCCTTGGGGAAGCGTATGATGAATTTTGTTTTATCTGAATCTGAGTTCCTTTTTTCTTGATAGAGGTAGGCTTTTTATAGTTTTTAGGAATTGGTTCTGTTAGTATTTCTATCTCATTTTCCGGTGTGTCAATTACAGAAACCGATAGGCGAATGCTATTGGCTATAGTATTTCCATCGGTACTGCAAAAACTGAGATAGGCTATTAGCTCGTCGTCTTGCCAGTCAGAAGGAAGTTGTATTTCAGCGTGTTGGGAAGAGCGCAGGGCAGTTTCCGTATCATAAACGGCCGTTTCTTTGTCTTTGTTGTATACCAGTAACATAGCTATATCTGTATCTTCTGCATTCCCCATACCGCTATTGTCCTGCCAGTTGAAGTACATCTTATTTCCGTTTTGCGTAGCTGTACCTTCAAATATCGGCATTAGGGTTCCCATAGAAACCAATGCCCGGTCAAAGTCAATCCTGATTTCTTTTCCACTGCCAGTTACGGCTCTTTTCAGAGTATAGGACATAGCGGCGTTGAAGGCGGATTTATCTCGTGTAAATTCCTTGTAACCAATACGTATGAAAGGTTTTATAGCTTTCAGAAAACTGAATGCCGTGGCAAATTTGCCGCGTTGTTCCTGTTGCTTCGGTGTACGCGGATTGCTGACTTTGGCAGCCCGTGCGCGTATATAGTAGTTTGATTTCCAGCGGAATCCTACTATCGGTCCCACTTTGCCGGAGAAACCTCCGAGAATGCCCTGGTTGATAATTCCCATGATATCGTGTTTTTAATGATTTGTTTCTGTCACTACGCAAATGTATGGAAAATAAATCTCTTCAACCCGCTTTCTGTGATTTTTGCGTTCATTTGCGTCATTTTGCGTAGTTAACTCTTTGACCTTCTTCATTGTATTATGACCTGTCTCCGTTACATCCGGAATGCACTTGCTCCGTATCAAGGCCGTACTTTCTTCGGTCAGAGGTACCTGTGAGTGGAGAATGTACGGAGCAAGTACATCTCGGGTATAGTCTATATCAGTAGTTGTATGATGATTAATTCATGCTTGCTGCTGACGAATAATTCTTTATTGTTACTTTTTTTATATCAAAATAAAGCTAAGCACTGGAGAGAGCAGGTATCTGCTACATTTGGGCAGGCGCTGGAATTGGAGTTGCAGAAGCGCGATACGGTTTTAGTATTTTAGGAGCGTACGTCAGTTGCTCATTCAAAATATATTTTTGAAATAAAAAATCCCCCTTCCCCGTTTTACCGGCAAAAGGAGGATTTCACTTAAAATTATGATGGACAATTTATTTCAAGTCTCTCAGTTCCCAGCCCAGTGCACTGGCACCTAAAACAGCTGCATCAGAGTCCTTCAACTCAGACATCAACAATTTGGCTTTACCTTTATAGATATTCAGCACATTGTCATCGATAGCTTTCTGGATAGGTTTGAAGATATAATCTCCGGATTTGGCCAATCCGCCAAACAGGATGATAGCTTCGGGGCTTGAGAAAGCGATAGCATCAGCAATGGACTCGCCCAAGATGGTGCCTGTGAAATTGAAAATATCCTGTGCTAATTTATCGCCTTGAACGGCAGCGTCGTATACATCTTTGGAAGTAATGTTCTCTGCAGGGATAGAACGGAGCAGACTTGGTTCGGTACGTGCAGTCAGGAATTCACGGGCTGTACGCGCTACACCAGTTGCTGAGCAGTAAGTTTCCAGACAACCGTGGCGTCCGCATCCGCAAAGGCGACCGTTTTCGCGACGAATAATAGTATGGCCTAATTCTCCGGCAAAACCGTCGTGCCCATAAACCATCTGACCGTTGATAACGATACCGCTACCTACGCCTGTACCCAGAGTAATCATGATAAAATCTTTCATACCACGTGCAGCGCCATAAGTCATTTCACCGATAGCTGCGGCGTTAGCGTCGTTAGTCAATGCAGTAGGTATACCCAGACGCTCCTCAAACATGGCTGCCAAAGGTATTACACCTTTCCACGGCAAGTTGGGGGCAAATTCGATAGTACCGCTGTAGTAGTTACCATTGGGAGCACCGATACCGATACCTTTGATTTTATCTACACCGCCATTAGCGATAATCAAAGGCAACAGATTCTTGCAGACTGCGTCTACATAATCATCTGCTTGATCGTGAGCGCCGGTTTTGATGGAACCGCTTGCAATAATAGTTCCGCGTGCATCCACAATACCAAAGACGGTGTTTGTTCCGCCTATGTCAATACCTACTACGTAGGGTTTTTCCATGCTTGAATTCATGATATTAATGTTTTGTTTAAAGGGTTAGTTAATTAGTATTATGGTTACAAATTACACAAAGAAAAACGACACTTCAAAATCTTTTTGAAAAAAAGTTCACCCTCTTTGCAACTTTTCGTAACATAGCTGCGTCTAATAGTGAAAATTAATAAGAAAACAGACTAAAACAGAGGTATACGTGATACAATTGAAAGACATTAACAAGACCTACAACAACGGAGCACCCTTGCATGTGCTCAAAGGCATCAACCTCGATATCAAGCGGGGTGAGTTTGTTTCCATCATGGGAGCTTCGGGTTCCGGTAAATCCACCTTACTTAATATATTGGGTATTTTGGATAACTATGATACCGGTGAGTATTATCTGAACGGTACGCTGATCAAAAACCTCAGTGAGACTAAAGCGGCTGAATACCGGAACCGTATGATCGGGTTCATCTTTCAGTCGTTTAACTTGATTTCCTTTAAAAATGCAGTAGAGAATGTGGCGCTTCCGCTTTTCTATCAGGGAGTAAGTCGCCGCAAGCGCAACGCCATGGCACTGGAATATCTGGATCGCCTGGGATTGAAGGATTGGGCGCACCACATGC
This sequence comes from Bacteroides timonensis, assembly GCF_000513195.1. Lineage (GTDB taxonomy): Bacteria > Bacteroidota > Bacteroidia > Bacteroidales > Bacteroidaceae > Bacteroides > Bacteroides timonensis. The sequence goes on along the minus strand of NZ_CBVI010000078.1, from coordinate 12,277 downwards.
CGAATGAAATGTCCGGTGGACAGAAACAGCGTGTTGCCATCGCCCGTGCCCTTATCACTCAGCCTCAGATTATCCTGGCCGATGAGCCTACCGGTGCTCTTGATAGTAAGACTTCCGTGGAAGTTATGCAGATTCTTAAAGATTTGCACAGTACGGGGATGACTATCATAGTGGTTACCCACGAAAGCGGTGTAGCCAATCAGACAGATAAGATAATCCATATCAAGGATGGTATTATTGGCAGCATCGAAGAGAATCGTGATCATGATGCTTCTCCATTCGGAAAAGACGGATTTATGAAATAAAGTGGTAAAGTGATGGAGTGATAAAGTGATAACATCCTTTTCATTCTTCATCCCTATCACATTAGAGTTTTATAACATTATCACTTTTATATATTATGTTTGATATTTGGCAAGAAATATACGGAACCATTAAGCGGAATAAGTTGCGTACGTTCCTTACAGGGTTTGCCGTGGCATGGGGCATCTTTATGCTTATCGTGTTGCTGGGTGCCGGAAACGGTATCATCCACGCCTTCGAGCAATCGTCCTCGGAACGTGCATTGAACTCTATCCGCATTTTTCCGGGATGGACTTCCAAGCCTTATGCGGGATTGAAGGAGGGACGTCGTGTCCGTTTGGAGAATAATGACCTGGAGGCTACTGAAAAGTATTTTCCGGATTATGTAATCAGTGCCGGTGCTACCGTGCGGCAGAGCAATGTAAACGTCAGTTTTGGGCAGGAGTATGTAAATATCTCCCTGATGGGAGTACACCCCAACTATACGGAGGTAGAGACGGTGAAAACAGCTGACGGGCGTTTTGTTAATCAGAATGATTTGAAAGAACGCCGCAAAGTGATCGTTATACATAAAAAGACTGCCGATATTCTATTTGGTAAAACTCATACCGAACCTATCGGGCAGTTTGTCAATGCAAGTGGAGTAGCATATCAGGTGGTAGGTATTTATAATGACCAGGGAGACCGCGAAGCCAGTGAGGCCTATATCCCTTTTTCTACTTTGCAGACTATCTATAATAAAGGCGAACAGCTGAATAATATTATCTTTACTACTAAAAATCTGGAAACAATAGAAAGTAACGAGATATTTGAAGCCAACTATCGCAGGGTAATTGGTGCCAGTCGTCGTTTTGATCCTCAGGACAACAGTGCCATCTGGATATGGAACCGCTTTACCGATTATATGCGGACACAAAACGCCATGGGGATGCTTCGTACAGCTATCTGGGTGATTGGTATTTTCACCTTGCTGAGTGGAATTGTGGGTGTTTCAAACATCATGTTGATTACGGTGAAAGAGCGTACGCGTGAATTCGGTATTCGTAAGGCTCTTGGGGCGAAACCATTATCTATCCTTTGGCTGATTATTGTGGAGAGCGTTGCTATCACTACTTTGTTCGGGTATATAGGAATGGTGGCCGGCATTGCCGTCACGGAATGGATGAACTCAGCTTTCGGTAATCAGACTATGGATGCGGGTATGTTCCAGCAAACCATGTTCTCGAATCCGACCGTAGATTTGAGTGTCGCCATTCAGGCTACGCTGACCTTGATTATAGCGGGAACACTGGCCGGTTTCTTCCCGGCAAAGAAGGCTGTAAGCATCAGTCCGATAGAAGCATTGAGAGCGGATTAGTGGCTAACGATGAATATAAAGTATGAATCACTAATCACTAAACATTAATCACTATTAACATGAGAATAGATATAGACTCTTGTGAGGAAATCCTCATCACGATTACAAGAAACAAGACGCGAAGCTTGCTGACGGCATTCGGTGTATTCTGGGGTATCTTCATGCTGGTGGCGCTTATCGGTGGCGGGCAGGGGATGCAGCAGGCTATGAGTTCCCAGTTCGAAGGCTTTGCCACGAATTCGGCTTTCCTGGTTTCGCAGAAAACGGGAGAGGCGTATAAAGGTTTCCGGAAAGGACGCTGGTGGGATTTGGAACTCTCTGATATTGAGCGTCTGCGTAATGGGGTGGCGGAAATTGATATCATCACTCCTTCCATCGTCTACTGGGGAAGAACGGCTGTGCATGGAGATAAGAAATATGAATGTAGCGTAAAGGGATTGTATCCCGAATATGAGCATATAGAGCACCAGGAGATGGCGTATGGACGCTTCATCAACGATGTGGATATTAAGGAAGCACGTAAAGTCTGCACAATAGGTAAACGTGTGTATGAAAGTTTGTTCCGCCCGGGAGAAGACCCTTGTGGAAAGTATATCCGGGTAGACGGTATTTACTATCAGGTGGTGGGTATGTGCTCGTCCGAAGGCAACATGAATATTCAGGGACAGGCTTCGGAAGCAATAACATTGCCTTATACAACCATGAAACAAGCCTATAATCTGGGCAACCGGATACATGTGGCATGTTTCACCGTGAAGCCCGGCGTCAAGGTGACGGATATTCAGGATAAGGTGGAACGCATAGTAAAGGCGGCTCATTACATCTCTCCGGATGATAAGCAGGCAGTGATGATGCTGAATGCGGAGGCCATGTTCTCTATGGTGGACAATCTGATGACGGGAGTCCGAATATTGATTTGGATGGTAGGTTTGGGTACCTTGTTTGCCGGAGCTATTGGCGTATCGAACATTATGATGGTGACAGTGCGTGAGCGTACCACGGAAATTGGCATTCGCCGCGCCATCGGAGCACGTCCGAGGGATATCTTGCAGCAGATTCTTTCTGAAAGTATGGTGCTGACTACTATTGCGGGTATGGCAGGTATCTCTTTTGCTGTACTGGTATTGCAGGTATTGGAGGCTGCAGCCAATGATCCGGGGCATATCACTACTCATTATCAGGTTTCATTCGGTCTGGCTATCGGTACCTGTGCGCTGTTGATTGCTTTAGGAGTGCTTGCAGGTTTGGCTCCGGCCTATCGTGCCATGGCAATTAAACCTATTGAGGCTATCAGAGATGAATAATAATTACAATTAACGAATTACAATTTCCAAATTGCAAATTAAAAGGGCCTGCAGGGTGTGGGCGAGATATAAAAAATAGAAATAAAGAAACAATAATATAATAATAGTATGAAAAAGTATCTGAAAATCGCATTATTGGTAGTTGTAGCTGCCATTTTCATCTTCACGTTTGTATTCCTTTACCAGAAGTCTAAACCAAAGATTACGGTGTATGATACAGTAACTCCGACAGTGGCCGACCTGGAAAAAACGACTGTGGCAACCGGAAAGGTAGAACCGAGGGACGAGATTCTCATTAAACCCCAGATATCGGGTATCATTGACGAGTTGTATAAAGAAGCGGGACAGACTATACGCAAGGGAGAAGTGATCGCTAAGGTGAAAGTGATTCCCGAACTAGGTACGTTGAACTCTGCCGAGAGCCGTGTGCGTCTGGCGGAACTTAATGCGAAACAGGGCGAAACGGACTTTGCCCGCATAGAGAAGTTGTTTGAAGACAAGCTGATCAGTCGTGAAGAATATGAAAAAGCCGAGGTAAGTGTAAAGCAGGTGCGTGAAGAGTTGCAGACTGCTAAGGATAATCTGGAAATTGTGAAGGAAGGCATTACAAAGAGCAGTGCTTCTTTCTCAAGTACATTGATCCGTTCCACAATCGATGGTTTGATACTGGATGTACCGGTAAAAGCCGGTAACTCGGTGATCATGAGTAACACGTTCAATGATGGTACGACAATCGCTACGGTTGCCAATATGAATGATTTGATTTTCAGAGGTAAAATTGATGAAACGGAAGTCGGTCGTGTTCATGAAGGTATGCCTGTGAAGTTGACAATTGGTGCTTTGCAGAATCTTTCATTTGACGCTATACTGGAATATATCTCTCCGAAGGGGGTAGAAGAAAACGGTGCCAATCAATTTGAGATAAAGGCAGCTATACAGGTGCCCGATACGGTGATGATTCGTTCGGGGTATTCTGCTAATGCGGAAATTGTACTGGAACGTGCACAAAAGGCGCTTACTTTACCTGAAAGTACTATTGAGTTCAGTGGAGACAGCACATTTGTATATGTGATGACAGATAGTGTGCCTGCCCAGAAGTTCGAGCGTAAAGAGGTGAAAGTGGGTATGAGTGACGGTATCAAGATTGTTATCAAAGACGGTGTGGACGGCAAAGCCAAAGTGCGCGGTGCAGAGAAGAAGGATAAATAAATGCCGGTGAAGTAACCTTGTATAATTCAATAATAACAGATTATGAAGAAGAACTTAATAATAGGATGTATGGTTGTCTTTGTTGTCTCGGTGCAGGCACAGGAGGGCTGGACATTACGCCAATGCATCGACTACGCTATAGAACATAATATCAGTATCCGCCAGAGTGCTAATACAGTGGAACAAAGTGCCGTGAGTGTGAATACTGCCAAATGGGCACGACTCCCGAACCTGAACGGTAGTGCAGGGCAAAGTTGGAACTGGGGACGTACGCAGACGGCCGTAAAAGATAAAGATACAGGTGATTATTCTACTGTTTATGTGAATATGAGCAGCAATAGTACCGATATGTCCTTATCGACTAATATACCTATATTTACAGGGTTGGAGATTCCCAACCAATACGCATTGGCTAAATTGAATCTTAAAGCGGCTATGGCCGACTTGGAGAAGGCGAAAGAAGATATTTCCATTAATATAGCTTCTGCTTATTTGCAGGTATTGTTTAATCAGGAGTTGTATACGGTTGCTCTTGGGCAAGTGAAACTGAGTAAAGAGCAGTTTGCTCGCATTTCCCGCCTTGCAGAGTTGGGCAAAGCGTCTCCCGCGGAAGTTGCTGAGGCCAAGGCCCGTGTGGCTCAGGATGAGATGAGTGCTGTGCAGGCTGATAACAACTACCAACTTGCTCTATTGGATCTTAGTCAGCTCATAGAACTGGAAACTCCGGAAGGATTTACATTATCAGCTCCGGCTGTAACGCTGGATTTGATTCCTCTGACTCCTCCGGATGAGGTTTATCAAACGGCTTTAACGAATAAGGCTTCTGTAAAGGCAGCGCAATATCGTTTGGCTGGTGCCAAGCATAGCATTCGTATTGCCCAGAGTGATTTCTATCCGCAATTGAGTCTTGGTGGTAGTCTTGGAACAAGATATTATTCTACTATTGACCGTAATTTCAGTCAGCAGTTGCGGGATAATTTCAGTAAGTATGTAGGATTTAGTCTGAGTGTTCCTCTCTTTAATCGCTTCGCTACCCGTAACCGTGTGCGTACGGCACGATTACAGCAAGAGAACTACTCCTTGCAATTGGACAACACCAAGAAAGTGCTTTATAAGGAAATTCAGCAAGCCTGGTACACTGCACTGGCTTCCGAAAGCAAGTATACCAGTAGTAGTACGGCAGCCAATGCCAGTATGGAATCTTTCAAGTTGATGAGTGAGAAGTATGATAATGGCAAAGCTAATGCCGTAGAGTATAACGAAGCGAAACAGAATTTGATGAAAGCCCAGTCTGATGAGTTGCAGGCTAAATATGAATATCTGTTCCGTACAAAGATATTGGACTTCTATAAAGGAATACCGATTGAATAACTTTTTTAGTGTCTTTCTCTTGAAAATCCTTCTTTGGCTGCGAGGCTGGGGGAGGATTTTCTGTATATTTGCCACATGACTCCTTTTATCAGTATAATTATTCCTTTTTATGGTACGGCAGACCCGGTATTGCTGCAACGCTGTATTACTTCTATCCGTGAACAGGGAATGGAAGAGGGGAGTTATGAAATCATTGTAGCGGACGATGAGAGTCAGACTACGGGGGGAGCACGTAATAGTGGAATGCAACAAGCGCATGGTGAATATCTTTTTTTTGTAGATGCTGATGATATTTTAGTACCGAATACACTTTTTTCTTGCTTTTCTTTGTTGAAACTATATTCACCTGATATTTTAAAATTTGGTTTTCAGGAGTTTACTTGTGTCTCTTCGTTGGAGAAGCAGAATCCGACCAATCAATTGCCGTCTTATGTAGAATACTCATCCGGTGCCCACTTCATGGCATTAAATAACTTTACGGGAGTTGTTTGGACGCATTTTTTCCGTCGAAGTTTATTGGAGACGTCTTCTCTTTATTTCAGTAAGACAAGCCTTTTTGAAGATGAAGAGTTTGTTGCCAAAGCTTACTTCTTCGCCCGAAAAATGTTGGTGACTTCTTATAAAGTGTATGGTTATTACAGCTCATCCTCTTCTTTAACGCGCATGATTGCTGAAGATGAATGTCGGAGGAGGGTATCTGATTTTAAAGAAATGCTTTTTCGGTTGAAAGCGTTTAGTCAGGCCTGTCAGTCTGATGCCTCTGTCGAGCGTTTGGAGGCATTGAATAGACGAGTCCATTTTCTTGTTATCGACTATATCCGTCAGATGTGGCGGAATAAATGTAGTATAAATGAGATGAACCGGCAATTAGCTATCCTGAAACAAGAGGGATTAGTACCTTTGCCTTATAAAAAGTATTCTTGGAAGTATCGTTTGGTTTGTCCTGTCATTAATGTTTATATCCGTTTTGTTATATGAAGATATTGTTACTTGGAGAGTTTAGCGGACTGCATTGGAATCTTGCGGAAGGGCTTCGGGCATTGGGGCACGATGTCTGTGTTGCTTCCGATGGTTGTGGTTGGAGGAACTATCCGCGTGATATAGCTCTTGACCGGCCGACGGATAGTTTGCGTGATGGTATCTGTTGCCTTCTCCGTATATTGCGTCATTTGCCGGGTTTTCGGGGATATGATGTTGTGCAGATTATCAGTCCTTATTTTTTGCGTTTACGCAGTGAACGTACTTTGCCTGTTTACCGTTATTTGCAACAGCACAATGGTAAGGTCTTTTTGGGAGCTTTCGGGACCGACTATTATTATATTCGTGCTTGTATGGAAACAAGCATTTTCCACTATTCGGATTTTAAGATCGGAGACCGGTATCGTGATACGGCTTTTAATCAGATTACTCTTCAGGATTGGTATTATGGTGGGGCAGCTCGTGCCACTCGGGCTATAGCCGAAACTTGTAATGGCATTATCGCCTGTTTGTGGGAGTATTACGCTTCCTATCAACCTTACTTTTCAGATAAGACAGCTTTCATTCCTTTACCTATCGATTTGCGTGAGGTAACATCCCGCGTTCGCAGTGTGCCGGAGAAACTGAATTTCTTCATCGGCATTCAGTCTGCCCGTAGTAATTTGAAGGGGACTGATGTTATGCTGCCCGTTTTGCAAGAAGTGCAGCGCAAGTATTCTGAGCTTTGCCGCATCACTGAAGTGCATGATGTGCCTTATGCCCGCTATCAGCAGTTGATGGATGATGCTGATGTTCAGTTAGATCAGTTGTATTCGTATACTCCTTCTATGAATTCACTATTGGCTATGGCAAAAGGAGTAACGGTAGTGGGAGGCGGTGAGCCGGAGAACTATGAGATATTGAATGAAACAGAACTTCGTCCCATTATCAATGTTCTGCCCGACGAGCAAGATATTTATCAAAAGTTGGAAGATATAGTGCTTCATAAAGAGCGTATTCCGGAATTATCGGCGCAAAGCATTGAATATGTAGCCAAGTATCACGATCATGTGAAGGTGGCCCGCCAATATCTGGACTTCTGGGAAAAACATTAATCATTTCTTCTTGTATTTTGCCCTTGCAATAACTAAGTATTGTAAGGGCTAAATTTTATTAGGCGAAGTAATCATTTTCCTTTGCCAAGGTAACTCGTGTTATGCCTTCTAAGTACTCATAGATGCCCGATGTAACGTGAGTGAAAGATTATGAAACATACATCGGTAAAGATGTAATATCAGCGAAAGAATGTGTAAAATGATTATAGATATCTCTTGGATTCGATACTGTATATTTGCTGTCGGTAAATTTTGTCTTTTCAAAAACAATAATAAAAAAGGATATAACTATGCGAAAACATTTTTGTCTTTTTCTGCTGGCATCTATTTTCTACAGTTATGCGACTCTTGCGCAAAACGCTTCTGCCAAAAATCCGGTGGTTCATGCCGATGTACCCGATATGTCAATGATCCGGGTGGGAGATACTTATTACATGAGTAGTACTACCATGCACATGGCTCCGGGAGTGCCCATTATGAAATCTAAAGATCTTGTGAACTGGGAGTTGGTGAGTTATTGTTACGATATACTGGCCGATGTGGATGCACTGAACCTAAATAATGGTAAGAATGCTTATGGCAGTGGTACGTGGGCAAGCTGCATTCGTTATCATAATAATATGTTTTATGTGTCGACGTTCTCCAGTACTACTGGGAAGACCTATATATATACTACGAAAGATATAGAGAAAGGTTCTTGGAAAGCAATTTCTTTTAATCCTTCCTATCATGATCATACTGTTTTCTTTGACGATGATGGTCGTATTTATATCATCTGGGGAGGTGGCAAACTGCATATAGCGGAACTGAAATCCGATTTATCCGGGATCAAAGAAGGTACCGAACGTATCTTTATAGAGAATGCCAGTGCTCCGTCAGGAGATAATGTCGGATTACCTGCTGAGGGTTCACAGTTATTTAAAGTAAATGGGAAGTATTATTTATTTAATATTACTTGGCCGAAAGGAGGAATGCGTACAGTGGTTATTCACCGCGCTGATAATATAAATGGCCCTTGGGAAGGTAGAGTAGCTTTGCAGGATAAAGGTGTTGCCCAAGGCGGCTTGATAGATACGCCTGATGGCAGATGGTTTGCTTATCTTTTCCGTGATAATGGTTCTGTAGGCCGTATCCCTTACCTTGTTCCGGTGAAATGGGAAGATGGCTGGCCGGTTCTCGGAATAAATGGAAAGGTTCCGGAAACATTAGATCTGCCGGCAAGTAAGGGCCTGATACCGGGTATTGTTGCCTCGGATGAGTTTACACGGAAGAAGAAAGATGAGGCTTTGCCGCTGGTTTGGCAGTGGAATCACAATCCGGATAATTCTCTCTGGTCAGTTAGTGAACGGAAGGGATATCTGCGACTCAAAACCGGACGGATAGATACTGATTTCCTGTCAGCAAGAAACACGTTGACACAGCGGACGATTGGTCCGGTATGTTCAGGAACTACTTCTATAGATGTGTCTGATATGAAAGAAGGTGATTTTGCAGGGCTTGCACTTCTTCAGAAGAAATATGGATTGGTAGGTGTGAAATATGAAAACGGGGTAAAGAAGATTGTAATGGTAAGTGCGCAGACTGACAAACCGGAAGAGGTGGAAAGTCTGCCACTGAACCAGAATACAGTATTCCTGAAAGCCGAATGTGACTTCACGGATAGGAAAGATATAGCGGATTTCTACTATAGCCTGGATGGCAAGAAGTGGACAAAAATAGGAAGCCGGCTCAAGATGGCTTATACTCTCCCGCATTTTATGGGATACCGTTTCGGACTATTCAATTATGCTACCAAGACTCCCGGAGGGTATGTGGACTTTGATTATTTCCGTATAAGTGACAGAAAATGAGATAATGAGTAATTATAAATCAAAATTGATATTAGACATGAAAAAGGTGAAATCGACGCTTTCCGTGGGTAAGCGCGTCATTTTGTTGTCACTTTGTATGACAATGTTTTCAGTGGCAGGTTTTAGCCAAGGGGCTAAAGGTAAAAAGGTGAAGGGTGCTCCGGTATTCCTGCAGGCGGTTTATCAGGGGAATGATCAGGTGTACAACGAGAATCCGTTGCAGGCCGGTGAGTTTTATAATCCCATTTTGCAAGGTTGTTACCCCGATCCGTCCATAACCCGCAAAGGGGATGACTACTTCCTGGTGTGTTCATCGTTCGCCATGTTCCCCGGTGTGCCTATCTTCCATTCAAAGGACTTAGTGAACTGGACGCAGATAGGCCATGTGCTGGACCGTACTTCACAGTTGAAAGTGCATGATACGGGTATCAGTGCCGGTGTGTATGCTCCGGCCATCAAGTATAACCCCAATAATGATACTTTCTATATGATCACCACCCAGTTTGCGGGGGGATTCGGGAACATCATTGTAAAGTCGAAAGATCCTTTCAAAGGATGGAGTGATCCTATCAAGTTGAATTTTGACGGTATTGACCCCTCTATCTTTTTTGATGATAACGGCAAGGCGTATGTGGTTCATAACGATGGACCGAAGCGTGGTGAAGAACTCTATAACGGACATCGTGTAATTAAAATCTGGGAGTATGATGTGGAAAACGATCAGGTGATTCCCGGTTCGGATCAGGTAATTGTGAATGGTGGTGTGGATTTGTCCAAGAAACCTATCTGGATTGAAGCTCCGCATATCTATAAGAAGAATGGACGCTACTATCTGATGTGTGCCGAAGGTGGTACCGGAGATTGGCATAGTGAAGTAATCTTTGTGAGCGACAGCCCGAAAGGTCCCTTTATTCCGGCTCCCAATAATCCTATCCTGAGCCAGAGATACTTGAATCAGAAGCGGAAGAATATGGTGGACTGGGCCGGACATGCCGATTTAGTGGAAGGTCCTGACGGCAAATATTATGGTGTATTCCTGGCTATTCGTCCGAATGAGAAGGGCAGAGTGAACATTGGTCGTGAAACGTTTATCCTGCCGGTTGACTGGTCGGGAGAATTCCCTGTCTTTGAAAACGGATTGATCCCGATGGAGCCGAAGTTGAAAACACCTAAAGGAGTGGAGAATAAAACCGGAAAAGACGGTTACTTCCCCAATGGCAATTTTACGTTCACTGAAAACTTCACATCTCCGCAACTGGATTACCGCTGGATTGGTCTGAGAGGTCCTCGTGAAGAGTTCATCTCAGTACTGAAAGACGGAGGATTGCAGATTATTCCTTTCCCGGTGAACATAAAAGAGGTGAAGCCTACTTCAACCCTCTTCTACAGACAGCAACATAATAACTTCTCGTTTACTACCACATTGCAGTATGCTCCGAAGACAGAGAAAGATCTGGCAGGCATCACTTGCGTGCAGAGTGAGAAATTCAATTATGTCTTTGGCTTGACAAAGAAGGATAAAGATTTCTATATGGTGCTGGAGAGAACGGCAAGAGGTAAATCCGGACTTGTTGCAAGTGCAAAAGTAGATGTGAAGAATCCCATTCAACTGCGGGTAAAGGGTGAAGGAGATGGCTATGGCTTTTATTATTCAACGGATGGAACCAACTTCGTACAGCTGGGAAATACCGTGCCCGGTGATATTCTTTCAACGAACGTGGCAGGCGGTTTCACCGGCTGTCTGATAGGTTTGTATGCTACTTCTGCGAACGATATTGTGGTGAACAACCTGAAAGATGCGTATGCTGATTATTTCACTGTGGGCTGTGCCATAAATATGGCAAATCTGAATTCACCTCAACAGGTGGCACTGATAACTTCCAACTTTAACAGTATCACTGCCGAGAACGATATGAAACCTCAGCCTACAGAGCCTGTAGAAGGACAGTGGAACTGGGAGAACGCTGATAAGATAGCCAACTTTGCCCGTGCCAATAAAATAGGGCTTCGCGGTCATTGCCTTGTCTGGCATGCCCAGACTCCGGACTGGATGTTCCATGATGAAAAGGGAAATTTGGTTTCTAAAGAGGTACTGTTTGAGAGAATGAGGAAGCATATTCATACGATTGTAAATAGATATAAGGATGTTGTCTATGCTTGGGACGTAGTGAACGAAGCAATGACGGATGATCCGAAAGCGGAAGTGCCTTATCGTCAGTCTCTTTATTATAAGATTGCAGGGGATGAGTTCATAAAGAAGGCTTTTGAATATGCTCATGAGGCAGATCCCAAAGCATTGCTTTTCTACAATGATTATAATGAGACCAACCCGGCGAAGCGTGACCGCATTTATAATATGGTTAAAAGCATGAAGGCTGAGGGAATACCCATCTCCGGAATCGGAATGCAGGGACATTATAATACCCTTTCTCCTACGGAGGATGAGTTCAGAAAGGCTATCGAGCTTTATTCGCAGGTGGTTGATAATATCCATATCACTGAACTGGACGTTCGTATAAATACGAGAGAGCAGGGAGGACAGTTGAGTGTGAATCAGGATAACAGGACGTTGGAATTGACTCCTGAAGCAGATGCGGCACAGGTAGCCCAGTATGATATGCTGTTCCGGGTGCTGCGCGAATATAAGAATGTGGTTAGCAATGTTACTTTCTGGAATGTATATGATGGTGATTCATGGCTGGATCGCCGTCGTGGTAACCGTCAGCGTAACTATCCGCTTCTGTTTGACGAAAACTTACTGCCGAAATCTTCATATTATAAAGTGATGAATTTCTAAATAAGTAGATATTC
>NZ_CBVI010000077.1 GCF_000513195.1 Bacteroides timonensis | reverse complement strand
ATCATTTTTGTACCAACTTATTTTTAAAGCGTTACTAAATAAAGGTATTTGCACAGTCAATGATCCGCTCTATATCTTCATTCGTCAGTAATGGAGATATAGGGAGGCTTAGCTCCTCATTATGGATGCGTTCCGTAATGGGGAGTTGTTGCATTCCATATTCTTTTTTCAACGCCTCCTGGCGATGGGGAGGGATGGGGTAATGAATTTGAGTACAAATGCCGCGACTGTTGAGATAACGTTGCCATTCATCCCTGCGGGGAGAAAAGACGGGGAAGATATGAAAAGCATTGGCATCATTGATATCATCCGTATGGACAGTACTCTGTAATTCCAGATGCTGCCAGTCGATCCCTTCTTTATATAATTGCGCTATTTCCCTTCTACGGATATTATCCTGATCCAAACGAGGAAGCTTCACGGAAAGGACTGCCGCCTGCAACTCGTCCAGACGGCTGTTTATACCTTGATACCGATGGACATATTTCTCCGTGGAGCCATAATTGGCAATGGAACGCACTGCAGCGGCAAGCCTTGCATCGTGAGTGGTTATAGCACCGCCATCCCCTAATGCCCCTAAATTTTTGGCAGGATAAAAACTGAAAGCAGCGGCATCTCCCAGATTACCGGCACGCAGAGGACGATTCTCTTTCCCCGGTAAACTTTTGTTCCAGATAGCTCCATGTGCTTGTGCGGCGTCTTCTATGACTTTCAGTCCGTGTTGGTTGGCTAACTTGCATATCTCTTTCATGTCAGCTAAACGCCCATACAAGTGGACGGGCAGTATGGCACGCGTGCGGGGAGTAATCAGTGTCTCGGCATAGGCGGCATCTATATTGCATGTTTCGAAAGAAGGTTCACAAAGCATTGGTTTCAGACCGGCACGAAGAATGGAAAGCAGGGTGGCAATGTATGTATTGGCGGGAACAATAACTTCATCTCCTGCATTCATCACTCCCAGTTCCCGGTAAGCCAGAAATATCAAAGTAAGAGCATCCAGACCATTTCCAGTGCCAACACAATAAGAAGTGCCGCAATAAGCAGCGAACTCCTCCTCAAAACGGGCTGTAGCTTCACCGTGCAGATACCATCCGGAATGTGAAACATGCAACAGAGCATCCGAAAGTTCGGGTTCGAAGGAGGCGTTGATCTTTTGCAGATCTAAATACTTTATCATAAGCGTAATTCGTAAACGTCATACATAATTGCCCGTGCACCGAAACCTTCTTTTTGGAAAAGTAATCCCTCGTTCAATATTTGTCCGCCGTGTTCGGTAGATATGCCAAAGTCGAAGTATCGCTTCTGCGCATAACGGTCGTATATTAATTGGTGGAAAAGCAGGTCGAGCGCACCGCATTTCTTTCCGCGTGGGGAAGCTGCGATGTATTGCACGTGGGCTACCTCGTCAGTTTCATACACAATGCATCCACCCAACGTTTCGGCTCCATCGCATACACGGAAAAGGGAAATCTGGCGGGGGAAATTGCTGTGCAGACGGGCAATCTCCTCCAGCGAATGTACGGGAGAGACACCGTATCGTTCGTGCAGGTTTTCTTCCAGTATCGGCCAGAAAGAAGCAAAGTCTTCGTCTTCTGTAATCGTCAGTGAGGATGCCAGGGCTTTTTTCAGTTGGCGACGGCGGAGAGTACGGAAAGGCAGGCGGTCGTCCAGTGGAATGACGGATGAGATGCTCCGTGCCACAAGGGTTGCACCCAGCCGGGTGAGGACATAAAGGTCTTCTTCTGCAGGATAGCAGTGATAGATATGTGGGATAGCACGATAGACTATCGACTGCACACTGCATTCCTTATGCAGATAATCGAGTGCGGCATGAAATACACTTTCTACTTGTTGCAGGGTGATGGAAGGGGAAAGGAGCATTCCGCCATACGTCAGTCCTTGATGGGAATGGAAACAACTGCCGGAAAGATTGCCGGGAAGCAGGGCTGTTAACTTTCGGTTGCAGAAGATTAGCAGGGAACAATCCTGGAAACGGTCGGCATGATAATCCATATAGTCACGCAGCAAGAGGAACGTACCGTTTTTAGAGCGGCGCACGAAGCGGTCCCAGCGCTCTTTATCTCCTGCCGAGTAGCGGATTATATGCCATTCCTGGTCGGTTGCCACACTTATTTCCATGTATCTGCCTGTCTTTTATATTACTTTCGAAATTCAAATATAGGTATATTTTTAAAGTTTTGCATCTGTGTCAGCTTGAAAGGCTGTGTGCGTAACTTACGTATATTTTAATAACGTAAGTTTCGGCGGTTTATTATTTATGTGAATCATCAGGAGTTGAATTGGGCTCATAACTGAAAAGACATGAATCAATAGATACGCGGACGACGCGGATAAGGCGGACGAACGCGGATTTAAAAGGCTGCGCTATACTATTAATAAATTAAAGTCCGCGTTCGTCCGCCTTATCCGTGTCGTCCGCGTACCCATTTGATTCAAAACCGCTCCGAGAGGAGTTAAAAGCCGATACTACGCTTTATGCCTTCCTTTTGGTTATGAGTAGCAGCACTATCATCCCGAAACTTAAAAATATGCCTGAAAACGAAAAAGTTCATCTTTTTTCTTTCCGTCAGGACGGGATAAGAAAGACAATTCGTTATATTTGTAGCAATTTAAAAACCCGAACAAAATGAAAAGAATAACTTTGAAATTCATTCCCGGTGTACTTTTGGCAGCTGCATTCCTGCTAAGTTCTTGTACTTCTGCATATAAGGTGACGAAGTCAGAGGGAACCATGGTGGCGATTGACTCTACTTGGGATGTGAACCCGGATGCTGAAGCGGTGGCACTGCTTGCTCCTTATAAGGCAAAAGTTGACAGTATCATGTATCGTGTGGTGGGTACTGCGGAAATGAGTATGGATAAAGGAGCTCCGGAGAGCTTGCTTTCCAATCTGGTAGCGGATGTACTGCGCAATGCTGCCGCACAAGTGCTGGGTGAGCCTGCCGACATGGGGCTGATAAATATGGGTGGTTTGCGTAATGTACTGACAGAAGGCCCTATCACTACCGAAAACATCTATGAGATATTACCTTTCGAAAATTCTCTTTGTATATTGACTATGAAGGGAGTCAATCTGAAAGAACTGTTTAATAATATCGCCGTGCGTCATGGCGAAGGTGTCAGTGGAGTACAACTTCTGATTACAAAAGACGGGAAACTGTTGCAGGGTACGGTTGGCGGGCGTCCGATAGAAGACGATCAACTTTATACAATTGCTACAATCGACTATCTGGCTGACGGAAACGACGGGATGACTGCCTTGCCCCAGGCTGAGAAACGGGAATGTCCGGACGGAGCCACTTTGCGCGGCCTGTTCATGGACTATGTGGAACGTCAAACTGCTGCCGGAAAGAAGATCACTTCGCGTCTGGAAGGTAGAGTAACTGTGAAAGATGAGTAATCCTGCTCATCGAGAAAATAAATCATAATTCATAAATCAGAAATCATGAAACGATATATTCTTTTAATGTTGGCAGTCTGCTGCCTTCTTCCGGCATCAGCACAACAACCTACCCGGAAAATCTCCGAGGAACCTCTTTGTCTGCTGGCTCCTGACTCTGCACAGAAAACCAAACAATTGGTGATTCTGCAAACAAGTGATACACATAGCCGTATTGAGCCTATTGCTGTAAATGCTGCTGACCGCTATGCCGGTATGGGCGGAACCGTGCGCCGGGCTACCTTTATTAAAGAGGCACGCAAGGTGAACCCTGATCTGTTGTTATTTGACTGTGGAGATATCTCCCAGGGAACTCCTTACTATAATCTGTTCCAGGGGGAAGTAGAAGTCAAGATGATGAACCTTATGGGCTACGATGCCATGACGATTGGTAATCATGAGTTTGATTTCGGTCTGGAGAATATGGCACGTCTGTTCCGTATGGCAAACTTCCCGGTGGTATGTGCCAACTATGATGTAACAGGTACGGTACTGGAAGGACTGGTGAAACCTTATACTACTTTCAGCCGCAACGGATTGAAGATCGGTGTCTTCGGTCTTGCTCCGAGGATGGAAGGATTGGTGCAGGCAGATAAATGTGAAGGTGTGGTTTATAATGATCCGATAGAAGCGGCACAGAAGACGACAGATCTGCTGAAGAACCAGGAAGGTTGCGATGTCGTTATTTGCTTGTCGCATCTGGGTTATCAGCTTAAAGGTGCTCCTTGCGACGAAGAACTGGCGCAGAAAACAAATAATATTGATGCCATATTGGGCGGGCATACCCATACTTTCATGAAAGAGCCTGCTATTTATTTGAATAAAGACGGTAAGAATGTACCTGTGATGCACACAGGAAGAAGTGGAATTTATGTGGGAATGTTGAAACTGACACTTACAGAAGAAGAGTGATAAGGTGGTAGGGTGATAGGGTGATAAAGTGGCTGCGCTATATATCACAGAGCGTTATCCCGCTATCACCTTATCACCTTACCGCCTTATCACTCTTTGTTCATATCCTATCAAGAAATGAATGAATACCGCCAACGAACTACAAAGAAATGAAAAGAATAATTCTTTTGTTGTTAGCTATCCTTTTATGGGGTGGCACATCCTTGCTTCATGCCCAGGCGGAAGCCCCTTTTCTACCTTCAGCGGCAGATGCCCGTTGCAAGCAGTGGGTAGATTCCGTATTTTCCGGTCTGAACCTGCAAGAGAGAGTGGGACAGTTGATTGTCACCACCTTCCCGGCCAAGGCGGATAAGCAGAAAAAGAAGCAGATACGTGATCTTGTGAAGAAGTATAAGATCGGAGGTCTGCTCTTTGCCGAAGGCACGCCGGAGGAACAGGCAATACTGACGAATATTGCGCAGAAGAACTCCAAAGTTCCCGTTATGATCACTTTTGACGGTGAGTGGGGACTTTCCATGCGTTTGGAAGGTACCCCTTATTTCCCCAAGAATGCTGCTCTGGGCTGCATTGAAGATAATCAGTTGATTTATGAATACGGACGTGAGGTGGCACGGGAATTTCGTGAATTGGGTGTGCACGTCAATTTTGCACCTGATGCGGATGTGAATACCAATCCTTTGAATCCGGTGATTCATGTTCGTTCGTTCGGTGAAGATCCGAAGAAAGTAGCCGAAAAGGTGCTGGCTTACAGTCTTGGATTGGAAAGTGGTGGCGTGCTGTCCGTAAGCAAACACTTTCCCGGTCATGGAGATACGGACGTGGACTCGCATAAGGGACTGCCGGTGCTCTACTATAATCGTGAACGGTTGGATAGCGTCGAGCTGTATCCGTTCCGCGAAATGGTGCGTGCCGGATTGGGCGGTGTGATGGTAGGTCATTTGCAGGTGCCGGCTTTGGAACCGGACGCCAAAACGGCATCTTCACTTTCCAGAAATGTAGTAACGGGATTACTGAAAGATGAAATGGGCTTTCAGGGCTTGGTGTTTACAGATGCGCTGGATATGAAAGGTGTTTCGTCTGTGCCCCAGCTTACCACAAAAGCCTTACTTGCCGGAAATGATATGGTACTGGTGCAGTACAACACCGCAAACGCTGTGCAGGAAGTGCTGAGTGCTGTGAAAGAGGGCGTTCTCTCTGAGAAAGAAGTGGAAGCGAAATGTCGTAAGATACTTACTTATAAATATTTGTTAGGCTTGCGCCAGCCGCGCCCGCAGTTGCAAGTTAGCGGAATGAGCTATCGTATCCATACGGATGAAGCGAAGGCGCTGGTAACCAGGTTGCGCCAGGCCGCCGTTACGGTACTTGGCAATCATTTCGGGATATTGCCTTTGACGCCCGTCGGTGGTGCTCCTATTGCTCTTCTGAGTATAGGCGAAGGCAAAGACAGTGTTTTTGTGGATGAGATGAAGAAATTATCTCCAGTTCCTATGGAGTGTTTTCGTTTGACAAGAGAAACGTCGGAAGATGGCCGCCGTGAACTGGCGCGTAAATTGGTGGACTATCGGCGTATAGTGGTCAGCGTATCGGGAAAAGATGCTGATGTGGTTGCTTATGCCGATTTCCTGGCGGGATTGGACTTGTCCGTGCCGCTGGTATATGCTTTCTTTACGTCTTATCGTGGAATGCAACCGTTAGAGCCTGCTTTGAACCAAGCCAGTGCCGTAGTGCTGGGACATTCTTCCGAAGCGGATATCCAACAGTATGTGGCAGGTGTCATCTTTGCCAAAGTGCCTGCCCAAGGCAAACTTTCCATGAGTATCGGAAGTCTTTATCAGGCCGGTGAGGGAAGTGTGGTCACTCCGGGGATGAAGCCGGGAAGCATTATTCCCGAGGATTTGGGGATGAAGTCCAATGAGTTACACCGCATTGATGCTATCGTTCGGTCGGGATTGGCTGCCGGAGCTTTTCCCGGTTGCCAGGTGCTGGTGCTGAAAGACGGTCAGACGGTGTATGATAAATGCTTCGGTATACATTCCGATAAGGATACCACTGCTGTACGTCCTACGGATCTGTTCGACCTGGCTTCCCTGACAAAGACTACTGCAACGCTGCTTGCCGTGATGAAACTTTATGATGGCGGTAAGTTGAAACTGACGGATAAGGTTTCCCAATACTTACCTTTCCTGCGAAGTACGAATAAGAAGAATATTACGATTAAGGACTTGCTTCTTCACGAGTCCGGACTGCCGCCTTATATTCGTTTCTATCTGGAGGCTATCGACCCGAACTCCGTGCATGGACCGTATGCCCAAAGTTGGGTGGATGAATGGCATCGCACTCGGGTAAGCGAGCATAGCTATTATTGTTCGGACTTCAAGTTCAAGAAAGGACTGGTGTCGGAGAAGGAATCATCGGTTTACAACTTGCATGTAGCTGATAAGATGTGGTTGAATAAGAGCTTTAAGAATACCATCCTGCAAAAGATCGCCCGTTGCGAAATGGACGGTAGGCGGTATGTGTACAGTGATCTCGGCTTTATCCTGCTGCAACAGGTGGTAGAGTCAATTGTCAAGTTGCCGATGGACCTCTATCTGACTAAGGAGCTTTACGCGCCTATGGGCTTGCAGCGTACCATGTACCTGCCTTTGCGGGAATACTCCAAAGAAGAGATAATGCCTACGGCTGCAAACGACTTCCTGCGTCGTCAGGACTTGTGTGGCTATGTGCATGATGAGGCTGCCGCCTGCATGGGTGGCATATCCGGCAATGCCGGTCTCTTCTCCACCGCCTCCGAAGTGGCTAAAATCTACCAGATGCTATTGAACGGTGGCGAATGGAACGGTAAACGCTATCTGAGCGAAGCGACCTGCCGCCTGTTCACTACGGAAACTTCCGATATCAGCCGCCGGGGACTGGGCTTCGACAAACCTGATCTGAAGGATTTGAAGAACAGTCCTTGTGCCGCCTCCGCTACCGCTGCCGTTTATGGGCATACCGGTTTCACGGGGACTTGCGCCTGGGTGGATCCTGAACACGGGACGGTGTACGTCTTCCTCAGTAACCGCCTGTGTCCCAATGTGTGGAACACGAAACTGGGTGAAATGAATATTCGCACGGATATACAGGAGGTGATTTATAAAAGTCTACCCCAGACTAAACCTTAGTCTACCCCTGGACAAATCGTTAGTCTACCCTTGGACAAGTCGTTTGTCCACCCTGGACAAGTCGTTTGTCCAATAGTGAATAACCGTTAATGAAAAGAGCCATATCTTAATAAAGTGTAAAACCGTGAGTTGCAAGCTACGAGTGGCCGCGCTATATTCCGAAAGGCACTCGTAACTCGTAACTCATAATTTGTAGCTCGTAACTCGTAACTCGAAGCTTGTTAATGTATGAAGAAACTATTCCTATTCCTCCTGATACTATTCAGTTGTTGTGTCCGTCCGGATGCCCGGACACATCGTTTGCCGGCACCGCAATCTCCTGTTGCGCCTGTTGAACCTATCCTGATGCGTCCCTTTACCAATGATGCCCGCTGCCGGCAGTGGGTGGACTCAGTGCTCAACAAGATGAGTCTGAAAGAACGTATCGGACAACTATTCATTTATACCATTGCCCCCCAACAGGATAAAGCAAACCGCGACCTGTTGCGCAAAGTAGTGGACGACTACAAAGTGGGTGGCCTGCTCTTTTCCGGTGGACGGATGGAAAACCAGGTGGCACTGACTAATGAAGCGCAGAAAATGGCGGATGTTCCGTTGATGATTACCTTTGACGGCGAGTGGGGGCTTTCCATGCGTTTGCGGGGTACGCCGGTGTTTCCGCGAAATATGGTTCTGGGCTGTATACAAAACGACAGCCTGCTCTATGAGTACGGGCGCGAGATGGCCCGGCAGTGCCGTGAGCTTGGCGTGCAAGTCAACTTTGCTCCCGTGGCAGATGTGAATATCAATCCGAAGAATCCCGTTATCAATACCCGCTCTTTTGGAGAAAGTCCGGTAAATGTGGCGGATAAAGTGATAGCTTATGCACGTGGACTGGAAGATGGCGGTGTACTTTCCGTAAGCAAGCATTTTCCCGGTCATGGAGATACGGATGTGGATTCGCATCATTCATTGCCGAAGCTGTCGTTTTCGCGTGCACGTCTGGACAGCGTGGAGCTTTATCCGTTCAGAAAGGCGATTCAGGCCGGACTGTCCGGTATGATGGTGGGACATTTGGAAGTGCCGGTGCTTGAGCCGAAACGGGGGGTGCCTTCTTCGCTTTCGCGCAAAGTGGTGCATGATTTGTTGACGCAGGAGATGCAGTTCAAAGGGTTGGTGTTTACGGATGCACTTGCCATGAAGGGAGTATCTGCCAATAACGCGAGTATTTGCTTGCAGGCGTTGCAGGCCGGGCACGACCTGCTGCTTGTTCCCCGGCGGATAAAGGAAGAGGTGGAAGCTATACTGGATGCCGTGAAGAGCGGTGAGTTGACAGAAGCGGAAATCGAAGCGAAGTGCCGGAAGGTGCTTACCTATAAATATGCTCTCGGATTATCGAAGAAACCTTTTGTCCGTCTTTCCGGTTTGGGAAACCGCATCAATACGGCACATACGCGTGATCTGATACGGCGTCTGAACCAGGAGGCGATCACTGTGCTGAGAAATAAAAACAATGTGCTTCCATTGGATGCGGATATCCGTGAAGTGGCGGTGCTCAATGTGGGGGATGCGAAAGAGGTACAGCCGTTCCTGAAAGAACTCTCCGGATATATAAATTCCACCAGGACGGAAGGAAGTCCCACCGTCTTTCAGCTGAAGAAAGACTTGCAGCCTGCTGCACGCAAGCTGTTGCGTGATTCATTGTCACAATATAAACGTATTCTTGTCTGCGTCACGGAACATCGCCTGGCACCCTACCAACCCTTCTTTGCCGAGTTTACTCACGATGTGCCGGTGGTTTATCTGCTTTTTATTCCCGGTAAACAGATGTTGCAGATACGCCGGGCAGTGTCGGCTGCGGACGCCGTAGTATTGGCGCATTCTTCGATAGATGATGTGCAGTGCCGGGTAGCCCAAATACTTTATGGAGATGCGACAGCCGACGGACGCCTTTCGGCAAGTATCAGCAATTTGTTTGCCACAGGTACGGGGCAGGTTATTACTCCGAAGACACCGCTCCACTTTGTGCCCGATGAGTATGGAGTGAACTCTCGTCTGCTGACCCGTATCGATGAGATTGCGAAAGAAGGGATTAAGGAAGGTGCCTATCCCGGTTGCCAGATCGTGATATTGAAAGATGGAAAGGAAATGTATAATAAGGCATTCGGAACGCATACCTGGCCGGGCGCTTCTGCCAACGGACTTTCTGCATCCGCTATTCCGGGTGCTACCTTGCCGGTATCCCCGACGGATGTTTATGACCTTGCTTCGCTGACAAAGACTACGGCAACACTGCTTGCCGTCATGAAGCTGTACGATAAAGGGCGTCTGAATCTTACTGACCGTGTGTCGGACTATCTGCCTTGGCTTCAGGATACGGATAAAAAGGATATTACTGTCCGGCAATTACTGTTGCATGAGTCCGGATTGCCTTCCACGTTGTTGTTCTATCTGGAAGCTATCGATAAGGAAAGTTATGAAGGAACTCTTTTCAAGGCAAAGCCCGATGCCGCACATTCCGCACAGATTGGTGTACGTACCTGGGCAAACCCGAAGTTCAAGTTCCAGAAGGGGCTGATGTCTAAGGTACGGACGGCAGAGCACACATTGCAGGTCTCTGATAGCTTGTGGCTGAATCGCTCCTTCAAGGAGGCATATCGGCAGAAGATTATAGAAACTCCGTTGCGTGACCGCCGCTATAGGTATAGTTGTGTCGGCTTCATCCTGTTGCAGCAGTTGGTGGAAGCGCGTACGGGAATGTCGATGGATGCTTTTCTGGAGCAGGAGTTCTATGCTCCGATGGGACTGAAACGTACCGGATACCTGCCGCTGCGAGGTGCAGCTACTGCGGGAACGGTTTATGCCGGCATTGTTTCCGGTGGCCATGCTCCTCTGTCGAAAGCCGAAATTATACCTTCTTCCTTTGATCCTTTCTTGCGGAAGACTGTTCTTCAAGGCTTTGTACATGATGAGTCGGCAGCCTTCCAGGGTGGTGTATCGGGGAATGCCGGACTATTCTCTAATGCAACGGAAGTAGCGCGAATTTATCAGATGTTGCTGAATGGTGGTGAACTGGATGGCAAGCGTTATCTGAGTCCGGAGACTTGCCGTGTATTTACTACTACGGTTTCGCGCATCAGCCGCCGTGGTCTGGGATTTGATAAGCCCGACCGTCAGAATCCGGCAAAGAGCCCATGCGCTGCCGCTACCCCTTCTACTGTTTATGGTCATACCGGCTTTACGGGTACTTGTGCCTGGGTAGATCCGACGAACGGCCTTGTTTACGTCTTCCTGTGTAATCGCATTTATCCCAATGTATGGAATACGAAACTGATGAAGATGGATATTCGTACACGAATACAGGAGGTGATGTATCAGGCGGTGAAATGAGAAAAAAAGGGGAATAGCCCCCCGCTCACGCGGCCGGTTATTCCCTTTTTTCACGTCTTGAAACAATCAATTAATACCAGTCAAACTTATTGTGTTGCAATGCAAATTATGTTAGAATGCAATACCCAGGCGTAGACCGAAGTTGCTCAAACCATCTACACTGTATGTGAACAGGTCACCCTTGTTTGTGCCGTAGCTATAGTAAGCGGCAACGTGCAGACCCGGACCATAAGCCCATGGGTAGATGTTGATACCAATTTCCGGTGATACGTAGAAGCCCCAGGTGCTCTTGTTAGCTTCGTACACATTGAAAGTAGACTTGATTTCGGCATATTGAGGACCTACTTTCACACCAACGTAAGGTTGGAAAGCGCTACCGCGGTCGAAAGTATAGCGTCCGGCAAGGCCGAAAGGCAATTGGAACAATGTGTGCTGCTGGTCAGTATTGATGCTACCGCCTTCGCCTACGGGAAGTGTCTGGCGACCGAAGTATTCATGGTTGCTGTGGTAGGCCAGGAAGGCACCAAGAGCAATATTCGGAGTCACATAGTAACCGCCTTCAAAGCTCATACCCCATCCGCTGGCTTTATCAGCGAAGTGGTTGCTCAAGGGGAAGTTGAATTGCCAATCGATGTTGGCATAACCGTTATCGGTTAGTTGTGCCTTTGCCGGCATGGCGAAGACGAGAGCCAGGGCAGTGATTGCCAGTACTCTCATAGAAAGATATTTTATTGTTTTCATACTTGTTATTGTTTTTAGTTATGAGATACTTCAGGCTGTACCTCTCTACTTAACTATTTACTACTAATATAAATCAGGAGTGAAAGGTTGATAGTTTATTATGGTATCTCCTGTTTCTCATTACTTATTAGTAAGATAGGAAGATTGAGCGTAGGCTTGGTTCACACCTTCAACGGCCAGTTTGGTGTTTACAGCTGTAGAACCGCTAAGCAATCCACTCATATAGCTTGTCCAGAGTATGGGCAATTTTTCCTTTTCGCCTTGAGTGGCTTCCAGGTTGAGGAGCTCGGTGATGAATGAACCGGTGCTATATGTATAAGTCACGGCATACGGGTAGTACCATCCGCCCCAGTTACCCCAGTAAGGTGCATCCCAGTAGCCTGGGTAGTTCCACCACCATTCGGGACGTCCGTAGTCATTAAAGTAGTAAGTGCTCTTAATGTAGCTGACCTGCAAACCGAGGTTGGCTTCTTCGCGATCGTCTACACGGACATAGCCGCGATTGTTCATATTGGTAGCGTAGGCTTGCAAAATTTCCTGGGCGCTCTCATCTTTCCAGTATTCAGCTTCTTTCTTATCACCGATGATAAGGATGCTGTCCGGCATGTAGTACGTTTGGAAAGCTTTGAAATCAGCTTTCGTGTCATAGTTAGTATAAACCAGATACTTGTTGTCCAGCTTATCCGTGTCAGGGTCTTTTTCGCAGGCTGCGAAAGTCAAGACCACCAATAATAGGGGAATTAATTTCTTCATACTTTTATAATGTTTAGGTTAAATATAAAAATCCTGCCCTGGTACCTCAGGCTTTTGGTACATGAACAAGATAAAAAATAAAAGGTTCAGAAGGGGGTATGTTAAAATTGTATTCTTGGTGAAAAAAGTCTTAAGAAAGGGAATGCTTGTTCCCTCACGTAGGAACGCCTGTTCCTTTAATGGGAACTGGGATTTCCCTTAATGGAAACGAGCGTTCCCTTTCGTGGAACGCTCGTTACTCTTAAAAGGAACCGATTTACCTGATGATGATAAAACAAGTCCTTGTTATCAGTTTATTTCAGACTATCTATCTGATTGATCTTTTCTAATTCTTCTGCCGTGAATTTCGTATTTTTGATACTTTGCAGATTGTCATTTAACTGTGCTACAGAGCTTGCTCCGATAATGACTGAAGTAATCATATCATCTTTCAGTAACCATGCCAGAGCCATCTCAGCAAGAGTTTGTCCGCGTTGTGTGGCAATTTCGTTTAGGGCTCTTATCTTCTTCAGTGTCTCGTCAGTCAATGCTTCTTTTTTCAGGAAACCGCCTTTGGCGATGCGTGAGTCTTCGGGAATACCTTTCAGATAACGGTTCGTCAGCAGTCCTTGTGCCAACGGTGAGAAGGCGATGAAACCTGTTCCGTTTTCTTTGGCCTGTTGCAGAATACCTTCTTCTTCCGGTTCCCGGTTGAACATATTATATCTTCCTTGATAAAGCAAGCAATGCACATCTCTCTCTTCCAGATAGCGGTAAGCAAATTCGGCAGCTTCTTTCGGATATTTGGAGATACCCACGTATAAGGCTTTGCCCTGTCGGACAATGTCAACAAGAGCTTGCAGTGTTTCTTCCAATGGAGTTTCCGGATCATAGCGGTGCGAGTAGAAGATGTCTACATAGTCCAGATTCATCCGTTTCAGACTTTGGTTGAGGCTGTTCATCAGATACTTTCTGGACCCCCATTCACCGTATGGGCCGGGCCACATGTCATGACCGGCTTTGGTTGAAATGAACAGTTCGTCCCGGTAGGGCATGAACGATTTCTTCATAATCATTCCGAAGGTTTCTTCGGCAGAACCGTAGGATGGACCGTAGTTGTTGGCAAGGTCGAAATGGGTGATACCTTGGTCGAAAGCGTAATGTGCCATTGCCTGGGAATTGGCCAGCGTGTTTACGTCGCCGAAGTTGTGCCATAAGCCTAAGGATATTTCGGGCAGCAGGATGCCGCTTCGTCCGCACCGGCGGTACTTCATACCATTGTCATACCGGTTGCTGTCGGGAGAGTAAATGGGGTTTATCATGTTATTGGGTTTAAGAGATTGTTCGGATACAAAAGTATATATTTCTTCCGGAAAAGACTTGTTTTGTTCATCAAAAGTATGAGGAATACAACTGATACCTCGATTTGAAACAAATTGTACTACATTTGGATAAGAAACTGTTGCCGGAAATTCATGGAGAGCACTATCTTTGCGGTGTAACGGAAAAGAAAAGAAGGAAAAGAGTGATAAGGTGGTAAGGTGATAGGGTGATAAAGTAGCTGCGCTATATATCACAGAGCGTTATCCCGTTATCATTTTATCACTCTACCACCTTATCACATTTAGTTCATATCCTAATAATAATGAAGAAAATAATCGCAACTATGGCAATCGGAGCTTGTTTGTGTTCCTGTGGCGGAAGCCAGAAGGAAGTGTATAAAGACTCTACCGCACCCGTAAAGGACAGGGTAGAAGATCTCTTGAAAAGAATGACTCTGGAGGAGAAAGTAGGTCAGATGAATCAGTTCGTCGGTGTGGAACATATCAAGGCAAACAGTGCCGTGATGACCGAAGAAGAATTGAAGAATAATACCGCAAATGCTTTCTATCCCGGCTTTACGGAGAAAGATATAGAGAAGTGGACGGAAGAAGGCCTGATCGGTTCTTTTCTACATGTATTGACCATTGAAGAGGCCAACTATCTGCAATCTCTCGCAATGAAGAGCCGCTTGCAGATACCTATTATATTCGGTATCGATGCTATTCATGGCAATGCCAATGCGCCGGATAATACAGTATACCCCACCAACATCAACCTTGCCTGTTCCTTTGATACGCTGATGGCTTATAAGATAGCCCGGCAGACTGCAAAGGAAATGCGTGCCATGAACATGCACTGGACGTTTAATCCGAATGTAGAAGTAGCCCGTGATGCCCGTTGGGGACGTGTTGGCGAAACGTATGGTGAAGATCCTTATCTGGTCACTTTGCTGGGCGTACAGTCCGTGAAAGGTTATCAGGGTGATTTGAATGGCAACGAAGATGTACTGGCTTGTATCAAGCATTTCGTCGGTGGCAGTGAACCCATCAACGGAACGAACGGGTCTCCCACAGATTTGTCAGAGCGTACACTTCGTGAAGTTTTCTTTCCTCCCTTTGAGGCAGGAGTGAAGGCGGGAGCTATGTCCCTGATGACTGCCCACAATGAACTGAACGGTATCCCTTGTCATAGCAATGAGTGGCTGATGCAGGATATTCTGCGTGGCGAATGGAACTTCCCCGGATTCGTAGTCAGCGACTGGATGGACATTGAACATATCCATGACCTGCATGCCACTGCCGAAAATCTGAAGGAAGCTTTTTATCAGTCCATTATGGGAGGTATGGACATGCACATGCATGGTATCCACTGGAATGAAATGGTAGTGGAATTGGTGAAAGAAGGGCGTATCCCCGAATCCCGTATTGACGAATCCGTACGCCGTATACTGGATATAAAATTCCGTCTCAGTCTTTTTGAACAACCATACGCTGATGAGGCCGAAACCATGAAAATACGCCTTTGCGATGAGCATCGTGCAACGGCTCTTGAGTCTGCCCGCAATGGCATTGTATTGTTGAAGAATGACGGTGTGCTCCCTCTGGATGCTTCCAGATATAAGAAGATTATGGTGACCGGCATCAATGCCGATGACCAGAATATCCTGGGTGACTGGAGTGCTCCTGAGAAAGATGAAAACGTAACTACCATCCTGGAAGGTCTGAAGATGATTGCTCCCGATACTCAGTTTGATTTTGTAGACCAAGGTTGGGACCCTCGCAACATGGATCCGAAGAAAGTGGCTGAAGCTGCTGTACGTGCCAAGAGTGCCGATCTCAATATAGTAGTGGCAGGTGAATATATGATGCGCTTCCGTTGGAACGACCGTACAGACGGTGAAGATACCGACCGGTCGGATCTCGACCTGGTAGGTTTGCAGAACGAGTTGATAGAGAAAGTGGCCGCTTCCGGTAAGCCGACTATTCTTATTTTGGTGAACGGACGTCCTCTCGGTGTGCAGTGGGCGGCCGAAAATCTTCCCGCTATCGTAGAAGCATGGGCACCAGGGATGTACGGAGGGCAGGCAGTAGCCGAAATTCTGTATGGTAAGGTGAATCCGTCAGCCAAGTTGGCTATTACGATTCCTCATAGCGTAGGTCAGTTGCAGATGATATATAACCATAAGCCGTCACAATACTTCCATCCTTATGCGGCAGGCAAGCCAAGCACTCCGCTTTATCCGTTCGGTCACGGTCTTTCTTATACTACATATAAATATGATGACCTGAAATTGGCACAGAAAGAAATCACTAAGGACGGCACGGTGGATGTGAGTGTAAAAGTTACGAATACGGGCGACCGTGATGGAGTGGAGATCGTGCAACTGTATGTCCGTGATAAATTCAGTAGCGTCACCCGTCCGGTGAAGGAACTGAAAGACTTTGCCCGCGTATCGTTGAAAGCTGGCGAAAGTCAGGTCGTGAGCTTTAAGATTACTCCCGATAAACTGGCTTTCTATGATAAAAAGATGAAGAAGATTGTAGAACCGGGTGAGTTCATTGTGATGGTAGGTGCATCTTCTGATGATAAAGATCTGCTGAAAGATTCTTTCTTTGTGAAATAAAATAGGAGAAATAAAATACAGTTATTGCTTTTTTCTTTTAAGGTTATACCTTTCCGATGGCTAGGTATAACCTTTCTTTCTTTTATAACAAATCTTACCCCATAATAAAACAAATTCTACCATTCGGGATTAAAAAGAATGGTTATTTTTGTGACATGATACTATTTTAACCAATCAATATGGAAAACTCAAACTACATTATGAGGGAGATTACTCCCTTGTCCGACCGCGATTGTTTTTATATCGCCGACCGTCGCAAGACGGAGTTTACTTACCCTATCCACTGTCATGCCGAATTCGAATTGAACTTTACGGAACATGCAGCCGGTGTCCGCCGGGTAGTGGGAGACTCTGCCGAGGTTATCAGCGACTATGACTTGGTACTGATCACCGGCAAAGAACTGGAGCATGTGTGGGAGCAACACGAATGTACTTCGAAGGAGATACGGGAAATCACGATTCAGTTCTCATCCAACCTGTTTTTCAAGAACTTCATGAATAAGAACCAGTTCGACAGCATCCGGCGTATGCTGGAAAAGGCGCAATGCGGCATTAGTTTCCCCATGCAAGCCATCATGAAAGTGTATAACTGGCTGGATAAACTGGCTTCCGAAGAACAGGGATTCTATGCAGTGATGCATTTTCTGCGCATTCTTTATGAATTGTCTTTGTATGATGATGCAAAGGTGCTGTCCAGTTCTTCCTTTGCTAAGATCGAGACGTTCTCTGACAGCCGCCGGGTGCAGAAGGTACAGAAATATATTGCCGATCATTATCAGGAAGACATCCGTTTGAATACTCTGGCGGATATGGTGGGCATGACACCGGTTTCGTTCAGCCGTTTCTTCCGTTTACGTACAGGGAAGACGCTTTCCGACTATATTATAGATATTCGCCTGGGGTTTGCTACACGCCTGCTGGTGGACTCGGCGCATACCATTGCCGAAATCTGCTATGATTGCGGCTTCAATAATCTGTCCAACTTCAACCGGATGTTTAAACGTAAAAAAGATTGTTCACCGAAGGAGTTCAGGGAAAACTATAGGAAGAAGAAGATTGTGATATGATAATATTGTATCATTATTATTCTTCGAAACCACGTACATTTGCAACAACGAACAAATCTTAGTTTTCTACCATGAGAAAAATATCACTTCTTTTTGGATGTCTGTTGTGTATGCTTGCTGCAACAGCGCAGATACGCGGTAATGAAATCCGTGTAATGGTTTCTCCTGATCATACCGATTGGAATTATCGTTTGAATGACAAATGTACATTTACCGTGAGAGTGCTGAAAGCTCAGAATCTTTTGCAGAATGTGACGGTGGATTATGAGCTGGGGCCGGAGATGTACCCTACCGAAGTCAAGAAAGGTGTATTGCTGAAGAATGGTGAATTAAAGTTGCAAGGGACGATGAAGACATCCGGATTTCTGCGTTGCAAAGTGACGGCACACGTAGGTGATCGTAAATACGAAGGATTGGCGACCGCTGCTTATGCTCCCGAACAATTGCAGCCTATTACGGAGTTTCCCGCGGATTTTCGTGAATTTTGGGCGAAAGAGCTGGAAGGCGCCCGCCGGACATCGCTTCAACCCTTGATGACTCTGCTTCCCGAACGATGTACTGCGACAGTCAATGTCTATCATGTCAGCTTTCAAACAGATCGTTGGGGTTCCCGTTTCTACGGTGTCCTTTGTGTACCGAAAAAAGAAGGTAAGTATCCGGCTCTGTTGCGTGTACCCGGTGCAGGTATACGTCCGTATGCCGGAGATGTTTATACAGCGGAACAAGGTGCAATCACATTGGAAGTTGGCATCCATGGTATTCCCGTTACTATGGAGCAATCTTTTTATGATAATCTGATGAATGGTGCATTGAATGGTTACTGGACTTTCTGCCGGAATGATTTGAGGAATTTCTATTATCACCGGGTGATTATCGGCGCTTTACGTGCGGTTGATTTCATCTGTGAATTGCCGCAATATAACGGGCAGGCACTTGGTGTGACGGGCTCCAGCCAGGGTGGGGCACTATCTGTGATGACGGCGGCCTTTGATCCGCGCGTCACTTTCTTTGCTGCCGTTCATCCGGCACTGTGCGACCATGAAGCCTTTATGAAGAAACGTGCTTGTGGCTGGCCGCATTATTTCTATTATTATGGTGCTCCCGATGCTAAAGAACTGGAAGTGGTGCGTTATTATGATACGGCTAACTTTGCCCGTTGTCTTACAGTACCCGGTTGGTTCAGTTGGGGATATAATGATGATGTTTGTCCGCCGACTTCCATGTATGCCGCTTATAATGCGGTGACTTCTCCAAAAGAACTCCATCCATATCTTGAAACAGGTCATTATTGGTATCAGGAACAATGGGACGAATGGCTGGCATGGCTGTGGAAACAGTTGGGAATAGGGAAATGATAAAATTGTTACTAAAACCTGATAATATGAGACACTTATTCTTATTGACTCTTCTTTTATCCTTTTTGGGTGCATGTACTCCTAAACCTATTGAAAACTCATTCGTTCATGTGAATGCGAACGGACAGTTCATCCGTAATGGAAAACCCTATTATTATGTAGGTACCAATTTCTGGTACGGTGCCATTCTTGGTTCCGAAGGTGAAGGAGGCGATCGTGAACGCCTGCATAAAGAATTGGATTTTCTGAAAAGTATCGGTATTAATAATTTGCGTGTATTGGTAGGTGCGGACGGTGAAAATGGTGTGAAAACCCGTGTGCAACCTTCTCTGCAAATAGCTCCCGGTGTGTATAATGATACTATTTTAGCCGGATTGGATTACTTCATGAATGAATTGCGCAAACGGGATATGACCGCCGTACTTTATTTGAATAACTCCTGGGAGTGGAGTGGTGGTTATTCTGTATATCTGCAATGGTCGGGACACGGTAAGGCTGTAGTGCCTGCAATAGACGGCTGGCCTGCCTATATGGAGTACGTGAAACAATTTCAGCAATCGGATAGCGCGAAGGTGTTGTTTGCCAATTATGTCAAAGACATCGTCACAAGAACAAATAGGTATAATCAGATAAAATATGTGGATGATCCAACGCTTATGTCCTGGCAGATAGGCAATGAGCCTCGCGCTTTTTCCGATGAAAACAAGGAGCCTTTCGCTAAATGGATGGCAGATGTTGCCGCTCTTATTAAGTCACTTGATTCCAATCACATGGTTTCTTCGGGAAGTGAAGGTGCTGCGGGATGTGAGGGGGACATTGCATTATATGAAAGAGTGCATGCAGATCCGAATATTGACTATCTGAATATCCATATTTGGCCTTATAACTGGGGATGGGTAAAAGCTGATAGTTTGAAAGAACTTCTTCCGCGAGCTAAGGAGAATACGAAGAAATATATTAATGATCACATGGTGGTTGCGCAGAAATATAAGAAGCCTGTGGTACTTGAAGAATTTGGCTTCCCTCGTGATGGTTTTCGTTTTTCTAAAAGCACTTCGACAGAAGTTCGTGATGAGTATTATCAATATGTATTTGATTTGATTCGTCAGGATCGGGAGAACGGCGGACTTTTTGCCGGATGTAACTTTTGGGCATGGGGTGGTTTTGCTGAACAGAATCCCGACCATATCTATTGGGAAAAGGGAGATGATTACACCGGAGATCCGGCTCAGGAAGAGCAGGGGTTGAATTCTGTTTTCGCAACGGATACTACTGTTGAGATTATAAAAACTGAAAATGCAAAATTGAAATAATATGATGAATATCTGGAAAAGTTTGTTGGCCGTTTGTCTGCTGACCGCAATGTTTGGGTGTGGGGCAGGTGCGTCTAAAAAAGCAAATCAGGAAGGTGCTGCAAAGCAGTTGCCCCGTCTGTGTGTGACTGGTACGCAATTGATGAATGAACAGGGCGATACGGTTGTACTGAAAGGTGTTAGTTATGGGTGGCATCAGTTTTGGCCTCGTTTCTATAATGCTTCTACCGTAGCTTATCTTTCAGGAGATTGGGGTGCGGAGGTGCTTCGAGCTTCTATGGGAGTGGACTTGGATAGTGCCTGCTATGTGTACAAGCCGGAGTTTGGCATTAAGTGTGTCACGACAGTAGTGGATGCGGCTATTGAAAATAATGTTTATGCAATCATTGACTGGCATAGCCATAATCTGCGTCAGGAAGAAGCCAAGGAATTCTTTGCACAAATGGCAACTCGTTATAAGGGTGTCCCTAATGTGATTTATGAAGTGTTTAATGAACCGGTGGAAGATAGTTGGGAACAAGTGAAGGCTTATTCTGTCGAAATTATCAAAACCATCCGTGCCATAGAACCAGAGGCTGTTATTCTGGTAGGTTGTCCGCATTGGGATCAGGATATTCACCTAGCGGCAGATGATCCTATTACCGGCTATAATAATATAATGTATACTGTTCACTTTTATGCCAATACTCACGGACAATGGTTGCGTGACCGTACAGACTATGCTTTGAGCAAAGGGCTTCCAATATTCATATCCGAATGTGCCGGTATGGAGGCCAGTGGCGACGGTGCAGTAAATAAAGAAGAGTGGCAAAACTGGCTGGACTGGATGCAGCAACGTTCCATAAGTTGGGTAGCATGGTCTGTTTCGGATAAGAATGAGACTTGCTCGATGCTTCTCCCCTCAGCTTCTTCTGATGGCGATTGGGCTGATCAGGATATGAAGGAATGGGGGCAGATAGTACGCGATGGACTACAGAAAAAATAGAATCATATAATCAATTCAGACATTAAAGCAAGGGTATGGAACTGATACTGTTATTTTGTAAATATAGTATTAGTTCCAGATAAAATTGTATTTGTTTGCGCCACTGATATCATCTACCTTTGTCGTGAAAGATTTGTGACATATTAAATCTAATAATTATAGTATGAAGAACTTTATGTTGTTTCTGATGACGCTCTTCCTGAGCTGTCATGTGATGGCCCAACAGACCACAGTTACCGGTACAATTACTGACGGTACGGATGGTTCCCCTCTGATTGGCGCCAATGTTCTGGTAAAAGGAACCGGTACCGGTTCTATAGCGGACGTAAATGGGAAATTTAGTGTGAGTGTTCCGACCGGTAAAGATGTTCTGGTAATTTCCTGTATTGGATATAAGCAGCAGGAAATTACCTTGAAGCCGGGACAAAAAGTTGTGAATGTGGTAATGAAAGAAGACTCGGAACTTCTGGATGAAGTGGTCGTTGTAGGCTATGGTACAATGAAAAAGAGTGACCTTTCAGGTGCGTCGGTATCTATGGGCGAAGATGCTATCAAAGGCTCTATTATTACCAATCTTGATCAATCATTGCAGGGACGTGCCGCTGGTGTTACGGCGGTGCAGACTTCGGGTGCGCCGGGCTCTTCTTCTTCTATTCGCGTACGCGGACAAGCTACAATCAATGCCAATGCTGAACCGCTGTATGTAGTAGATGGTGTGATAGTACAGGGGGGCGGACAAAGCGGTGGTGATTATGGTTTTGGCGATGCGTTGGGTAACGGTACAGTCTCTACTATATCTCCGCTTTCCACGATTAATCCCGCAGATATCGTCAGCATGGAAATATTGAAAGATGCTTCGGCCACAGCTATCTATGGCGCTCAAGGTGCCAATGGTGTAGTGCTTATCACTACCAAACGCGGTAAGGCAGGTGAAGCTAAATTTACCTATGATGGTATGGTAGCTATGCAGCGCCAGACGAAACGTCTTGACCTGATGAACTTGCGTGAATATGCTGACTATTACAATGATTTTACAAAAACGTTTGATGGTGGTTTGAAAGAGAGTGCATATTATTCTGACCCATCTCTACTTGGCGTGGGCACCAATTGGCAAGATGCGATTTTTCAAACAGCTTTCCAGCACCAACATCAGATTGGAGCACAAGGAGGCACAGAAAAGATTCAGTATTATGTTTCTGCCGGATATATGGATCAGGAAGGTACGTTGATTGGCTCAAACTTCAATCGTTTGTCAGTGCGTACCAATCTCGATGCTCAACTCAAAAAATGGTTGAAGTTAGGGCTTAGCGCAACATTCTCCGACACGAATGATGACTTGAAGCTTGCCGAAGGTGAGGAAGGTATTATCAATTTTGCCATGACTTCATTGCCGGATGTACCTATCTATAATATGGATGGCAGCTATGCGACGGTAGTCCGCGAGAATTATACTTCGCGTAACCCTATCGCTTTGGCCATGGAGAATTCTAATAAACTGAACCGTAAGAAGCTGACGGGTAACATATATGCAGAGATTTCTCCTATCAAGAATTTGACTTGGCGTGCCGAAGTTGGTTATGATATCAGTTCCAGCAAGGCTGATGTCTATAGGCCGATTATTGATTTAGGTACTTGGAAACAGAGTAATAGTAGCAGTATGCAGAAGAATAGTTCAACTTTTTGGCAAATTAAGAACTACGTTACATATAATAATACATTTGGTAAACATAGTCTGACTGCCATGTTGGGACAAGAATGTTGGGAGAGTAAATGGGACTACGCTGCCGTGTCCAGTACGAATCTACCTTCCGATGCTGTTCATAACCCTCAACTGGGAGCCGACAATAAAACGATTGGTTCTGCTTTTGGCAGTTCGGCGATGGCTTCATTCTTTGCCCGTTTGAATTATAATTATAGTGACCGTTATCTGGCAACTTATACCTATCGTTACGATGGTAATTCCAATTTTGGCCCTAATAACCGCTGGGCGGGCTTCCATTCGTTTGCTGCTTCTTGGCGTTTCTCAAATGAAAAATTCTTCGAGCCGTTGAAGAAGGTTGTCAGCAACGGTAAGGTACGTGTCGGTTGGGGACAAACTGGTAACTCAGGCATTGGCAGTTACAAATGGGGCACAAGTATGAGACAGGTTTATACCTCTCTTGGACAGGGTTATCGTCCGTCAAACATTCCTAATCTTGACATCCAGTGGGAAAGTCAGGAACAATGGAACATCGGACTTGACCTTGGATTCTTCAATGACCGCATCAACATCACTGCCGATTGGTATCAGAAGGAATCGAAGAATATGTTGATGGAAATGCAGTTACCCTCTTATATGGGAACAGGTGGAAATGCTAGTTCTAGACTATCGGCTCCCTGGGGCAACTATGGGCACATCCGTAACACAGGTTTCGAGCTTGCTGTCAATACTCACCCTATAGTAGGAACATTTGAATGGGATAGCAATTTCCAGATATCTTGGAACAAGAATAAACTCTTGGCGCTGAACAATACAGCTAACGCAGCCATTGTAGGTTATGGTCAGTGGAACGATGTGGTAAGTATGACTACTATCGGAGAAAGTCTCTACAACTTTTATGGATATGTCACAGATGGTATCTATCAGAATCTGGAAGACATACAGAACTCCCCGAAACCGGAAAAATATCCGGCAGATGGTGTGTTCAATCGTTCGCAGACGGTATGGGTTGGTGATGTGAAGTATAAAGACCTGAGTGGCCCCGACGGTAAACCTGATGGTGTTATCAATGAGTATGACAAAACTAACATCGGCTCTCCGATGCCCGACTTTACGTTTGGCTGGACGAATACTTTCCGCTACAAAGGCTTTGATCTTTCAATCTTTATCAATGGTTCTTATGGAAACAAGGTTTATAACTACTTGAAGATGAAGATGACTTCTATGAGTGGTGCTTGGAGTAACCAGCTTGCTGACGTCGTGAATCGTGCGCGTCTTGAGCCTATTGACGCAACTGTGGTGTATGCTGATGGTACTCAGTGGTACGATCACATCGAGAATGTGAGAGTTGCCAATCCCTCAGCTTCGCTTCCGCGTGCCGCTATTGGAGACCCGAACGATAATGATCGTATCAGCGACCGCTATATCGAAGACGGTTCATATATCCGTTTAAAGAATATTGCTTTTGGATATACATTCCCCAAGAAATGGATTAAAACAATTGGTGTAGAGAACCTTCGTGTTTACATGAACATACAAAATCTGCTAACCATAACTGGTTATGATGGATATGATCCTGAAATTGGTGTAAACACTCAGAATGTCAATGTTTACGGTATGGACTTCGGACGTTATCCATCGCCCACTACTTATTCATTCGGACTAAGCTTAACTTTCTAACTCAATTAACAGATATATCATTATGAAACTATCAAATATCAAATATATAGCATTAGCGATGTTGTTTGGACTATCCATCACTTCGTGTGAGGATTTTCTGGACCGTCCAGCAGAAGACAGCTACAATGACTCTAATTATTATCAGAATGATGAGCAGTGTAAAGCGGGTGTACTTTCTCTATATAATGTTCCTTGGTATGATTTCCTGAGTCGTGGCTTCTATAAAATTCCTGAAGTGATGGCGGGTAACATCTATATGGGAGGCAGTCCCTACCTGTCACTTAACGTTAACGGAAGTGATCCGGATATAAAGAGTACGTCAGAGTCGCTTTGGGCGGTTAATGCGCAGGCAAACGTTATCTATAATCGCTTGAAGTCGGCTAATGCTTCGGAAACCGTGAAGAACACTTGCATGGGAGAATGCCTTGCCTGGAAGGCTATGGCTTATTTCTATTTGGTGCGTATTTTTGGCGAAGTGCCCATTGTTCATGATAACAGTAGTGAAATAGGCGACGGGAGTTATAATGATAAATATAAGGTGCAGAAAGGTGATTTATACGAATATATCGTGATGACGCTTGAGAAAGCCATTGAGTTGTTGCCAGAGCGTAATGATCCTGGTAGGGTAGATAAGTGGGGGGCTAAAGGGTTGCTTGCTAAGGTCTATCTCACGAAGTCGGGTGTTGAAGCCGGTGGTAGCGGTCAACGCAATACCGATGATTTGACCAATGCTGCACGTTACGCCAAAGATGTGATAGATAATTCAGGAAAAGAGCTGATGACGAATTATGAAGACATCTTCAAAGGGGAGAACAATAACTGCGCTGAAAGCCTTTTTGGCTGGAGATGGAGTGCTGAGCAACTGGTTTATACTTGTGGTAACTGTCTGACATCGGAACTTGCAATGAGCGGTTTCGACATCTATTCGAGCTGGGGTGACTGGACGGCTCCGTCTACCGACCTGCAAGATGCTTTCGAAGTTTCTCCACTCGGTAATCCTGCTCAGCGCATCAACCCGGACACACGTCGCAAGGCAACTATGATGATGCCGGGAGATAAGTACAGTTATTGGTGGCAGGATAAGGGTGGATTTGACTATTTGCAATTTCTTTATGACAAGAGCTATGCGCCCGGTTCCAATGTAGGACTCAGTTCTGCAACCGGTGCCAATATCGCAAAACATCTTTATGGCAACAACGAAGACCATAAGAAGACATTCGGCATCGCTGCCGAACAGCAGACAAGCAGTCTCAGCACACATGTGCTTCGTTTGGCAGACGTTTATTTAGTGTATGCGGAAGCCGTGATAGGT
Organism: Bacteroides timonensis; assembly: GCF_000513195.1. Taxonomy (GTDB): domain Bacteria; phylum Bacteroidota; class Bacteroidia; order Bacteroidales; family Bacteroidaceae; genus Bacteroides; species Bacteroides timonensis. Next base: position 60,660 of record NZ_CBVI010000077.1, on the reverse strand, counting down.
AATGCCACCTCCACCACCGATGTAAGTGCTATCGACGCTTTCTATGCCGTTCGTCATCGTGCTGTAAGTTCTTACGAACGTCCGGTCTCCATTACGCTTGATGATGTATTGAAAGAGCGTCGTCTGGAATTGGCTTTCGAGGGTGACTATTGGTTCGACTTCGTGCGTATGTCATATTACAATATGGATAAGGCTATACAGACTTTGCAGAATCAGCGCCGTAACGGTTACTATGGTTTAGGAGGTCTCTATAAAGCTTATTATGAAGATCCTACCCAATGGATTGTGAATCCTGAGGAAATGCTTTATGAAACAGATACTGCTAAACCGAACGTAACGGCTTCAGTATTCACGCTGCCGCTCCCCTCGGATGATGTAGTCTTCAATCCTCATCTTATGGAAGATGCACAACATGTGGATGTTCGTGCCACTTTCTCATATTAATTGTGTAAATGACAACTATATTAAAAGGAAAAAATATGAAAATCAAGAGATATTTTAAATGGATGATATGCTTGACTGTTGCAACGCTGGCATTCACAGCCTGCGAAGATCAGCCTGATGCATTCGAAAATACGGGCGGACTTCCTGAGGTGAGTTATATCCGTTTGCCCTATGCCGCGTCTTCAGACTCTCTGATTGTAAGCGGATATATGGGAAACACGATTTGTATGGTAGGTAATAACCTTACCAGCATACGTCGCCTTTACTTCAATGACCAGGAAGCTACGCTTAACACCAGTTATATCACTGGCAGCACGCTGCTCGTGGATATCCCTAATACCATACCTGGGGTGGTGTCCGATAAGATATATATGGTGAATTGCAGCAATGATACGGTAACTTACGACTTTCATGTTAGCGTTCCTGCCCCTACGGTGAGAACCATGTCGTTTGAGTACGCTCCTGTGGGAAGTGTCGTAACTATTAACGGAGATTATTTTATTGACGATCCCAATGTGCCGCTAAGCGTTAAATTCGGCGAAATACCAGCTGTCATTGACCACTTTACAAAGACTGCTATTGATGTAGTAGTGCCTGAAGGTGCAACAGAAAGTGCTGTGACTGTAGAAACCGTTTACGGTGCAACGAAATCAGTGTTTCACTATCGGGAGTCGCGCGGGCTTATGTTTGACTTTGACGGCATAACCGGACTCGGTAACCATGGATGGCATAATGTTCCTATTGAAACAGATGCAGACGCGCCTTCCGGTAACTATATCATGCTGGGTGATGGTGCAACTCTGATGGCTGCCGAAGGCCCATGGAATGACGGCAAGTTTGCATTCGAGTATTGGCCTGGCGACTGGAGTACGCCTACTGATTATCCGGCAGACGGTATCCGTTTGTTCGATCTTGTAGACTTCAATGATTTCAAGAATATGGCCATTAAGTTTGAGATGTGTATACCTGCTGAATATGCTTGGGGTGCCGGTGCATTGCAAGTTATCTTTGCCGGTACCGATAAGGTGACGCTGGGAAATGCCGGTACTGATATTTACGGTAATGCTGTACCCGGCCCTAACAATACTTACTTCCAGAACAGTGAATTGCCGCGTGCGCTGTATCGTCCTTGGACTGCTTCAGGATCTTATCACACCAACGGCAAGTGGATTACTGTGACTCTGCCCATTGCCACTGAGTTTGTCTATGCGTTTGAAGGCGGAATAGCTACCGGTGCACTTAAGAAAACCGATTTTGCTAGCCTTGTGCTCTTCGTTGTGGGCGGTGGTATCAGTGGTACCGATTGTACTCCTCTTATAAAGATTGACAATATTCGTGCGGTACCCAATTAAATTAAGTAAGAACCATAAAAATAAATGACTAATATGAAACTATATCATAAATTATCGGTGCTTTTAATGTCGAGCTTGCTGCTTGTGGGTGGTTCTATGCTGACGGGGTGTGATAATGATGATTTGGATACCAATCCATACAATAAGGCCGGTGTGAACTTATTGGGCTTTGGCCCATGTCCACTGAAGCGTTTGGATAATATGCGCATCACCGGTACTCAATTGAATAGAGTGGACAAGGTTCTTTTCCCGCAAGGGAATACCTTGTTGACAGAATCCACTACCTATGAAGAAGCTGAATTTCGTCTTGTCAATAATGAAGAGATAGAGGTGGTGGTGCCCGATCAGACAGTTCCCGGAAAGCTTCGACTGGTTGTCGGTAATGATACCATTGTATCTGTATCGAAGATTACATTTGAGGAAACGGCTGTAATAGAAAATGTTACTCCAATCAGAAACCTGCGTGCCGGAGACGTAATAACCATTTCCGGAGAATTTGTCTGGAACATTGCTTCGGTAACTTTCAGCGACCATGTGGTGGTAGAAGCGGAAAACTTTCTGAAGAATACTCGTAAGGAGATTCAGGTGACGGTACCGCGTGAAGCGCAGAGCGGTGAGATTACATTTAGCAACGGTGCGGATAAGCCTCAGGTGGTTTCATGGCCCGAACCGCTTGAAATCCGACAGACGGTAGTAACCGGACTCTCAGCTGAAGCATTGGAGTTTGGTGAAACAATTACTATTTCCGGTATAGATCTTGATCTGGTAGAGAGAGTTAGCTTCCCGCTGATGACTGAAGGTGCTGCTTTCACAGTAAATGCTGATGGTACTCAGTTGACGACAGCTGTACCTGCAACTACTGTTTCCGGTACCATTTCTTTGGTTCAATATTCTGGTTTGATAGCCGAAACTGTTGCGTACACATTGCCGATGGCTGAGTATGTTAGTATTTCTCCTACTGAAGATTTGAAAGAAGGGGATGCCGTGGTAATTGTAGGAAAGAACTTAGACCGCATTGCGTCAATTAATTTGCCGGGTGGCATCGTGTTGGAACAAGGTGAGTTTGCTCAAAGTGAGACCCAGATTCAATTTACAGTGCCTGAAGATATGGGTGATGGTAAAGTTGTTCTGGTACAGCACGAAAATTATAGTATTGAAACAGATAAAGTTGCTATGCACCATGATGGCGCAGAAATTGTTATTTGGACTGGTCCTTGGCCCTGTACGGGTTGGGCAGGTAATCAAGACCTTGCATGGGGTAATTTTGATTGGTCAACCGTAAAAGTGGGGCAAGAGATTATCTTCTATGTTGAATTTGCAGATCCTACGGCTGGTTGGGCTTGCATTAGTCCTCGTGTGGCTGACGGTTGGGGTAATTTACCTTCTGTTGGTCAGATAGACTTGACTCCAAGTGCTGAAGTTCAGAGGGTGGTATTTAAGCCGACAGCTGAAGATTTGGAAGCTTTGCAAACGAAGAATGGTTTGGTTATCACAGGAGATGGCTTTATCTTAAAACAAGTAGCACTTTCCATTCTTGAAACAGTTCTTTGGACAGGTTCGGTTGACTTAGGAAACTGGGCTAACGGTTTCCAAGAACTTGCATGGGGTGGTTGTGATTGGACTACAGTCAGTGCTGGACAAAAGCTGCTTGTTTACTTTGAACAGGATACAGCTGCTGATTTTTGGCAGTTGAAGTTTGGTCAGGGCAATGGTTGGGATACTTTACCTGATTTTAAAGATTTTGCAGGTGGTGCAGATGCTGTAGATATTGCTGCTGGTGATACTAGTTTAGAATATGTACTTGGTGCGCGAGATGTGGCTACTTTACAGGATGGTGGTCAGGGACTCATTATGCAAGGGGCAAATTTGATTATTAAAAAAGTTGCTATTCAATAGACAGGGATAGAGACAATCGTTTGGTTGAACTCCCTTCATTTTGACTTTTCAGGTAAAGTGGAGGGAGTTTGTTTGCACTATTCTTACAATGCAGGTAAATGAACAATCCAAATAGAATGAAAGATATGAAAATTGAATCTATGGTATTATATAAATGTATTGGAAAGTTACTCATTGTTCTCCTTTTGCTGCCTCTTTTCTATGCGTGTGGCAGTGATAGCTCCTCGCAGGAAGAACCGCAACTGGATGCTCCTCAATTGGTATCCAGTACTCCTGCTAACGGTGCTGTTGATGTTGCTAATGCAGACTTGAATGTTGTGTTGACTTATGACCAAAACGTGACGGCACCTTCTGCTGGACATAGTCGGGTTGTAGTTGCGGGGGCAACGGTGGATAAAGTATCTGCTAATCTTAAAAATGTGACGATTTGCTTGTCGGGATTAGAAAAAGGGACAAACTATAATTTGGTTATTCCTGAAGGGGTGGTTTTGGGACCTACTGGGGTGAAAGCACCGCAGCTGACTATTTCTTTCTCGACGGTGAAGAAGCCGGAAATTAAACCTGTAGATGCTGAGCTCTGTACCTCTAATCCCTTGCCACAGGCAAAGAAAGTATACGATTATTTGATCAGTGTTTATGGTAGTAAAACATTGTCTGCTTCTATGGCCAATGTTAGTTGGAATATTGCTGAGGCAGAACTAGTGGAAAAAGCTACAGGTAAATATCCGGCTATTGCTTTCTTCGACTATATTCATTTGGCGTGGTCGCCTGCTAACTGGATTGATTACTCTGACACCAAAATAGTGGAAGATTGGTGGAATGCAAATGGATTAGTAGGTGCGAGTTGGCATTGGAATGTTCCGGCTAAGGAGGGAGATACTGATTTGAATAAATATACTTGTACTCCGGGGAATGGAACCCAGAATAGCGATGGTAACTGGACGACCACTTTCCGTCCCAAGAATATCTTCACAGAAGGCACTTGGGAGAGTAATATAGCTAAAGCCGATTTGGAGAAAATGGCAGGATATTTAAAGTTGCTTCAGGATAAAGGTATTCCGGTAATTTGGCGTCCACTTCATGAGGCTGCTGGTAACATTTATGAGTATAATGGTGGTACGGCTTGGTTCTGGTGGGGAATTGATGGTGCGGAGGCGTACAAGAAATTATGGCGTTATATGTTCGACTTCTTCAAGGGAAAAGGCATCCGTAACCTGATTTGGGTATGGACTACCCAGACAAAGGATACGGACTTCTATCCGGGAGACGAGTATGTGGATATCATAGGACGTGATATTTACAGCCAGACCGTCGGGACGGATAATGCATCGCAATATAATCTGATTTTTGGCTCGTACCCGCAGAAGATGATCGCACTGAGTGAGTGCGGCAGTGTCGCGAAACTTTCCGAACAATGGAGTGCCGGAGCGAATTGGTCGTTCTTCATGCCGTGGTATCAGTATGATGCTACTACACTGGTTGGTCATCAACATGCAGATCAGGCTTGGTGGAAGGATGCCATGAGTCAGGATTACGTAATCACTCGCGACCGGATGCCTTCTATGAAGTGACAAGGGGCAGCGATGAATATTGCTTATATAAGCATGATACAGCAAAGTGATAAAAAAGTATCACTTTGGTATCTTTTAATCGGCTATTTTTGTATCTGTATATAAACAATAGGACTGGATATAAATAGAATACAATCAATGAGAGACAAGTATATGAGAAACATAGGAACAAGGCTTGCGCTTCTGGCAGTTGGTATGCTGATGGCATGTGGTTCTGCTAAAAAAGAACGGGAGGTTACAGAAAAGAATACGTTTGTGCGTACCCCCGAGACCGAGAACCTGCTCGCCCATCTTAAAAAAGTATCATCCCGCGGCTTTATGTTCGGCCATCATGACGACACCAACTATGGCATCGGCTGGGAAGGCGATGAAGGGCGTTCCGATGTAAAGAGCGTCTGTGGAGACTATCCCGCAGTCATCAGTTTCGACCTGGGGCATTTGGAACTGGGCGATACGTTGAGCCTGGACAAAGTGCCGTTCAGCAAAATCAGAAGAGAGATATTGAACCAATATAAAAGAGGAGGGCTGTCCTCTCTTAGCTGGCACCTGCGCAATCCGCTGACAGGGGGAGACTCCTGGGATGTGTCAGATACGACGGTGGTGAAGTCCATTCTGCCCGGCGGAGCCAATCATGAGAAGTTTGCAGGCTGGGTAAGTAAAGTATCGGCTTTCATCAACTCCCTGCAAACGGAAGACGGAGTGAAAGTCCCGGTACTCTTCCGCCCGTGGCACGAACATACGGGCAGCTGGTTCTGGTGGGGAGAGAAGCTCTGTACACCTGAAGAATACAAAGCCCTCTGGCACATGACGGTGGACATCCTCCGCAGCGATGGCGTGGACAATGCCCTGTATGCCTATTCCCCCGGCAGTGAACCGCAGGATACGGCAGAATATCTGAAACGCTATCCCGGTGACGACCTGATAGATGTAATCGGTTTCGACACCTATCAGTTCGACCGCCCTTCTTATCTGGCGAATGTGGGCAAAAGTCTGGCTATTGTAGACAGTATAGGCCGGACGCACGATAAAGTGATAGCCATCACCGAGACGGGCTACGAAGGCATCCCCGATCCGAAATGGTGGACTGAAACCCTGTTGCCGGCCATTGAAGATTATCCGATAGCCTACGTCCTAGTGTGGCGCAATGCCCGCGAACGTGTCACGCATTTCTATGCCCCCTATCCCGGACAGGCATCAGCCGAAGATTTCGTAACATTCTATAATCATCCCAAGACCCTTTTTGTGACAGACGTAAACTCTTTGTATAAATAAGATAAACAACGAATATGGAAACTTTTAATGATAAGGTATCAAGACTCTTTCAGGAACACGAGGAGTTGATCACGAGAAAGAATGAACCGGTGGAAGGTGGCAACGGCATATTTACACGTTATAAATATCCGGTGGTGACGGCTGCTCACACGCCCGTTTTCTGGCGCTACGACCTGGATGAAAAGTCCAATCCCCACCTGATGGAACGTATTGGCATGAATGCCGCGCTCAACTCCGGCGCCATCAAGTGGAATGGTAAATACCTGCTGTTGCTGCGCATGGAGGGGGCCGACCGCAAATCGTTCTTTGCCGTGGCGGAAAGTCCTAACGGTGTGGATAACTTCCGCTTCTGGGATTATCCCGTCACGATGCCCGAAGATGTGATACCGGCTACCAATGTCTATGATATGCGCCTCACCGCCCATGAAGACGGATGGATTTATGGTATCTTCTGTGCCGAGCGTCATGATGATAATGCCCCCGCGGGCGATTTATCCTCGGCTACGGCTACGGCAGGCATTGCGCGTACCCGGGATTTGAAAACCTGGGAGCGTCTGCCGGACCTGAAGACTAAGAGCCAGCAACGTAATGTGGTGCTTCATCCCGAATTTGTAGATGGCAAATATGCCCTTTACACCCGTCCGCAGGATGGATTTATTGATGCCGGAAGCGGTGGCGGCATAGGCTGGGCCTTGGTAGACGACATGACACATGCGGAGGTGAAAGAGGAAACCATCATCGACCAACGTTACTACCACACCATCAAGGAGGTAAAGAACGGTGAGGGCCCGCATCCGATAAAGACTGATAAAGGCTGGTTGCACCTGGCTCATGGGGTGCGTGCCTGCGCTGCCGGACTGCGTTATGTGCTCTATATGTATATGACCGCCCTGGACGATCCTACACGCCTGATAGCCACCCCTGGAGGTTACTTCATGGCTCCTGAGGGAGAGGAACGTATCGGCGACGTAAGCAATGTGCTCTTCACCAACGGCTGGATTGCGGATGAAGACGGCAAGGTGTTCATCTATTATGCCTCGTCGGACACGCGGATGCACGTAGCCACTTCTACGGTGGACAAGCTGGTGGATTACTGCATGAATACGCCGGTGGACGGATTATCCTCTTCGGCTTCGGTGGAGACGCTGAAGAAACTTATTAGTAATAATTTGCAACTCATGCGGAAATAAATATCTTTGCGGTGGCATCAAGCCGTTATTGAACCTATTTCAGTCGTATACTGAATAGGGTTCACTATACGACTGAACCCTATTCAGTATACGACTGATTCCACCCCCGCCGAGAAGGCATTCGGACACGGTTTTTAAGTTTCGCGTGCGCATGGTTATAAATCTTTAATTTAATAGTATGGCAACACTAAAAGAGAAAATTGGTTATGGCTTTGGCGATATGTCTTCCTCTATGTTCTGGAAGATATTCTCCTATTATCTGCCTATATTCTATTCTAATATATACGGGCTGAGTCTGGCTGATACGGGCGTCCTGCTGTTGGTAACGCGCATTTGGGATGCGGTGTCCGACCCGATGATGGGCATCATTGCCGACCGAACCCATACGCGATGGGGAAAATACCGTCCTTATCTGCTGTGGATTTCTCTTCCGTTTGCCGTCTGTGGCGTATTGATGTTTACCACGCCCGACTTCGGGCCTACGGGGAAACTCATTTGGGCATACGTCACTTACATTCTGATGATGACGGTTTATACAGCTATCAATGTTCCATACGGGGCTATGTTGGGGGTGATGACGGATGACTCGGATACGAAGACGGTGTTCTCTTCCTACCGGATGTTCTTTGCATACGGTGGTAGTTTCATAGCCTTGTTTGCCTGGGAGCCGCTTTGCACGTGGTTCAGGGAGATGACCGGTTCGGTGACCGTCAGTTGGCAATATTCCATGATTGTGATTGCTGCGTTGTGCTTCGTCGTGTTCCTGCTATGTTTCAGCATGACGAGGGAGTACGTGAAGAGCGTATCTACGGTTTCCATCGGGAAGGACTTCAAGTCGTTGCTTGCCAACGTGCCTTGGTGGTTGCTGATAGGTGCGGCATTGTGTTCTAACCTGTTCAATACGGTGCGTGGCGCTACGGCTGCTTATTTCTTTAAAGATTATATAGGTGACAGTATATTCCTGAACTTGGGTGACTTCACTATTTTGTTCTATGCCGGGTTATTCCTCGGAGTGGGTGAAGTTTCTAATATGATAGGGGTAGTGCTGGCAGTTCCCCTTTCGCGCGGACTGGGCAAGAAATCCACCTATATCGCCACGATGGCGGCACTGGCGGTATTGAGCATTCTGTTCTTCTATCTGCCTTGCACACCGGCGGGCTTCTGGATGATGCTGATTATGCAAATCGTTATATCTATTTGTACGGGTATCGTTTCACCGTTGATATGGAGTATGTATGCCGACGTTTCGGACTATGCCGAACTGAAAGACGGGACGGCTTCGACCGGGCTTATATTCTCATCTTCGTCGATGGCGCAGAAGTTTGGCGGCGCTATGGGCGGGGCGGCTGTGATGTGGATACTGGCATCCTTCGGTTATAATACGGCTGAGGGTGCCATGCAAACGGAGGAGGCGCTGACTGGTCTGAACTTGCTTATGAGCTGGATACCGGCTGCTGTGGCAGTGCTGGCTATGGTGGTCGTGTACTTCTATCCGTTGACGAAGAAGCGCGTGGAGGAGATTAACGAGAAGCTGAAACCCATACGGGCGAAGGGGATGGCTTGACTTTCATTTCCCAAACGGGTTCAAAATATAAACTAATACGATTTTTTATGGACGTCAAGAATATGCGAAAAGAGATGGAAGAAGAGTTGATAGCCAACATTCTTCCCTTCTGGATGAACCGGATGACGGATGAAGCGAACGGTGGCTTCTATGGCCGCATCACGGGAACCGGAATCCTGATGCCGGAAACAGAAAAGGGTGCTGTATTGAATGCCCGTATTCTCTGGACTTTCTCGGCAGCCTACCGTTTGCTGAAGAAGGAAGAATACTTGTCTGCGGCAACGCGTGCCAAACGCTATGTAATAGATCATTTCTATGACCGCGAGTTCGGCGGTGTCTACTGGTCGCTCGATTGCGAAGGCCGCCCATTGGATACGAAGAAGCAAATCTATGCCATCGGCTTTGCCATCTACGGGCTGAGCGAATATCATCGTGCCACGGGTGATGCTGAGGCTTTGGAATATGCCGTCCGCCTGTTCGAGGATATCGAAAAGCATAGCTTCGACCCTGTGAAGAATGGCTATTGTGAGGCTCTGACCCGGGAATGGGGAGAGATTGCCGATATGCGTCTTAGCGATAAAGACGAGAACGAACGTAAGACCATGAACACCCATTTGCATATCCTGGAGCCTTATACCAATCTGTACCGTGTATGGAAGGACGATCGCCTCAAGAAGCAACTCCGCAATCTGATAGAACTATTCACGGACCGGATTCTTAATCCTGAGACTGGACATCTGGAATTGTTCTTCGATGACAATTGGCGGAGTAAGTATCGCATTGTTTCCTACGGACATGATATAGAAGCTTCCTGGCTGATACATGAAGCCGCTTTGATACTGGATGATAAGACTTTACTGGAAAAAGTGGAACCTTTGGTTGAATTTATTGCCGCTGCCGCTGATGAAGGACTGACGTCTGACGGTGCCATGATTTATGAGACTTTCCTGGATAGACAGAAAACCGATACCGACCGCCATTGGTGGGTACAGGCAGAGAATGTGGTGGGACATGTTAACCTTTACCAACATTTTGAAGATGAAGTGGCATTGCGGAAAGCATTCCGTTGCTGGAACTTCATTAAGAAGCATCTGGTAGATTACCGGAACGGCGAGTGGCATTGGAGTGTGCGTGCCGACGGCACGGTGAATACTGAGGATGACAAGGCCGGATTTTGGAAATGCCCGTATCATAATGGACGTATGTGCATGGAGATAATGGAACGTTTTTCATGAGTGGTTTAGAGGTTATTTCATAAGTATTTTAGAAGTTTGGAATGAGAAGATCGATTGGATTTTGTGTTGTGTTGTGCATAGGGATTGCCTTACAGGCGCAATCCTTTTATCCTGATTTCAGTAAGATGAATTTCGGTTGTGATGGGAACAGCATCACGGCGGGTGAACAATGGTCGAAGGCGGTGGTCGATCTACTTGGATTTGCCACCCATCATAATGTAGCGGTAGGTTCTGCAACGTGGGCGTGCCATACCGATACCCAGGATTACGGAAGTGCCGGTTTTGCTGGAATATCCAATGGCTGGCAGCCTACCGAAGACGGGCGTGAATTGCAAATGCGCCATAACAATGTCTCCAAAGTCCATATCCAGAAATTCATTGCCGAGGTGGAGAGCGGGCAATATCCGGCTCCCGATGTCTTTGTCTTCTCTATGGGGACGAACGACAAGGATTTAGGCTCTGCCGAAGAAGCCTTGAAAGGTAAGACTCTTGCCGAAGTGGACGTTACCACTATGGCAGGCGGTGCCCGCTGGGCCATACAGACCATTCTGGAGCATTATCCCAAATGTCGTGTTTTTGTGTGTACCCCTATTCAAACCGGTGATGTAACCCGCAATGAACGTAATCTGGAGAAGATTGCCATTCTGCGTGAAATCTGCTGTGCTCTCTCCGTACAACTGATAGATTGCTACTCTAATAGCGGTATAACCGGGAAATTCGAACAGCCTTCGGGCAGGGGACGCTATCTGCGCGATGGCTTACATCCCGATAAAGAAGGGCAGGAGTTGATGGGGCGCTATATTGCGAAAGAAATACGGAATAATTTCTTTTAGGTGCGGGTTGATTTCTTTCAGCCGGGATATGAACTAAATGTGATAAGGTGGTAGAGTGATAAAGTGATAACGGGATAACGCTCTGTGATATATAGCGCAGCTACTTTATCACCCTATCACCTTACCACCTTATCACTCCTTTCCTTCTTTTCTGAGCGATTATGAATTAATTCCGCCAACGGGTTATATAGAGAATATATTCAAGACGCCTTCTTAAACCACTCCTTCTTCAGCAACTTCTCGTCGAGCAACCGGAGTGCTTCCACCTTGTCTGTTGCCTTGACCACCAGCGACACATCATTCTCATCACTTCCGTAAGAAATCATCTTCAGCGGAATATTCTTCAACGCATCCATAATCCGCGCTTCGGTTTCGATGCACGATGACTTCATGTTTCCTACCACAGAAATGATACTCATCTTATCTTCCACCCATATCCGGGCATACTTATTCAGTTCCCGCAGGATGAGCGAAAGGAAGTTCCCGTCATCCGTGGCTACGGATATGTTATCGTTGGATGAAGTCAACAGACAGGGCATCGTCTTGTATTTGGCGAAGATATCGAAAATCTTGCTGATAAACATATAAGGCCGGAGCGTGTGGTTCGATTCGAACCGGATGTATGTGATAGAATCTTTGGTGGCGACTGCCTTCACCATGTTCCCGTTCAATCTGTTGGCGGATATATAAGTCCCTTCTGATGCCGGGTTCACCAGGTTGAGCAAACGGATGGGAATATTCTCTTTCCATGCCGTAGCCAGACAAAGCGGGTGCAGTATCTGGGGATTGAAGTAGATGAGCCGTTCGGCTTCACTGAAACTCAGGTTCTTTATCGTGTCGGCATCTTTCACTACCAGTGTGTCGTTGCTGTGTATATCGACATCTGTCCATATCCGTATTTCCTCCGCCTGTATGGCTGTCCCTATCAGGGCGGCGGTATAGTCGCTTCCGCCTTGTTTCAGACAATCGGTCTCACCAAAGGCATTCCTGCAAATGCTTCCCTGTGTGAGAAACAGATGCGTATCGGGGTATGCTTTACATATCTCTTTCACCTTCCGGCTGATATATTCCTCATCTGCTTCCCCGTTCATGCCGGTGCGTATGAAGTCGAAGGCACAAATCACGCTGTTGCCCACTCCCTGTTCCTGCAAGTAGAATCCCAGTAAGGTGGATGTCAGTAACTCGCCTTGTGCCAGGATTTCCTTTTCGTCGGTAGCGTAGAAAGGCTCCATGCTGTATTTCCATATTGCCTGGAAACAGTCGAGAATGCCCCGGATGGCTTCGTGCTTGATAGTGTCGTCCGTAAGTAGTTCATTGGCAAAGTCAATGAACTGGAATTCCAGCCGGGTTATTTTGTCGTGTGCTTCCTCTATGTTCCGGTTGAAGAAGTTGGCGGCTACCTCGCCCAAATGTTTGGTGACATCTTTGGGAGCGGATAGTACGACTATTTTAGACGTATTGTCTTGAATCAGTTTTGCCACATGTTGCATACCTTTTACGGATGCGGTTGCGTTTCCATCGAATTTGTAGATTTCCATATTCTTCTTTTTTAAGTTATTAATCAAATCCTCTTGTGAAGCCTCCTTGCCATTTCAGAATGGTTTTATCAAAATGGAAAGGAAACTCCCCGCTACCTGTTCTCTCTTTTCTGCCCTTATCTCCTTGTACTAATGGAGTTAAGCTATGAAACCAGTTACGGGGCTTTCAGACTCTCTACTATAAAAGTTCAAAAGATGTGCCGCTCGTATTCGGGAAAAGCTTTATATTTGCACATCCTGTTTTTAGCATTATCAGTTTAAACACTTATCCGAATAAGATATGAGTAAGATTTTAATCGTTGATGACGAGATGCAAATCCGTACCCTTTTGGCGCGTATGATGGAGTTGGAGGGATATGAAGTCTGTCAGGCTGGTGATTGCAGGGCTGCCCTGAAACAGTTGGAATTGCAAAGTCCCGATGTAGCTTTGTGTGATGTTTTCCTGCCCGACGGGAACGGGGTGGATCTGGTGCTGGCTATCAAGAAAGCCGCGCCCAATGTGGAAGTCATTCTCCTGACGGCCCACGGCAATATCCCCGATGGCGTACAAGCCATCAAGAACGGGGCTTTCGACTATATCACCAAAGGAGATGACAATAACAAGATTATTCCCCTCGTCAGCCGTGCGGTAGAGAAGGCCGCAATGAATGCCCGTCTTGAAAAGCTTGAGAAGAAGGTGGGGCAGGCGTACTCTTTCGATTCTATCCTGGGAGAGTCCAAATCTTTGAAAGATGCTGTGTCGTTGGCGCAGAAAGTGTCGGTGACCGATGTACCTGTATTGCTGACCGGAGAAACGGGAACAGGCAAGGAAGTGTTTGCGCAGGCCATCCATTACAGTAGCAAGCGTGCCCGGCAGAATTTCGTTGCGGTGAACTGTTCCTCGTTCAGCAAGGAATTGCTGGAGAGCGAGATGTTTGGGCACAAGGCAGGTTCGTTTACGGGGGCGTTGAAAGATAAGAAAGGGCTTTTTGAGGAAGCGAACAATGGAACGATCTTCCTGGATGAAATAGGTGAGATGGCCTTTGAACTGCAAGCGAAGTTGCTGCGCATCCTCGAAACGGGCGAATATATCAAGATAGGCGATACCAAGCCGACACGAGTCAACGTGCGTATCATTGCGGCAACCAACCGCAATCTGCCCGAAGAAATAGCCAAAGGGCGTTTCCGTGAAGATTTGTTTTATCGCCTTTCGGTATTCCAGGTGCATCTACCGCCATTGCGTGAGCGTGCGGGGGACATCCGCCTGTTGGCAAAGGCTTTCGTGAAGAACTTCTCCGCGCAACTGGCCCGTTCGATAACCGAGATCACTCCCGAATTTCTCACTACGCTTGAACTGCAACCGTGGAAGGGGAATATCCGTGAACTCCGCAATGTGATAGAGCGCAGCCTCATCGTCTGCGAAGGGGAACAGCTGACTATTGCCGACCTGCCGCTCGACATTCAGAATGCCCACTACGAACAGTCGGACGAGGAGACTCCCGGCAGTTTTGAACTTTCGGCCATGGAGAGGCGGCACATCGCCCGTGTGCTGGAGTACACGAAGGGGAATAAGACGGAAGCGGCTCGGCTACTGAAAATCGGGTTGACGACGCTGTACAGGAAGATAGAGGAATATAAGATTTGAGGTGCATTTCGGGGCGTGCAGCGACGGGCTTTTCGGAAAACATTGCTATCTTTGTGTTGTTCAACTGAAAGAGATAAGAGATTATAATTATGAATAGGAGGAAAGCTAATGAAACGACCTGATCTTGTCCGTCGTATTGCAGAAGTGATGCATCATATTGCTCCCGATGCGAAGACCATTCTTTATGGTTCCGAGGCCCGTGGTGATGCTCGTCACGACTCAGACATTGACTTGCTTATCTTGCTTGATGAAGAAAAACTGGCTCCTGAACGTGAACTGGAAATAGCTCGTTATTTGTATGAGGTAGAAGTGGAGACAGGTGTCATTATCAGTCCTATGGTGATGTTACGTCATGTATGGGAAAGATTTACCACGCCGTTTAGCATTAATGTAATGAAGGAAGGGGTAGTGCTATGAAGGAGAAACTGGATGCAGAAAGCCGTTCTGCCATTGTGAACTACCGTTTGGAACGTGCTTACGAAACTCTGAAAGAGGCTGATTATAATACCGGGGGCGGGTATTATAATGCTGCTGTAAACCGCCTTTATTATGCTTGTTATTACGCAGCTTCTGCCTTGTTATTGCATTATGAAATAGAGGCTAATACACATAATGGTGTGAAAACACAACTTTCCATGCATTTTGTTCGTACCGGACGTTTGAGTTTGGACTATGGAGCAACCTTCAGTTTGTTGTTTGAAAAACGTCAAGCAAGTGATTATAGTGATTTTGCTTATTGTGACCTTGCTTTAGTGGACACACTTCGCCCACGGGCAGAAGCATTTATTGATGCGATGGAAAGGTTGATACATGAAGAGTGTCCCGATTAAATACATTCTCATTTCTCTTTAATACTCATCATCTCGCCCTATTTTGATAAATACCCTTTCAAAATGAAAGGGTATTTATGTTTTATACTTTTCTGTTTGTAACCCTCACGATCTTGGATATTAGACTGTTATGTACTTTTCTGCATGTCTGGCACGCAATTGGCATACCTAAACACGATGAAATAATAGTATCAATTTTAAAAAGGTAAAAGACATGGGAATAACGATTTCATTTATTTTCTGCCTGTTGAGCGGGTTGCTCGCTTTCGGGCTGTTCTGGAAATGTGTGGATTGGTTTGAAAAGATTTAAGAAGGAGAGAGAATTATGTACACAACATTATTTGTATTAGGTATTGCGGTTTTCGGGTATTTGATGTATGTGCTCGTAAAACCGGAGAAGTTTTAGTCAATTGACAATGGATAATTGACAATTAAGGTATCATTCTATTAATGAATTAGAGAAATGAACACAGAGATTTTAGGTGTAGTCCTGCAAATAGTCCTGATGGTGGTACTGGCTTACCCGTTGGGAAAATATATTGCAAAGGTCTATAAAGGACAAAAGACATGGTCGGACTTCATGAAGCCGATTGAGAGACTTATTTTTAAAGTGTGTGGCATCAACCCCGCCGAGGAGATGAACTGGAAACAGTTCCTGAAAGCATTGTTGATACTAAACGCTTTCTGGTTTGTGTGGGGCATGGTGCTGCTGGTTACTCAGCACTGGCTGCCTTTGAATCCCGACGGTAACGGGCCGCAGACACCGGATCAGGCATTCAATACCTGCATCAGTTTTATGGTGAACTGTAACTTGCAGCACTATTCCGGTGAAAGTGGATTGACTTATTTTACGCAGTTGTTTGTCATCATGCTGTTCCAGTTTATTACGGCGGCAACGGGTATGGCGGCTATGGCGGGTATCATGAAGTCCATCTCCGTGAAGACAACGAAGACAATAGGTAACTTCTGGAACTTCCTTGTATTGAGTAGTACACGTATCCTGTTGCCGCTTTCGCTGATTGTGGGTTTCATCCTTATTATAGAAGGTACTCCGATGGGCTTTGACGGAAAGATGGAGGTGACCACGCTCGAAGGACAGGAACAGATGGTTTCACAAGGCCCTGCGGCTGCCATCGTGCCCATCAAGCAACTGGGTACCAATGGTGGCGGTTATTTCGGTGTAAACTCTTCGCATCCGTTGGAGAATCCTACGTATCTGTCCAATATGGTAGAATGTTGGTCTATCCTTATCATACCGATGGCAATGGTTTTCGCACTCGGTTTCTATTCCAATCGTAAGAAACTGGCTTATAGTATATTCGGTGTAATGCTCTTTGCCTATCTGGCGGGTGTCGGCATCAATGTCTATCAGGAGATGAACGGTAACCCGCGTATTGACGAACTGGGTATTGCGCAGGATGGCGGAGCGATGGAGGGAAAAGAGGTGCGGCTTGGTGCTGCTGCAACAGCCTTGTGGAGTATTACGACCACCGTCACTTCCAACGGTTCGGTGAATGGTATGCACGACTCTACGATGCCGCTCAGTGGACTGATGGAGATGCTGAATATGCAGATTAATACCTGGTTTGGTGGTGTCGGGGTAGGTTGGATGAACTACTATACATTTATAATTATAGCCGTGTTTATCAGCGGACTGATGGTGGGGCGTACACCGGAGTTCCTCGGTAAGAAGGTGGAAGCACGCGAAATGAAGATTGCGACTGTTGTGGCGTTGCTTCATCCGTTTGTGATTCTGGTAGGAACGGCTCTGTCCACGTATCTGTTTGCCCATCATCCCGACTTCGTGGCAAGCGAGGGCGGTTGGCTGAATAATCCTGGTTTCCACGGGCTGAGCGAGCAATTGTATGAGTTTACGTCGTGTGCAGCTAATAACGGGTCCGGTTTCGAGGGACTGGGAGATAATACTTATTTCTGGAACTACGCTTGTGGTTGGGTGCTTATCCTGAGTCGATTTATCCCGATTGTAGGGCAGGTAGCCATTGCGGGACTGCTGGCGCAGAAGAAGTTCATCCCGGAAAGTGCCGGTACACTGAAGACGGATACGGTTACATTTGCTGTGATGACTTTTGCGGTTATCTTCATTGTAGCTGCCCTGTCATTCTTCCCGGTGCATGCATTGAGTACGATTGCTGAACATTTTAGTTTGTAAGTAGTAGAAAAAGAAAGATATGAAAGATAAGAAATCAGCTTCTTTGTTTCAAAAGGAGCAAGTTATGGAAAGCTTGAAGCAATCATTCGTGAAGTTGGATCCACGGGTGATGATTAAGAATCCGATTATGTTTACGGTGGAGCTTGTGACGCTGGTGATGCTGGTGGTCTGCATCCTATCGCTGGGGACTACGGAATATGGAACATTCGGGTACAACTTCCTGGTGTTCGTCGTTCTCTTTGTTACTCTGCTGTTCGCCAACTTCGCTGAGGCCATTGCCGAGGCTCGTGGTAAGGCTCAGGCCGACAGCCTGCGCAAGACGCGTGAGGAGACTCCCGCTAAAATCCTGATTGATGGCAAAGTCTGCAATATCAGTAGCGCACGCCTGAAGAAAGGTGATTACTTTATTTGCGAAGCCGGTGATACGATTCCGGCTGACGGTGAGATTGTAGAAGGATTGGCTTCCATTGACGAAAGTGCCATCACAGGCGAATCTGCCCCGGTAATCCGTGAGGCGGGTGGAGATAAGAGTTCTGTAACCGGTGGTACGAAGGTGCTTTCTGATAAGATAAAGGTATTGGTAACCCAACAACAGGGTGAGAGCTTCCTCGACAAGATGATTGCCCTGGTGGAAGGCGCTACCCGGAGGAAAACACCGAATGAAATAGCGTTGACTATCCTGCTGGCGGGTTTCACACTGGTATTTGTGATTGTTTGCGTCACGCTGATTCCGATGGCGGACTATACGAATATAGATCATCCGGGAACGTACATCTCGATTGCAGCTATTCTCTCCCTGTTTGTCTGCCTGATACCGACGACAATCGGTGGTCTGCTTTCCGCTATCGGCATTGCGGGTATGGATCGTGCGCTTCGTGCCAATGTGATAACGAAATCGGGTAAGGCAGTGGAAACGGCCGGTGATATTGATACGTTGCTGCTGGATAAGACGGGAACTATTACAATCGGTAACCGTAAAGCTACGAAGTTCTATGCAGCTCCCGGTGTGGACGAACGTGATTTTATTGAGGCTTGCCTGCTGTCCTCCATCTCCGATGAAACACCGGAAGGTAAATCAATTATAGAACTGGGACGGGAAACAGGTCGCCGCATGCGTGACCTGAATACTACGGGTGCCCGGATGATTAAGTTCACTGCAGAAACGAAGTGTTCAGGCGTGGATTTGCAAAATGGTACTCAGATACGTAAAGGTGCTTTCGATGCTATCCGCCGGATTGCGGAGAGTGCCGGAAACAGTTTCCCGAAAGAGGTGGAAGATGTGATTGCTGCAATTTCAAGTAACGGCGGTACACCGTTGGTAGTGTGTGTCAACCGGCAGGTGGCTGGCGTTATTGAGTTGCAGGATATCATCAAACCGGGTATTCAGGAACGTTTCGAACGCCTTCGCAAGATGGGAGTGAAGACGGTAATGGTGACCGGAGATAACCCGCTGACAGCAAGGTACATCGCAGAAAAGGCCGGTGTGGATGATTTTATAGCTGAGGCCCGGCCGGAAGACAAGATGGAATATATCAAGAAAGAGCAACAATCCGGTAAGCTGGTGGCAATGATGGGAGACGGTACCAATGATGCTCCGGCATTGGCACAGGCAAATGTGGGCGTTGCTATGAATAGCGGTACGCAGGCTGCAAAGGAAGCCGGTAATATGGTGGACTTGGACAATGATCCTACGAAGCTGATTGAAATTGTGGAAATCGGCAAACAGTTGTTGATGACGCGCGGTACATTGACCACGTTCTCTATAGCAAATGACGTGGCTAAATACTTTGCGATTATTCCCGCTTTGTTTATGGTAGCCATCCCTCAGTTAGCACCGCTGAATATCATGGGGCTGCATAGTCCTGAGTCAGCCATCCTTTCAGCTATAATCTTTAACGCTGTCATTATTCCTATATTGATTCCGTTGGCACTGAAAGGAGTACAGTATAAACCGATTGGTGCCAGTGCATTGCTTCGCCGCAACTTGCTGATTTATGGCTTAGGCGGTGTCATTGCACCCTTTATCGGAATTAAATTAATAGATATGGTGGTCAGTTTATTCTTTTAATAAATAACAAGATAATGAAAACTTTATTGAAATCCCTCAAAATAACACTTGCTTTTTGCGTGTTCTTCTCTGTATTCTATATCCTTATCCTGTGGATATTTGCCCAGGTGGCAGGTCCCAATAAGGGTAATGCGGAAGTAGCGACTCTGGATGGTAAAGTGGTCGGTGCCGCTAATGTAGGACAGATGTTCACAAAAGACATCTACTTCTGGGGGCGCCCTTCCCATGCCGGTGACGGTTACGATGCTGCCAGTTCTTCCGGTAGCAACAAAGGCCCTACCAACGAAGAATACCTTTCGGAAGTAGAAGCCCGTATCGATACTTTCCTGGTGCACCATCCCTATCTGCAACGCAAGGACGTTCCGGCTGAAATGGTGACAGCCAGTGCTTCGGGGCTTGATCCGGATATCACTCCCGCCAGTGCTTATGTACAGGTGAAACGCGTAGCCCAGGCATGTGGCATGGATGAGGCACAAGTAAAGACTCTCGTAGACAATGCAGTACAGAAACCGCTTCTCGGCCTTTTCGGTACGGAGAAAGTGAATGTGCTGAAACTGAACATTGCACTCGAAGAGGCAAATAAGTAGTTAAGCTACAAGCTACAGGTTACAAGTTGCTGCGCTATACTTGTGGGCGAATAATTATTCGCCCGGCTATCATGCCGAAAGGTACTCGTCACTCGTAGCTTGTAGCTCGTATCTTGTATCTCACAGAGAGGCGGACAGGCTCCGTTCATATTTTGCCATGGTGATGTCTAAAAACAGGGTGAACGGAGACACGCCTCTCTCTTTTTAAAAGATTGTATTTTAAAGATTGAATGAATTATGAAACAAGTAAAAAGAACGTTTTTTGTAATAGCAGCCATTGTTGCTGCATGTTTTTTCGGGACAAATGATGTGAAGGCACAGGAATTTACCGTGCAGGGTGATTTAGTAAGCTCTTACGTCTGGCGCGGCGTATATCAGACGGGAGCCAGCTTCCAACCTACACTGGGTTTCGGCATCGGCAGCTTTTCTCTGACTGCGTGGGGTTCCACGGACTTCGACGGTTATAAATCTACCGAAGGCCAGGCAAACAAGGAAATAGACCTGACGGCAGCTTACGCATTCGGCGAGTCCGGTCTGTCACTGTCTGTGGCAAGCCTTTGGTGGGCGGGACAGGGTGCCCGGCAGTATTTCAACTTCAAAAGTCATGAGACGGCACATTTCTTTGAAGCTGGTCTGGCCTATACGTTGCCTTGCGAGAAGTTTCCCCTGTCCATAGCTTGGTACACCATGTTTGCGGGAGCCGATAAAAATGAGGAAGGCGCGCAAAACTATTCTTCCTATTGTGAACTGAACTATCCGTTCAGCGTGAAGTCGGTAGGTTTGAATGCAACCGTAGGATTCGTTCCTTATGAAACTTATACGGTAGGATATGGAAACTCCGGTTTTGCCTTTACCAATGTAGCATTGAAAGCTACTACGGCTATCAGGATAACAGACTCGTTTTCATTGCCTATATTTGCACAGGCTATCTGGAATCCTTGTTTGGAAGATACCCACTTAGTCTTTGGTATAACCTTAAAGCCTTAATGTAAGTGACAGAGGTATCTTGTCTCTATGACTTAGCATAGAATCATTGGCATTGATTGTGGGAATCATTGGCATTGATTGTAGGAATCATTGGCATTGATTATACCCATCATCCGTATTGATGGTACTCATCATCCGTATTGATGATACCCATCATCCGTATTGATGATATGCCAACTCACTTACCAATCCCAGCTAACCCATAATGATAACTACTTAAAGGTATGGACAGAGAACAAAACGTGCAACACTTCCTCGACCTGATAAAGAAATCCCGTCGTGGCAAGTTCAAGATTTACATCGGCATGATAGCCGGTGTGGGCAAGTCTTACCGGATGCTCCAGGAAGCCCACGACCTGCTGGACAACGGCGTAGACGTGCAAATCGGCTACATCGAAACCCACGGACGTGCCGGGACGGAAGCTCTCCTTGCAGGCCTGCCCGTCATCCCCCGCCGCCGGATATTCTACAAAGGCAAGGAACTGGAAGAAATGGATTTGGAGGGTATCATCCGCATCCATCCCGAAATAGTCATCGTGGACGAACTGGCGCATACCAACGTAGAAGGCAGTCGTAACGAAAAGCGTTGGCAGGACGTGATGGACCTTTTGGACGAAGGCATCAACGTGATTTCCGCCGTCAACATCCAGCACATCGAGAGCGTGAACGAAGAAGTGCAAGGCATCTCCGGCATCGAAGTCAAAGAGCGCATCCCCGACAGTGTCCTTCAGGAAGCGGACGAGGTGGTGAACATCGACCTGACTGCCGAAGAACTGATAACCCGTCTGAAAGCCGGCAAGATTTATCGCCCGGAGAAGGTGCAGACGGCACTGACCAACTTCTTCCGGACCGAGAACATCCTCCAACTCCGTGAACTGGCCTTGAAGGAAGTAGCCCTGCGAGTGGAGAAGAAGGTGGAGAACGAAGTCGTCATTTCGAGCGTAGGCGTCCGGCACGAGAAGTTTCTGGCATGCATCAGCAGTCATGAGAAGACGCCACGGCGCATCATCCGTAAGGCGGCACGGCTGGCTACCCGCTACAATACTTCTTTCATTGCCCTGTATGTGCAGACGCCCCGCGAGAGTGCCGACCGCATCGACCTGGCAAGCCAGCGTTATCTGCTGAACCACTTCAAACTGGTTACTGAGTTGGATGGTGAAGTTCTCCAGGTACAGTCCCGGGACGTGCTGGATGCCGTGGTACGGGCCTGTAAAGAGCGGCAAATTACGACGGTTTGCATGGGAAGTCCTGCTTTCCGCTTTCCGCAATCCTTGTTCATGGTGTTGAAATACAGAAAATTTGTGAGCGAATTGGCGCAAGCAAACATAGATTTGATTATACTTGCATAAAATTTAATTCATCAGTGCATTATGAATATTCGTACTAAATTAATACTCAGTGTAGGCATTCTGGCTGGTATGATCATTCTGCTGGTTGCTCTCTCCGTAGTGAATCTTCAGATACTGACAGCCACCGAACCGGACAGTCCTGCCGCCATGCCCGGACTGGAACGTGCTTTGCTGTGGATTTCCGTTACAGGTGCTATTTGCATTCTTGCCAGTATCGTGTTGCTGGTCTGGCTTCCCCGTTCCATCAACAAGCCTATCCAGGAACTGACGCGTGGCATCCTTGAAATCGCCAATCATAACTATGAGAAACGTTTGGATATGAGCGGACACGAGGAATTCCGCCAGGTGGCCGATAGCTTCAACAGTATGGCTGAGCGCCTGACTGAATATCGTGCCAGTACGCTGAACGATATTCTTTCTGCCAAGAAGTTTCTTGAAGCCGTTGTGAACAGTATCCATGAACCTATTATCGGTCTGAATTGTGAGCATGAAATACTCTTTATCAATAAAGAAGCACTTACCGTATTGAATCTGAAACGTGAAGATGTAATCCGCCACTCTGCCGAGGAACTGTCCTTGAAGAATGATCTCCTTCGTCGTCTGGTTCGGGAACTGATTACTTCGGGTGAGAAGAAAGAACCCTTGAAAATCTATGCGGATAATAAGGAAAGCTATTTTCAGGCTTCTTACATCACCATTATGAATACGGATGCCGATACGGATGAACCGCAGAACTTGGGTGATGTGATCCTGCTGAAGAATATCACCGAATTTAAAGAGTTGGATTCTGCCAAAACAACCTTTATCTCCACCATCTCCCATGAACTGAAAACGCCTATCTCAGCTATTCTTATGAGTTTGCAGTTGTTGGAAGACAAGCGGGTAGGAGCTTTGAATGATGAGCAGGAACAATTATCGAAAAGCATTAAAGAGAATGCCGACCGCCTGCTGGGTATCACCGGTGAACTCCTGAATATGACACAAGTAGAAGCCGGCAAGCTCCAGATGATGCCGAAGATAACCAAGCCTATCGAACTTATAGAATATGCCATTAAAGCCAATCAGGTTCAGGCGGATAAGTTCGGCATCCAGATAGAAGTGGAGTATCCGGAGGAAAAAATGCCGAAACTGTTTGTGGATAGTGAGAAGATAGCCTGGGTATTGACGAATCTTCTGAGCAATGCAGTCCGTTATTCAAAAGAAAACGGACGTGTCGTTATTGGTGCCAAGCGTGAGGGAGACTTTGTTGAACTGTATGTGCAGGATTTCGGTAAAGGTATCGATCCCCGTTATCATCAGAGTATCTTCGACCGTTATTTCCGTGTGCCCGGCACAAAGGTGCAAGGCAGTGGACTGGGACTTTCCATTTCAAAAGACTTTGTGGAGGCACATGGGGGAACATTGACGGTGGAAAGCGAATTGGGGAAAGGAAGTAAGTTCATTATGCGACTGAAGGGGTAGAGTGATAGGGTGGTAAAGTGATAAGCACTCTATCACCCTATCACTTTATCACTTCTTCACCTCTTCCCACTTCGGCGGGTTTCCCCCCATCAGATGGCGTACAAAGAAATCATAGCGTTTATGTTCCCCGAAATCTTCTCCCATCGTGTGGTGTGCACCGGGAATCACTACCAATTCAAAATCTTTGTTGGCTTTTATCAGTGCGTTCACCACCTGCATGGTTGAGGCAGGATCTACATTATCGTCCAGTTCGCCTACCACCAGCATCAGGGGGCGACTCAGCAGATGGGCATTCTCTACATTCGATCCTTCCTTATATTGATCTCCTACGGGATATCCCAGCCAGAGTTCGTTCCACCAGATTTTATCCATGCGGTTGTCGTGGCAGCCACAGGCGGAATAAGCGGCTTTGTAGAATTCGGGATGCAGCAGCACGGCAGTGGTGGATTCCTGGCCTCCGGCGGAACAGCCATAGATGCCTACGCGGTCCATATCCATATACGGATACTTCTCTCCGGCAGCTTTAATCCAGGAGATGTGATCGGGAAGTCCTGCATCTTTCAGATTCTTGTAGCATACGTTTTCAAATTCACGTGAGCGGAATGAGGTTCCCATTCCATCTACCATGACGACGATAAAGCCGAGTTCGGCAAGGGAAGTCATGTACCAATTGTACGGAATGAAGGTTTTGGGCACATATTGATCGCCGGGGCCTTGGTAGATATATTCGATCACCGGGTACTTCCGGTTCGGGTCGAAATTGGTAGGGCGTACAATCAATCCCCACATGTCCGTTTTCCCGTCGCGGCCCTTGGCTGTAAATACTTCGGGGGCTTTCCAACCTTCTGCTTCCAGACGACTGATATCGGCTGTCTCCAGCGGCATCACCACTTTGCCGTCTTCGGCACTGCGCAATACGGCAACGGGGGCTTTGTTTACCATAGAGTAAACGTCTACCAGATAATTCATGTCCGGTGAGAACCAGGCCCGGTGCATACCTTCTTCGGGAGTGAGGCAGGTGAATCCTTTGCCATCGAAGCCGATGCGGTAGTAGCGGATGAGGTAAGGATCTTCGCCCGGCTGCACACCGTTGGCGGAGAAATAAATCTGCCGGTTGTCCTCGTCTACGCGGAGCACTTCGCGCACATACCATTCGCCGCGGGTTATCTGATGGACGGGCTGTGCGGTAGTGCGGTCGTACATGTACAGGTGGTTCCAGTTATCCCGTTCGCTCATCCAGATGATGTGTTTGTTGTCCCTCAGGTCGTGGCGGAAGCGGCGGGTATAGTTCACGTACTTGTCACTGGTTTCTTCTATCAGAGGACGCACGGCGCCTGTTTCGGCAGAGAGTTCAAGTACACGATATGCCTGATGTCCGCGCTGGTTGTACTCGAAGGTAACAGAACGGCTGTCCGGGTTCCATTCGGGGCCGTATATTTCATACTGCCGGTCGAAGAGGTCGGTGCTGGGGATGATACCTCGTCCTGTTTCAACTTCATAAATGCAAGGTATCTTGAAAGGAAGTTCGTCTCCCGGTTTGGCATATTCCTGCTTGTGCAGTTTCGGTTGGAGCTGATCCGCCGGAGAAGACTCTACATAGTATACATATCGTTTCTCTACCGGGCGGATTTTGCAGGATGCCACTTTCTTGCTGTCCGGAGACCAGCGGATATAAGCTGAGTAGTAGTTGCTGAGTGTACCGTCAAGGCTCAACTGCTTCTCTTTTCCGGTGGTAAGTTCCTTCACATATACATTCTGATTTTTGATATAGGCGGTATACTTTCCATCGGGTGAAGTTACGGGAGCGGTTTCTTTTTCGTCATCCCGTTCCATCCAGTGTTTCTGTGGTGCATTGCGGCCGGGCAGGTTGCCTTCATTTACCAACTGATTTTTGCGGGTGGCGTACATCCAGCGCTGATTGCCAAATACAAAACGAAGCGTATCTAAGCTCGGGTTCACCCGTAACCGTTCCAGTTGGATTGTCTCGGGCTTTACTTCTTTGCCGGATGCGTTGCTCAGTGCGCTTGACAGACGCTTGTGGTCGAACAACTCCTTTCTGTTTTTCTTGTCTGCGTTCACCGATACGTAGATACGGCCTTCGGGCGTATTGCGTACATACCAGAACTGATGTGTGCCTTCTATCCATTGCGGCGTGACGTTGGAGTAGAAAACTTTGTTGGCACTGAATTTCTCTCTTAATGCGTAGGCACGGTTATAATCATCCACTGTGCCTTGTGCGAAAGCCATGCCCCCGCTAAGGAGCATGGCTATCGACAAACCTAACTTACAAACATTCATATCTAACTAACCTTTATTGTACTTCCCATTCATAAACACCTGCTGCATGTTTGTCCGGCAGGGTAATTTCCAGTTTTACTGATTTGGTTTTCACGGGATCAAAGTTTACGGTGTTTCCCGCACCTTTTACAACGCCATATTTGTCGGTACCTGTGACGGGGTGCCACTGGCCTTGTGCATCTTTATAATATACCTTCCAGCTTTTCGGTACACGGCAACCGCCCCAGGGAGCATCGTCGAACCAATATACGGTAGAACTTGATACGGTAGCTTCTGCCGGGAACTCATACGTGATCCATTCTGTAGTTCCCTGTTTGGGCCACCAATGATAGTAGGGCAGGGAGCGGTCATTTTCATCTTTCGGAACCAGGCGGTCGTTGATGGCTGAAATGGAGCTTGCGCGGTGGGATGCGTCTATTTTACTTTCCGAAGCCAGTGTGGCAGGCATGGTGGGGCGGGATGCGCTCAGCTCTTGCGGCAACCATACTTCCATAGCTCCCGAACCACGGTGGGCCCATGCGTAGTAAGGTATCAGTGTCAGGCTCACATCGGTAGTGGTCAAGCGCCCCTGATCGTCATAGCCAAGTGTCTGTGCGTCGGTCTTCAATTGGTTGATGCCATACAGCAGATCGGGCTTTTCCACTACTTCAAACTTCGGGTTGCGGTTCATGAATACGCTGAAGATGTCGAAGTTATTATCCGGGAATTCTGCACAGTATACAATCGGTCCGCGTTCTACGGCAATGCGTCCGCGGTCGGCTTCCACCTTATTGCTGGCTTTCACGGTACGCGGTTCCATGTCTAAGTGTACTTCCACCTTATCACCCTTTTTCCAACGGCGGTCAATGCAGAAATAACCATCCTTCAGTTCATTCTGTACGGCTTCTCCGTTTACTTTTACTGTATACTTCAGACGCTTGCCGTCACTATAGGCATACAGGTCACTGGGAACTACCTGACCCCGAACCCATCCGGGAATACGGACTTTCAGGTTGAACTGTCCGGCGTTATTCTTGTTGATGCCGATGGTGATGTCACCGTTCCACGGGTATTTGGTGGTTTGCTCGATAGAAACAGCTTTGCCATCCACTTTCAGGTCCGAAGTATTGGACATGAAGAGGTTAACATAGACATCTTTATCCTTCACCGCATAGATATATCCCGGCAATGACGGAATGAAACGGCAGATATTAGAGGGGCAGCAAGCGCAGCCGAACCAAGGTTGGCGTTGATGTTGTCCCATGCTCTCCAACGGATTCGGGTAGAAGAAACCGCCGCCGTCCAGTGATACGCCCGAAATCAAACCGTTATATAAGGTACGTTCCAATACATCATAATACTTTGACTCGCCGTGAAGCAAGAACAGACGGTAGTTGACATATACATTGCCGATAGCTGCGCAAGTCTCGCAATAAGCTGACATGTTGGGCAATTCGTAGTTCTTGCCGAAAGCCTCTCCGGCAGCTGTGGCTCCGATACCGCCGGTGATGTAATACTTCTTACCGACGATATTGTCCCAGATGCGGTCGATGGCATGAATATAGGCAGTGTCTCCCGTCAAGGCGGCTACATCGGCCATACCTGCATACATATATGCGGCGCGAACGGCGTGTCCCACAGCTTCATCCTGCTGAACCACCGGTTTATGTGCCTGGCTGTATTCGTCCGTGCGGCTGGTGTATCCGCGCTGGTCGAGGAAGAATTTAGCCTGGTCGAGGTATTTCTTGTCTCCAGTGACCAGATAAAGCTTGGCAAGTGCCATTTCTGCAATCTGATGTCCGGGAACACGGATTTGCTGCCCTTCTCCTGTACCTATCTCACGACATACGCAATCGGCGTACTTGATGGCGATGTTGAGGAAGTTTTTCTTCCCGGTTGCCTGATAGTGGGCTATTGCGCCTTCCACCATGTGTCCCAGATTATAGAACTCGTGGCTTAGGTCTTCTACTTTTTCCCAGCGCTTGTTTCCTGCCCATTCGTGCGGATGTTTCGGATTCATGGTACGACTGGTGTAGAGGTATCCGTCCGCTTCCTGTGCGGCGGCTACGATGACGAGCACGCTGTCAATGTATTTAGCCAGTTTCTTGTCCGGATAAGTCTGCAACAGGTAGCTGGCACCTTCGATAGTTTTGTATACGTCCGTATCGTCGAAAGCCAGTCCGCCTACTTTAATCGTATCGCTGGGATGCGCTGCGTTGACGAAGTTCTGATATCTTCCTGTTTCCTCGCATTTGCTGAAAGCAAGAGGAATGGTTACTTCGCGGCTCGCGTTGAGGCGTTGTCCCCAGAAGGAGTCGGTTACTTTCACCGAGGTGAAAGGTACGGGATCGATGGGATACCCGTGCGATTGGTTTTTCACTTGCGCCTGGCTGCTCAAGGTGGCGGCAACCAGCAAGGTGGTAACTAATACTTTTCTCATGGTTATTATTCGTTTTATGGTATTATTTCTTGATCGGAATATATTCGTCCCATAGTTTCAGTGAATGCAGATAGCCCGTGAACGGCCAGTTGTGTTCTGCATTCCGCCCCAAAGTTACGTATTGTGATGGTTTTATTAGCAATTGAATATCTTTTTCGCTAATTAATTTACCATTGATATATACTTGTTCTATGCGGCCGTCGAAACAAATATAGATATGCTGCCATTTGCCGGTCAGCTCTTTCATGTCCTTGTATCCGGCATCTTCGTACCAGCCATAGTGGTTGATGACACCGCATCGGGGCTCCGTGCCACTGACGAGCATAATCTTTTCCAATTCGTCATGCGAAGTCGTGAAGTCGGCCACACATTCGTTTTCGGCAATAGAATCATTCAGTATCCAGGCTTCCAATGTATAGGGGGCATTGTCCAGCAAGGTTGCAGGCAGGGAGAAGTTGGACTGGAATACCTGATGACCATCAAAACTGAAACTCTTTTTTCCTTCCACTTCCTTAATGATGGAGGGGGCTTTGTGGGCTTCGAAGTATCCTTCTATTCCATGATTGGAAAGATAATGTACGGTGTCGCCTGCGGCGAAGTCATCAGCGGTGATGCTTACTATTAGGCCACGCTTTCGCTGATCAGCAGCCGGTAAGCGGACGATATCCGTAGTGGTGTCATATTCCTGTTCGGCAGGTTCCTGTTTCCAGTTATAATAGCGGAGGTTAGTGATGATTAAAGGTTCGGCTCCGCTTTGAAGCGAAATCACACCCGATGAGAGGGCGGACTCCGCTTCGTAGCTTTGCCACCTACCTAATCTATAAACTAACCCGCTAATTGTATGCTCTTTGGGGGGAGAAAGTAACGGATGACGGTATTCTAGCGTAGTGCCCGGTTCGAGAACCAGTGCGTCGCGTCCGTCAATGCGTTCGGTGCGGGCTGATCCTGCTTTCAGGATAAAAGTACCTCCTAACATTCCTTCATTGTTCTGCCATTCGCGGCCATTCCAGTCGGCGGCTGTCAGTCCGAGCCATTGTTGGGGAGCGGAGTCTTCGATACCGGAAAATACCTTGATGTTCCAGATAGCGCCACCGAAGCCATTCTTCTGCCCGCCGGTATAGGTGAGGCGCACGAAGCGGGCTTTGGCTTTTCCGAAATCTACCATCGGGCTGCCTGCCAGATGATTGTTTCGCTTGTCGGCAAAGATAGCCCAGCGTTTACCATCTGTTGAAGTTTCAATCAGATATTGATAGAACTGAGTGCCATATTCAAATTGTGTCCAGATCGTTTGTATCTGTTGGGTGCGTCCCAGGTCTATTTCAAGCCATTCCTGTCCCATGCCGCGCGGACGCCATAAAGTTCCGTTGTTATCATCTACGGCATATTCGGGACGGAAGTTGTCATCATAAGAGGAAGAGGCACGCACGCTTTTACCAAAAGCAAGGTTGGTTGATTTAACAACGGAGGGGGCCAGTGCACCTACGCCGTCATGAGTAGGGATGATTTTCTGAATCGTCCCGTCTGCATTGAATGTCATGCGGTCGATGCAAAGCTGGCGGTGGAAGCCACGGTTGGAGTGTGGATTGTCGTGGCGGTGATAAACGATATAGTAATCATTGCCTTCCTGAAGGATGCTGTGGTGGCCGGGACCGTGAATGGTTCCGTCAGCATTGGTTTCGAGGATGCAGCCGCCATAGGTGTAAGGACCCAGAGGCTTGTCTGAGGTGGCGTATTGCACACGGTATGTGTGGTCGTGGCAGGAACCGGAGGAATACATAAAGTAGTAGGTTCCATTGCGTTTGATTACAAAAGGTGCTTCGAAGAAATCGGTGGCTTCGGTATTGGGGATGAGGCGGGTTTCGGTAAAACTCTTCAAATCGGGAGCTAATTTTCCGGCACCGCAACCGAAACCTTTGTAAATGCCCCAGGTTCCCCAGTACATATAGACTGAGCCGTCATCGTCTACAAATGTTTGTCCGTCCAAAGTGATGGCATTTGTTACGAAGCGGTCGGGGATGAGGACAGCTTCGCTATCGCCCAGGATATTCTTCCACGGGCCGCGGGGCGTTTCGCTAACGCCGCAATGGATGATGCAGGGCTGGCAATAGAAATAGTAATACTTGCCATCAGAGTGCTGCATCACGTCGGGAGCCCATATCCAGTGGCTGTCCGGCCAGTTCATGGGCATCAGGGTCCAGTTTACGAAGTCTTTGCTTGTCCACACTTGGGCAGGGCCGAAGCCGGCACCACTGCCGTCGGTAGTGGCGTACATATAATAAGTGTCACCGAACTTCTTTATGGTAGGGTCTGCAAAGTATCCGGGGATGACGGGATTACCCGCGCCCGGGGTATTGAAGGCGTTCTGCGAGAAGACGGAAAGCATTCCCAGTAAGAGGGAAGCGGTCAAAAAGATGATTCTATTCATGCTGTTGCTTGATTGTTTTATAAATGATAATTTAGTGGAACTCTACTATGCAGGGCGCCGTACCTTACCTGGTACGGGTGCCGTATATTATATCGACGCTCGTCCGCTGAATTATCATTTATGTATTTCATTATTAATCGGTATCTCTATCTCATAAAAGTACTCTTTCAGTAACTTATACATATCCGGGTCGTATGCTTTCAGCTTCACACGTCGGTTCATGGAATTATGTACTCCATTGGCAGGCTCGGCATATCGATTACAGTTAAAGAAAGACTGTACACATTCGGCAAAATACTCCTCTTTGTTGCTTAGGGCATAAGTGCCTGCCCATAATCCTTTTTCGCTTGCACTTTTCCATAAAGCCTCCAGTCGGTCATTGAAATCAGGTTCTACGCCAACTATCCCTACCATGTGTATCAAGTGCGCAAATTCATGAATCAGGATATTCTCACCCGTATACTTATCCTGAGGCAAACCCAATAGGTTCTCTTCTCCGCAACTGGCGGAGAACTCATCTTCCGGTGCACCTCCGAAACCTCGGGCACGCCAGTTCCAGTAAGCAATGCTGTCCGGCGAATTGCAGATATGTGCAAACTCCGGCAGGTCGCAAGTTTCTTCGTCTTTACCGATAACCATCACATGGCAACCTTTTTTCACCATATGCGCTTTTACATCCGGACGTTTTGCCAGCATCAGACTGATAATATCACAGGCTTTCAGCAATGCCTCGTCGCTCACCCGCTCAGATGAAGTGACATATAAACCTTCCGTTTCAATGTATTTCTTGTAGAAAGAAGGAATATTCTTGCCTTCGGGTATTGCCGTCATCGTTCCGCGCGCCGGACAGGCTTCGAGCTTCATTGCAAATCCTCCTCCCGAAGCGAGGTGCAATTTTATCCGGCTGTTTTTATCTACTGTGAGCGTTTCTGTGCGGTAATCTTCCGCCTGTTTGTTGGCGTTGATGCCGTCAGCGAATAGCGTGGCGGTGTAACGGGCACCTGTTGGCAGGAAAGAGAAGTCTATTTCCACATCCCGCTCGTCCCAGTTTGTCATTCCGCCGACGTACCAGTTGATGTCTTTCTTACGGACAGTCACAATGTATTCTCCTAATTTGCCTGCGGCGATAAAAGTTGAATCAGTTTCTACAGGAATGGAGGTGATGAAATCTACACATTCCTGTTCATTCAGATAATTTGTCGGTGCATCGCACAGCATGGTGAGGGGGGAATCATGCACGATATAGGCAGCCAGTTGATGGCAACGGGTTCCCATGCTCATTGGCGTATAGTAAACGGCACGCCAGTCAGCTTTTGTGGCATTACGCATAGCTCCCGGGGTGTAGTCCACCGGACCTGCCATCATCCGGATGTAGGGGAAAGTGACATCATAAAGCGGCATGTTATTTTTGAGTTCCGTCCATTTCACTTCTTCCATGCCAAACAGACTTTCGAAGTTGATGATGTTCGGATAAGTACGGTTGATGCCTGTCGGTTTATAGATGCCGTGCAGGTCGAGCGTCAGTTTATGCTTGGCGGTGGCTTCGGCAATGCGGTATACCATTTCAACGGCAGTCTGGTCGTCGCGGTCGAGGAAGTCGACTTTAAAACCTTTGATGCCCATGTCGGAGTACTTCTTGCAGGCAGCTTCCAGTTGGTTGTCGAGTACGTTGAATACTGTCCAGAGAATGAGCTCCACTCCCTTCTCCTTTCCGTAAGCAACCAGCTCCGGGAGGTTCAGCTCGGGAATGACGGTCAGCATATCACCGCTTTTGGGGGCGTACCATCCTTCGTCGAGCACAATAAACTCGATGCCGTTGCGGCTGGCGAAATCTATATAATATTTGTAGGTATCCATATTGATGCCTGCCTTGAAGGGGACACCTTTCAGATTCCAGTCATTCCACCAGTCCCAGGCCACTTTCCCGGGCTTTATCCACGAGGTGTCGCCTATGCGGTTGGGGGATGCCAGTGCATAAACCAGATTGTTGACGGGCATATCCGTATCTTTTTCCGTCACAGCCAGCACACGCCAGGGATAAGTACGTGCACCACTACTGCGTGCTATGTAATCAGTTGTCTCTGTCACATACTCCTGCCTGCGCCAGGGGTAGAAATCTGTCTTGGTGGGGTAGGAGGCGAATACTCCTTTCAGGGAGTAAGTTGACGAGGAGACAACTCTCTCCACAAACATACCCGGATAAGCTTCGAGGTCAGACTCCAATATCGTCAGCTTGGCTTTACCACAGTCCACGGTTACGGGTAGGAAAGCCGGTTTCGGCTGTGCCTTCGATAGTGGGGTGATGTCGTAGACATTCTGGAAAGCCATTGCCATTGGCTTCTTATCGTTGGTTGTATAAGGAAGATAGGCTGTGTAATCCTGGTTGAAGTTAAATTCTGCCACTTCCTTTTTGATGGTTACTTCCGCCTTTTGCGTTGTGTAAAAACGGTAAGCCACTCCTTCATCATAGGCGCGGAAGGTAACGCCGAAATCACCTTTCAGTTTCAAGTTAAGTTCACTGCATGTGGTTATGAACTCCTTGAAGCGATAGAAAGGAGACTCTACATTATCCCTGACCTTTTTCCTTTTAATACCCGTTACCTGAGAATCGTTTCCTATTGTAGTTCCGTCTGCCAGAACTAATCCTATGTTAGAATGAGAGAGAATTGTATCGTTTTCGTGCATCACCTGATAAGACAGCTTGTCTCCGGCAGTAACCTCCACCTTCAACTTTCCATCAGGAGAGAAGAGCGTATATTTCTTTCCGGGAGCTGCCCCGAGTGGGTTATTCCCGAAGTACAAAAATAAGGAAATAACGACTAATTTGAGAGATGTGTAGTTTTTCATAATCAGTTAACTCTTTATTGGGTCTGTGTGCAAAGTAAACAAAAAAAGGGTGAACGGAAGGACTGAATAATATAATGTAATAAAAAAATAGTCCAAGAATCACCCTCTTATGGTGCTCTTGGGTTATGTTTGGATTATCTTTTTAGTCTTTGGATTATTTTTGCATAGCTATAAAGTGTTCTTCGCTTCGCACTTGAGACGTACCTGAGATGTACTTGCTCCGTACCTTCCCCATACTTTCTCCGTGTAGAGGTACCTCTGGCCGAAGAAGCTACGGAGCAAATATAGCTCAGGTAGAGGGAAGCTACTGTGAAGTATTTATTCGTCTGTTTTCTGCAGTACATTTTTAGTTATCAAATCTTGTATATCACGTAAAGCAGTATCGGCAGAACATTTTGTAATCTTCCCCCATTTGGATGAAGTTACCTTTCCATTAAAGCCATCCCAAAGTAGGTTTACCATTTTTATTTGTCGCTCATTCATCGGAACTAAACGGTGTTTGTCCCCAAACGCTGCTTTCTGCAAAATGGTACTGATTGTTTTTTCAGTACCTATCAATGCGGCTTCCAGACAGTCGAGAAAACATTCAAGCCAGCCTGTGATGTCTAAATCACCATTTTGAGTCTTCTCTAATTTCTGATTGTCATTTATCCAATCTAAAAATAACTTCATCTGATAGGGGACATTGCCGGAAGAAGGTGCCTGATAATGAACTATTTCTTTCCCCATGGCACCTGAAATAACCTGCATAGGTTCTGTTCCTTGCCGTCAACCGTCAACCGTTATTTTATATGCACCACTTCGCCCCATGGGGAATAAAGCTGCATGCCAATTGAAGAGACGTTCGTCTGTTAATGGTTGCATATAATTTTGAGTAGCATCTATCATTACTTGCACTACTCCATCTATATAACGATCAGCTTCGGGCACTCCCTCTATCTCTATTCCTAAATGGCGGGCTACGGAAGAA
Organism: Bacteroides timonensis; assembly: GCF_000513195.1. Lineage (GTDB taxonomy): Bacteria > Bacteroidota > Bacteroidia > Bacteroidales > Bacteroidaceae > Bacteroides > Bacteroides timonensis. The sequence goes on along the minus strand of NZ_CBVI010000077.1, from coordinate 25,730 downwards.
CGTACCTGGTCGACATTCAATATTTCGCCTTCTATTTCAGATGATTTCGTAATATCAGCTGTTAATGTGTTAAGTATAGCACTATTTCTCAAATCAAATCCGAGCACACTCATTTTTCCTACAAGTTTGCCTTGTAAGTTTCGAACTTTACCTAATTTGTAGGATAATTTTGTATCATCCCAAGTGAAGACAGGCCGGTCTTTTTGTTGCCAGATGTAAATTGGTCTCATAATCTCAGCATGTTTTGCAGTAAAAAAACAAATTATTCTTCATATTCTTTATGCTGCCACGAAACTTAGTAAGCATTAAGTCTTACTTAATATGAATTAGCAAGGTATCTCTGCTTGCTATTCACAAACTTGTCCTATATAATATTGGCAGTCATGAAAAAATAATCCAAACCAATGCAATAATAATCCAAATATTCTCCAAAGACTTTGTGATCCGACTATTTTTGCATTCATATAGATTTTTGTTTCATCTTGTTAAAAAGAGAATCCTTTTCTTTGCCGTACACTAATGCTAATGATTTAAAAACACATATATAGTATGATGAAGAAACGAATCCAATTCCTTTTCGGTAGCATTGCCCTCTTGGGCATGAGTGCTTGCAGCGAACCCTACGTTCAGCCTGATGCTCCGATTAAAGAAGTTCCTTTTACACAAGTTCACCTGAACGATAACTTCTGGACTCCGCGTATTGAAACCAATCGTACCGTTTCTATTCCTTCCGCATTTAAAGAATGTGAGAAGAACGGGCGCTTCGATAATTTTGCCATTGCCGGAGGATTAATGAAAGGCGAACACCGTGGTGATTTCTCTTTTGACGATACCGATCCTTATAAGATAATAGAAGGAGCCTCCTACTCGCTGGCTGTGAAGTATGACAAAGCACTGGATGCTTATCTGGATAGTGTCATCTCCCTTATCGCAGCCGCTCAGGAACCGGACGGCTACCTCACTACGTGCGTAACTAATAAATGCTACCGTCTTTCCGGTTGGTGGGGAAAGAATCGTTGGGAAAAGATTAATAGTCATGAACTTTATAATAGCGGTCACTTGTATGAAGCTGCCGTTGCACACTATCGCGCAACAGGTAAACGCTCCTTGCTTGATGTAGCTATCAAAAATGCCGACCTTGTTTGTCAGGTATTTGGTCCCGATGAAGGGCAAAAGCATGTTCCTTCGGGACATCCCATTGCCGAAATGGCGCTTGCTAAATTATATAAAGTGACAGGTGATGAGAAATATCTGAAAATGGCTAAATATTTCGTGGAGGAGACCGGACGCGGAACAGACGGTCATCGTCTCAGCGAATACAGTCAGGATCATAAACCCATTTTGCAGCAAGATGAGATTGTGGGGCATGCCGTGCGTGCCGGATATCTTTATTCTGGTGTTGCCGATGTGGCTGCCCTGACCCAGGACACAGCTTATTTCAACGCACTGAGTCGTATTTGGGAGAATATGGCAAGCAAGAAGCTCTTTATTACCGGTGGAATCGGCTCTCGTCCGCAAGGCGAAGGCTTCGGTCCCAATTATGAATTGAACAATCATACCGCTTATTGTGAAACTTGCGCAGCCATTGCCAATGTTTATTGGAATCACCGCATGTTTTTGGCTACGGGAAACGCCAAATATGCCGATGTGTTGGAACGTGCACTTTATAATGGTGTGATTTCGGGTGTTTCTCTTAGCGGTGACAAGTTCTTCTATGATAATCCGCTCGAATCTATGGGGCAGCACGAACGCCAGCATTGGTTTGGTTGTGCTTGCTGTCCGGGTAATGTCACCCGCTTCATGGCTTCCGTACCTTATTATATGTACGCCACCCAGGGCAATGATATTTATGTTAACCTTTATATCCAGAGTAAAGCTGACCTTAATACGGACAGCAATAATATAGCTTTGGAACAGACTACTGAATATCCTTGGGAAGGAACGGTTTCCATCTTAGTTACTCCCGAGAAAGAGCAGGAATTTGCTTTGCGTTTCCGTATCCCGGGTTGGGCGCAGGATGCTCCCGTACCAACGGATCTTTACTCATTTACTGATAAGGCAGGTGCTTACAACATCTCTGTTAACGGCAAGAAAGTAAATGCTAAACAATATGATGGCTACGCTACTATTTCACGTACCTGGAAAGCGGGTGATGTGGTAGAAATCAACCTTCCGATGGATGTGCGCCGTATTAAAGCCAATGATAATGTGGAAGATGATCGTGGTAAACTGGCTATCGAACGTGGTCCTATCATGTTTTGTCTGGAAGGCAAAGATCAGGCTGACAGCACTGTTTTCAACAAGTTTATTCCTGATGCCACTCCAATGGAAGCAGCTTATGACGCTAATCTGTTGAACGGTGTTGTAGTGCTGACCGGTAATGCGAAAGAAGTGGGTAAAGATGGTAGTGTGAAAGAGGTTCCTTTTAAAGCCATTCCTTATTCAACCTGGAATAATCGCGGTGCAGACCAAATGGCAGTTTGGATTCCTGAAGCTGCCGAATATGCCCGTCCTATTCCCGAGCCGACAATTGCCAGCAAGGCACGGACTCTGATGATACAGGCTCCTATCCAGAAAGACGCTCCTGAATCAGCCTCAGTAGAAAGCTGGGCATGGGGTGTGAATGACCAATGGGAACCGAAACGTTCATCGGATATTTCTAAGCCTTACCATTATTGGTGGTTGAGAAACGGAACGCTGGAAACTTTGGCCTATCAATTTGACCAGCCCTACACCGTTTCGAATGTACAGGTTTATTGGTTAGATTTCGATCATTACGATGGAAACTTCCGCGTGCCGGAAAGCTGGAAACTCTACTATAAAGATGGTAAAAATTGGAAAGAAGTAGAGGCATTGAATGAATATGTGGTGAAGAAGGACTGCTATAATAATCTTGATTTTAAACCGATAAAGACGACAGGATTGAAGATAGCTGCCCAGTTGCAGAAAGGTGCTTCGGGTGGGGTGATTGAATGGAAAGTAAACTAAATTAACTCCTTTTGAAAAATTAGAAATTTGTAACTTGTATATAGAATATTAACCTTTTAATTAGAGATGTGATATGAAGACACATGAGAATCGGTCCTTGTTCAGTAAAGCTGTTCTAAGGGCTACAGCCTGTCTTTTCTTTGCAGCGGGTGCCGGCATTAGTCCGACAACAATGTTTGCGGAAACAGCGGGAACACTGGACATCGAGGCTGTACAACAACAGACTGTTACAGTCACGGGTGTAGTAAAAGATAAGAGTGGCGAGCCTATTATTGGTGCTAACATTCTTGAAAAGGGAACGGCTAATGGTGTGATAACCAATGTTGATGGAGAGTATACATTGAAGGTGAAGGGTGCCAATTCTGTGTTGTCTGTTTCTTATATAGGTTATAAGGGACAGGAAATAACGGTAGGAAACAAGAGAAAAATAGATATTATTCTTGCTGATGATACGGAACTATTGGATGAAGTAGTAGTTATCGGCTACGGAACTCAGAAGAAAGGTGATGTAACGAGTGCCATTGCCAGTGTGAAAGCTGAAGACTTCTTGGTAGGTAATTTTAATAATGCGGGTGATTTACTGAAGGGTAAAGTGGCCGGTTTGACCATTGCTAAACCTTCGGGTGACCCTAATGTAGGTACTGAAATCAGTCTTCGTGGTATTGTCTCTGTATCGGGTAACGCTTCTCCATTAGTACTGATTGACGGAGTTCCTGGTAGCATGAGTACAGTTCCTACTGAGAATATAGCCTCTATTGATGTTCTGAAGGATGCTTCTGCTGCCGCTATTTATGGAACGAGAGGTGCAGGTGGAGTTATTCTTATCACTACCAAAACCGGTATGCGCGAACAGAAAGCGACTGCTACTTATTCTGGTTACGTCTCATTTTCTAATTGGGTCAAGAAAGTAGATTTCATGGCTCCTGATGATATTCGTGCAGGAAAAACACAATATAATGACGAAGGGTATGACACTGACTGGCTCGATGCGGTGAGTCGTACTGGTGTGACACATAATCATAGCTTTTCTATCACAGGCGGTTCTTCTACTACCTCTTATTATGGTAATGTAACTTATCGCAATCAGCAGGGGGTAATGAAGAAGTCTGGTAACGAAGACTTAAGTGTGTCGTTTGATGTGAGTCATTGGATGTTCAACAATATGTTGAAGGTAAATCTAAACATTGTGCAAGACAATTATAAGTATTTGGATAAGTATGATGCTTATGGAGTAAATAGCCTTACGCAAATTTATAGACAAGCTGTGATTCGAAATCCGACTTCTCCAATTTGGAATGAAGACGGTACTTACAACGAACGTTCACTGTTACAATACTACAATCCTGTTTCGTTGCAGAATGAAAGTACAGGTGAAACAAAGGAAATAAATACTCGAATTACCGGAAATGTAACTTTTGAACCGATTAAAGGATGGCAAACTAACTTAATGTTGGCCAGTCACCGCTCAACAGGTAAAACCGGTTCATACAACACTAAGTATCATACTACTACCGCGATTGGTAACCTGACTGGCGAGGCAAGTCTAAGTGATAATTATGATCGTACAGATTACTTGGAATTGACTTCTAAATATCACGCTACATTTGCTGGAAAGCACCGTTTTGAAGGTATGGTAGGTTACAGCTGGTCAAGAAATACTTATGAGAGTGCTGGCATGTGGAATGCCAATTTCCCGACAGATTATTTTGGTTACAACAATATGGGTGCCGGTGAATATCTTACTGATGGTAAGGCTTCAATGAGTAGCTCAAAGACAGAATCGACTTTGATTGGTACATTTGCCCGTATCAGCTATGGTTTTGATAATCGTTATAACATTTTGGCTTCTGTTCGTTATGAGGGCTCTTCCAAGTTTGGTGCCAACCATAAGTGGGGCGCTTTCCCTTCTGTTTCCTTGGGCTGGAATATCATGAATGAGAGTTTTTTGGAATCAATTCGTAACTGGTTGAACAATTTGAAACTTCGTGCTGGTTATGGTGTGACTGGTGTAATTCCGGCTTATTCTTACCAATCTATTGTTCGCTATAGTTACTCTGGTGGTAATTATTACCGTGATGGGAAATGGGCTAAAGGATTGAAAGCATTATCAAATGCCAATCCTGATTTGAAATGGGAGATTGCCAAAGAACTCAATATAGGTTTGGACTGGGGCGTATTGAATGACCGTTTGGGTGGTTCCGTAGACTTCTATGTAAAGAATACCTCGGATATGCTTTTTGATTATGCCGTACCCAGTCCCCCTAATTTGTATACTTCTACCTTGGCCAATGTAGGTAAGATGCGCAATTCCGGTATCGAAATTATGGTTCGTGCCATTCCTATTCAAACCAAAGATTTTGAATGGAATACTGCACTAACAATGCAACATAATGCCAATAAGTTGGTAAGCCTTTCCAATGACCTTTATCAGACTGAGAATATTCTTTGGCAGCAAGGTGTAGGTGACCCTGTGAGCCAATATACCCACAAAGTGGAGGTAGGCAAGAGCTTTGGCGAAATTTGGTCACTGAAAGCAGTTGGTGTATCAGAAAAGACAGGTCTGTTCTTGATAGAAAACCCGGAAACTGGCCAGGCTGCCGAATTTTATCAGGAAATGCGTAACGACCGCGACAACTGGTACCAACGTATGGGTAATGGCATTCCCAAAATCTCTATGGGATGGAATAATACATTCCGCTATCAGAATTTTGATTTGACTATGCAGTTTACCGGTCAGTTTGGCTATAAGATTATCAACCAGCAGCGTGTGTTTTATGAAAACAACGCCCATGCTTACAATAAGTTGAAATCGGCAGCCGATGCAATTGGCGGTATTCGCCCACTCTCTGCACAGCAGTCACAAGTAGTGACCAGTTATTACATTGAAGATGGTGATTACTTGAAACTGACCAATATGACTTTGGGCTATACTTATGACTTTAAGAAACGTACTTATGTAAAAAGCATACGCTTCTATGGTAGTATAGATAATCTTTTTACAATCACTAAGTACAAGGGATCTGATCCGGAACTAGGCAGCAATAACTTTTGGACTGCCGGCGTAGACAGTCGTGATAAATATCCTACTGTACGTTCATTCACTGTAGGTATGAACGTGACTTTCTAACCTCATTAACAACAAAATAATTATGAAATATAATAAGATATTTAAGAAAGGTGTTGTCGGTATGTTATTTGCCGGTTCAATTCTGTTAGGCAGTTGCACCGATTTGAGTGAAACCTTATATAGTGAACTTCCTGGTGATGGTAGCTATGAATTTACTGAAACCGAGATTGCGGCTCAATATGGTGTAATTTACGACCGTTTGCGCGATATGTATGATGGCTGGGAAGGTTATATGGACATTAGCCAAGAGTGTGGTGACTTGATTATGACCCCTTACCGTACTTATGGAGGATGGGGTGCACAATATGTTTCATTGCACAAGCATGAATTCCATCCTACTATTAATCATCTTTATCGCCCTTGGTACTCTTGTTATCAAGGTATAAACTCTTGCAATCAGCTACTTGACGATGAAACCATCAGCAGTAATGAAAGAGCAACAGCCGAGTTGCGCACTTTCCGTGCGCTGTTCTATTATGTATTGTTCGATTTGCATCGCAATATTCCTGTAACTACTACTTTGAAACTGCCGGCCGACTATATGCCGAAACAGGAGACTCCGCAGTTTACTTTCGATTTCATAGTGAAAGAAGTAGAAGAGTCGAAACCATTGCTTACTAAAGAAGTGGAAAAAGGACAGCTGAATTACTATGGTGCCTGTATGCTACTGGCAAAGATGTATCTGAATCATGATGCTTGGTTCCCCGATGCTCCTGATAATAAATACTATGGTTTGGCTATCGAACAGGTGAATGAAGTCATCAATGATGGTGCCTATACACTGGCTGAGAATTATCGTGAGCCTTTCTCCGTAGCCGGGAGCAAGGAAAATATATTCGAACTGATGTATAGCAATAAATATGCTGGTCATGGCACGAACCACTTCTGCAAATGGTTTCCCGCCATCTGCAAGGATGTATTTGGCGTTTCGTTCGACCCTTGGAATGGAAGTGCTTGCGTACCGCAGTTTTTTAATACTTATGATGAAGATGACACTCGTAAGGCTGATACTTGGAAATGGGGCGTTCAGCGTGACCAACAAGGAAATATACTCTATGAAAACGGAAAAGAGGTGAATCTTACTCCCGAAGTATGGGCTATTGAAAAGCCAGGTGCAGGTGACTATCAGGGTGCTCGTTTATGGCTCTATGAGATTCAACCGGGTAACATTGGTACCAGTGATGACAATGTACCTTTCTTTCGTTTGACAGACGCTTACTTTATCAAGGCTGAATGTTTGCTCCGTCTGGGCGGATATAATGGTGAGACAGAGCAGGATGCTGCGGATATTGTAACGATGATTCGTCGTCGTGCATTCAAAAACAATCCTGAAAAAGCAGTCCGTACTGTTGCCCAACTGAAAGGAGGCAGCGTATACGATTATGGATTGCGCGAAACGCAAGGTACGCTTGATGATGACAAGAACCTTACCAATGTTGAAGTTATTACTACTCACGAAGGTGGTGATGATATCATTCTTGGTGGTTTGCTTGATGAATTGGCTTGGGAGTTTGTGTATGAACACCACCGTCGTCAAGACCTTATTCGCTTCAAGATGACTAATGGATGCAATGTATTCAATGGTAAGTCATGGTTCGGCAAGAGCGCCAATACTAATCCGAACGATCACCATCTTGATATCTTCCCCATCCTGCAGGATAATCTGGATGCCAATCCTAACTTAGTTCAGAACCCTGGTTATACAACCGCAAAATAAAGAACCATGAAAAAGAAATTAATCTATATACTGATGATTTGTGGTGCGTTGTTTATGACAACCGCTTGCAGTGAAGAATATACAGATGCTACAAGTATGCATGTGTACGGTCCAAATGAGAATCCACCTGTGAAAACAGATGAAAAGGGAACTGTAACCAGTACCTTTGATAAAAAAGCTGGCGATCCTGTTCCTGCTACCATTAGTATCGAACAATATGAAACAATAATACAGCAACAGCTCGGCATGACAGTAAATGAACTGATGAGTGCTATTGAGAGCGGGAAAGTGGTTGTCTGTCCCATTAATGCCTCCCGTAGTGTATGGAACAAAGCAAAAGCCAATGTAGAAGGGAAGAAATATGGCTGGTATGTTAATAAAAACGGTAATGTATGTGACATTGATGATGCATCCTTATATGGCATCATTGAATTCGATGCCGCAACCAAATGCTTCAATTTTTATCCCGATGGAAATGCCGGTGGTGCAGCTTCGATAGAGTTTGGCTTTGCCCTTGATGGACCAAACTACAATACGGCTATTCGTTTCGTTATGGCTATGACTGTATTTGATAAGAGTTTTATCATTCAGGATATAACGATTCCTGCTGGTGACTATAATGCTTATTCGTTGACATTCGAGAGTGTAGCTGAAAATATCAATTATGTGTTTGGTATGTCTTCTGCTGAATTGGTTGCTGCTGTTTCCGATGGCGCAGTAAAACCTTATATGATGAACCTTGAAACTAATGCATATGTTTGGGACGGCACTTCTACAGCAAATAATGGTGGTTACTGGTGTAATGCCAATAACGAAATTTGCACTTGGGGAGCAGATGGCTTCTCTTTCTTCATCGAGCCTTGGCTAGAGGATGATCCGGCTTGCATGGCTATCGGACGTGCTCCGGGTATTGCATCGGGAACTACAATGATGGTTAAATTTGGTTTGGCTACTCCTGATAAACAGAAAGCGATGTCGTTCCTTTTGAACGCAACTTTCGAGTAATGCCTTATTTTTAAACTTTCTAAAACAATATAAAATGAAAAGCAATATACGACACTATTTCTACCTCGCGGCTATGTTGATGGCTGTTAGTGGAACATCGTTTCTCACTACTGCATGTGAAGATGACGATATGTCAAAACGTGTAGCTGATTATGATCCTCGATATAAAGGTACTATTGCTGGTATGGAGGTCGATTATGCGGTTGAAGCCGAAGACAAGAGCTTGGAAATACACTTTAAGAGTGACATGGACTGGACGGTTGCCGTTGTAGATGCCGAAGGTAATGCCTGTTCATGGGCTAGCGTGTCACCTGCTGAAGGTAAAGCTGGTGAAGAGTTGAAGTTGACTGTGACCATGCAGGAGAACGAAGACACGACCAATGACCGTTCTGCCACTGTTACAATCTCTACCGTAAAAGGCCAGTCACAGGCTATTAAGTTGGTTCAAAAGTATAAGGTATTGTACCTGAAACCTGACGAAATTAAAGATTATGCCAAATACATTTGTCCCAGTGCCGGAAATCCTCACTTCGAGGAAGGTCCTGAGTATATGCTTCGTCATGACAGCTACTATTCATGGCATCGCATGAAGCAAAGTGAACACTTCTTTGTATTCTGGTCACCGGAGTTTGGAGAAGATCCAAATGCGGAAACCGTTGCGGCTGCCATGCGCGTAGATATTGATGACCTTCTTAAGAAAGCGGAATCATACTTCAATACCAATGTTAACATTCTTAAGATGGCGACTTTGGGTGAAGGTAAATCTATGCTTGACGATTATAAGATGCAGATTTATCTGATTTATCAGGATGAGTGGCTTGCCACTGGTTCTGGTTATGATGACAAAATAGGTGCCCTCTGGGTAAATCCATCTACTTGTCAGCCTGTAGGTTCTACCATAGCTCATGAAATCGGTCACTCATTCCAGTACCAAGTTTATGCTGATAAAGTGAACAAGCAGGGGGCTCCTGCTGATTTACATCATGGATTCCGTTATGGATTTGGCCCCGATGGTGCCGGAGGTTGTGCTTTCTGGGAACAGTGTGCACAATGGCAAGCTCAACTTGACTATCCGGAAGAAATGTTCGGCTATCATCTTGATGTTTGGAAAAAGAATTATCATCGACACTTCAACCATGAATGGATGCGTTATGCCAGTTACTGGTTGCAGCATACTTGGGTAGAGAAACATGGAATTGATGCATATGGACGTATTTGGAGTGATTCGGAATATCCTGAAGATCCATTACAAACTTACCAACGTATATATTGCGGTAATAGTCAGAATGTTCTTTATGCTGATCTTTATGACTATGCTTCACGTATGGTATACTATGACTTGAGGTTTGCCAATAATGAAAGTAAACCGGTGACTGTACCTGATTATGTGAAAGGTGATTATAGTACTGATTTATACAAGGTAGGCGACCTCAAATATCAGGTGGGTTATGCGAGCTGTCCCGGAACTACCGGTTTCAATGTTATTAAAATGAAAGTGCCTGCTGCCGGTACTACAGTTTCTACTACGGTTGGTGCAATCACTCCCGGAAGTGCTCTTGCCAAGGGAGATAAAGGCGAGCAGGTAGATGGAGATGGAAAAGTTGTGGCTAAAACCACGACCTACAATACTTCGGATAATACTTCATCTGACTATCGTTATGGTTATGTAGCTATCGTAAACGGCAAACCGACCTATTCGGAAATGAGCAAGGGTGCCGAAGGTACGGCTTCTTACACAGTGCCTGTCGGTACAAATGAACTCTACTTCGTGATAATGGCTGCTCCCGATGAATACAATCGTCAGTATTGGAATGATAAGGAAGAAGATGACGAACAATGGCCTTATACTATTACTTTGAGTGGCACCGACGTGGAAAGTTATAATGATGTAGTTGAAGTGGTGCTTGATCCGAATGCTAAGCCTAAAAGCGTTGAGATGATTATTAATGTGCGCGGTACGTCTGATGCATCTTATGAATTTGCTCATTATAACATCGCTTACTACGATAATGCAGCTATTTGCCATGCTTTCTGCCTGATGCCGGAAGATTTTGCAGCCATCCAGCAACATAGTTCTGAGGGATTGGCCGAAGGAAAAATCTGTATGCGTTTGAAACTGACTGACGGTACTTACAGTTATGAAGATAATTGTGGTGGTGAGTTGGGAGGATTCTGGTGCAACGCTGTTGGCGAGCTGCAAGGATGGGGTGCAGATGCACGTACCTATACCAAACTTCACACTATCTACGATATGGAAGTAGGCTTTATGCCGGGTACTCTCACTGCTGGAGAAATTTATCCTCAAATCGTTGAACTTGTCTATATCAAGGATGGTAAAGAATACATTGCTACTCTTAAATTCAATTTTATTGTAGAATAGTATAAGGCTCTGAAGTATTTATTCCATAGGATTAGGGGGGATAATCCCCCCTTGCTATTATAAACTTCTAAAAATAGGAAGAAGTACTTTTCTTCATTTTTTCAAAACTACGAAATGTTTTCGTTATGGATAAAAAGAGGAGGTATGAGCCTTTAGATTGTTTGTGTTGATAGTTATTTGTTTAGCTGCAGAATGTGTTGATTTAGGTCATCTGTAGCTGTTTTTATAAGTTGTTCTTGTTCTATTTATTTAAAATTGAAAATTGATATGGTTATGAAAAAATATATAGTATTTTTAACATTTTGCTTTTTGGCTATAGGATGTAGTGATGATAGGCAGGATCAAATAGAAGGGATACCTGTGTCAGAAATGCAAATTTGTGGAACTCCTACACCTCCTCCGCCCACTTGGTTTTTTGAGGCTGAAACGAGAAATATAAACAATATGAGATTTTATAATTTATATGTTTTTATTCATGTTGTTCGATATTCATCAGGTTCTGGACTTGATAAAGAAATTGTTTCTTCAACAATAATAAACAACTTAAATAGAGATTATGCAGATACGAGCTTTTCGTTTAGTTTGTTAGGTTCTGAATATATAGATAATGATGATCTCAATAGGCTTCCAAGTTTTTTGATAACTCCTCTGTTCTCTCAAAATCGTCATTCTAATGCTATAGATATTTATGTAGTGTCAGTTGGGCGAGATTTTAATGCTGCAGGACAAGCTCAGTCTATACCTTCTACAGCTTGTATTATAAAGGGAAATTATTACAAGGAAAGTACTGTAGCACATGAAGTGGGACACTGTTTAGGACTATATCATACTCATCATGGAACAAGCGTAGGTGAAAGCGGAAGTGGTACTTGCGCAGAACTCGTTGATGGATCAAACTCTACTACATGTGGTGACTATATAAGTGATACACCAGCAGACCCTAATATTTGGAATGGATGTACTTATATAGGTAATATTACTGATGCTCACGGGGATTCTTATTCTCCATCTTCTTCTAATTTAATGTCATATGCGGGTAAATCATGTCGTACTCAATTTACATTAGTACAGAATCAACGAATGGTAAACACATTAGAACATAATTATGTCTTGCAAGCAGCAATTAAGCCTTGGATAAATGGGGCTGATTTCTTGGCAACTTCTGGAATTTATTCAGTAGACTTAGCAGATAATTTTGACGTTCAATGGACGGTTGAATGTCAGTCATATTCGAAACAGAAAGATGACTATGAAACGTATTCAAAACAATTTTCGGGGCATTCAATTACTATCGTAAATCAGGATGATGCATCTCCATCACAGCTGTATACGATAACTATGCGAGCTACTTTGGGTAATAAAACTATTACGGAAACAAAGAAAGCATATCATGTTAAGGTTTATTCTGAAACAGGACAACTAAGATGGAGTACGAGTCCAGATGGGGGCAGTGGCTCTACTACACAGGTAGGTACTATCAATTTGAAGGATCCTTTTAATAGCCCTGTAAAAGTATACCAAAATGGTTACTTGTATTTATATTATGATGATAGTTTAGGAGGGAACTCTGTAACCTATCCTAATTATTATAATTTTCAATTTATGGAAGGGCCTGGTAGCTCCTTCACAAAACCGACTTCAGCCAATAATGCTTTTTATTGTCCGAGAACAGTTTCGGTTGGTACTAGCTCATTGCGAGCTGTATTGTGTATATCCATAAACGGATATGTAAATTTCTTAAGTATTCCTATTCAGGTGTTGTCAGCTATTAATTGATCTTAATAGAGATACTTTCTGCTATTTTAGTAATCATAAAAAATAACTTGGTACATCAATGCCGGTTTATTATTAGCCTATTACTAAAATATTTTTCTCCTATTGGGGAAAAATGTTTTTCTAACCGGGAAAATAAAACGCCGTTTATACCGAGTTGTTTTTTTGCATTACTTAAGTATTATTTGGAGTTTAACTAATGCAGAAAAGTCAGTCTGAAAGTCCTAAAATATTTTTTAGACTGTCTTAAAATTGTATATCAATGAAATTCTCAAATTTGTTTGGCTTAGTCTGTTTATCTTTGTTTTTAGCAAACTGCTCTGATGATTTAGAACCTGCTTGTATTCATCCGATATTTCCAGAAGTACCTTCAACCTTCATCTATCAGGTTGCCCAACTGGCCATCAACACCGAAAATGGTGCTCCTATTGTCTCAAAGGACAAGAAGGACTATGTGAACTGTATCCTCACCATTGATTCTGAAAAAGAAGAATGGGACTATACCGGAACAGGACGCATTCGCGGGCGTGGAAATTCTACCTGGCTTTGGTATCCGAAGAAACCTTATCGCATTAAGTTGGATAAGAAGTCGGAAATACTTGGACTGGCTACTGAAAAGGATTGGGTACTTCTTGCCAATTACCGTGATCCGACCCAAATGATGAACACCTTCACATTTATTGCAGGTGAGAAATTAGGTTTGCCTTATACCAACCACTCTCGTTATGTAGAGGTAACACTGAACAGTGAGTACATCGGACTCTATCAGTTGACCGAGCAAGTGGAACAAGGTAGTAGCCGCGTAGCAGTGGATGACGAACAGGGAATGCTGATTTCGCTGGATGCGGATGATGGACCGGAATTGAATCCGGACGGGGTAGATAACTTCTGGTCGACAGTTTACCGGATGCCTATTTGTGTGAAACATCCGGAAGATGCTACTGTTGCACAATTGAGAGTGGTTCAGGATGATTTTGCCCGGTTGGAGCAGAGCATACATGAAGGCAATTATGAAACAACCGCTCAACTGATGAATATCGCTTCGTTTATAGATTATATGATGATACAGGAACTGGTGTATAATGTAGAAGTAGATGCTCCACGCAGCATCTATATGCATAAAGATAAAAACGGTCTTTGGACCATGGGGCCACTTTGGGATTTCGATGCAGGATTTGATTTCGACTGGGGAACCATGTATACCGGGCATAACTATTTCAATAGTTACAAAGAGCTTGTATTAGGCACTGATCCGGTCAACCATACCGGAGGCTATCGTGTTCCGTCTTTCTTTACGGATCTTTTCAAAAATAAACGCTTTGTGAGTGAATATAAGGCACGTTGGAAAGAAATAAAAGATAAGATTATGTCAGAGTTCTGGGAGGAAACGAATACTTTTGTTGTGAATTGCTTCGAAGCCATGAAGCGTAATGCTGAATGCTGGCCTATTGATAAAAATTATCAGACGGAGATAACCCGGATGAAACAATGGCTTCAACAACGTACCGATTATTTAGATACTGTTATTAAAAACTATCCGTCAGGAACAAAAAGATTATGAAGAAGTATATCTTTTTATTAAGTCTTGCTATCGTTTGGGGATTAGCCTTGAAGGCACAGAATGTGACATCTGTCTCTATGCCTTCGGGAAAAACTATCTATATCCCTAAAGACCTCCAGAGAATGGATTTGCAAAATCCTGAAAGCAAGTGGAGTTATCATCGTATGGCTTGTACAGAGAACTTCGTCATCTTCTGGGAGAAAGGGTTTGGGAATGATTTATCCAATCCGCCTCAGTTGGAAGGGCACGATATGCAGGTCGATTTACCGAATCTGATGGAAAAGTTGGAGACCTTTTACCGTTTCTTCCGTGATACATTGGAGTTCTCACGTCCAGGTTCCAAGTGCGACAAGTATCGCATGATGGTGATGCTGAACTATTCCCTGGAAGGCACGGCATACGGTGGAGATTATGACGGAGAAATCGGTGCTTTATGGATTGCCCCCAACCGTGTGCAAGATAAGAAATTGAACTGCATCGCCCACGAATTGGGACATAGTTTTCAGGCACAGATCAGTTGCGACGGGCAGGGCGAAGCCTGGGGAGGATGCGGTTTCTTTGAAATGACTTCGCAATGGATGCTGTGGCAGGTGAATCCCGAATGGATTACTGATGAAAAATATCATTGGGATGCTTTCATGAAACTGACTCACAAGGCTTATCTCCACATGGAGAATATTTATCATTCACCTTATGTATTGGAATACTGGGGGATGAAACGGGGACTTCCCGTCATAGCCGAACTTTACCGTCAGGGAAAGCGGGGAGAAGACCCGATTATCACCTACAAGCGTTTGGCTACCTTGAATCAGAAGCAATTCTGTGACGAGATGTTTGATGCTTACCGCCACTTTATCAACTGGGATTTTCCGCGCGTCTGGAAAGAAACACGCCCGTATGCCAATAAATATACTTCTCAGCTAATAGCTCAGCCGGATAGATGGTATAGGATAGCACCGGAGAATTGTCCTGAAAATTATGGATTCAATGCTATTCCTTTGGCTGTTCCTCAGCCGGGAGAGAAAGTGAAAGTGGAATTCTGCGGAGAAGCAGGAAAGGAAGGATATACTGCAATCCATACAGATAAGGCAGGTTGGCGTTATGGTTTTGTTGCTGTAACGGCAGAAGGTAAATCTATTTATGGCGAAATGGGCGATAATAGCGGGAAAAGTATTATTTTTACAGCTCCAAAAAATCAAACTCTGACCCACTTGTGGTTGGTTGTGATGGGAGCGCCGACGGAGCATTGGATGAATCCCGCTCCGGGAGAGAAAGATGCTCAATGGCCATACCGCATCAGGGTTACGGGAAGCAATCCTTTATAAACATACAGATAAATACGATGTCTGCAAAAGAAACATATATGAACCGATGAAAAACAGTACAAGTGCCGTTGTTTATGCCTGCATTGCAGTGCTTAGTTGGTCTACTGTAGCCACTGCTTTTAAGATAGCTTTAACGCATCTAACTCATTTTGAGATGCTACTGATAGCCAGTTGTACTTCATTAGTCATATTTGCTCTTTTGCTAACTTTCCAGAAGAAGTGGAGACTGGTGTCGGAACTTTCCGGTCGCCAATGGGGATATTTTGCATTGTTGGGATTACTGAATCCTGTCGCTTATTATCTGGTGTTGTTCAAGGCTTATGATCTGCTACCTGCACAAGTAGCGCAGCCCATCAACTATGCATGGCCTATTGTGCTGCTTATTCTGTTGGCCTTGTTTGCCCATCAGCCCATACCACCGAAGAAATATATCGGCATGTTTATTTCACTGGGTGGAGTGGTACTTATTTCTGTAGGAACCGGGCAGTCGGGAGGTATGGATATACCCGTGCATGGCTTATTGTTGGCGGCATTGAGTGCTTTGTTGTGGGCCATGTATTGGATGATAAACAATAAGTTCAAAGATAAAACGGATGGCAGCATTGCGCTGTTTATGAGCTTTCTGTTTGGCACGGTCTATTTGCTGATAGGAGCTGTGGGAGTAGGTGTGCATCTCAATACATTGCCCGGTATTTTGTCGGGTATGTATGTCGGTGGGTTCGAAATGGGTATTCCCTTTATCTTTTTCAGTCTTGCCATGCGGAAGACATCCAATCCGGCACTGGTCAACCAGCTTTGTTACTTATCCCCCTTCTTGTCTTTATTCTTCATTGCAATCATATTGGGTGAACAGATTGTGTTTACAACTTACATCGGCCTTGCATTGATTGTAATGGGAATTATGTTCAATCAATATCTGGTGAAGAAATGAAAAAGATTATCCTTGCCATAATAGCCGGTATTATTCCGTTGGTGCTTCCGGCAGCTTCTACTGGCTTCTGGTTCCGCCATTTCTCCGTGGAAAATGGATTATCCTCCAACTCGGTGCGTGCTATTATGCAGGATAAATATGGCTTCATGTGGCTTGGTACGGATGACGGCTTGAACCGTTACGACGGTACCACTATAAAGGTTTATAATCTGAATCCGCAAGGGCCTAATGATTATATCTCTTCTCTTTACGATACTACAGACAATATCTGGGTAGGGACAGAAGACGGGGTTTATATTTTTGATTATGAAACGGAAAGCTTTGAACTATTCAAAGTATTGACAGCCCAAGGTGACAGCATTAAGAGCAATGTGAATCATATTGCAGAAGACAGAGACGGCAACCTGTGGTTCTCGACAGTAGGGCAAGGGATTTTCAAGTATAATATATCCAAGCACTATCTGGAACATTATGAATTTAAAGATGCCAATGGATTAATGGCGAGTGTGCTGGTTGATAGTGAAAATCAGATTTGGGCGGTCACTAATTGGGGAAGTCCCACTGTGTCCAAGCTGAATAAGGCGGAGAATAAATTCGAGCCTTTCCCTATCACTTATGAAGCGGGGCAATATGACTCAAACTCTCTGGTCATGCTCGAAGACTCTGAACATGCACTGTGGCTGGGAACCTGGGAATGCGGTTTGCAAAAGATAGACAGATATACGGGTAAGGCAACCACTTATTTGCATCCGTCGGAAGGTAAGGGAGCTACGCATATTCACTCTTTGATGGAGTATGCCCCTCACCAGCTATTGATAGGATCGGATGACGGTCTTTTACTGTTTAACACGCTTACGTGTGAGCAACAGTTATTCACGGAAGATGAAACGAATCCTTATTCATTATCCAATCGTTTTGTTTATCCTATCGTGAAAGATGGTGAAGGTGGCGTATGGATAGGAACCTATTATGGTGGCGTGAATTATATTTCACCCAGCACCGGACAATTTGAATGCTTTGCTCATTCCCGTTTCTACAATTCCGTGAATGGAACAGTCATCGGACGTTTTTGTGAAGATGCTTATGGGCATATCTGGATTGCTTCTGATGATGGTGGTTTAAGTCGCTTTTCTCCAAAAGATAAGCAGTTTGTTCATTATCTGCCCGATGAACACAAAAACAGTCTTTCTTATCATAACGTGCATGCACTTTGTATGGATGATGACGATTTATGGATTGGTACCTATACGGGAGGAGTCAACGTGCTGAATACGAAAACAGGCGCATTCAGGGTATATACCACTAAATCGGGTGATCAGAGTACTCTCGATGGAACCAGTTCCTACGCCATATTTAAAGATAGGGAAAAAAGAATATGGGTAACTTCTATGGCAGGGGTGAATCTGTATAACAGAAAGGAAGATAACTTTATCCGGGTGAAAGATCTTGAATCTCTGACCATAGACATAGATCAGGATATCGAAGGAAACATCTGGTTCTCTACCCAAGGAAAAGGATTATTCAAATATACTCCGGACAAGCAGCTTTGGAAGAACTACGTGCAAGGCAATGCTCCCGGCGCATTGGTCAATGATCAGGTAAACTGCACGCTTATAGATGTCAATGGAAATATGTGGGTGGGAACCATGAACGGGCTTTGCAAGTATAATGCTGAGGAAGACCGGTTTGAAGCGATACTTTTGGATATTCCCAGCCGTAACATCTGCGGCATAGTTGAAGATCAGCATGTGTTGTGGCTGACCACGACGAAAGGACTGGTTCGTTACGCTCCCGGCGAGAGTTGTCAGGTTTTTACGCGCAGCGACGGGTTGCAGAGTGAACAATTCCTGCCTAATGCGGCTTTGAAGGCTTCCGACGGGAAGATATATGTCGGTTCGGTAAATGGCTTCAATGCTTTTTATCCTTATCAGATAAAAACGAATAAGGTGCTTCCACCGGTTGTTATCACAGGGCTGGAAATCTTCAACAAGGAAATACGGATAGGAGATAAGAAGCTGCCAAAAGCCTTGAACCGGATGGCGGAACTGGATTTGTCTTATAAAGACCATGTTTTCAGTCTGTTCTATGCTTCATTGAGCTATTGTACCCCCGAAAAGAACCAGTATGCCTATAAACTGGAAGGTTTTGATAAAGACTGGAATTATGTAGGTTCGCAGAACAAAGCTACTTATACCAATTTGCCTGCCGGAACATACGTCTTTAAAGTGAAAGCCACGAATAATGACGGTATTTGGAGTAATCAGGAGGCGAGCTTGAAGATAACCATTCATCCTCCTTTCTACTGGAGCACGGCTTCCAAGATTCTTTATTTCATATTGGCATGCATAGCGCTGACCTTCTTTATCCGTTTCTTGTTGAAGCGGACGGAGAAGAAGCACACTGCGGAAATCAATCAACTGAATGTCAGCAAAGAGAAGGAAGTACATGAAGCTAAGATTAAGTTCTTCACGATGATAGCTCACGAAATCCGTACTCCGGTCTCGCTTATCATCGGTCCTTTGGAGAAGATTATGAAATCGTCCATACCGATGCCGGCCGCGCTGCGGGACGATCTGAATATTATTGACCGCAATAGTCAGCGACTGCTGTTTTTGGTCAATCAATTGCTGGACTTCCGTAAAGTGGAGCAGGAAGGAATGACTATCAGATATGCTTCACAAAACATCCGCCAATTGCTACAGGCGGTTTGCGAGCGGTTCAAACCGTTTATCACCCAGCATGGCGCCCATCTGGAAGTGGAATATCCCGATGCCGATTTTACGGCTATGGTGGATAGTGAGGCAATCACCAAACTGATAAGCAACCTGCTGACGAATGCGAGCAAATATACCAAGGATAAAGTAATCCTTTCTTGTGTTGTTCAGCCGGAACAGCATACGTTTGTGGTGAAAGTGACAGATAACGGAATCGGCATTAGTGAAGAAGACCGGAAGAAAATCTTCAAGCCTTTCTATCAGGCAATGGATAATAAACCCGGTACGGGTATCGGACTCAGTATTGTGAAGAGCATTGTGGAGTCGCATAACGGTTGCATAGAGGTGGAGTCCGAAATTAATAAAGGCTCTTCTTTCATAGTGACCTTGCCTGTCGAACAAGTCGGGGCGACGGATCAGGAAGGAGAAGCGGGCGTTCTCAACCCGGCAATACCCGAGGATATCTTGTCGGAAACCTTGCCGGTGGTGTCTTCTAAGAACAAACCGCTGATGCTGATAGTGGATGATAACGAAGAAATGCTGAATTTCCTTTCAAGCAGTTTCTCCGCCCAATATTCCATTCTGACGGCGGAAGACGGAATAGAAGCATTGGAAAAACTAAAGGAGCATGAAGTCACCTTGATTGTGAGTGACTGGATGATGCCACGCATGGACGGAGTGGAATTTTGCAAGGCTTTGCGGGCCGATCAGTCCATCAGTCATATACCGTTTATTTTGCTGACTGCCAAAACAGATACGAATTCCAAAATAGAGGGTATGGACTGCGGAGCGGATGCTTATATTGAGAAGCCTTTCTCTGTGCAATATCTGGAGGCATGTATCAAGAATCTCCTCGACTTGCGTAATCTGTTGCGCCAGAAGTTCTCAAAAATGCCGATGGTGCCCCTGAATAGTATAGCCAGCAATTCGTTGGACAATAAATTCCTTACTCGTATCAATGAGATCATAGAACAGAATTTCTCTGAACCGGAACTGACCGTTGATTTTTTGGCAGAACAGCTTGGCATCAGCCGTTCCAGTCTGTTTACCAAGATCAAGACATTGGCTAATGTCACTCCGAATGAGTTGATACAGATAGTGCGGTTAAAGAAAGCGGCAACTCTGCTTGCGGAAAATAAATACCGTATTAATGAAATCTGCTATATGGTAGGATTTAATAATCCATCGTATTTTGCAAAGTGTTTCCAGAAACAATTTGGCATAAAGCCGGGGGAGTTTGTTAATAATCCGGGGGGATCGTTGTAATTATTCTTATTCTTTTCTTACTTTTGTAAGTTGACTAAATTCAAATAACATGAGTAAGAAATTTCTTTTATCCTTGTTCGTTCTGGCCGGTGCGTCTGCATGGCTTTCTGCAGCAGATGAAGCGCGTTTATTGCGTTTCCCGGCAACGAATGGTAGTGAGATTGTGTTCTCGTATGCAGGCGATCTCTACAAAGTGCCTGTCACAGGAGGAGAGGCTCAACGCCTGACTTCGCATGTGGGTTACGAAATGTTCCCCCGTTTTTCACCCGATGGCAAAACGATTGCTTTTACGGGCCAGTATGATGGAAATACGGAAGTATATACCATCCCGGCAGCCGGCGGAGAACCACAACGCCTGACGTATACCGCGACAAATTCCCGTGATGACT
The DNA here is from genome assembly GCF_000513195.1 of Bacteroides timonensis. GTDB lineage: Bacteria > Bacteroidota > Bacteroidia > Bacteroidales > Bacteroidaceae > Bacteroides > Bacteroides timonensis. The sequence goes on along the minus strand of NZ_CBVI010000077.1, from coordinate 4,554 downwards.
TGGGCGACCGTATGGGACCTAACAATATCGTGATGACCTGGACACCGGATGGCAAACAGATCATTTATCGTAACCGTATCAGTGACGGCTTTTCCGGTAAGCTTTATTCTGTCAATCAGGAGGGTGGTATGCCCGAAATTATTCCTTTGCCTGAGGGTGGATTCTGTAGTTATTCTCCCGACGGCAAGCGGCTGGCTTACAACCGTACCATGCGTGAATTCCGTACCTGGAAGTATTATAAAGGCGGTATGGCGGATGATGTCTGGATATACGATCCGGCAAAGAAGTCAGTGGAGAATATAACGAATAATGTTGCTCAGGATATCTTCCCCATGTGGATAGGCGATGATATATTTTTCCTTTCCGACCGTGACCGTACCATGAATATCTTTGTTTATAATACGAAGACAAAACAGACGTCGAAGGTTACTGGCTTTACCGAATATGATGTGAAGTTCCCGAGTGCCTCCGGCAATACCATTGTGTTTGAGAATGGCGGATATATCTATAAGATGGATACTGCCACCCGTCAGCCCGAGAAAGTAAATATCAATCTTGCTTCGGATAACATCTATGCACGCAGTGCCATAAAGAATGGGGCTAAGTATCTGACAGCCGCCAGTGCATCTCCCGACGGAGAACGGGTGGTGGTGACTGCTCGCGGAGAGGTCTTTAATTTGCCCTCGACCAAAGGTGTGACGAAAAATATAACCCGCACTCCGGGTGCCCACGAACGTAATGCACAATGGTCTCCGGATGGAAAATACATTGCTTATATCTCGGATGCTACCGGAGAGACAGAACTTTATCTTCAGGATGCAGTGGAAGGTAATCCGGTGCAGCTGACCAAGAATAATGATACGTATATCCGCTCTTTCGAATGGAGTCCGGACAGTAAGAAGATTGTTTATACCGACCGTCAAAATCGTATCAATCTGCTGGATGTAGCTTCACGACAGGTGACTATGCTATTACAAGACCTGATGGGGGAACCGCAGGATGTGACTTTCTCACCGGATAGCAAATGGCTGACCTATACCCGTGATGCAGATAATGAAATAACTGTTGTATATGTCTATGATATTGCCGGAAAGAAGGAATATCCGGTGACGGACAAGTGGTATAATTCTTCTTCACCGGTATTCAGTACGGATGGTAAGTATCTGATTTTCTCATCTGCCCGCGATTTCAATCCTACATACGGCTGGTTGGAATGGAACCATGTTTATAACAATATGTATGGAGTTTATCTTGCTTTGCTCTCGAAAGATACCCCGTCACCTTTCATACAGAAAGATGCCGGAGTGAAGAACGACAGTGAGAGTGAGGCTCCGAAGGCTGCTGAAAAGACTGCCGGAAAGAAAGACGCGAAACAGGAAACTGCTTCTGCGTCACTCGTCAAGTTTGATCCGGAAGGTATCACCGAACGTATCATCAAGCTTCCATTGTCGGCTTCTTATTATGCTAATTTCTATTCAAACGGAAAGAAGGTATATTACTGGGGCAATGGCGGAACGAAGTTTTTCGATCTTGAAGGACAGAAAGAAGAAACGGTTGCCGATGGTGCTATGATGACGGTTACTCCGGGTAGCCAAAAGGCTTTGTTCTACAAGGACAACAAGCTTTATGTAACCGCTATACCGGAAGGAGCGGCTAATCTGAGTACGCCTGTCAATATGGATAATATGTCCATTACGATAGATTACCCCAAGGAATGGGCACAAATCTTCGATGAGGCCTGGCGTGCTTATCGTGATGGTTTTTATCTGGAGAATATGCATGGTGTGGATTGGAAAGCAATCAAACAGAAATACTCTGTTCTGTTGCCTTATGCAAAGACACGTCTCGACCTGAACTATATCATTGGAGAGATGATTGGTGAGCTTAACTGCGGACACGCATACGTCAATCCGGGTGAAACGGATAAACCGGCACGTATCAAGACCGGTTTGCTGGGTGCTGAAGTATCGGCGGATAAGAGTGGTTTCTTCCGTTTGGATAAGATACTTCCCGGTGCTTCCTGGAGTAAGGAACTGCGCTCTCCGCTTACTGAACCGGGTATTGAGGCTAAGGCCGGGGAATACATTGTTGCCATTGACGGTATACCTACGAATACGGTGAAGAATATCTATGCTTTACTGGTAGGAAAGGCTGATGTACCGACAGAAATCTCGCTGAACAGCAAGCCGCAATTGGCAGGTGCAAGAAAGATTGTCATCAGTCCGCTGGAAAATGAATATCCTCTTTATCATTATAACTGGGTACAGGATAACCTGAAGAAGGTGGATAAGGCATCCAATGGACGTATTGGTTATATCTATATACCTGATATGGGTCCGGAAGGTCTGAACGAGTTCTCCCGTTATTTCTATCCGCAGCTCGATAAGGAAGGTCTGATTATAGACGACCGTGCCAATGGTGGCGGTAATGTATCTCCTATGATTCTGGAACGTTTGTCTCGCGAACCTTACCGCTTGACGATGGGACGTGGTACGAAGCGTGTCGGTACTATACCCGATGCCGTGCAAGTGGGGCCGAAGGTTTGCTTGATTAATAAATATTCTGCTTCCGACGGTGACCTCTTTCCATGGGGATTCCGTGCACTGGGGCTTGGTAAACTAATCGGTACCCGCACCTGGGGTGGCATTGTAGGTATCAGCGGACCGTTGCCTTATATGGATGGCACGGATATCCGTGTTCCTTTCTTCACCAGTTATGATGCGAAAACGGGCCAGTGGATTATTGAAAATCATGGTGTCGATCCGGATATTTTGATTGATAATGATCCGGTGAAGGAATGGAACGGTGAAGACGAACAGCTCAATAAGGCTATCGAAGAGGTGATGAAGGAATTGCAGGATCGTAAGCCATTGCCACCTGTTCCGGCTCCGAGGGACTTCAGTAAGTAGTGAGAATTACTTGCTGTACAAAGAAGAGTTTTATGCGTTTTTGCATACACTCCTACATTCGATGCATAAGTTGCAGATATGCAGTTGATTAACGGGGTGTAGGTACGGTGTAGGTAAGTGCTGATAAATCACTTGCCTACACCGTTTTCGTTCTGTTTCTTTACATATATAGTGATTATTGTTAATTAACAATATGTCATGCAGTCTTTTCTCCCATATTTCATTTCTATAATGTAGAAAAATTATTTTAAATGTTTAATAGGAGGAACCACACTATGAAAATTGATTCTGTATTTAATAAAGCACTTTTATTTGCCGGGGCTATTGTTTGTACTATAGGCTTGCAGTCCTGTCTGGACGATGACGATAACAATGGCTATTATTTGAGGTACCCTAATGCTCTTGTAACAGTGAAGGGTGCTGCCGACGATGCATTCTTCTTGCAGTTGGATGATAAGACGACTTTATTGCCGACCAATGTAAGTACTTCTCCTTTCGGAGACAAAGAAGTCAGAGCCTTGGTGAATTACAGTGAAGTGAATGAACCCAGTGGCGATTACACAAAAGCCGTGCATATAAACTGGATAGACAGTATCCTGACAAAGCCTATTGCACCGGATTTGGGAGAAGAAAATGATGAGGTGTATGGCACAGACCCTGTAGAGATTGTGAATGATTGGGTAACTATCGCTGAAGATGGATATCTGACACTTCGTTTCAGGACTATATGGGGAGGTAGTAAAAAGCATTTCGTTAACTTGTTGTTGGGACAAAATCCGGAGAATCCTTATGAAGTAGAATTCCGTCACAATGCGTATGGCGATACCTACGGAAGTGAAGCTGACGGCTTAGTAGCTTTTAAGTTGGACGAACTGCCTGATACGGAAGGTAAAGCAGTTAAACTGAAATTGAAATGGAAGTCATTTAGCGGTGAAAAATCAGCCGAATTTGACTATTGTACGCGGAAGTCCGTTACACCGAGTGAATCGGCTATTGCAGCAGTAAGAAGCACTTTGGATTTGAAATAGTTCTCGTAAGACTGTGATTGATAGGAGGAAGGATTCAAATTTCATCCACATCTATCCACTCCATGCGCGGGTCAACGAGTGTCCGTTCTGTTACTTGGCCTCGTTGTCCCCGACTGTACTCGGGTATGAAGCGCACTTTTACGGCGGTAATCTGACCGGGATTCACTTCTTCGGGCGTGTCCACCCCTTGCCCGTTGGACTGGCAGGTGCAATAGAACGTGCCCACGCCCATCAGTCGTACGGAGCGTCCCGCGCTCATCATGTCCGCCAGTACGTCACCCAGATTTGCCAGTACGGCATACGTGTCTCCCCGGCTCACGGTGGAGATTAAAGATAATCGGGTGGCAACGTCATCCGTGGTATAAGGTCGTCCTTTGGTGATAGCTCTGGGGTACCACTTCCCTTTCTGTTTTTGTTTCTTGTAAAATGCCATTACTTGTTTTCTCCTTTTAGATTGAGTGAGCACGGCTGATGCCGTGACTGTGCATGGCTGATACCGTGAGTGAGCACGGTTAATGCCGTGACTTAGATAGGAATCATGTATAATGATTGTCACAATCATGTAGGATGATTCTTACAATCATTATACATGATTCCTATTTGAGTCGCAAAGGTAA
>NZ_CBVI010000076.1 GCF_000513195.1 Bacteroides timonensis | reverse complement strand
CATAATTAAGTCGTATACCAAGCATGGATGAGCCTAAAAAAGATGTGGCTTTACTTGTTGTTGAAAACAAAAAAGACCGCCAAGAGTGGAAGCCTCCTAACAGTCTAAATCTTCTTTGTAGCGGGACCCGGGATTGAACCGGGGACCTCATGATTATGAATCATGCGCTCTAACCAGCTGAGCTATCCCGCCATCATTTCTTGTTTGCGGGTGCAAAGATATAGCTTTTCTTGAAATCTCCAAAACTTTTGCATGTTTTTCTGTGCTTTTCTTCTCTCTTCTTGGCTCTGATGTGATGTTTTACCCTTTTCTCTCCTCCTATTAGTCAGATTAATAGTAGATTAATCTATTTATTGACCTTTTTATACTAATTTTGCAGAATAATATGTTTGGTGAACTATGAATAAAAAAGGCGGAACTGCGGAATCCGGTAGATTAATATGCTTGTGGATAGGTACTTTCATCTGTACTATGGTTACAGGGATATATGTCTATATCTTCTATAGTAGCTATAAAGAACAGATACCGGAATGGAATGCATTGGCGAAAGAAACATTCGTGGAGGCGCTGAATCTGGAGGTGCAGAAACGAGGGGGCATTGTTGTGCCATTTGTGGCTGTTGATTATCCTGAAGTGAAAACATTGGAAACCCCGTTCAAAAGTCCTGTAACTTTGACAAGCAGGTATGGAACGCATAGCTATGAAATACCGCGTGTGAAATTTGATAATAGTCTTATTAAAGATACCGAAAAGAGGATGTTGCTCAGCTATGTACTTGAGAAACATCCTCTGGATGCGGATGCGTTGAATCTATTTTGGGATAGTCTGTTGGTCGAGAAATCTGTAGCGGCTAATACCGGTATTCGTCTTTCAACTACTGATTTGTTGAAGAAGACGTCCGCCGTTTATTCTTCCGATAGCATAAAAGTGCTACAGGGAGATAGCCTGTTGTCTCGCTATATAGGATTTCGTTGTGAAGTGGAGGCAACGGGGTTCATTGCTTATGACTGGTGGCAGGTATTAAAGGTATGGCCGCCCATCATGATATTACTCTTACTTTGGTTTTGTTTTTTCCTTCTTCTTTTATATTATAAACAGATTTCTTCCTTCTTGCGGCAAAAACTGGTGAAAAAGGAAACAGTCGTCTGTATTCAAGAGAAAAAGATAATTGTTGAAAGGAAAATGCATTTGGAGGGAGAAGCCGGGCAAACCGGATTATATGAATTGGCTGACGGGACTATTTTGGACTCAGAAAAAGGCATCCTGATGAATGGGGAAAAGACGAAGAAACTCCGGCCTCAAGTAATTGCCTTGTTGAAGCTTTTTTTACAGACCCAAAATTATCGACTAACTGCAGAAGAAATAGATAAGGAACTGTGGCAGGGGAAAGGAAAGCCTAACCAACTCTATGGTGTTATTCATCATTTGCGTGAATCATTGAAAGGTATCTCTTCTCTTGTCGTGGAATATAGAGATGAATATTATTGTTTGAAAATGCCCCATTCCATCGAGAAAAACACAGAAAAAGGATAAAAAAGCAGCCTTACCGATGCTTACCAAAAGGCTTTCAAGTAAAGTTGGTAAGTCGTTGTAAGGCAAAATAGTTGGTATGATAGAAAATTCCGTCTACCTTTATGGACAAATATGAGGCAACCTTATTTGTATGCTTCATACGGATATCTAATATAAATGTAGTGGAATATGAAAAACAAAATCAAAATTGCTGTAATCAGCTTGTGCGCAGTTAGCTCAATAACTGTTTTTTGTAGTCAGAAATCTTCCGGTAAACAAATGGATGATTTGCTATTGAAGAACGTAGAAGCTTTAGCTTGGGGTGAAGGAGGAGGATATACTAGTTGTTTTGGTGTAGGTAGTGTTGATTGCCCTACTACTCAATATAAAGTTGAATATGTAATGAGCGGTTATAGCCTTGAGAACCTTTACTAATATATTATTAGTGTTTCTTTTCACGGCTTGTACTTCCGTGCCCGATGAGAAAATGATGTCCTACGTTGATTTTCCTGAAACAAGAGAGTTGACAGCCCGGACTTTGTCATTGGATTCAGCTTTGTTTCGTTATCCTTATAGGGTACGTGTACAGGACGACAAGGCTGTAGTGCTTGATTTACATGGAACGGAATATTTCTTCCATGCCTTTCACTATCCCGGCTTTCATTATTTGTCCTCTTTCGGCAAGCGAGGCGATGCTCCCGAAGAGATGCTTTCAGCCGAAAATCTTCGATGGAATAGGAACTTTTTGTGGACACTTGATTCCAATAAGTCTGAATTAACCCGGTTAGGTTTTGCTTCATCCGGTGACTCATTGCTTCGGTTGGAAGCAGTGAGTCTGGATGAAGAACTTCTTCGGGCACTGGACTTTGTGCAATATGATGATTCTACCTTCATCATTCCCGATTATTCCGGCGACGGTCGTTTCTGTTTGGTAAGTCGGCAGGGTAGGTTACTCCGTAAAATAGGGACTATTCCCACTGCCAATGAGGATGCCTTGAAGAGTGCCCGCCCTGCTTTAGCGCAGGCGTGGCGGAGTTTCATTGATTACAATCCTCGCAATGGAGTGTTGGCAGCAGTTACTCAATTGGGTGAAGTTCTTGAAATATATAATCTGAAAGATAGTACGCATATTGTACATATTGGTCCTAATGGCGAACCAGAGTTTCAAATATCCCAAGGTTATGGCATACCTACCGGTATTATGGGGTTCAGTGATATACAAGTGACAGATAGTGCTATTTATGTTGTCTTTCAAGGACGTGCATTTAAGGATATTATGCAGAAAGCGCAGCAAGGCATTAATTTACCGGATGGTGGACAAAATATTTATGTATTCAGTTTGGAAGGTAAGCCGCTTCGGAAGTACGTGTTGGATCACTATATTCATGGGATTTCAGTAGATGAGCAGAAGGGCATTATAATAGCTACGGATGTGAATAAGGATGAGCCGATAATAGAATATAAATTAATTTAGTTTTTTAGATTAGAGATAATGCAATTAAAAGGAACAAACGGTGAACATTTTGTAGGTGTATTGTGTCCCGTTTGCTCCATAACCATCTAAAGAGAAGGGAGGTCTTGGCAAAGGTACTAATTAAAACTAAAATGAAAAGTGTTTTCTGTCATTGCGATAGGATGGCATGAAAAAAGTTCTCACAAGATTTATAATCTTGACAAAAAATATATTTTAAACAGTAAATGTTTAATCGGGAAAATTAAATAAATTAAAAAATGACCAGTATTAATGAACTGTGTGGTCATTTTACTAACTAATTTTTGTATTATGAAATCAAAATTCTTGTATGGGCTTGTAGCTCTTATTGTTTCGATTAGTATCTACAATATACATCTTAGTTTTACAGGTAGTAGCCTTTCGCTATTAAATTTGTATGAAGTTGAAGCTCTTGCTTCCTCAAGTGAAACTGGTGATGATGATGATGAAAAAGATCAATGCTTTATACATGATTGCGGTGAGGGAAAAAACTGTGAATGTGTAATGTGCATGAAGGGTTCTGTTGATTGTTCTCCTTCTTGTCCCTGTTGTTAGTGGCAAGTAATTTTTTAAGTTGTCTGAACTTTATATTTTATTATTTTAAAGTTCAGAGAACTTAAAATATATTAATTTCTAATTCTAAAATCATGTCAAGAATATATATATGCATAATAACTGTAATTGTACTTTTTACAAGTTGCAATAAAAAAGGAACGATATCTACGGATGGGTTAAAAAAGTATAAGGTAGAATATAGTAATGTTTTTTTTCAATGGAATGAATTGGTTAGCGACGTAGTCCCTATTCAATTAGCGACTGTCGATGATGCTTTAATTGCTAATTCTACTCAAGGGGTAATATATGGAGAGGATATTTATATATTTGATATAAGATTAGGGAAAGTTGCTAATTTTAGCATAACAGGTGAATACAAAGGGTTAGTGGGAATAAAGGGAAGCGGTCCGGGAGAATATTTGGAATTGAGAGATTTCTGTGTTGCTGGAAATTATATCTATATATTGGACTATAAAAAGATACATTGTTTTAATAGAAGTACAAGGCAGTTTGTAGAGTCGTGGGCTATAGATAGTCAGAATAATTTTAATCCGTCACAGTTGTTAGTATTTGATAAAAATGATTATTATTTATGGTGTAGCAATCCTGATACTTGGGATAAAGACAAAGGAGAGTATTATCGTTTAAGAAAAATGAACGAAGGAAGTATAGAGAAAGAGTATTTTAAATATGAGTATCGCACATCGGACGACCCTCGTTTCTATTTCAATAGAGCTTATTATTACTTAAAGCCAATTGATGGAGAAGATATAGTATATAAGCTAACTAAAGATTCCGTCCTTGCTTCTTTTGCCCTTGATTTTGGGAAATATGCTATATCACCGGAAAAAATAGATGAACTTCGCAAAAGTAAAGAACGAAATGCTTATTTAAAGAGTAACTTTTATAAAGCGATTTCAAATGTTTTGGAAACAAAAGAACATATATACTTTAAATGTATTGGACCTGATGCAAGGACGTATGAAGGGCTTATTGACAAAAAGACTGAAGAAGTTAAATTTGGTCTTTGGGATTTTAATAGATCTCCACGCTTTTTCTTTTCTGATGGTATCTTTTTATATGGATATTATGAACCATACACACTGATAGAGAATCAAGCCAATGGAAATGAATTAAACACATGCTTTGACTCTGTTTTTAATATAAAAAATATTGATATAAGTGATAATATTATTATTGTTAAAGTTTTACTTAGATAATTACAACTAAAGCCTATTGTAATGAAAAATATTTTATTAACCTGTTTGTTGTTTGTGGTATTATTAACAGGAATTTATACTGCAATTTTAATTAAGAAACAATCTATAAATATTGTCTCTGTGAATAATAAAAACAATAAATTATCTAACGATGTAAAAACATTGAAATACAATATTATAGACAGTTGGAATTTCGAAAGAAAGGCATTGAATATAGATGGGATTTCTAATGAAGATGGGCAAAACTTACATCCATTTTTTTTGAATTTGAAAAACCAATTTTAATTTATCGGTTCTCAAAGGTTGATTGTTCTGATTGCGTGATAAATCAAATAGGGGTTCTAAAAGAAATTATTAATGAGAAACAGATAAAATATATGATAATAGCTGACTATTCAAATAAAAGGAATCTTGGGTTGTTTAAGCGTTCAAATGGCATTAATAATCATATTTATAATTGTGAAGGATTGATCGATGGTGAAAATAGAACTCCTTATTTTTGTATCTATTTTAAGGGGGTAATTTCTAATATCTTTTTTCCTGATGATGATTTTCGAGAATTGACTAAATATTATATAGATAAAATGAGGGAAATGTATTTTTGATTGTATAAAAGAAGTTGTTGTGCGAAGTGCTGGTAGCAGTTACTCAATTGGGTGAAGTTCTTGAAATTTATAATCTGAAAAATAGTACGCATATTGTACGTATTGGTCCTAATGGCGAACCGGAGTTTCAGATTTCCCAAGGTTATGGCATACCGACCGGTATCATGGGGTTCAGTGATATACAAGTGACAGATAGTGCTATTTATGTTGTCTTTCAAGGACGTGCATTTAAGGATATTATGCAGAAAGCGAAGCAAGGCATTAATTTACCGGATGGTGGACAAAATATTTATGTATTCAGTCTGGAAGGTAAGCCGCTTCGGAAATACGTGTTGGATCACTATATTCATGGGATTTCAGTAGATGAGCAGAAGGGTGTTATAATAGCTACGGATGTGAATAAGGATGAGCCGATAATAGAATATCGTTATCATTCTGCTGCAAAGGAAAAGACTCACTTAGTGAGAATAAAAAAATAAACCGGTTTTAAGCTGTGACGACAGCATGATGTGAAATGATCTCAGTGAGATATTCTGTATCTTGCTTCTCTGAAGCACAATATTGGTTTGTGCTTGATATTGATAATTGAGCGTATTTTTAAATTAAAAAACAATTTTACAATGAAAAAGTTTTTGAAAATTGCTTTTGTTGCAGCATTTGCAGCAATTGCGGGTTACGGTGTCTATGCTTCACAGAAGTCTGACACTATGTCTGATTTGGCTTTGGCTAATATAGAAGCTTTGGCTAGATATGAATTACCAGAAGTAGAAATTGTTTGTGATGACTATGGCGGAACTTGTTGGACTACATCTGGTGATTGCTATGTGAGTTGGTTTATCCATTATGATGATTGTAAATTTAGTGGCTATATGTCGGATTCGTGCTTGTCTCCTTGTATGTAATTAATAGAGCTTGTATTGAAAGTCTTTACTCTAATTGCTTTTTATACGTATTGTAATAAAAGAGACTGTTGAGATTCTTTAAGGCTTTTGATACAAGTTTGTAAAATATAGTGTTATGAATAAATTTTTAATAGTAATTTTGATGATGATTGTTTGTGCATGTTCATCTAAGCATTCAAAGACAGCTGTTGATATTGAAAGAATACCTGTTAATGTGCATAAGGTCACTTCTGATGCTTCGTTATTCATCGAGAAAATTGAAATCGTACCCTTAGAGACGACTGATTCTTCTTTAATAAACGGTTATAAGAAGACGATATATGATAAGAATATGGATATTTATGCTATATATGGCAAAAAGCAAGTAGTACATACATTTTCAGGAAAGGGAGAGTTCGTTGGCAGTTCAAGAAAAATGAAAGGTGAAGGACCACAAGAATATCATATGGCGGTAGATATTAAATTCAACCCTTATTTGAAAGGTATTGATTTGCTAAGTCCTTATGGTACGATATATACTTATAGTCCTACATTTGAGTTGATAGCTAAAAGAACAATAAAAACAGAGTTCTATTTTGATGCTTTAATGGCTTTGAGTGCTGATGATTATGTATTTACAGTCCCAACTATTTGGACTGATCAAGAGGTCACTTTTGCAAATTTGAAGACACAGCAAGTAGAAGTTGCCAATTATGGTGGAACAATCTCTTCTGATAATACAATGGATAGAGAATGCTTTTACAAAAATGGTGATAATTTGTATTTTGTTCCTAGAGGTATTAATTATTACTTCTATCAAATAGATGAGGAAAAGAAAGAGTTAATCCCTATTATTTATCTTGACTTTGGTGATTCTGAAATAAAAGAAGAAGGACTGCCCGGAGTAGCAGTAGGAAAAAGGATAGGCACAGAAAAAACAAAGACAGATAATGAAAGAAATAAATTGTCAAAGGGAATTAGACAGAGAGCCCAGTATATACGTAAGTCAGCATTTGTAGTTCCTTTGGTGAAATTTTTTAATGATGATTTTGTTTATATCTATTTTGCTAAAGGTAAAACAGGTATCGGTGGAAACTATATTTATAATAGAAAGAAGAAGGAGGGCTTTTTGTTGAATGAAGGGAGCCCGTTTTTTATGCTGCCTTGTTTTGGTATTGTTGATAATGTATTAATGTCTATTGCGGATCCTTATTATGTGTCGAGGCTGGTGGATACTCATTTGATGTCGCCCGAAGAAATATCTAAAATGGAGCGGCTAAATGAAGATGATAATCCTGTAATATTGAAATATTATTTACGTAAATGAGAACGTTTATTTATGTTATTGTGATAATCTTTATCTGCTCTTGTGAAGATGCCGAGAGAAAGAAGATAGCGCAAGTTGTTTCATATTGGCAAAGTCGTGAGATTGTTTTCCCAAAAGATACATCTTTCGTTAGTTATAATAGGAAGTATAAAGAGCGAAAAGTACATTTACAAAAAGGAAAATATACGATTTTTAGTTATATTGATTCAACAGGATGTATGAGTTGTAAATTGCAGTTACCTAAGTGGAGCGAATTTATATATGTGGTAGATTCTATATCAAATGGATCTGTTCCTTTTGTTTTTGTATTTCAGTCAAACAAGAAGAAGGATTTAATTCACTTTCTTAAAAAAGCAGGATTTGATTATCCTGTATATATTGATGAACACAGTAGCTTTGACCGGTTAAACAGATTTCCTGCAGATATGCAACTGCAAACTTTCCTGTTAGATTCTAATAGTCATGTTGCTGCAATAGGTAACCCTATACATAATCCTAATGTAAAAGAATTATATTTGAGTATTATTCAAGGAAAGGAAGTGGTGAAAAGTAAGAAGAATAAAGCTATTGAAACAAAAGTCAAAGTTGATAAAGCTTCTGTGTTCCTTGGTGATTTTGCTTGGCAAGAAGAACAAAAGACTATATTTGTTTTGACTAACATAGGTGACAATCCTTTAGTCATAGAAGACGTAAATGCTTCTTGTGGCTGTGTGTCTGTGGTTTACTCAGAAGAGCCTATACTGTCAGGCAAGGATATAAAGTTAGAGGTGACTTATAAAGCTGATGATCCGGAATATTTTGATAAAACGATAACTGTATATTGTAACGCAAAAAAATCTCCTATTCATCTTCGTATAACGGGAAATGCAAAGTGACTTTCATACAATATTTAGAAATATGAATCATATATCAACTTGTATCGTTATTTTTCTGTCTCTTTTTATGTGTGTTTCTTGTAATAACCACTTGGAAAATACTCCTATTGGTATAAAGTATGCATTAAAGAGTTCAAGAAGCAATCGTAATGAGTTGGAAAAAGTATTATTGCATTATCAGAGTGATTCATTGAAATATGAAGCCGCCTGTTTTTTGATTGAAAATATGGTAGGGCATTTTTCTAATCAAGGAGAGGCGATGAACATATATAAAGAAAAGCTGGCTACGCGAGCAAAACCCTTTAACCGTGATTTCCTAGATAGTCTTTGGAGAGAAACTTCTGTGAGATACTCAAATGAAGACTTTGTGAAGTCTTATGATCTTGAAGTGATTGAAAGTTCCTATCTCATTGAAAACATAGACAGGGCATTTCAGGCTTGGGAGTCTGCTCCTTGGCACAAAGAGGTAAACTTTGAAATGTTTTGTCGGTATATTCTGCCTTACCGCATCAGTGATGAACAGTTGGTTGAGCACTGGCGGGATAGTCTGATGCAAGACTATGCCGGATGCATTCGTGGTGTAACGGATATGAAACAGGCTTTTGCCTTGCTTGCAAGAGTGGTAGATAAAGAACTCCGTTCGGCTTCATCAAAATGTCCGTATTTACTGGATGTTCTGACAATGCGAGATGCGAGATTTTCCCGTTGTGAGCAGCGTTGCATAGTAACAGGAAACGTTATGAGGGCGTTGGGGATTCCGATAGCTTATGATTGTGTTGAAAGATGGGCTAATTATAGTAAAAATGGGCATTCTTGGATTGTGCTGATGGGAACAGACGGAAAAACATATACTTTGTATGAGGGAGATTCCATACCTCGTCCGGCCACGTGGATTGATTCCTCATTTTTCAAACCGTTGGCTCTGCCGGATTCGAATTATTCATATCGGGTAGATTCTCTGAAACGGGCTGCAAAGGTCTATCGACAGAATTATTTCAGAGAAGAAGATAGAGAATACTCGGTAATGGATGTTTCAGCGGAATATGGCTTGACGGATAGTGTTGTAATCCGGATTAATAGCGCGGCGGAATATGCAGAACTTTGTACTTTCACAACCGGTGAAGACTGGAAGACTATTGCGAGAAGTAAAATCTGTAAGGGGAATTGTGTCTTTCGTAATCTTGGAGCTTCTATCGTTTACTTGCCTGTTGTGGTAAAAAAGGATAAGACCGAAGTGTTGGACGCTCCTTTCATATTACGAAAAGGAGGAGCTGTGAAGAAGCTTATTCCCTCGAAACAAAAGCGGATGATGCGGCTGAACCGCAAATACATCCTGTTGACAAATTGGACAAACCGATGGTATGAATTGATTGGCGGGCGCTTTGAAGCGAGTAATGATAGCGGTTTCCGTAAAACTGAGCTGTTGCATACAATCTGTGATTTTCCGGTTTATTGTAATGAAGTAAAATTGCAAACCGTGAAATCTTATCGCTATGTTCGTTACGTTTCTTCTAAAGTTTCTAAGAGTGCATTGGCGGAGCTTGCTTTCTTTTGTGATGAGAAAGAGATAAAAGGGATAGCTATGGGAGAAGGATTAAGCCCTCCTTCGCAGAAACGTGCTTTTGACCATGACTTAATGACGATAGCTGATCCTCAACAAGAGGATTATTGGGTCGGTCTTGACTTGGGGCAACCATGTCGTCTGGATAAGTTGGTGTACTATCCGCGCAATGATGATAACTTTATTGTAGCCGGTGAGGTGTACGAATTATTCTACTATGATAGGGGCGGCTGGCATTCATTGGGAATAATGACGGCTGAAAGTGGAGAGCTGGTTTACGAGAATGTTCCTGGCGATGCTTTGTATTTACTTAAAAACAGGACGAAAGGTAAGGAGGAGCGTATCTTCACTTACGAAAATGACAGGCAGGTATGGTGGTAGATGTAAAGAAGTTGATAGGCAAATGCTGTAACAGAATCGTGAATATTGCTTTTGGTGTCTGTATTGCCATTATCGTATTTTTAGCGTTACAGTTGTTTTTTATAACCTCTTTTAAAATACCTTCTGATTCAATGGAGCCGACTCTTCTGGGTGGAGATTATATTCTGGTAGAAAAATGTTCAAAAGGGGCGAGGCTATTTAATGTGATTACATCGTTGGAAGGGAAGAAAGTTGATATTTATCGTATGCCGGGTTGGAGAAAATTTAAGAGGAATGATGTGTTGGTATTTAATTATCCTTATTCCAAACGGCGGGATAGCATAGCTTTGGATGCGATGGTATATTATGTGAAGCGTTGTGTGGCACTGCCAGGAGATACATTGGAAATCAGGGATGCTCATTACCTCGTACGTAACTGTACGCAACCGCTGGGAAATGTAGAAGGGCAGGATTTCTTGCAAAGCGTGTTCGAATCGGGGAAAGTAAAGGAGTGGAGAATTGCTGTGAGAAGTTATCCTAAAAGTAAACTGCTTGACTGGAATATAGGAGAATTCGGGCCTTTTTATATCCCTGCCAAAGGAAGTATGATAAAAATGACGCCTTTAACTAAAGTGCTTTACAGAAATGTGATAGAGTGGGAGCAAGAAAGGAAATTGACGGTACGTGGGGATACCGTTTTGTTGGGAGACAGCATCATATATCAGTATCAGTTCCGTGAGAATTATTATTTTGTTTCCGGCGATAAAATAGAAAACTCGTTGGATTCCCGTTATTGGGGATTATTGCCGGAATCCTTTATTGTGGGCAGAGCCTGGCGTATCTGGAAGTCAATAGACAAAAATATGGATACTGTGAGATGGAATAGGACTTTGAAGAAAATAAAATGAGGCGTATACGAACAATATTGGCGGTTGGTTTAAAAGGGATAGCTTGTCTTATTTTGCTGTCTCTGGTGTGTGTGGAAAATCCGGGACTTCCTTCAGGAGAGGTTGTTGGTCAATGGCTTGCTTTTGATAAAAGGGTATTGGTGGCAGCAGGTTGCATACTGCTTGCTGTATGGGCGGATAAGAAAGGTGGGGAGTTTCCTGATATTGTGTCGTGGGCGTTGATCTTTTGGGGGAGTATGGAAGCTATCCGGGGAATATGTCAGCTCTATGGTTTCTCAGACTCCGGACATTCATTATATGCCATGACGGGGTCTTTCTTTAACCCCGGTCCTTATTCGGGATATCTGGCGATGGCGCTTCCCGTTTGCTTACACCAATATTTAACTGGCGATGGGAAGATGGGGCGTATATTGGCAGGTGGGGCGGGTTTGCTTATACTTTGTGTCCTGCCGGCCGGAATGAGCCGCTCGGCTTGGTTGGCGGGAGGCATTTCCTGTTTGTGGGTATATGCTTGTTATGCAGATTGGGGAAGTAAACTGAAAAAAGTGTGGCAGCAATACAGAAGATTGGTTGTTGTATCGGCATTTGGGGGAGTGTGTGTGTTGGTACTGGCTGGTTGGCTAATGTTTGCACTGAAACCTGATTCTGCCCGTGGACGACTGTTTATATGGAGAATTGCATGTCGGGCTGTGGTGGAGCAACCTTTGCTGGGGTATGGCATGGGAGGTTTTGCGGCTGCTTATGGCGATGCGCAAGAAGCTTATTTTGCAACAGGGGATTATGAATTATGGGAAGAACGTGTAGCAGGTAGCCCTGAATATGCCTTTAATGAGTATTTACAGTCTGCGGTAGAACTGGGAGGACTTCTGACGCTCTGCCTGTTGGCGGTTGTATTGCTCTGCCTGCATATAGGAATCAGGAATAAGCGTTTCGGTATCTGTGGCGCTGTGTTCTCCTTAATGATCTTTTCATTTTCTTCCTATCCGCTGCAATTGCCGGTGTTTGTGGTGACGGCTATATGTTTACTTTTAGCTTGTATTTTGAGAAATAACCGTTGGGAGTGGATAGGATTGGTGATATTGGCAGGGGTAATTGGAGCAAGTCGCCTAAAGAATGATTTGTGTATGGAGCAAGCATGCAAGAACTGGATGAATGCGCGAGTATTCTATAACGCTGGTGCGTATGGTTCGGTAGAAAAAGAATATCGATTACTTTATCCTTTACTCAAAAAGCGCGCAGCGTTTTTGTTTGAGTATGGTCATATCTTGCATAAACAACAGAAACCGGAAGAGTCTATCTGTATTCTGATGGAGGCTCTGAAATATAGCAGTGATCCGATGATACTGAATATTATAGGCAAAAATTACCAACAAACGGGAGATTATCTGGCGGCGGAAGAATGGTTGATACGATCAACTTATCGTCTGCCGGGACGGATTTACCCCTATTATCTGCTGGCAAAGTTGTATGCTGAACCGGATTTTAGGCAGCCGGATAAACTGGAAGAGATGAAACGGATTGTTCTTACAAAAGACCCGAAGATTCATTCAACAGCTATAGAAGAAATGCGTAGGGAGGTGAAGAAAATAAAGTAGAATACCAATAATTATGAATAGCATGAATAAGCAAGTTCCGGAAAACACAATTCAGTCTCAGTACGAATGGAATACATGTTTATTGTTTAGAAACAAGCAGTTGACGAAAGAAGTGAAGGAACTTCGTTCTGTATCGGCGGCTATAGATTCTTCTGCTTCGCAACTACTGGCAATGTCTCAGTTATTGAAGCTGCATACAACTCCGGCTTACGGTATTATTAAGAGTGAACGGGAATGGCAGAATCTCTTTGCCTTGCTTGATATGCTTTATGGGGGTGGCTTCCTGGCAAATTTTGGGGAGCGTCAGCTTACCGCCCAGGAATTAAAACTGTGCTATCTGGTGCGTGCCCACCTGAATAATAAAGCGATTGCATTGCTTTTCAATGTTACTACTTCATCGGTAGTAAAAGCCAAGCAACGGCTGAAACGGAAACTGGGTTTGTTACCGGCAGATAGCTTCGACAGCTACATACAACGTTGCTAATAACATAAAGCAGAATAAAAATAATACTTTCTTTTTTGTAATTAGAAAAAAGTCTCTATCTTGGTGCCGCAATAAAAAGCAAATATGAACTATGGAAAGACAAAAGATTCATCGGGAATACCTCTTGAATGCAACTTCTAAAAGCATTCTTTGGTCCGCGATAAGTACCCCCACCGGTTTGGAGGGCTGGTTTGCAGACAGGGTACAGTCGGACGATAAAGTTGTCACTTTCTTCTGGGGAAAGACGGAACGTCGTGACGCAGAGATTATCGCTGTGCGGGCTTTCTCTTTTATTCGCTTCCGTTGGCTGGATGATGAATATGAGCGGGAATATTTTGAATTAAAGATGACAAACAATGAACTGACTAACGATTCCGTGCTAGAAGTTACTGATTTCGCTGCGGCGGATGAGGTGAAAGATTTGCGCGAGTTATGGGACTCTCAGGTAGATACTCTGCGGAGAACGTGCGGTTTTTAGTTAACTTTGATATAAAAATTTTCCACACTCCCTTTTTTATGCTAATTTTGTGTCTTCATTGCATGAAACGAGTAAAATGCTGCGCATAAAAAAGTTAGATATATTTATATTGAAGAGCTTCTGCATGCTCTTTATGGGCACTTTTTTCATTTGCCTTTTCATCTTCATGATGCAGTTCCTATGGAAGTACGTTGATGAAATGGTGGGGAAAGGATTGGAAATGAGTGTCCTTGCACAATTTTTCTTTTATTCCGCCCTGACATTGGTGCCGGCTTCATTGCCGTTGGCTATTCTGCTGGCGGCACTTATTACTTTTGGTAATTTTGGCGAACGTTTTGAGCTGCTGGCCATGAAGGCGGCAGGTATCTCACTACTTAAGATTATGCGCCCGTTGATTGTGTTTATCATTTTCATCTGTGGCGTTTCTTTTTATTTCCAAAATGTAATAGGACCGAAGGCGCAGACTAAACTGTGGACATTGCTGATTTCCATGAAGCAGAAATCTCCGGAATTGGATATACCGGAAGGTGTTTTCTATGACGAGATTGATGGCTATAATCTTTATGTAAAGCATAAGAACCGTAAAACGGGTATGCTTTACGATGTGCTGATTTATAATTTTGAAAAAGGGTTTGAGAATGCTCAGATTATCAAGTCTGATTCTGGAAGGCTGGAAATGACGGCTGATAAGCAGCATTTGTATTTGCATCTTTATAGTGGTGAGCAGTTTGAAAATCTGAAATCACAGAATATGAATCAGAAGAATGTGCCTTATCGTCGGGAAGCGTTCCGGGAGAAGCATGCTATTATTGAGTTCAATTCCGATTTTAATATGGTGGATGCCGGCATCATGAGCAATCAGTCCAACAGCAAGGATATGGCGATGCTGCAAGCGGGCATTGACTCCATGAGGGTGCAGAATGACAGTGTGGGACGTGTCTATTTCAAGGAAGCGATGAATGGCACTTACAAGATTTCTGCTGACTTGAAGAAAGCTGATACGTTGAAGATAGAGCAGGCACATTTGGGAGAATACAATGTGGACAGTCTTTTCAATGTGGCTACCTTGTCGCAGAAGCAGAAGATTATTTCTACTGCCGTGAACCGTGCAGAGAGTGCGGGGAGTGATTGGAGTATTAAGAGTTATAGTATGTCGCAGACAGATACCAGCCTTCGCCGTCACATGACGTCCTGGCATGAGAAATTGACACTCTCGGTGGCATGCCTTATCTTCTTTTTTATCGGTGCTCCGCTGGGTGGAATTATCCGTAAAGGCGGTTTAGGTATGCCGGTTGTGGTATCCGTTCTTATTTTTATTATTTACTACATTATTAATAATACGGGCTATAAAATGGCACGTGATGGACAGTGGGTTGTCTGGATGGGTATGTGGACCAGTACGGCTATCTTGGCCCCATTGGGTGCATTCCTTACTTATAAGTCCAACAATGACTCTGTGGTATTGAATGCCGATGCCTATGCGGGGTGGTTTAAGAAGATCGTCGGTATACGCAGTGTGCGCCATCTGTTCCGTAAAGAGGTGATCATACACGATCCTGATTATACTCATTTACCTGCCTACTTGCAGGCGCTGTCCGCTGATTGTCGTGTGTATGCTGAAAGGAAAGCGTTGAAGCGTGCTCCCAACTATTTCAAGTTGTGGATGGCAGACTCAATCGATGAAGAAATAGAAGATATAAATGAGCGTCTTGAGAAATTAGTAGAAGAGATGTCCAATACTAAATCTGTTCATTTGCTGAATGCATTGAATAACTATCCTATTATCCCGGTTCACGCCCACTTGCGTCCTTTCCGTAATTATTGGCTGAATATGGCCTGTGGATTGTTGGTGCCGATAGGATTGTTCTTCTACTTCCGCATCTGGGCATTCCGTATCCGGTTGAATAAGGATATGGAGCGGATTATCAAGACTAATGGAGACGTTCAAAAGATAATAGAAACGAATCTGAAATAACCTAAATAAATAAAGGAGAATACAGAATGGAAAAAGTGAAATTAGATACAATAGAAGAGGCGATTGAAGACTTCAAGGCCGGTAACTTTGTGATTGTGGTGGATGATGAAGACCGTGAAAACGAGGGCGACTTGATTATCGCTGCGGAGAAAATAACTCCTGAGAAGGTAAACTTTATGCTGAAGCATGCACGTGGTGTGCTTTGTGTGCCGGTTACCGTGTCACGCTGTAAAGAATTGGACTTGCCTCACCAGGTCAGTGACAATACTTCCGTATTGGGCACCCCTTTTACGGTGACTATCGATAAGCTGGAAGGTTGTACTACCGGTGTTTCTGCTGCCGACCGTGCCGCTACCATTCAGGCGCTTGCTGATCCGGCTTCTACTCCGGCAACCTTCGGACGTCCGGGACACATCAACCCCTTGTATGCTCAGGAAAAAGGGGTATTACGTCGTGCCGGGCATACAGAAGCTACGATTGATATGGCCCGTATGGCAGGTCTTTATCCTGCGGGTGCACTTATGGAAATCATGAATGAAGATGGATCAATGGCTCGTCTGCCCGAATTGCGTAAGATGGCTGACGAATTTAACCTGAAGTTGATTTCTATTCGTGACATGATTGCCTATCGCCTGAAGCAGGAATCCATTGTGGAAGAAGGAGTAGAAGTAGATATGCCTACCGAACACGGACATTTCCGATTGATCCCTTTCCGTCAGAAATCTAATGGTCTGGAGCATGTGGCTCTATTCAAAGGTACGTGGGAGCAAGATGAGCCGATTCTGGTACGTGTGCATTCCTCTTGTGCCACAGGAGATATATTCGGCTCCAAGCGTTGCGACTGCGGCGAACAACTGCATAAGGCTATGGAAATGATTAATAAAGCCGGTAAAGGAGTAGTTGTTTATCTGAACCAGGAAGGGCGTGGTATTGGCTTGATGGAGAAGATGAAAGCGTATAAGTTGCAGGAAGACGGACTGGATACGGTGGATGCCAACATCTGTCTGGGACACCTGGCTGATGAGCGTGATTATGGTGTAGGTGCTCAGATTCTGCGTGAATTGGGTGTGCACAAAATGAGACTGATGACTAATAATCCTGTGAAGCGTGTGGGACTGGAGGCTTATGGGCTGGAGATTACAGAGATTGTTCCTATTGAAACAACCCCGAATCAGTACAATGAACGTTACCTGCGTACAAAGAAGGAACGCATGGGACATACGTTGCATTTTAATAAGTAATTTGCTGTTTTGTTTTCTAATATCAAAGAAAACAGCTTAATTTGTAGCCAAATTTATGCAATAACCATAAAATAGATAGAAAAATGAATCAATTATCAGATCGTTTGAACAGTTTGTCGCCGTCGGCGACGCTGGCTATGTCGCAAAAGAGCGCCGAGTTGAAGGCACAAGGCGTTGACGTAATTAACCTGAGTGTGGGAGAGCCTGACTTTAATACTCCTGACCACATCAAAGAGGCTGCGAAAAAAGCGATAGACGACAACTTCTCTCGCTATTCTCCTGTTCCGGGATATCCGGCTTTGCGTAATGCAATCGTGGAGAAACTGAAAAAGGAAAACGGTCTGGAATATACAGCCGCACAAATTTCATGTGCCAATGGTGCTAAACAATCAGTTTGTAATGCAGTATTGGTGTTGGTGAACCCAGGTGATGAAGTGATTGTGCCTGCTCCTTACTGGGTAAGTTATCCGGAAATGGTGAAGTTGGCTGAGGGTACTCCGGTGATTGTTACCGCAGGTATTGAACAGGATTTCAAGATTACTCCTGCACAGTTGGAAGCTGCTATCACTCCGAAGACTAAAGCATTGATTCTTTGTTCACCTTCTAATCCGACCGGTTCAGTTTACTCCCAGGAGGAATTGAAAGGTTTGGCTGACGTGTTGGTAAAACATCCGCAAGTTATTGTTATTGCTGATGAAATTTACGAGCATATCAACTATATCGGCAAGCACCAGAGTATTGCCCAATTCCCTGAAATGAAAGATCGTACGGTAATCGTAAATGGTGTATCTAAAGCATATGCCATGACTGGTTGGCGTATAGGCTTCATTGCCGGACCGGAATGGCTTGTAAAAGCTTGTAATAAGTTGCAGGGGCAATATACTTCAGGTCCTTGTTCAGTATCTCAGAAAGCTGCTGAAGCTGCTTACACTGGAACACAGGCTCCTGTAGAAGAAATGCGTAAGGCTTTCGAACGTCGTCGTGATTTAATTGTGAAGTTGGCAAAAGAAGTTCCGGGATTTGAGGTAAACGTACCGCAGGGGGCTTTCTACCTGTTCCCGAAATGTGATTCTTTCTTTGGAAAATCTGCCGGTGACCGTAAGATTGAAAATTCGGATGATTTGGCAATGTACTTGTTGGAAGTAGCTCATGTAGCTTGTGTGGGTGGTGCTTCATTCGGTGCGCCTGAATGTATCCGTATGAGTTATGCGACCAGCGATGAGAATATAGTGGAATCTATCCGCCGCATTAAGGAAGCATTGGCTGAACTGAAATAAGTATTGTTTGCAGGGCTGACTAGAGAAGGTCTCCAAGAAAAAAAGTTCTCTCTATCCACTGATATGAGAGAACTTTTATTATTCTTCGGTAGTTTCTTGTTTTTTCTTGTATTCGGATGGCAGATAGCTGAACTCTTCTTTAAAGAATTTGGCAAATTGTTTGGGCGAAAGCCCTACTTGATAAGCAATCTGCGATACACTTAGCTGACTTTCTTCCAAAAGTTTCCTCCCTCTTTTCAAACGTAGAATCCGCATAAATTCTAACGGTGACTTTCCTGTGATTTGCATCAGTTTCTTATAGAGTCCGCTACGGCTCATACCTACTTGCGAGCTAAATTCTTCTACGGTAAATTCCGAGTTATCCATGTTCTGTTCTATAATCCGGACAGCTTTCTCTATGAGTTGTTCGTCTAAGGTACTGATTGTGATTTCGGCCGGTGAAAGGTCTATCGTCTTGAACTTTTCATGATTATTTCGTGTCCACATCAGCATTTTGTGAATACGCAGTAGAAGGATTTCCAGATTGAATGGCTTGGTGATATATTCATCGGCGCCTTCTCGTAGTCCGCTCAGGATATGTTCTTCAGTGGTGCGGGCTGTAAGTAAAATTATGGGGATATGAGAATAGCGTATGTCCGTCTTGACCTTGTGGCATAACTTCATGCCATCCATCACCGGCATCATTACATCGCTGATGATTATCTGAATCTGTTGTTGGGAAAGAATGGAAAGAGCTTCCTTTCCGTCAGGAGCATCGAACACTACATAATACTCCTTTAGGCAACTGATGAGGAATTCGCGGAAATCATCATTGTCTTCCACCACTAACAGAGAGGCTTTTTCGGTTTTCGATGGTTCTATGATCTTTTGCATGGAACTTTCCTCTGTCTTGAGTGAAGAGGTGTCTTCGGCAGGAGTGATTTGGGGTATTCGGGTGATGGGGAGAGTGATGATGAAGATGGAACCTTTAGGATGATTATTCTCCACTTTTACTTCACCTCCATGCAAGGATACATATTCTTTCACAATGTGTAGCCCGATGCCGCTTCCCATATAAGTTGTTGCTTTATGCTGCTCTTGAAAGAAGCGGTCGAATATCTTTTCTTTGTTCTCATCCCTGATGCCGATGCCGGTATCGGCTATCTGGATGCGTGCTCTTTCACCGTCATTTGTTAGTATCTTGTCTATTGTGACGGTGACGCTGCCATTTTCGTGATTGTATTTGATGGCATTGGACAGCAGGTTGAATATGATGCGTTGCATTTTGTTGCAGTCAAAATCCATTTCTATCTTTGGGGTATTCATATTTATTTGCAGAGATACTCCCTTCTTCTGTGACAAGACATTGAACCCCATACATACATCTGCAATGAAGTCTGGCAAGTTTCCGTATGATGGAGAGAATGTTGTCTTTTGTTGGTCCAGTTTGCGAAAATCCAATAACTGATTTACTTCGTCGAGCAAGGTAGAGGCGTTGCGGTGTATTAATGCCAAATCATCTTTGAAGGCTTGGGCGCTCTCGGAGTGCAATAATTTCTCTATCGGTGTGATGATAAGCGATAGAGGAGTGCGCAAATCATGGCTTACATTTGTGAAGAAGCGCATTTTGGCTTCATCCATTTCATGTTGTTTGGCGGTTTCTAAATCCCGTTTCTGCTGTTGCAATATTCGTTGATGCTTATGGAGCATCTTTTTTAATAGTAAGGTCGTACCTATTATCAACAGTGCGGAGTAAAGAATATAAGCTGTAGTTGATAACCAGAAAGGGGGACGTACCTGGATGATAAGGGTAGATATGGGTGCTTGGTTGCCGATAGGCTCGTTCACCTTTACTTGTAACCGGTAAATGCCGGGTGACAGTTTGTTGAAGTAGATACGGTTACCTTCTAACTTTACCCATTCTTCTTTGCTTCCCATTCGGTAGGCAAATTGAAGTTTGTGCTGTGCTCCATAATCCATAGCGGACACTTCTAATGCGAAGTTGTTATCAGAATAGTTCATGATGATTTTGTCAAGTAACAGAATGTTCTTGTCAAGTAACACCCGTCCATCATGTGTAGAATTGCCTACGTCTATCCGTTGATTGGTCAAGTAGAGTCCGGTGAAGATGACTTTGTGTTTGTTGGGGTGGACTTTGTTTAGTTCAGGATATATTTTCAAATATTTTCCGGTACCTCCTATCAGGATGTTCCCTTTTCGGTTACAATAGACGGAGTAGTTGTTGAAGGCGATATTTCCGATTCCGTCTTCTTCAAAATAGGGATAGCAGCGGAATTGGAAGGAGTTTGTAGAAGAATCGTTCATGCTGATTATGTGCGTGATCCCTCTGTCTGTCGTCAGCCAGATGTCTTTATTATGGTCTTCTGCAATCCTGCGAATGTAGGCGTGGGATATGCCGTCATCAGTAGAGAGGTGCGTCAGCTTCTTCCTTTTCTCCTCGTAGATGTAGATTCCGCTTCGTGTGCCAATCCATAGTAGTCCTTGTTGGTCTCGGTGCAAACAATTGACGTGTATCTTGTTTAGCGGGGAACATTCTTCACTTTCTCCGTTTATCTGCGTAAGCCGTTTGGTCAGGACATCCATCTTATACAGTCCGGTGCTTGTCCCGATATAGAGCGTGGCATAGTCGTTTGAGTGAGACAAGCCCATGATACTGTTGGTCTGCAAGCACGAGTTAGTTTGGGTATAAGCCGTGAATTTTCCTTTGGAATCCATGCAGTATAATCCGTTCATAAATGTTCCCATCCATAAGTTACCCTCTTTATCTTCGATAATATGTCGAGTATAGCTTATGGGATTTTCATCACTCTTCTCCATTGGATATGATATGGAATGAAAAGTTCCGTTTTGCTCATAGAATACCCCGCTGCCATAGCTCCCGAACCACATTCTTCCTTTGGTGTCAAGATAGGAACCTATGATTAGATTCGATGGAATGTTACTGTTGCTGGTGTTGAATAGCTGGTAAGTATGTCGCTTTTTGTCATAGCGTACCAACCCTTTACCGTCGAAGCCTAACCATAAATATCCTTTTTCATCCTCCTGAATACAGCTGATGTCTTCCTGCTCCGGTGTACGGCATATTTCAAAGGATATATTGTCCAGGCAAGTAAAGGCGACTCCTTGCTTACTGGTTCCTACCCACATGATTTCCTGACTGTCTTTGTAGAAACAGTTAATGTGGTTACTGGGCAGGGAGAAAGGGGTATCATCATCTCTATGGATGGAAGTGTATTCGTTTAACCGGTTATTCAAGATATATATCCCTTTGCTGTTAGTCCCTATCCAAATGTTTCCTTGCCCATCGTCTATGACGGATTTAGCAAAGTCATTTTCTAGTAGTTCTTCTCCGGCGAAGTGTACCCATTGTTGGTTGCCGGTATCATAGCACTGGATGTTGGAGGCATAGATTGTATAAATCCATAACCTGAACTGATTGTCCATGTACATGCGATATTCTCCTGATGGTGAAGGTGGTGCTTGGCATTCTTTTTGGATGGTTTTCGCTTTCCAGTTTATTTGTGCTATCTCTCCATCGGCAAACAGAATGTAGTGATGTGATTGCTTGGCCGTTACCACTAATGTTTTTTTGCCGATTAGGGGCATTTGGTGGAGACGTTTCTCCTTATATACATAATAATATAGACGATTGTCGGTGGTGCACCATAGATTTTGCTCGTTATCTACACAGAGCATTTCCACTTTTCCCTCTATTCCCAATGGGCTTAGCTGGCTGTGGATGTCGCTGTCAATTTTGTCGAGTTCCCTGTTGTAGAAGAAATAATATTGGGGTGTCTTCAGCCAGATGATACCGGACGCATCTTCGGCAATAGTGTTGACGCAGTTGTTATAAGTACCCAACTGGATGGTGGTATATCGTTTACATTGATAACCGTCGTAGCGGTTCAGGCCGTTGAGGGTGGCAAACCACATAAATCCATATTGGTCACGCAGGATGGATTGTACGTAATTGTCCGATATCCCCGATTTCACATCAAATGTGCGGAAACTTAGTCGGGCATGTACCTGCGTAATGCAGACTATTAATTGGAGTAAGGTTATAAAAAGGGCTTTCATTAGTAGGTTCTTGAATGTTTTTCTTGCCACAAAGATAGGTATTTCTGTGAGTTGGGAAGCATATACGGGCTTCCCTTTTGGGTAAAAAGACTTCCGTTTTGGGTACAGACACAAATAGGATAGTCGGATATTCAAATGGGAAGTAAACTTGTGGATGATATCCTTACTTTTGTGGGCGAAAGGGCGGAAGCCTGTTCATACAAGTGTTTTTAAGGACCTTTGATAATAGATTTTATAACTAAAAACAAAAACATGAAAAGCATTTCTAAAAAAACTCTTTGGGTTGGAGGAACCTGTATGGCTCTTCTTTTAGTCGGAGTGCCTCCGATGCGAGTTGTTGCAAACTCTACGATAGAGATGGTGCAACAGAATAAGAAGATAACGGGTATCGTTGTCGATCAAAATGGAGAGCCAGTGATAGGAGCCAACATTTTGCAAAAGGGTACAGCTAATGGTGTAATTACTGATTTGGACGGACGGTTTGCGATAGATTGTCCGGTAGGTACGTCGTTGACCATCTCTTTTATTGGCTATTTGTCGCAAAACGTGAAAGCCGCTTCCGATATGAGGATTATCTTAAAAGAAGACAGTCAAACCTTGGATGAAGTGGTGGTGGTGGGTTACGGCTTTGTGAAGAAGAGTGACCTTACTGGTTCGGTGGCACAAGTGAAAAGCGAGGAACTATTGAAAAGTTCTCCGGTGAGTTTAGAAAAAGGCTTGCAAGGTCGACTGACAGGTGTGAATGTGGTGTCCAATGATGGTGCTCCGGGCGGTGGCATCAGTATTCAGATTCGTGGAACGAACTCTTTCCAAGGTTCTACAGAGCCTTTGTATGTGATTGACGGAGTGCCTATTTCTGACAGCAATGACGATACCATTAATTTCGACTCAAGTTCACCAAACTATAGCAATGCACTTTCTTCACTGAACCCCAATGACATCGCTTCCATTGAGATTCTGAAAGATGCATCAGCTACTGCTATCTATGGTTCGCGCGGTGCTAACGGTGTAGTTCTGATTACTACAAAAAGCGGCAGTGGACTGGGTGTAAAAGATCAAGTTTCACTGTCCTATAAACTGACAAGCAGCCATGTAGCCAAAAAGATAAAAGTATTGGGTGCCAAAGACTACGCTGAATACAGAAACCTTTCCTATATCAATACCCAAGAAGTCTCCAACTTTGAATGGGTACAGACGGATTTGCCTTTTCCCGGCACAACAAACAGTGAGGGAACTTATTTGAAAGGTCCGGATGATTTTGACAACGATCCGTACTACTGGCAGGACCAGATATTCAGGTCGGGCTTGACGCATGACTTGAATTTAAATATTTCCGGTCAATCACAAGGGTTCGACTACTCTGTAAGTGGAGGTTATCTGAATCAGGAAGGTATTATAAATGGTTCAGACTACTCCCGCTACACAATGAAAGCTAACCTGAATAAACAGATAAAGTCGTGGCTTAAGTTCGGTACGTCTGTATCGGGCACATTTGCCAACTCGAATGTATTGAAGACGGCGACTAATAATCAGAATAACGGTACGGAAGGAGTAATCCGTTCGGCCCTCACCTATCCTGCTTCACAGACGCAAGAGGACTTGGACAATGAATATAGTATGGTAGCAGTGCCGACTCGTTACATCAATGCGCTGAACGAAAATAAGAACATGACATTCAGAACATCGAACTATCTGAACATAACGCTGATGGATGGCTTGATTTTCCGGTCTGTATTGGGATATAACTATACGCGCAACGATGCTAACAAGTATTGGCCCAGCTACCTGGCAGAAGGAAAAGGTATCGGAGGAAAATCCAATGCTGGCGACAATTGGCGCACCTCCTTACTGTTTGATAACCTGCTTATGTACAACAAAACATTCAACCGGAAGCACAACGTCAGTGCCACGGTGGGCACGTCATGGGAAGAGTCAAGCTATTACAACAAGGCAATTACTGTGCAGGGATTTGGTACCGACGATACAGAAGGGTGGCTTTTGCAGGATGCAGGTACAATGACCTCAGTCTCTTCCGGTAAAGGAGATTCCCAACTATTCTCTCTCATTGGACGTTTAGCTTATAACTATGCTGGTAAGTATTACCTTACCTTTACGGCACGTAATGATGCTTCGAGTAAGTTCGCCAAAGGGAAGCGGGCTGCTTTTTTTCCCTCCATTGGTGTTTCTTACCGCTTGTCCGAAGAAAAATTCATGAAAGGACTGTCTGAGGTGCTGAGTAACGTGAAATTGCGTTATAGCTACGGTTCCTCTGGTAATCAGGCCATCAGTTCTTATCAGACTTTTGCCATCATGGCGGCTGCCAACTATCCTTTCGGTTCGAACATTGAGAACGGTTATGCTACGAATACTTATAATCCGGGTAATAAAGACCTGACATGGGAAACCACTTGGCAGCATGATGCAGGCTTGGAACTGATGCTCTTCAAACGGGTATCTCTAGAATTTGATTATTATTACAAGAAAACAACGGATTTACTGCAGTATAAGCAGACACCTTCCAGTACCGGTATCGAACAGATACTCTCCAACAGTGGTTCGGTTATTAATAAGGGATTTGAAGCCAACATGAAAGTGTTTGCCATTCAGAGCAAAGACTTCTCGTTGACATTCGGAGGAAATATTTCGTTCAACAAGAATGAAATCTGTGACTTTGGGAAAGAACCGATGTTTCCCAATTCCATCTATAACAGTATGCGTCCTTATGCTCTTGCTGATGGTCACTCCATCGGGGCTTTCTATGGGTGGACACATGATGGTATCTGGCAGTCGCGAGACGAGGTTGTCAACAGCCATCAATTCAAGACTCAATATCCTAACTATAAGGCAGACAGCTCGGATGCGGCGGCAGAAGAAATCATACGCCGCGACTGGGTAGGAGAAATCAAGTATAAGGACTTGGATGGAGACGGATTTATCACTGACAAGGACCAGGACTGGATAGGTGATGCCAATCCAGACTTCTATTATGGTTTTAGTCTCGACTTGAATTGGAAGAACCTTGACTTCAGCATATTGTTTCAGGGAGTAGAGGGAAATGACATATTCAACATGAACTCGCTCCGTTTTTATGATGTAGGTACTACACAGAATAAGCCCTACTACGTCTATGAGCAGTCATGGAGTGTCAATCCGCAGACTGCAGTGGCACCTAAAAATTTCTATTATACAGGAAGGGACATTCGCTTTTCCAGACTATACTTGGATGACGGTTCTTACCTGAAACTTCGTTCCTTGTCCATTGGCTATACTGTCAAGAATCCGTTGCCGCACATCAACAGTATCCGGTTCAGTGCTACTGGAAATAATCTGCTGACTTTTACAAGCTATAAGGGATATGATCCGGAAGTCAACTCTTTTGGCTCTACACCTTCGCTGAGAGGCATTGACTCTGGTGCCTATCCTCAGCAACGCAGCTTTACATTCGGTCTTAATGTTGTTTTCTAATTTATAAAAAAGAAATAGAAGTATGAAAAAGATACAAATGATGATATTAGTTCTTGCCACATTCTTTGTCGCAAGTTGCTCCTTAGACGAACATCCTTACTCCATCACCTCTGAACAACTGGCTCAAAGTGAGAAAGGAGCCGAACAATTGGTAACCGGAATTTATGCCATCTTTTGGGATAACTGGTGCATGGAGCAGACTTATGAGGCATGGATAGATCAGGACCACGACCATTGTGCTGCACCGGGTTGGGTGCTTAGTTCTGCCGGTAGCGGAGACATTACAGGGCACTATGCCTACAATACCAATAATGATTTGTGGAGTGTGTTCTACCGAATGATAAACCGGGCCAATAAGGCAAAAGAATCATTTGAAAGTTCCAATGCCTACACGGAACAAGCCGCTATCCGGCAGCTTTATGGAGAAACTCTTTTTCTTAGAGCGTTTGCCTATTTCCATTTGGTGAGAATGTATGGTGCTGTTCCGTTGAGGCTGATGGCTGAAACAGAGCTCAACTGTCCGCGTTCTTCTGTAGAGGATGTTTATAGGCAGATTACAGCAGATCTGGAAACTGCCCTTGAATATATGTACTACAACTCCGAAGGCAATGTTGGTGCATGGGGACATGCGGATAAAACTGCAGCTGCTCTGTTATTGGCACGCGTTTACTGCACAATGGGATCGGCTGCACTGTCCAATGGTGGTGTGGAAATAATAGTGGATATTAAAGGTGAACAAAAGAAATTTAATTGTGCGGCGGTAGAAGGTACAGCCAATATCAATGCCAAGCAGTGTTATGGCAGAGCTAAAGAACTGTGTGACATGGTAATTGCTCGTAGAGGAACGGATTATGACTTGGCAACGGACTATCTGAGTCTTTGGGGAAGCAATAACCGTAGGAACAAGGAATTTGTATGGGGCGCATCTGCCAATGGAGGTGATACGGACTTTAACAACAGTTATTTACACTATTATCACAATCCGGCTCCTTATGGAGGTGCAGGCGCATGGATTTATATGGCTCCCAATCTGTACGAACAATATGATACGGTCGACGACCGCATCGTTCACGGAGTATGGCACTACTATCAGACCGCTTACGGTGCCACCCAGAAGTGGGTTTCTTTCCCCTCCAACTCCGATGTGTATAATGCAGACAATCTGCCGGAAAATCTAAAAGCTTTCCGTCCGGATTTCAACAGTACTTATCAATATGGTGTAGCTTGCCTTACCAAGCATTACAACGGTGATATTGCCAATCCCTCGTTTTTCTCAGCACGACAGGCAACGGCACAAGACCAAGATGTTATATTAATCCGGTTTGCTGAGGCTTATTTACTTCGTGCAGAGGCAGAAGTTGAATTGGATGACATCGAAGCTGCCATGGAAGATGTGGATGTAATCAGAAAACGTGCTAAAGCCGAAACACTGTATGCCGGTAAGGTGACCGATAAAATAGAAGCCCGCAGCTTGGTGTTGAAAGAACGTGGGTTGGAGCTTTGCCAGGAGTTTAACCGGAAATTTGATTTGTTGCGTTGGGGACTGTATCTGGATGTGATGAACGAAACGCAATCTGTTGTTTGCGGCAATGCTAACCGTTCTACCGTCCGTTCAAAGAAAAACCTCCTTTATGCCATTCCTGCTGCCGAAGTAGCAGAAAACAAGTTGTTGGGTGGGAATAATTACGGATATTGATTATTTTGAAGGAATAAATAAAATTAGAATGAAAAAGATTTGTTTGACATTATCCTTATTACTGGCTTTCCTAGACGTCTTTGCTCAGGAAATCACATACAAGGAAGTAAAGAATGTACCTTATTCTTCTTCGGAAGAAAGCTATGCGAAAGAGCGCTGTAAACTGGATATCTATTATCCGGAAAATCTAAAAGACTGTCCCACCGTTGTTTGGTTTCATGGAGGGGGGCTGACCAGTGGAAATAAATCCATCCCTTGGAAGTTGAAAAATGTGGGGTTGGTAGTTGTGGCAGTCAATTATCGTCTGCTGCCCAATGTTACGATTGATACCTGTCTGAACGATGCGGCGGCGGCTGTGGCTTGGACTTTTCGGGAGGTGGAGAAGTATGGAGGAAGTAAAAGCAAGATATTCATTTCAGGGCATTCGGCAGGAGGATACTTGACTGCCATGATTGGATTGGATAAGAAATGGCTGAACAAGTATCAAGTGGATGCCGATTCTATTGCCGGATTGATTCCTTTCAGCGGACAGGTAGTCAGCCATTTTTCTTATCGGAAAATGAAGGGGATAGACAATTTGCAGCCTACTATTGATGAGTATGCGCCTCTGTTTCATGTCCGCAAAGATGCTCCTCCTTTGGTTCTCATAACTGGTGACCGCGAATTGGAACTTTTCGGGCGGTATGAAGAGAATGCTTATATGTGGCGGATGATGAAATTGGTCGGTCATAAAGAAACTTATTTATATGAGATAGGAGGCCATGGTCATGGACCGATGGGAGAACCGGCGTTTTATATCCTGCAACAACATGTTAAGAGGATATTGGGCAAGCCCCACGAGTGAATGCTTCTGTAATGGAGACTAGACGTATTTGCTTGATAATTTGCTAGATAAAGTTTAGAACAGTAGCAATATTAGGATATACCGACATGTATTGACAATATAAATAAAATGTAAAGAGAATGAAGAAGAATATTTTAATCATTTGTTTTCTACTGCTTGCGTATAGTATGGTGAAAGCCCAGGACTCTGTGTATTTCAGAGCAAATGCTTACAAAGAGCAATTGGACTATTACTATAGTTTGGATGAAAAAAGTTTTCCAAAGTCGGGTAGCATACTTTTTATCGGTAGCTCTTCACTTGGAATGTGGGAAAATATTAATGACTATTTCCCAAATCATAGAGTGTTGAATCGTGCATACGGTGGTTCGTGGATTAGTGACTATTTGTATCACTACCAACGCTTGGTAGTGGCCTACAAACCGGCACAGATAGTTTTGCTTTGCGGTGCTAATGATCTTTATGGCGGTGTTTCTATTGAGCGCGTTTTTGAAGATATCAAGTGTTTTTGCCGTTTGATGGATATTCATCTGCCAGGTGTTCCTATTCTTTTTCTTTCCTTCCATCCGTCACCCTCCATGCCTGATTGGATTCCAAAAGAAAAAAAGGTGAATGAGTTGGTATTGAATTTTTATAAAAATAGTCAGCAGGTTACTTATGTTGATATAACATCTTGTCTTTATGATAAAAATGGAAAACTACCTGAAAAATATTATATCAGTGACAGACTGCATCCCAGTAAACTTGCTTATGAGAGGTTTGCTGAGGTAATAGAACCTTATCTAATTCAGTAATAAATAGATTGTGCTGGTGATATACAGAAAATATATGATGGAGACTGGCCGCATCTTTTGCTGGTACTGAAATAATATTTAGATAAAGAAGGAAAAATATGAAACTTTGGAAACCAATAGTGTCTTTTTTGCTGATAGCAGCAATGCTGACAACCTTTCAAAATGGTAAACGAGATGACGGCAATCATTCAAAGGCAGTTCCTTTGTGTACTCCTGATGCTTCCAGGCAAGCTGTCAAGGTCTTTGAGTTTCTGAGGAAGAATGTGGGGAAGAACATGCTTTCTGCTACAATGGCAACTGTTGACTGGAATACGAATGAAGCAGAGTGGGTGCATCAGCATACTGGCAAGTACCCGGCAATGAACTGTTTTGACTATCTGCATTTGCATTCAACGACCAATCGCCCGAATTATGAAGATGTCAGTGTATTGGAACAATGGTGGAAATGCAATGGTTTGGTTGCACTCGTTTGGCATTGGAATGTTCCGGTAGAACAAGGCAGCAAGGAGTATGCTTTTTATGCTGGTAACATGAAGGACAGACGGCTGACGACTTTCGATATTTCAAAGGCTGTTCAAGAAGGCACTTATGAGAATCAAGTAGTAAAAGCGGATATGGATAAAGTGGCGGATTGTTTGCTCTTGCTGAAGGAGAAGGATATACCTGTCATCTGGCGGCCGTTGCATGAGGCTTCCGGAGGATGGTTCTGGTGGGGAGTGAATGGACCTGAGGCTTATAAAGCATTGTGGAAGCTGATGTTTGATACATTTCAGAAAAAGGGCTTGAATAATCTTATTTGGGTTTGGACCAGTGAAGAGGGAGATATGGATTGGTATCCGGGGGATACTTATGTTGATATAGTGGGGAGGGATTCTTATAACAAGACGAACGAAGAGATAGCAAACAGTTATCAGCGCTTGAGCAATGAATATCCCGGTAAATTGGTGGCGTTGAGTGAGTGCGGCAAAGTATCTACAATGAGTGAACAATGGCAGTCGGGAGCACGGTGGGCATGGTTCATGCCATGGTACTGCCGTTCGTTGACGCATGATTTGCATTCGGAGGACTTTATGGGAACAGCACACAGACATGCCGATAAGTCATGGTGGGTAGATGCGGTGAACCAGAGTTTTGTGATAACTCGCGACAGGATGCCTTCGTTGAAATAGGTTGTTGTAGAAAAGGAAAGCCTCGGATTCGTAAGAAGTCGAGGCTTTGATCTCTTAAAGAGAAACCTTATTATTCTGCCGGGTGAATTGCTTCAGACGGACAAACATCAGCACAAGTACCACAATCTGTGCAAGTTTCAGGGTCGATAGCGTAGATATCACCTTCTGAGATAGCTCCTACCGGACATTCGTCAATACAAGTACCACAAGCAACACAACTGTCATTAATTACGTAAGCCATTTTCTTTAGATTTTAAATTATTAGTACTAATTAGTTCGGCAAAAATAATGGTTTTCTTGATTAGTTGTTATCAAACCTGTTTAAATTCCCTTAATTTGTACCTTGTCTAAATAATAATGGGAAGAAAACCGGAGGAAAGTGCAATAAAATGTCACTTTCAGCGTTTTAAGAATGTGAAGCGCATTTGTCTGATAATCCTTACTTTACTCCTTGCTTTTGGTGCCTCGGCACAGAAGCGGAAGGTACAGAACCGTCCGTATATCGATCAACGGAGGTGGCACTATGGTTTTTTGGCAGGTATCCATGTGCAGGACTATAAATTGGTGAATACCGGATATGTGACGGAAGATGGTCAGAGTTGGTTTGCCGATGTGCCTGAATATTCTCCCGGATTTACGGTCGGAGTACTGGGCGAACTTTATTTGAATCAGTTTCTTTCCTTGCGTCTCGTCCCGACATTACATTTCGGGGATAAGAAAGTAGTATTCCGCGAGCAAGCCAGTGGTGAAGAACATTCGCAGTCGATGAAATCCGCCTATCTTTCTGTACCGGTAGATTTGAAGTTTTCTGCTGAACGTTTTAATAATTACCGTCCTTATCTGGTGGCAGGTATTGCTCCTACGTATGATTTCAGTGTGAAGAAGCAGGGGGCCTTATTGGTAAAGCCTTTCGATTGTTATGTAGAAGTAGGGTTGGGGTGTGATTTTTATCTGCCTTATTTCAAGTTAATCCCGGAACTGAAGTTCTGTTTCGGACTGGCAAACCTTATAAAGAAAGACCGTAAAGATCTTACGGACCAATCATTATTGAAGTTCACGCAGTCAGTCGACAAAATTACTTCCCGAATGATTGTACTCACTTTTTATTTTGAATAAGATTCACTACAGAGTAGCAATACTAAAAGTGATGGGATAGCCATCCTCGGCACTTTCACTTACCATAAAGCTACCACCAAAATGTTCAAACAACAATTGATTGATTTTTAGTCGTATGGAAACTTGCTGGGAGGCGAATGCAGGATCAACTAACGGGCTGTTTGTGATACGGAATATCAGTAATTGATTTTCTTCGTCTTTGCTCAGTTGCATCTTCACTTCACGATCGGTATCGTTAGGTACAGGATAAATCAGCATACTCAATACAGCTTGGTTGAAGCGGTTGGCGTCCATTCTAAGCATCTGGTGTTCCACATCACTTTCCAGTTCGGCATGTATATGTCCGTTACTGTCTCTCCGGGCCATATATATCAGGTCGTTGCATATTTCCCGCATTTCGCAATCCTGTATCTGGAATTTCATCATTTTAGCTTCCAGTCGTGAGAGGTCGAGTACATCGTTCACCAGTTGAATCAAATCAGTAGAATTTGCCTGAATGATTTCAGAATACTCCAGTTTTTCTTTATCATCCAATCCCATATCAGTAGAGAGTAACTGTGAAAAACCTACCACATTATTCAGTGGAATACGGATATTGTAACTCATGTTTGCAAGGAAGCGGCTCTTTACTTCATTCGCTTCCTCAGCTATTTCACTCAGACGGGCTACTTCTTTCTCGTCTTTCTGCAATCTTTTTCTGCTGAAGTACATGTGGATAACGAAAGCGATCAGTGCCAGCAGGGCAATCCCGATAACGATCAATACAAAATAATGTATCTTTTCTTGTTGCTGTTCTCGTTTCAGCACCAGCTTATCCATATTGTACAAGCTCTGTATTTGCTCCATTTGCGCGTTAGACAACCCTCGGTATAGAGAGTCCTTATCACGCATTACTTTCTTGTAGATGTTGATAGCAACCTCCGGATGCCCCATATCCACTAGAATATCTGCTTTCATAGCCATATATAGTATGGCATCCGGGAAAGACATCTGAAGTGTCAGGGTAATGGCATTATCCAATGATTCCAAGGCTTTTTCGTATTCTTTTCGGGCACGATAATATTCTGCATAAGCTTGCAGACGGGATACTCTGTACGGCAGGAAGGTGTTAGGGGTCTCATATTCATCTGCTTTTTGCAGGTGTTCCCAGGCTTTCTTGAGGTTTCCCGTGCGGACATAGTAAAGGGCGTATTGAGTTTCCATTCCCATATATAGGGCTGAGTATGCATTCTTGAGTGCCGGTGTGGCGGTTATTAAGTCTTGTATCGCTACTTTCATCTGTTCCAGCGAAGCATACATTTTTTCATTATTATGCAGGAATGAATAAGCCAGCACAGCCTTCGACAACAGATTTATTTTATCCATAGGTCTGTCTTGCGGACTCATTAGATGGAATGCTTCTTCCAAGGCCTTTGCACCATCTTCGTAACGTAGTGTGGCAATGTAGCTGGTCATGAGGCATAGACAGGCTTCCCGCATACCATTGCTGTCATTCAGTTTTTTAGCTTTATCATACATGATGTTCGCCTCATGGATGGCAAGTTCTATCTGCTGGTTGATTGTATACATTTCAATCTGTAACTTCTTGGCTTTGAAGTAATCATTGTAATAATTATGCTTCTCTGCCAGAACTTCCATTCTGTTCATCCACTGTGTTACGCGTTTCAGATCCAGTTTATTGAAAAAGTAGATGATATGCTCATAGGTGGCAAGACTCTGATAACGCAGGTTGTTTTGCTCCGTAGCCTCTTGCAGCAATTTATTCTCATAATAGAGGAATACCGGTGTCTGCTGGTCCAGGCGGGCGATGTCATGCAGTACATCCAGGCGCATAGAGTCGTGCGGCGCAGTGACGTAAATGCGCAATAGGCTGTCTTTAACGGCGCTATTTTGGGCATTGGCGGTGAATAAAATTCCAGTGCCTAATGCCAGTGCTATAATCAGACGCTTTATCATGCGCGACCCTCCTTTTTTTGTGTGCCTTTTGTCTGGCGTATGGGGTGTGTAAATAAGAAACGGGAACCTTCGTCATAGTCCGGATCAATCCATATCCTGCCTCCTATATGCTCTATAATTAGCTGGCAGATAGACAATCCGAGTCCGCTTCCTTGTGCGTTCTCATCCAACTTTTCGAAACGTTGAAATATATGAGCTTGTTTTTCTTTCGGGATACCGCAACCGGTGTCTGTAACGGAGAATAGAGCCATGTCATCCGAATCTTTTTCCAGTTTCAGTGTGATGGCACCTTCTGCTGTGAACTTAGTTGCATTTATCAGCAGGTTTATCAACACTTGCTGTAACCGAGAATCATCTGTTTCTATTTTCAATTCTTCCAGTGAGGTTACAAACAGCAGTTCCGCCTGTGTTTGTTTTACTTTACCCACTGTGTCAGTAACATTTCTACAGATAGCTACTGCATCATGTTCTCCAATAGAGAACTGCATCTTACCGAATTCCAGGCTCGACAGGTCAATCACATCATTTATCAGCTTCAATAGAAGTTCAGAGTTCTGTTGAATAATCTCAGTACATTGTAGTCGGG
Source organism: Bacteroides timonensis (assembly GCF_000513195.1). Taxonomy (GTDB): domain Bacteria; phylum Bacteroidota; class Bacteroidia; order Bacteroidales; family Bacteroidaceae; genus Bacteroides; species Bacteroides timonensis. The sequence goes on along the minus strand of NZ_CBVI010000076.1, from coordinate 17,325 downwards.
TGGCGTCATCCAGCCCTTCTTCGGTCAGCAGTGCAGAAAAACCGGATAAAGCATTGAGGGGAGTACGTATCTCATGGCTCATATTCGACAAGAATACACTTTTTGCGCGCGTTGCACTCTCTGCGTTCCACCGGGACTGCTCCAGATTCCTCTTGGATAGTGCCACTTTCTTTTTCTGTTTTCTTTGCCATACGGCTAATATGGAGATGAAAGCCAATAATCCAAGTCCGATGAAGATGGAAGCAAGTACAATTCTGTTTTCCTGTGCTTTATTCCCCAGTTCCAGTTCATCTATCTGATAGGTTGCTTTCAATGCATTTATCTGGCGGATGTAACTTTTCGAAGCGAGGGTGTCAGTAACGGTATATAACTCCTGATAGATCCGGCAAGCCTCATCAAAGCGCCCCAGTAATTTATACAAATATATCTTTTCGGCAGAAATCGAGCGATACTCCAGGGAACGTTTGTTGCCGGAAACCAGTTCGAGCAGTTTATTGTAAAGGGCAAGTGCTTCGTCTGCTTTTTGCTTGTCATGATCATCTGCTGCCAATGCACGGTAGCAGGCTGCTGTATAATAGTCGATGGAGAACCCATGGGCCGGTTCGTGAGTATGGTTTTGGTATATGGAATCTGCCTTTTGCAGATATCGGAGCGCAGTTTGCTGATCTCCCGAGGAAATATAGTAAGTAGCATTTTCTATGAGTATGGGAATGGCGAGCGGATGTTCGGGCTGCTGTTCCAGAAGCTGGTTCAGGGGATTTACATACGTCATGGCCTCTTCCAGTCGGTTCATCTGTTGCAAAAGAGTGGAGATTTTCACCAGGAGCCGATAAGTTTGCGGATTATTCGGGGATAAGTGGTGCAAGGCATCCAGATAGGAACTTAACGCCTTGTCCTGTATGTAAGAGGCAGTATATGCCTGACCGATGGCTTGATTGGCAAGGGCAATACCGAAGTTGGAGTTCATATCTTTGGCACTTTCGTACATATACCGTGCCCGGTCTACTGCCAGACTGAGGTCGCCTCGCATGATGTATGCACTTACTTGCCATAACAGTAAGGTGAAATAGGATTCTTCTGTCCGGGGAAATTTCAGAGTAGGAGCCAGTTGATTTGTCCAGGAGATAATGCTGTCTATCGGTGTGTTGGCATCGTAAGGAATTTCTCTGCTGATAAGTGATTGCAATGCAGACAAATGTTCATTGTCTGTACGAGTAGCGTATGTTCTCGTCGCAAAGGAAAAGAGCAAAATAGTAGCCACTGCCGATATAATAGCAATCTTTCTCAAAGTAGAAGATATTTTATTAGTTTATTCGCAAATGTAGTGATAAAACTAAAAAAACAAAATTATTTATTGAATAAATAATGCAATCTTTTACTTATGATTATCAATAAAGCTCCAGACCGAACTCATCTTTCAGTTGTAACAGTGCATTGTTCTTTTGAGCCATCAGTTGAAATTTCTCTACACGGCTGTAAGCACGTACCTTTTCAGTGGGGGCACTGACACGGACGGTCATGGTGGCCTTACTGTTTTTCAGCCGTTTACGTAAGTAACCTTGTAAGGTAGGAATCAGGTCGGTAAACTCTTTGGCTGCAATGTCATTTTCTACAACAACTTCAAAGGTAGTCGTATCCAGCATGGTCAGGCGGATTACTTGCATACGTTTGGCAAGAGCAGTCTGCTCCTGTGGCAAGCGACCGGCATATTCCTGCCAATAGTAGTTCACGTCCTTTTCGTTGAAGATGAAATCTTCTTCGGGTTGTGCATTCTGCTGAACGGTGGAAACAGTACGTTTCTGTTGCTCTTCGTCTGCCCGCGGATGCTTGATGGAAACACCCAGACCGGACATTTTCATGACCGGTATTTTCTTTTCCTCTTTTCCTTGCGCCATCAATACGGCAGTAGGAGTGGGGCGCATGGTGGTCTGCGAGCTAAAAGCTTGCTGAACTTCCGGCGAGAGAGGGGCAGCCTGGGCTGCGGGAGCTTGTTGTACAGGTCGGGGCTGTGCCGGAGCAGCGGTTGTAGCCTGCTGTTGGGGCATAGCATTTGCGGCCTGTGGCTGCTGAGCGGCGGCAGGCTGCGAGAATATGGGTTTGATAGATTGTTTAGGGCCACGCCCACCGCCTGCATCGTCCCCCTCGGCGGTAAGCTGGGCTACCTGAATCAGAGTCAGTTCCACCAGCAGGCGCTTATTTTTGCTGGCACGGTAGTTCAGATCACAATCGTTGCAGAGCTTCATAGCCCGGTAAAGGAAGGGCAACGGGCACTTCTGTGCCTGAGACTGGTAACGTTCGCGAATGCTGGCACCTACTTCGAGCAATGCCAGTGTGGCGGGGTCTTTGCTTACCAACAGGTCGCGGAAGTGAGAAGACAGTCCTGTTACAAAATGGCTGGCATCGAATCCTTTATTCAGCACATCATTCAGCAGCAGTAAAGCATCGCTGACCTGGTTTGCCAGAAAATGATCTGTCAGTCGGAAATAATATTCGTAGTCCAGTACATTCAAGTTCTCGATTACGCTCTTATAGCTGATGTGTCCGCCGGTAAAGCTGACCACTTGGTCGAAGATAGACAAGGCATCACGCATACCACCATCAGCTTTCAGGGCAATCACATTCAGTGCTTCCGGTTCGGCGGTAATTCCTTCCTTTGACGCTACGTATGCCAGATGGGCAACGGTGTCTTCCACACCGATACGGTTAAAATCATAGATTTGGCAGCGGGAAAGGATGGTTGGCAAAATCTTATGCTTCTCCGTAGTAGCCAGAATGAAGATGGCGTGGCGAGGCGGTTCTTCCAGCGTTTTCAGGAAAGCATTGAAAGCCGAGGCGGACAACATGTGTACCTCATCGATGATATATACCTTATATTTACCTATCTGGGGCGGAATGCGTACCTGCTCTACCAGCTGGCGGATATCGTCTACGGAGTTGTTGGACGCGGCATCCAGTTCGTGAATATTGTATGAACGCTGTTCGTTGAATGCCGTACATGATTCGCATTGGTTACACGCTTCTCCATCAGCCGTGGGAGTCATACAGTTGATGGTCTTGGCGAAAATACGGGCGCAAGTGGTTTTTCCCACGCCGCGTGGGCCGCAGAACAGGTAAGCGTGTGCCAGTTTGCCGGTGGCAATGGCATTCTTCAGCGTAGTGGTCAGGGCACGTTGTCCCACTACCGACTCAAAGGTGGTAGGGCGGTATTTTCGTGCCGATACGATATAGTTTTCCATGATTTGGGATATTCTTGTCCGTTACAATTTGTGCAAATGTACACAAAAAAAAGGAATTTCTCAGTTATTCCTCTTATCTTTGTAGGCGAAGAATCTCTCCCGGGCTTCTTTAATAATTAATTCTTTCATTCTTTAATTTGTTTATCAATGGATAAATTAGCGACACTTTGGGCCTTTGTCTGCAGGCGTAAATACCTGATTACGCTTGTGGTGTTTGTGGTTATTGTCGGTTTTCTGGACGAGAACAGCATTGTGCGCCGCATGGGCTATGCGAATGAAATCAGCCGTTTGAATAATGAGATAGAGAAATACCGGGCAGAATATGAAGAGAACACAGAGCGGTTGAACGAACTGGCTGTGGACTCCGGTGCCATCGAACGCATAGCGCGTGAGAAGTACCTGATGAAGAAACCGAATGAGGATATTTACGTATTTGAAGAAGACATCGAAAAATGAAATCCCTGATACCAGCTTTGTTTACTGTAGGCGCTTTGATGGTGCTGTTTGGTGCTGCCGTCTATATTACCGGTTGGGAGCCTGCTCCCTATGTTTATACGATTGGTGCCACTATGGTGGCGTTGGCACAGATCAATTCACCTTCCAAGAGCAATAGAGCCAATGTGAAGCGTCTTCGTCGCCAACAAATATTCGGTGCGTTGCTGCTGGTACTTACGGGTGCATTCATGTTCTTTACTCATGGAAACGAATGGATTGTATGTCTGACGGTTGCTGCCGTACTGGAGTTGTACACGGCTATTCGTATTCCACAGGAAGAGGCGAAAGAATAACGCTAAAACGTAAATCCCACCCCGATATAGTATCCCAACTTCTTTGCCTGATTGGAATAGTTGAGTTCCACCTCGATAGGTCCTATGATACTATTGTAGCAGTATCCTATACTGCCGCCCGCCAATCCGTGTGTATTTGTTCCGCCAAACAGATTTTCTATCTTGTTGGCTGTCCGTCCATAACTGCCCCGAACTACGATATACTGATTCTTGTAAGTTCTTGCCCTGACTCCCAACATTCCTGTCAAGATGGCATCCGGACTCATTTCGATGTGATTGATACCTGTAAAAGGGATCTGTTGTTCCATATACCGTCCCGGCACATTACCGCCCACGAAGTTAGATATGGCCAATGACTGCGTATTCTTTCCAACCACCCTTCCATACACCGATGGCATGATGGTGAATACCCGGTTCGGTGAGAAATATCCGCTCCAATGAGTTTGGAATACGGACACGGGGCTGTTCGAACCATACGTTACCATGTTATCTGTATAGAGCCTGTACGCTGCTTCCCATTCCATCCCTTGAGTAGAGAATCGCTGATTATTCAGACTATTGTACATGATACTCGCCTGATAACTGAGCAAAGCCTTGTCACTGGATCTTGTAATGGAAACGTCCGGTCCCGAGGGCCAGTCATGGTAGTTGAACTTCTCGAAGTGGATTCCCGCCTTGACAAGCATTTTATACCAGCTCTTCGTGAATCCGACCCAAGCCATGTGATGCACGTAGGTCAGGTTCATCAGTCGCTTACCTTCTTCGTAAAGATTAAAATCATTGTATCCTATCTGATATCCTGTATTTATATCCCAGCTTTTTTGTGGTGAGTAAGTATATTCAAGCCTTCCAAAGGTCCGCTTTCCCAACCGGGTAGTGAGGCTTAACTGCGATTTCTTCTGTGCTCCGAAATAACCCCTCGCATTCAATAGCAATACTGCCAGTTCTTCATTATCAAACCGTCCTCCAATATTTATAGTATTGACCGGCTTTTCATGGGGAGTGATTTGTGCTACGGAAGGTATCGTATCCAGCATAGCCCGTGTTGGTATTTTGAACGGTCCGGGATATTCCGCCCGGTAATTCGTACGGATACCTATTTCTTTTTTCAGTGCAATCAGCTTGTCCCAGTCTTTCATGGCGGCTTCTTTACCTCTGCGCATCAGGGTATCCAGTGCCTCGTGATTGAAACTTGCCGCTGAATAACCGTCTACATCTACCTGAATATGGATGTTGCTGTCCTTTACATTTTTCCTGTAACTCTCTTCTCCCACCAGATTCAGAATTTGCCCGAGTACATTCGACATACTTGTCAGCTCATCCGCTTTCATCAACGGATTTTGTACATCGACTCCGATAATAATTTCCGCTCCCATCTGCCGGGCAATGTCTACGGGATAATTATCCGTCAGTCCGCCGTCCACCAATACCATGCCATTGAGATAAACAGGGGCGAATACTCCCGGAATGGACATACTGGCGCGCATGGCAGTTGCCAGAATACCGTTGTGGAAAACGACTTTGCTGCCATTCACGATGTTGTCCGATACACAGGCGAATGGAATAGGTATCCGGTTGAAAGAAATGGAGTCGTGATATCCCACTGTCAGTTCGGAGAGTAGCCGGGAGATATTTCTTCCTTTAATAATTCCGGCATCGGATACATGTGCCGATTTCCCTGCAATTGGTACAGACAACAGATATTGTTCTTCCCTTAGCTTCTCGCTCAGCAGTGTGGTTTCCGGATCAAGGGCATCGGAAAGCAGATATTTCCAGTCCTGTGCATTGACAATGCTGTCCAGTTGTTGCGGGGTGTAGCCAATGGAGTACAGGCCGCCCACGATGGCGCCCATACTGGTGCCCACTACGTAGTCTATCGGAATACCGGCTTCCTCTATCACTTTCAGCGCTCCAATGTGCGCTACTCCTTTGGCGCCGCCGCCACTCAATACTATTCCCACTTTCTTACGGTTCTGTGCTCCGAGCGTACAGGCAGAAAACAATACTATAATTAATAAGGACAAGGATTTATATTTCATAATCGGGGATTGTTACTAATTGTTCAGATAAGTAACAAATAAAGTGGGCAAATGGATTCAATAAGAGCTGTTTTACTTCATAACCGGAAAGAAATGAATTAAATGCTAATTTAATGTACTTTCTTTTGCCTTGATGCAAAAGAAAGATACCAAATAAAAAATCAAGGCTGCACTTCCGGGGCTACTCCGGTAGTATTTTCAGCTAAAGGGCAGGAACTGGCTACGCTCAAACAGGCTGCCCTTCTTAACGCTGAAAACACTACCTTCGCTTAAGGCCCCTACAGTGAGGCCGGGAGACCATGCGGGTGAGAGTGCCGGATGTAATAATGCGCAGCCGCTTCCACAGCGCAGCTCTCGGGCATAGGCGTAGGTGGGTAAGCGGAGGTGCTGTCAGTCACAGGTAAGGGGCGATTGTCTGAGCATAGCGAGTTCGAGCCCCGGCTGTGCATGGCAGTATCGGAGTAGCACCGAAGACTCAGCCCGGGTCCTTTCTTTTTGATACTTTTTCTTTCGGACAAGCGAAAGAAAAAGTATAAGATAAATTCCCATTTAGTTCATAACCGTATAGAAACGAATTAATTCATTGTTTTAGCTGTTTATTTGTCCTAATTTATAACCATCGAAAATCAACTTTGTAAATACTTGATTATCAAGCATGTTATACTTAGGGTATCTTAGTATCATACTTAGGGTACCTCAATATGATACTGAGATACCCTAAGTATCATACTGAGACCCCCTAAGTATGCGACTGATCTCGCAAATGTTTTGTTTTATAAATATTTATTATTTATATTGAAGATGTTTATCATATCAGATTATCGTTTTGTTCATAACCGGAAAGTAATGAGCTAAATGATAATTTAGGGGGAGAATGGGTACGCGGACGACGCTGATAGAGCGGACGAACGCGGAGTAAGATTTAGCTTCGCTGACCGTTGGTTCCCTTCGGTGTGCAAGTAACTTTTCATCCGCAGATAACGCAGATAACGCCGATCTTTTAAAGCTGCGCTATGTTTAACGGAAGATAAAAAGGCATCAGCGTTATCTGCGTCATCTGCGGATGAAAAATAAAAATCCGCGTTTGTCCGCGTCGTCCGCGTATCAATTTAGCTCATAACCCTACAGAAATGAAAATTATTCCTCTTTTGTGCTCCGATAGTGAATGGGTGATGTGCCCAGGTGTCCTTTTACATATTTCCCGAAGAAAGATTGATTTGGGAAGTTGAATTCTTCTGCAATCTCTTTGATAGACTTGTCCGAATGCTTCAGTCGGTATTTGATGTGCTCTATCGCAGTCTCATTTATCAAATCCAGAGGAGCCCTCCCGCATGCTTGCTTGATGACCTTCGAAAAGTGCTTGGGCGTATAGCAAAGTGCATCGGCAAAGTAAGTCACTGAACGATGCATACCATTGTCTTTCGACAACAGTTCCATGAACCTCCGTAGAATATGGTCAGCCTGCTTGATGCCCTCTTTCGGTAGTTTGGCTTTCTCCGAATCGGCGATTTCTTTGTTGAGATACCCCATCATCTCGCAAAAGATAGCGGCAAACAGATGCTGCACCACCGCTTTATGATAACAATGGGGTTCATCGTTAATCTTCGCCAGGATTAAGTCTCCATAGTGTTTAAAAATGGTGTTATCACTTTCCCTGTTCACAGATTTCACCGGATTGTTGTGGATATGGATGGCAGTGTCCCACGTATCTTTTTCTATTTTGAGGATACGTTGCAGGAATCGGGTGGAAAATCCTGCAAGCCTTACTTTGTATTTAGGACTCATCATTGTGTGTCCGATAATGGTGTTGGGAAGGCCAAGCAGTAAGTCGCCCGGCTGTAGCTGGTAAGTCCGGTTATTGACATCCAGTTGTATGCACCCTTCTATGCAAACGGCAATAAGGAAACATTCCAGTCTGACAACCTCATTATTATAAGGTATTTCATCCAGACTGTTGACTATCGCAAAGTCATCATCTATATAGTCAAGAATATGCTGACTGTTCTTAAAGTCTTCTATGGTTACGGTCTTAATGTTCTCTTTTTCCATATTATTTCATTTTTCTTTTTGCAAAGTTGGTAAATTATGGGGAAAACAGGATGTCCTATTATCCTTTAATATTGTTCTATATGATGCTTATTGATAATTAGTTAGCTTTAAAAGTGATGAATAACGAAAATGGGACATTCTTGGGGGAAAATTGATCACTATGGCTTTGTTCCTTTCTCCTACATTTGTCCCAGTTTTAATAAAAAGACAATTAGAGTAAGTATGATTACAGTGAACAAAAAATGGTTACGGCTGATAGGGATTGTCGGTTGTACAGTGTGGGTGGCATCTTGCAAACAGGCAACGGATGCGGGAGTGAAACCTTCTTATGCAATAATGGAAGTAAAAGCGGCGGATAAAGAACTTTCCACTTCGTATTCGGCCACTATCCGTGGGCGGCAGGACATTGATATCTATCCGCAAGTATCGGGTACTATCGAAAAACTTTGTGTGACTGAAGGACAGACAGTTCGCCGTGGGCAGTTGCTTTTCGTTATCGATCAGATTCCCTACAGAGCTGCGCTCAAGACTGCCGTTGCCAATGTGGAAGCCGCACGTGCTGCAATGGCGACTGCCGAACTCACCTACAACAGCAATAAAGAGTTGTATGCACAGAAAGTAGTTTCAGAGTTCAGTCTGAAAACAGCTGAGAACACCTATCTCACTGCCAAAGCACAGCTGACGCAGGCCGAAGCCCAGGAAGTGAACGCACGCAACAATCTTTCCTATACTGAAGTGAAAAGTCCCAGTGACGGAGTAGTGGGTGCATTACCCTATCGCGTGGGTGCATTGGTAGGTGCCAACCTGCCGTATCCGTTGACTACGGTCAGTGACAATTCGGATATGTATGTCTATTTTTCCATGACTGAGAATCAGTTACTTGCCCTTACACGCCAGTATGGTAGCATGGATGAAGCTCTGAAGAACATGCCGGAAGTGGAACTGATACTGAATGATAATTCGGTATATAATAAGAAAGGTGTCATAGAATCCATTAGTGGAGTTATCGACCGTCAGACGGGCACTGTAATGGCGCGCGTGGTATTTCCTAACGAATCACGCCTGCTTCATAGCGGAGCATCCGGTACGGTAGTGGTGCCCAGCATCTATAAGGATTGCATTGCCATTCCGCAGGGAGCCACTGTGCAGATGCAGGACAAAGTTGTGGTATATAAGGTAGTGGACGGTAAAGCCGTCTCTACACTGATCACTGTAGCCGGAATAAGCGACGGGCGCGAATATGTGGTGCTCAGCGGATTACAATCCGGTGATGAAATTATATCGGAAGGTGCCGGATTAATGCGCGAGGGCACACAAGTAAAATAAGAAGGGAGACAAATTATGAAAGGAAATGTATTTATAAAGCGGCCGGTGATGGCTATCTCCATCTCCGTGCTGATTCTGGTCATAGGGCTTATTTCGCTCCTTACGCTGCCGGTAGAGCAGTATCCGGACATTGCACCTCCCACAGTATATGTAAGTGCCCAGTATACGGGTGCCGATGCCGAGGCGGTAATGAACAGCGTCATCATGCCGCTGGAAGAGAGTATCAATGGTGTGGAGAATATGATGTATATCACTTCTACGGCATCCAACTCCGGCCTTGCTATTATACAGGTCTACTTCAAGCAAGGTACGGACCCGGACATGGCGGCAGTGAATGTGCAAAACCGTGTCGCTAAGGCACAGGGGTTACTGCCGGCCGAGGTAACCAAAATCGGTGTGAGTACGCAGAAGCGTCAGACCAGTTTCCTCCAGATTGGTGCTTTGGTCTGCAACGACGGGCGTTATGATCAGACGTTCCTTGCCAATTATCTGGACATCAATGTACTGCCTCAGATTAAACGTGTAGAGGGGGTAGGGGATGTAATGGAATTGGGTGATACGTACAGTATGCGTATCTGGTTGAAGCCGGAACGGATGGCACAATATGCCCTGGTTCCTTCGGATATTACTGCCGTGCTGGGTGAGCAGAACATTGAAGCTCCTACCGGTTCTCTGGGTGAGAGTTCGAAGAATGTCTTCCAGTTCACCATGAAGTATCGCGGACGGTTGAAGAGTGTGGAAGAGTTCCAGAATACGGTGATCCGTTCGCAGAAAGACGGCTCTGTACTCCGCCTGAAAGATGTGGCCGACGTACAATTGGGTACGATGACTTATAGCTTCCGCAGTGAGATGGATAGCAAACCGGCGGTTCTTTACATGGTATTCCAGACGGCAGGCTCCAATGCAACCGCTGTGAATAAGGAAATTACTGCCCAGATGAAGCAGATGGAAAAGAGTCTGCCGGAGGGAACAGAGTTCGTCACGATGATGAGTTCCAACGACTTCCTGTTCGCATCTATCCACAATGTGGTAGAAACATTAATCATCGCTATTATCCTGGTTATCTTGGTGGTGTATTTCTTCTTGCAGGACTTGAAGAGTACACTCATCCCGTCCATATCCATTATAGTGTCGCTGGTAGGTACGTTTGCCTGCCTGGTGGCTGCGGGATTCAGTCTGAACATCCTGACACTGTTTGCACTGGTGCTTGCCATTGGTACGGTGGTGGACGATGCCATTGTGGTGGTGGAAGCGGTGCAGTCCAAATTTGATGCCGGATACAAATCTTCTTATCTCGCTACCAAAGATGCGATGGGCGATGTGACGATGGCTATCATCTCCTGTACCTGTGTATTCATGGCAGTGTTTATCCCTGTAACATTTATGGGAGGAACTTCCGGTGTATTCTATACACAGTTCGGTATCACGATGGCAACTGCCGTAGGTATTTCCATGATTTCGGCTTTGACGCTATGCCCGGCCTTGTGTGCTATCATGATGCGCCCGTCGGACGGGACCAAGAGTGCCAAGAGTATTAACGGACGGGTACGCGCAGCTTACAATGCCTCGTTCAACGCTGTGCTGGGTAAATATAAGAAAGGTGTGATGTTCTTCATCCGCCACCGCTGGATGGTATGGACTTCATTGATAGCCGCTATTGCATTGTTGGTTTATCTGATGAGCACTACCAAAACGGGACTTGTTCCTCAGGAAGACCAGGGTGTCATCATGGTGAACGTCAGTATCTCACCGGGAAGCACGCTTGATGAAACAACGAAGGTAATGGATAAACTGGAAGATATTCTGCAGGATACGCCCGAAATAGAACATTATGCCCGTGTAGCAGGCTATGGACTTATATCCGGTCAGGGAACTTCTTACGGTACAATCATTGTGCGCTTGAAGGACTGGAGCGAACGAAAAGGGAAGGAGCACAGTTCGGATGCCGTGGTTGCCCGCCTCAATGGACAGTTCTATGGCATTAAGGAAGCACAGGTATTCAGTTTCCAGCCCGCTATGATTCCGGGATATGGTATGGGTAACTCCCTCGAACTGAACCTTCAGGACAAGACGGGTGGCGATATGGAAACATTCTACCAGTCGGTAATGGAGTTCCTCGGTGCGTTGAATCAGCGTCCGGAAGTAGCTATGGCTTACACGGCATATGCCATCAATTTCCCGCAGGTATCGGTAGAAGTAGATGCGGCTAAATGTAAGCGTGCCGGTATTTCTCCGGGAGCAGTGCTCGATGCATTGGGCAGCTATTGCGGTGGTGCGTACATATCCAACTATAACCAGTTCGGTAAAGTGTATCGTGTGATGATGCAGGCTTCGCCTGAATACCGCCTGGACGAGCAATCTCTGGACAATATGTTTGTACGGAATGGTACGGAAATGGCTCCGGTAAGTCAGTTTGTAACACTGAAGAAAGTGTTGGGACCGGAAACAACCAATCGTTTCAACCTGTATAGCTCTATCTCTGCCAATGTAAATCCTGCCGAAGGTTACTCTTCCGGTGAAGTGCAGAAGGTGATTGAAGAGGTGGCCGAACAGACTTTGCCTACGGGCTACGGATATGAATATGGTGGTATGGCACGCGAAGAAGCAAGTAGTGGTGGTGCACAGACTATTTTCATCTATGCCATTTGCATATTCCTTATCTATCTGATTCTGGCATGTCTTTACGAAAGTTTCTTTGTACCGTTTGCCGTTATTTTCTCCGTACCGTTCGGATTGATGGGATCATTCCTGTTTGCCAAATTGCTCGGGCTGGAGAATAACATCTACCTACAAACAGGTGTGATTATGTTAATTGGTTTGCTGGCCAAGACGGCTATCCTGATTACGGAATACGCCATAGAGCGTCGTCGTAAAGGAATGGGTATTGTGGAATCAGCTTATTCTGCCGCGCAGGTCCGCTTGCGTCCCATCCTGATGACGGTGTTGACAATGATTTTTGGTATGCTTCCGTTGATGTTCTCTTCCGGTGCGGGTGCTAATGGTAACAGTTCGCTGGGTGCGGGTGTTGTAGGAGGTATGCTTGTAGGTACACTGGCATTGCTGTTCGTAGTACCTGTCTTCTATATCATCTTTGAATTCTTGCAGGAGAAGATCCGTCCGCCGATGGAGGAAGAAGCAGACGTACAAGTGTTGCTTGAGAAGGAGAAGAGTGAAGCTGAACGGAATAATAAATAAATGAAAGAAAAGATGATGTATCAAGGTGACATATTTTGGGTAGAGCAGTTGATAGCGTATTGCATTGCTGCTATTCTATGGTGCATTATTGATAAAATCAATTCTAGGAAACATATTAAAGATACTGAAGAATGAAAAAGCAAATCATCACATTAGCTGTCACCGGCCTGCTGCTGAGCAGTTGTGGCATCTATACTAAATACGAGCCCGTTACTTCCGTCCCCGACCAGCTTTATGGCGGGGAAGTAGTGGCCGAAGACACCGCCAGTCTGGGCAATATGGATTGGCGGGAACTCTTCACCGATCCTTATCTGCAATCCCTCATTGAAGTGGGATTGCAGACCAATACTGATTATCAGTCTGCCCAGCTTCGCGTAGAGGAAGCACAGGCAACACTGATGTCTGCCAAACTAGCTTTCCTGCCTGCCTTTGCTCTTGCTCCGCAGGGAACCGTGAGTAGTTTCGATACGCAAAAGGCAACGCAAACTTATTCGTTGCCCGTCACTGCCAGTTGGGAGTTGGATGTCTTCGGCCGTATGCGCAATGCCAAGAAACAGTCGCAAGCTCTTTATGCTCAAAGTGAGGATTATCGTCAGGCTGTCCGTACCCAACTGATAGCTGGGATAGCCAATACCTATTATACGCTGCTGATGCTCGACGAGCAACTTGCCATTTCCCGGCAAACGGAAGAAGCGTGGAAAGAAACCGTGGCGTCTACTCGTGCCCTGATGAATGCCGGAATGGCGAATGAATCGGCCGTATCGCAGATGGAGGCGACGTACTATCAGGTACAGGGTTCCGTGCTCGACTTGAGGAAGCAAATCAACCAGACAGAGAACAGTCTTGCCCTTCTGTTGGCTGAAACACCCCGTCATTATGAACGTGGTAGTCTGGCGCAGCAGCAGTTCCCCGCCGACTTTTCGGTAGGTATTCCGGTGCAGATGCTTTCCGGTCGTCCCGATGTCCGCAGTGCCGAGCGTTCACTCGAAGCAGCGTTCTATGGTACCAATAAGGCCCGTTCGGCTTTCTATCCCTCCATTACTTTAAGTGGAAGTGCCGGCTGGACGAACTCTGCCGGAGTGATGATACTCAATCCGGGCAAGTTTCTGGCATCTGCTGTAGGATCGTTGACGCAACCGCTCTTCAACCGCGGACAGGTAGTTGCCCAGTATCGCATTGCCCGTGCGCAGCAGGAAGAAGCCGCACTTGGCTTCCAGCAAACCTTGCTCAATGCAGGCAGCGAGGTGAACGATGCTTTAACGGCTTATCAGACCAGCCAGGGCAAGAAACTTCTGTTGGATAAACAGGTCGCTTCTTTACAAACCGCCCTGAGAAGTACTTCCTTGCTGATGGAGCATGGCAATACCACTTATCTGGAAGTACTCACAGCCCGGCAGACATTGCTTAGCGCACAATTGTCGCAGACCGCTAATCATTTTACCGAAATACAAAGCTTAATTAACCTATTCCAAGCGTTGGGAGGCGGACAGAATTAAAACTGTATCATACTCTCTTTCTGTTACTTTACTTCAATGAAGAAGGGCTGCCGTGGAAGCGATTCCGTGGCGGCCCGCTTCCGTTTTGCTTGTTCTCCGAACGGTACATTTACAGCTTTTTTTTGAGCCGCTTTTTGTTTATTTGTCGAAGTGCTGTATATCGTAACTTTTGATTTCCACTTCGTCAATAAGACTATTGGTATTGAGTGCTCCGGTAACTCTGTTTTTTCGCAACTTTTCTTTTTCCCGCTGTTGGGCCTGCTCTTTCACCTCCTGAAACATGGCTTCTTGTCCTGCCATTTCCTTTCTGATACGCAGCAACAGTTTCTGCTTTTCACCGTTGTCGTCATCCGCTACGTTTCGTTTGGCGAATCGCTCGAAGATGCGTCCCAGGTTGGCGGTACTTGCCAAACGGAAGGAGGCTCTTGTACGTTCTTCTTCGCTACGGCTTTTATCGACAACGCAACGCATCAGGTCCCATACAATTTCCTCTTCATAAACCTGTTTTTTAAGGGGTGACAAATCGTCTTTGTCCATAAAAGTGATGTAAGTCAGCATTCCCTCAATATAATCAGTTACATATATGCCTTCCGGGGCAATCCAAAACATTTTATGAGTACCTTCTTCTATGTCAATATCCGTAGTCTTGTAATAACGTCCCATAATGCAATCCGGATTGTTTATCTTGAAGTGGAGTGGGACGGGCATGCTCCTCGTATCAATGCCGTGCGGTTTGAGGTGACGCTCTTTGTAACGTTCGATAAAATGCATGGTAAAACGTTCGACGACAGGAGAGATAAGGTTATTCAGAAAGATATATTCTGTTCCGCCGGTACGAAGTACGGCTGTATAGAGGTGGTATTCTATCTCTATATGGCTTCCTGCAATTTCATTTTTGAATCTGAAGTGAGATGTCCATGTGTTATTTCTTCTTGTGCGCCATTTGCGGCTTTCCACACTTTTGCTTATCAGGCTGACGGGAACGTCGTTTAGTTGAAGCTGGCTGTAGTTTATCAAGTCACAATGCCTGCGATTGAAGCGTTCGGTGGCAATGCGTACTTTGGTGCTGAGTTCAAAGAAATCTTTTCGGGCTTCCCGTTGTATCTCGGCATCATTCATAGTAGTTGTGAACATATTGTTTCTTGTTTTTAAGGTGAGATAAATAGATGAAAATTAATGTATTATATTGCAACGTGCTTTTTATTGCCTTGCAATTAATCCGTATTTCTTTCTATGCATACGCCATTCCATAGGCATTCACTGTTCGATACACACATTCTTTCTTCATTCTCCAAAGCTATGTATACTGTGAGATCCTCCTTCTGCCACTCTTCCGGTAAGGGGAGCTCGCAATAACCGTCGCTGCGCTGTGCGCTGTGGAGCTGATAAACAGCTTGCCCTTTCATCCTGTTGTACACCAGTGTCATCACGTTGTCTTCCGGCTGTGCGTCACCCCGGCCGCTGTTGTCCTTCCATGTGAAGATGGCTTTGCTTTTTTCCAACTCTACTTTGGCTTCCGTTGCGGTGGTCAGTGTGCCTTGTGCTATTTTTACCTTTTCGTAATCAATGCTTGTTCCTTCCTCGCCTTGACATATGGCATTGGCCATGACGTATGACATTGCGGCAGTAAAGCCCGAACGTTTTCCGTCACAATACCTGTATCCGATACGTAACAATGGAGTGAAGTTTTTCAAGAGTTCATTGGCCAACATGAATTTGCTTCGCTGCTGCATTTGTCCTTTGCTTTTTGCATCTCTGTATTTTTCGGGTCTTGTACGGAGGTAATATCCGTTTTTTCCTTTGCATCCTACCACATTTCCTAATTTCCCTGAAAAGCCGCTGAAAATATCTTCTTTTATTTTTGCCATAGTTCTTTGTATTTTATTTCTGACTGCAAAGCTATCATAAATAACTGGGAGAATACTTCTTTTTCTTTTTTTTCTTCTTCACTTTCCGTTTCTTTCTTCTTCTCTCCCGGTTCTCTTCTTCCGTACCTTTTTCTCTTTAATTTCTTGTTATCTATGTAGCAAATTCGGTTTAAACTATTAAAATAGCATTATTAACCGAATTTGTACCGAATCTGTACCGAGTTTATACCAAATTTATTATATAGCATATCTGTACTTGATTATAATATCATAGCCTCCTGTTCCTTTTCGCCTTCATCACGCGCACGTATATATATAATGTATCCCCTTCCACCCCCTTTCATACTTCCTTTTAAATTTATGTTCTACAACATCCTTATCAATCAGTTAGTTACAAAATTGTTTCAGAAATATGGTGAAAAAGTGATAGATATATTTGGATTGAATCGTAATATGCCCTACTTTTGCATCCGCTTTCCAAGAGACGGTAAGCCTTGAAATTGACATTCTGACAGAAACGGCGTAGGAACTCCAACGTTTTTCTTTTCTTTTGCCTTAATTCCAACCAAGAATACAGCATTTTAAAAGAAAAAAAGAAAAAAACTTCCGGAAACATTTGGAAGATATGTGATAAAGTTCTTACCTTTGCACCCGCTTTCCGAACGAAGGCAATCGATAATTGACTTGCTGATTAAGAAACCGGTGTTGCTAAGAACTCCTTTCTCTTTCCTCTTTTATCTCCCTTTCGCAAAGAGAGACGACGAGAAAAAGAAAAAAGAAAAAAACTTTCGAATTTATTTGGAAGATATACTTAAAAGTTCTTACCTTTGCATCCGCTTTCTGAAAAGAAAAGCAGTTTTAAAAAGAAGCGATCTTTGAAGAATTTACATAAACAATACAAGTAGTACAAGAGCAGAATGCTACAGTGGTTGGTAATGAATAATTAATAACCGAACGTACATTCTGGGTATAAAAAAAAGAACCGTCAAGTAACTTATATATATAGGTAATTTGAAAACTTTTAATAAACCGAGCGTCCTGAACAGAGCAAAATCACTAGTATTCATACTAGTAATAACAATACTTTTACAATGAAGAGTTTGATCCTGGCTCAGGATGAACGCTAGCTACAGGCTTAACACATGCAAGTCGAGGGGCAGCATGGTCTAGCAATAGACTGATGGCGACCGGCGCACGGGTGAGTAACACGTATCCAACCTACCGGTTATTCCGGGATAGCCTTTCGAAAGAAAGATTAATACCGGATAGTATAGCGAGAAGGCATCTTCTTGCTATTAAAGAATTTCGATAACCGATGGGGATGCGTT
>NZ_CBVI010000075.1 GCF_000513195.1 Bacteroides timonensis | reverse complement strand
TACATGACGGCAGTTATGGTATTGGCCACTGTGTTTACATTCAGGACACGCAACCAGGAAGTATAATAATCTCCGGTACCTGAAGCAAGATTATTCACCACGCCATAAACGACATCATTTTCGTCAAGAGCTGTGAAATCATTCTCCCAACGTTTACGCAGTGGAAGCCGATATGTACCGTCTTCCAGGAGTTCGACGCTCTCAATAGTCCCTGACTCAGAAAATGAATAATCGCTCTCCATAGCAGACAAGCGGTTGAAGATAAGCTCTAAAACGGTCAGCGATGACCGCAACTCCATGCGGTCAGCCTGTATTCGTCCATTTTCAGCAATTATGCCCTTGCCCGCGATAAGTGAATCTATGGCTTCGCCAACCTCTAAGCCTCCAAAAAGACGTAATAGATAGTCAGTACTATCGATTTTGTCCTTACGGAGGAATATATCTTTTAAGATCTCATTGTTATTTGCAATCTCAGCCAATATTCTTAAGGCTGAATATGTGTTTTTATTCGTAGGAATTGTAGTATCCCCTACTTTTATCAAATAGATAGATGATCCTCCCCCACCTTCTCCGGGAGAAGAAACTATTTTCAAGGCAACCTTATTACCATTTACCTCAAAAATAACGTCGCTATTTTCTTCATCTATATGATACATATTACTTTTGTGGAATAAGACTGACTGCAATGTTCCTCATCTCTTGAGATGTTACTTTATTCTCAAAGATGGAATACACTAAACTAGCAGCCATATAGCAGATAGCTTGCGATACAGGTTCATTCTGATCAATATCTAAGTCTGTACCAAGGGTATATTTCGCTTCATACACGAACATTTCTAATTTAGAATCAGACTTTGCAGAGTATAGCATTAGTACTCTATTACCAGAGTTATTATATCCCATTATGCACACAGGTTTGTAACTCCCAGCCCTTGTATAAGAGTTGCATTGCTGTTTATATTCCTCTGAGTTTAAATCAAAAGCTACAATACAAGTTCTCTTCCAATTAGAAAGTTTGATCGCAATCAAAGAGACAAAATCATCAGGAACAGGTATAAGACATTTCCCCTCACTATCCGAGGTCACAGTAGCATCAGAAGAAACACCATTTTTCTTATTGACACATCTAACAGGAGAATTCATTTGTACCAAACTTACAGCATCTGGTATAACCGCTTTTATATACTCTTCAATCTTGACCGTATCTTCTGATAGGAGAGAAAGAGTTTCTTCCTCTCCTATTTCGTTGAGTATTGCTTTGACTTTACTTATGATTTCCTGTTCAGTCATCATTATTTCCAGTTAGGGAATGACACACCAGTTGCAGCAGCTTTAGCCTGTATTGCAGCTTTATTACCAAGATCAGCAAGAGGGATATTATAAGGTTCACCCATTAAGATATCTTTCGCTTGCTGCGAATTCTTCACATCTGGATACACCCCAGCACCGCCACTTATTTCACCAGATTCTGATATATCAGAAGTAGTATCTTGCTCTGTACTTTCCACAACAACTTTATCAAACTTCTGAGTGCCTCCTCTTTGAACTTGCAATGTACCCGTATCTCGAATCAGAACAGATTCTATCTCTTTGATAATCCTCGCTTTAAATTTGGGAGAATTTTCAATAGCTTGCTGAATTACTGGATTTGAAGTAGTGTATGTGGCAGGGACAATACCAGCCGTTGTTAAAGAACCATGACGGAAGTCAACACGAACATGTCCAGTACCCATAGGGAAAACAGAACTTTGTTCTATCATCCCATAAATTGCGTATTTTTTCTTGTAAATTTTCATATAATTAAAAATTAAGAGACGGAGTACTATACTCCGCCCCTACATTTCACAGAATCAATTTTGAGCATAAATTACACCCGTATATTTCTCCCAGGTAGTACCATTATACTGATAGATTTCACCCGTCTTCGATCCGGTAATTGCGGCACAAGCAGCAGTTAAATAAATAACATCATTCAACTTTGGATTTTCAGGTGCATTGGTAGCATTGCTCCAATTAGTGATAGCCGAAGCACCAGGGATATTATCACCATCAATATCTTCACCATTGACCCAGATATGAGAATAGCCTTTCAACGCCAAAGCATTGATAGAAATGATTGCTTTTCTCTTTGCTTCTTCACCCTCAATCTTTTCAGAACTGGTTTCTTCGTTCTTGATATAGTAGCGAACAATACCGGACATATCAAGAATGCCACCACTACAAGAATATCCCAGATAATCCAAAGTCGGTTCATGCTTCAAATAGAAGTCTCCAAACACAGTGTGAAGTTTAGTACATGAGAACCCCCATTGTTGATCGGAAGTCATTGTGATGTCCTTGTGTTTGGTGAAATCGATATTCTGAATTTGCTCCAATAAATCACGCCCCATAAGCCACCATGCTTCTTTAGAACAGTTCTGACCTGTGAATTTCAATTTTGCTAAAGCAATAATATCAGCAAATGTCCACGGGCCGATATGTTCATACTCACGTTTAAATTGCCAACGAACACCTTCGGAAGTATATACCAACTGACGCCCCATTTTACCACGGTCAACCATTAATTTGCCCTTATGGCTCACCCATAAAGAACGATTATTCTTTCTACGGTGTTGCTTAATCATAGCTTCAGCAATTTGGGCCTGATTAAAAGGAATACGTTTTTTCTGGGCATCGAAATAGTCAGATACTACCTCATTCATGATAGTCTTCTGTAAGTAAACTCGCTTAGGAGTCGGGAATACAACATCAGGAGCAACTTCCTTTTGAGTTTCAGCACATGCATTTGTCAAAATAACAATTTCTGTTCCTTTGGGAATTGTAGGAAGTTTGCAATAGGCATCACCCTCATTCGTCTTCGGACCATTAATTGCCATGACAATAGGTTTACCACTCGAATCTTTTCCCGTAATAAACAGCATAAGGTCCACTCCCTTGATTTCCGTTTTTCCATCTTCAGTATATCCGTTGACTCCTTTCACCAACACCGTACCATTTTCCTGAAATAATCCACGATCATCCGAAGGGACGCTGATAGGAGCTTGCTGGTCACCAGAAGCAGCATAATCTTCAGTAGTGAACACCGAAGATTTCTGTTCATCGATAACAAAGTGATCTACTTCAAACCCTGTAACGCGAACCTTCTTCTTAGCTTTACGCATGATACCATCTAAAACAGTCTCATCCGTACCAATCTGAAAAATATCGTCATCAATATCCGGTTGGATAAGATTGCCGCCACCAACACCTCCAGTAGCATCTGATACTCCGGAAACAGTTGTAGGGCTACCTGGTAATTGAGTAGGTTCGCCTGCATTTCCCGGAGATGGTGTGGAACCCGGTGTAATTACGGTAGCATCAGCCATAAGTACACCGCCACCAACAAAGACGCAAATAAGCGTCAACAGGACGGAAAGAACCGTCCATTTCTCTCTTTTCAAAAAACTAAATACTTTCATCTTTTTTTTAATTTATAACAGTTAATAATCAAGCATTTAAAGCAGCCTCAACGATAGAGTTTCTTTTTCGCATATTAGGATTTCCCGGAACACTCGTTATCCCTTTAGGTAGTCCGTCTCCACGTTCTTCTTTCATCTTATTGATGTTTTCGTTACGGCCTTTCACTACACCAGCGGCCAAAGCATCTTGGGTGTCCTTGTCGTAATTCAAACCTTTGTCCAAGAAGTCGCATATTTCACGGGAATAACTTCCCGACATGATCGGAGAAATAACATTCGTCCAAACCTTATCAAGAAACTCCTCAATATCATAACCTTTCTCCTGACACCATCCCTCTACAATAGGCATGCTCTTTTCAAGGTTATCATTATATTCCTTCTTGCTAGCCTCCATCGCCTCCATTTCCTGCTTTCGTTCTTCTTCGGCTGCCAGAATATCATCATATTCCGGAGTACCTTCTTCCGCAGTAAGCAAATCTTTGCCAAAATAGCGCGCCATTGCATTACCGGCACCACGTTTCTTGTTTACAATATCGGCAAGCATCTGAGCCAAACGAGGATCTTGTTGCAAAGCTTCGGCAAGCTTATTGCGTTGTTCCTTATTTCCGTTGATATATCCCATCAACATTTCAGCCGATGATTCATCATCATCTGCATTATAACCGGGAATTTCATCGCTCAAAAGTGATCTCAACTGATCCCGTTTTGTAGGAGTTTGAACTTGTTCGGTGCCCGGAACTGAATCTGTATTGTCAACTACCGTTTCCCCCTTCTTTTCTTCCATATCTTCCATAAGCAAATTCTTTATTTATTTGATGCACAAAAAAAGCACTAAAATGGAAAACTATACCTGCGTTTTTACAACTAAAAGCTGCGTTTTTAGTAAAATCGCAACTTTTAAAGTATTACTTTAATTATATTTGCATAAAACATTATTATAATGGATGATATATTCAGAGAAATAAGAGACAATTCTATAAGAGAAGCATACTTTGATGCATTGAAAAGCTTACGAAAAAGTATGCCTTATATTTCAACCGAAGAAATTATTCAGGAAGTTATGAAGAAAGAGGCACCTCGTTTTTTCATAACTTATGATAATGCACGTAGGGTTATATCACTTATGCATCGTGGAAAACCTATCAAAGTTTCCAATGAAAATAAATTGTGTATGTATAAAGACTTATACGCCAGATTTCTAAAGTACAAACAAGAAATGAAGGCGCCAGGTTATTGCGTATTAAAATATATCATAGAACAGCCAGCGCCTTCTTACTACGTGGCAATAGATACAATGAGAGGCATCATTTATAAATCAATAAAGAACAGATAAGATGATATTTATCATTTTCCTTGTATTCATATACTCCATTGGTTTTTATTGCGACACTACGCAATTAGGTATATACAATGGGTGCGAATGGTGGAACTATATTACTTATAGCTTTGTCCACACTAATTTTTTTCATCTAAGTATCAATTCTGCATTATTCTTGTTTTACTGGAGAAGGCTCCGGAACTTCAACCTGTATATCATTATGCCAATAATGGCTATAATTCCTATTCTCTCAGCAATCTTTGCAACCTATCAGGAACCGACAGTTGGTGCCTCAGCAATAGTCTTATCTATGGTAGGCATTATTACAGCCGGCATTGAACGACGTTATATGCCGAAAATCATTCTCCTACTTGCATTTTCATTTCTAACCACGGGCTTATTCGCTCCACATATCAATACGCTTATCCACGTATATAGCTTTCTAATATCATTTGCGGTAAGCCTCTTATCCAGGAGGTTTATATATGACCGTAAATGAAATAATACAGAAAAACAGAGAACGGCTTGCGATAATACGAAGTCCATATAATCCGATAACCGGCGAAGGATCAACATCTATTTCCCGGAAAAAGGTCTATATAAAAGACTGTCCTATTGAAGAAATGTATCTTCCGGAACAATTCGCGGAAACCGGTTTTGTGAAAAAACTCATTGAGATTGGATTTAATGGATATATCAAGTTCATCCTCAAACAGGGTATATCGGATAAGATAAGGAATGAGCTTTGGACATCATTTTGCCAGGAACGAATAAATTATGACTTTGAATACTGGGCCTATTCATGTATTCAGATATCGGCGAAAGGAAAAGGAAAAGACATAGCATTTTTACTTAATCGGGCACAAAGATACTATTTAAAAGAACTGGAAAAGCTTCGCATAGCTGGTGTCCCTATTGACATTATTCTGTGTAAGGCCCGGCAATGGGGTGGTTCCACACTTACTCAGCTTTATATGTTGTGGATACAGCTTATACACCGTTCCAATTGGAACTCTGCTATCTGTGGACACATTGAATCCGCAGCCCGGAATGTATCTGGTATGCTTCAAAAAGCTGTCGACAATATGCCTACATGGGCAACGGGCGGTATTCGCCTAAAAACGAATCCTTATCAAGGCTCACAGAAGACGCGTTCCATCAATACAACGAATAGCCGATATTCTATAGGTTCGGCAGAGAAACCGGAAAGTCTTCGTTCAGAAGATATTTCAATGGCCCATTTGACAGAAGTGGGTTTATGGAAAGAAACTAAGGGAAAGAAACCGGAAGACCTTGTACAATCCATATTCGGGTCAATACTTAGCGGCCCCTACACTATCAAGGTTTTGGAATCCACCGCCAAAGGAGTAGGTAACTATTTTCACCGTACTTGGTTGGATGCAGTCGAAGGGCGTAACAATTTCACTCCAGTGTTCATTCCCTGGTTCATGATTGATATATATTCAAAACGCATCGATCCAAAAACATACAATGCGTTTATTGCCACCATGACCGAATATGAATACTGGCTGTTTGAGATTGGTGCAACTTTAGAAGCTATTGCTTGGTACAGAGACAAATCGCTGGAATTTAAAGATAAATGGCGTATGTGTTCTGAGTATCCGTCTACGGCCGCAGAAGCATTCCAGAGCACGGGCCGGAGAATATTCCCACAAAAATACGTCGAACAAGTTCGGACAGCCACTCTCCCGCCTTGTTTTTATGGCGAATTTGTGGCAAACGATATTAAAGGTAAGAACGCACTATCTAATATTCGTTTTGAGCACATAGAGCCTACAAAGGACCTGAATAACATCCTGTGGGTATGGGCACTTCCCGACTATACAGAAAAGTATTATGACCGATATGTGGTTAGTGTCGACATTGGTGGTACATCGGAAGCCGCGGACTTCTCGTGTATTAAAGTGGCTGACCGGCTCCCAATGCTGGAAGAAGGTGGGCTACCGGAAATTGTCGCCGAATGGCATGGACATATCGAGCACGACTTATTGATATGGAAAGCTGTACAGATAGCGGCTGCATACGGAAATGCCGTGCTTGTAATTGAAAGCAACACGCTTGAAACTGAAGGAACCGAAGGAGATAATTTTGACTACGTTTTGGATGAAGTGGTAGAGTACTACGACAACCTTTATTCTCGTACATCTCCTGAGCAAATTAAGCAGGGGTTACCAGTCAAATATGGTTTCCACACCAATCCCAAAACTAAACCGACAATCATTAACTTCCTAAAATCTGCCATGCGTGATTATCTGTACATCGAGCGTAGTAAACCTACGACCTTCGAGATGGATACCTACGAACTCAAAGAGAATGGTAAGGAAATGGGCGCTGCCGAAGGTTGTCACGACGACTACCTTATGGCAACGGCCATCCTTGTATATGTATGCTACAAATGGCAACTCCCACGAATTAGGCGGGAGTTTAAGCGAACCCAAAAGACACGTATTGTTAGCGAGGCCTCAATTTAAGCTGCATGCTGCACCATTCCGTCTTCAGGAGATGCAAACGCATCATTTCCGGCACGTTGCATAAGCGCGTTGCCTTGTGGCATCATTTCTCCAGGAACACCCCCCATTGCCTGTTGATTCATTAAAGCCTGCTCGTTTCGCTTGATAGCTTCAAGTATCTTTGTAGCAAACGGATAAGAGCAATTCTCCAACAATGTCTTGACATCAATCGCATTCCGTTCAAAGAGTTGCATCAAGAAGTCATTCTGTAGCATCTGGAATGATGGAGTATTAGTGCCCTCAGTGATTTTCAAATCAATCTGTGCATTCTGAACTTTATCCGGATCATAGTACTTTGCTTCTTCCGAATAATCCCTCCCAGACAAATCAATGTGTCTGGCAGAAGTATAATATTGCTGGATGGTTTGCATAACCATATAATCTCTTCTCTTACGGAATGAATTGAACGATTCAAACATTCCTTTCAGATTCAATGAAGAGTTCTGAACTTGTTGTGCGTACAAACTTGCGGCTGTGCCTGCACTTGGCTGTTTACCTTGCATAGCACTATTCACGCCTGAAATATCATTGATGAGCTTCAACTGCAAATTCAATAGTTCATAATCACCGGCAACAGCCGCCTGCCCATTATACTGCTGAACGACATTACTGAGATTCTGACCACCTTTCAAGTTACAGAACAGAACTCCATTATAACGCACATATTCGTCAATTATTTCTTCGCGAGTCATACTTTCAAAAGCTGATTCATCAACAATCAACACACCTTTGGAAGACGAACTACGAATGAAATCAATCAATGTCATTGTTCGATTGATAGCACGTTGCTGGTCTATGAAATCCTCTACATAATTGAAGACCTTTCCCTGTATCATTGGGTACACATGGAAAGCATAGTTATGCGAACCATGCCAATAAGGGCTCCGGCCTTCTTGAAGAATGTCTCCCCAAGGGGACATGTACCGGTAATACCAATACTGTTCATTGCCATACTCATATTCGATCAACAATATGTCCTCCGGCAAAACCCCATGAGCAAGTGCCTCATTCGTTCGCTGTTGATTCTCCCAATCAATTTCCTTCTTTTCGTTCAATCCTATATAGTAGAATGTACCTTTCAGTGTATCATGACAGAAGTATGCCTCCCGGCTCTCCAACCTCCACCCAAAGATAACCCGGCACAAATCAGGACGAGATGGGGTGTAGAAATCTAAATCTTTCGTTTCCCTTCCCTGCAAACCATCATAAGTAAGATATGTGTCGCTCACACGATATATGTTCTCTATCCACTCTTTATCAGCCCGGCTTTTAGCAAATAGGGAAACCACCTTATCGAGTGGCATATCATACACTTCACCGATACAATTCAAGTCCCAGGTACGAACATCCTCAATATTCGTATTGAAAAACATACGCGCTGGATTACAGCCATAAACCCAAACATCATTCATCCGTTTAGTCGGGTTCCAGCCATATTCCACACGCTGGCCCACATAGCCACCGCATAACATTAATCTGAGACTATCAGAGTCCAACTCCCGAATTTCATTAAGATCATGGACATATTCAACCGCAATACTCATCATCTCTCCGATTTTGGCCTCTTTCTGATCCCGGACTGTACAGATAGACTGAGTTACATTATTACGAAACTGCCCGTCAATATTTTTAAGAATGGGACTAATCATATTGTTTTTCAATGGAACCTTACCATTCTTTTTGATTAAGTCCGCCTCTCTGATCATCAGATCTGTTTCCGGGTCCTTTATATAATCCCCCCATTGATCCTCGTAAGCATACATGACGCTTCGGCGCATTTTCCTCCGGGCCTCATCCAATGATGCCCAATACTTACTAAACTCATCCAAAATATCCAGATGCTTCTCGTTGCGTCTTTGCACACGAGAAACATTTGTCTTACGTACTGGTTTTACACTTCTATTTAAGAACTTATTCATAGCTACACATTTTTCACAAAAGTAAGATAGTTAACTCATTAGATAGCTGTTGATTTACAACAAAAAGTGAAATATTCGTATTTTACATAATGAAATAAATATTTAAAATAATATACCCTATATATTTGATTTTTTTAGTGATATCTTCAAAAAAAGCAAGAGATATTTGTTTTTCAGAACAAAATAGTGTTTTTTTGTAGAGATTATAATTTTCTATTGATGAAGAAGAACAATCCTAAAGCTCCCAAAAGGAGAGAAAAAAAATATATCCCCAAAAAAGGGACTAATCCTGAAGAGTTTTCGAAAAGAATATCTATGCTTAATGAGAAAATAGATAAGAATAATAGGTTGGCAGAAATGAAGGAGCACGCTCTATATGAGTATATTGCTCTAATGACTAATTTTGCTAGCCATGATTTAAAGAATGCTATTCATAATTTGGATGGTTATGTGAACACATTAGACATCTCAAACGTTAAACAAGAGGATATAGCAACGATAAATGAATGCATTGAAAATATTAGAAAAACGATTTCAGACTTCAAGACTTTATCACCTGATGAATCAAAAAACGAGTTTCATTTATCCGAGTTAGGTAAAGCTGTTGAATTATTAAATAGGGGAACTTTAAATACTAATAATATTACTGTTACCTATGAGTATGACAAAAATAATAAAGTTGTTATCAAACAATCTCTACACAATGTCACTCAGATGATTAACAATTTAATATTAAATTCAACGAAGGCTTTATCAGAAACAAAAGATAAACGATTATATATTTCAATTGAAATTCAAGATGAAGAAGTTATTATAAAAGTTTGTGATAATGGAATTGGAATCAAAGATAGTGTTAAAGAAAAAATATTTAATTTACATTTTTCCACAACGGGAGGAAGTGGAATCGGGTTATACCATGCTAAATATATCGTTGAATCTATGAATGGAAGTATTTCATATTCAAGAAATGACAATAATTATAATACAATATTTACTCTAAAATTCCCTATATATGAACAATCTATCAATACTAATAGTTGATGATGAGCAGACTCAAGTCACAAACTTGCAGAAAGCCATTTTACAAGATTTTCCAGAAGGTGTTTCAATATTTACAGCTTCTGAAGAAAAAGATATTCAGCAAAAAATAGAATATTGTTATTACGATTTAGCCATCGTAGATTTGCGCATGAGCGATTATAGTATCAATGGATTTCAGGTTATTGAAAAAATCAAAGAAATCAACCCTTATGCCAAAATAATAATCGTATCTGCATATGGTGAAGAATATCAATCAGAATTAAATAGAGTACTTTCGTTAGGTAACATCCTGGGCTTTGTTAACAAAGCAACATTTTCTATTTTTAGGAATAATATAAAAGAACTAATAAATATCAGAATTGAAGAAATAAACAGTTGCAAAGATGTATCTATTAATGCATTAAGAGATTATTATTCATCTCTAAAAAATGAAACTGATCCAAGAAAGAAGGGATTAGCATTTGAGTATTTTGTTTCTATGCTTTTTGGACAAATGGGATTTAAAAAAATACTTTACAGAGTAAAAGATCGCACTCCTAATGAAATCGATTTAGCTATTCGAAACGAATTAGATGATTCCTTTTTCAACAAATTTAGTCCTTATTTCCTTGTTGAATGTAAAAACTATCCTGAGACTGGAGTAGATAAAAATGTATTTATCGTTTTTAAAGAGAAAATTAAAAATTCCAATGGGCTTTCTAACTTTGGCATTCTTATTACTACAGGATATATGAAATCGAGTGTCTTTCAAGAAGCAATAAGGAGCTCATGTGAGAATATTAAAATAATACTACTATCTAACCCAGAAATAGAATTCTTAATTCGTTCAGATAACAAACTTGAAGACTTCAAATCTATTATTGATAAGCAAATTAAAGATAATTGAAACAATAAATCCCTGTCAATTGGCGGGGATTTATTAATATAACCTTATCAAACCACTTTCTTGCCAGTTCTTATATCCAGTATTATACATCCACTATTCTTCTCCTTGCTATTATCACAAGGCTCATTGCCACAATACAATTCACAGCCACGCAATTCATAGTTCTTCTCCGGAAGGCCTACAACGAATCTCAATCCATTGTTCTCGCCTATCAATCTGTAAATTGTCAATTTCAGACGTTCTATATCTTCGTTCATACACTTTTATCCATTTATCGTTTCACTGTCATTTTAATAGTTAATACTTGTATCGCTTGCAATTGCAGTACAAATATCCCACTATGAGAGCCACCGATGTGGCAAACACGGGACGGGTGTCGCATAAGAGGTATTAAGGAGTTATTTCCTCCTTATACCTTTCCCTGTATTTCTGTTGGGCTTCCGGATCGTTGGACAATTCTTTCAGTTTCCGAAGATGCTTTTTCTTTTTTTCCATTTTATCAATATCCTCCCTCTCTTTGGGCGTCATCTGCATCCTTTCAGCTTCCTTCTTGACTTCATTCTCTTTCCGTTTAGTAAGAGGCTTAGCACCCGGAACCCAGTTCTCCCAAGCATTTTTCTTGGGAATATACTTGTAGGCACGCGCTATCTTCTTAGCATATTCAAGTATCGGCTCATTTTTATACAAATCCTTAGCTACAGTTACCCGGCTGCTCTTGGGAGAGTTCAGAATATACATCAAATCAATAATACCATCATCTTCTAAAGCACCATCACGAACTAATCCTTCCACGCCAAGATAGACGTTGCCCCACACTTCCAAATCAACACCGGCGTAACGTGATGCTTTCGCCAACGTAATATATGCCATTTGAGGACTTATCAACCCATCTTCCTCAATGGCTTTCTTGGACTCCTTCATGAATTTGTCAAGCTCGTCATACACAAGGAACGGATTCATCCCATATCCACTTGCTATTGATTCAAGCAAATTTCCTCCAGGAACACCTTTTATCGGAGATGTCAGCATGAAAGCCAAATCCTTGGCCCACTTATCATCATCCCCATCTCCACGGAAGAACCCAAGTAACCCCTGGCTGCCGATATTCCAAAGTATATTCAATCCCCATCCGAACAGAGCTATTTCAACTACGCTCTTCCTATTCTCATTCAAAAGTCTGCGGTATGCTTTACTTTCTGCTTCCAGTTCAGACAAGCCTTCTTCCTTCATGTATATTTCAGTATAGTTTTTCTTTAGTTCCTGCCACTTCAAGCTTCGCGACAAATCATAAAAAGCAGCCATTAGCTTGCGTACATAACCGATATTTGAGTTCTGATAAGTAGTCAGCATGCGGTCAGTAAACGTGCGGCTCATCTGCATGGGCGACATGAAAGCCGGATGAGATGACTGCTGCGTGGCATTATAATAGATATCAGCCTCTGCCAAAGCTTGGTTGCGTGCTTCCTCTTCCTTGAGACCTGATTTTTTCAGTTGCGCAAACTTATAATCAAAGATGGATTTGGCACCGATAGAACAAGTAATGGCATCGACCAATTTGTTCGGTATCATACCTATTTCTATATACTTATCCATCCATCTTGAAAAGCTCTTTTCATCAAGCTTTTCATTTCCGGCAGTTCCACTTTTCACTCGTTCATAAAAGGAAGGGATATTCTTCATACACCATTGAACGTCAGCGTATGGTTTTACCGCATTCTTTGTCAAATGTGCTATATACAATGGACTCTGCGAATACCCCAAGAATGCTGGAGCGGATAAAACTTGCTTCAATGCCGTATTCAAACGGAATGCAATATTGCCTCCCACAATTCCTTTTGACAATTTCCCAAGAATTTCGTCACCATATTTGGCACTATCCGGATGGTTGGCTTTTGCAGCAACCTCTGCCGCATCATAGAAGCTCTCATAACTTCCCCTGACATTGGCATTAAGCTGATTCCGAAACATTATACTGCTTAGTATATAGTCCAAGTCCTTCCGCACCCTTGCATAAGCATTCCACTCTTCCATCTGGCTGCCATGTTCTAAAAGTACATCAAATCCACTGTAGGTAATGTCAACCGGCTTTGTGTTCACCGTGCGGTTTATAAGGCTGCCAGCCTTTTCCTCCAGCGTTTTCCGCTTATTTCCGTCTTCGGACAAAGAGGCTTCTTGCCTTACGGCTTCCTTACGTATCTTCAGAGGAATGTAGTTTTCAATCTCAGCCAAGGAGGTGTTGAACATTTCAAGGTATTTGGCATTGTACTTCTCCCGCAAATCTTTCAAAAGTTCATCCTGCACCCAGTCGGCAAATAGCACATACTCCGTCCCGATGAAGTCCGCTATCTGTGCGACAGACTCTTCATCGAATCCCTGCAATTCCAATTTAGTACGTCCGTCGTTCATTTTCCAGACTTGGTAGATATACATGGCCTGCCCTTTGGTAAGCGGCAGCTCATAACGTACCCCATAGCCTTTGCCACGCTCGTTTTCGGACTGGGTGACATAAACACCCGACTTTTCCACCACTTTATCACTTTTCAAAGAAACAGCTTCAAAACTTTCCCCGAACACCTCTCCACACTTATCGTCCAGTCGGGTTCTCAGTTCCTTCATACCTGATACGTAGGTATCATAAGCCTTCAGCACTCCTTCGTCTCCGGCAATGAAACACTTATACAAAAAGCCGTCCTTGCCCAGTGTCTTTGTATTTACACGCTTGCACATGTACTCAAAGCTGCCCATCGGAGCGGAAAAGAATTTCTTCGCCCAATGTTCCTTGCTTTGGTTCTTTTTGAATATATCTATCGGCTTCCCTTCCACCGAACGGATGGCACCGCTTATCAGTTCCCACTTCCGTTGCATCTCTTTCTCTTTACGTCTCAGCAAGTTATTTCTCCCATTGGAAATAAGTTCATTCAGTTCTTCAACAGTCATTTCCATCTGTTTTACCTGAGTGGAACGGATGTCATTCACAAGACGGTCGTATGCCACAATACGGCGATGGTTCTCGTTGATTTGTTCGGTGAGCCTTTTGCGTTCTGTCTCGTTTTTACCTATACGCTTTCTATAGAGGTCTGAATTATTAAGGATAAGTTTCTGCTTGTCAACCTCAATACCTTCGATTCCGGCATCATGCTTCCTGTTAGTGAATATTCCTTGAAGGATATTCAATGCAGCCATACGCTCTGTGTCGCCTTGCGTCCAGGTATCCTTCCCCATAGCGGCATTATCCATCTTTTCATCGAGGCGTTTCATTTCCGCATCTATATCTACGTCACCGGCATTAAGTATTTGCTCTTTTACCGCATCAGCTTCAGCCTGCAAGTCCTTCAGTTGAGACTTTCCTTCTTCAACTTCCGTTTCAAGAGAAGATATCTGTTCATTAATATTATTCTTTTCCTTCTCCGTCTTAGCAGTAGTAAGTAAACTATGCAAACGGGTAATTTCTTCCCGCTTCTCTCTGCCACTACGTCTTAGATACTTCATGTCATCCTCAAACCCGGACAAAACCAAGTCGGACACTTTCCCACGGAGAAAAGAGAATATCTTTCTGGTACTGTCATCCACATTTTTGGCTATGGACATGTTCTTTCCGTTCACATCCTGTACTTGAAGAGAAAGCAGCTTGTCAATCATACGTTGAAGTTTGCGACGTTGTGCGTTCATTATCACATTTTTGACATTCATCACAATCTTCTCCAATGACTTTATACTCTTTGCGTTCTGTGCTTGTACAAGCAGGGAGTTCAAATCCTGCTTGCCAAAATAACCGACCAAGGACGAATCGATTTCCCCCCGAATGAATTCTGTAACGGAACGCCTTAACTCTTCTTGATTTTCAAATTTACTTATTTTTTTCTCCAAAGATGCAATACGGGAATTCAGCTCTTTTATTTGCTCATTGGCAAAATTATCACTTTCACGGAATCTTACTCCTTTGTCGTTTGACTCTTGTCTTTCTCCGCTTCCGGCTTCGTTTCTTGCTCCTTCGCTTTCTGCCCCTTTCTTTTCTTCTCCAGCTCTTGCATTGCCGGAGTTCCGCACTTCCAACTCATATCCGGTTCCCAAGGTTCGTCCCAAAAGTTTGTTACTTTCTTCTCTGGTTCTTTCTGTTGTTCCATATGCTATAAAATTAAATATACCTTCAAATACTTCTTTTATTATAGGAGAAGCGTTTTCCAGTTCCTGCTGAAAAGTTGCTTCTCCTGACTTTTTTATTTTATCCTCCACGAATTTTACGATACACTCTTCCTTTTGAGCGGCATCGTTCCTTTCGGAATATTTGTTTCTTACAATCTCACAGCCTTTTGGTTTTTTTGCAGATAGCCATTCGTAAATAGGTTCAATTACTTCCTCTGCTTTATTTCCAAATATTTCCCGTATTGCCCTATGAGTATTCTCATGCCAAAGATAGGCTTTTAATTCCTTATCGGATGCACCGTTATTAGAAATAATCACTCTTCCTGCTTCTTCATTATATACAGCGACCACTTCTCCTGAATTGAAAGCACCCTCTATTTCATCAATGGACTCATCCGACATACCTATAGCTTCCAATTGCTCACGCAACATTTCTCTTGAGCGGACAACCAATGCATTAGCTGCCCCGGTATGGCTCTTCGCAAAATCACTCACAACCTTGGTTGCCCTGTCATAATCCGCTTTCTCTTGTGCCGGAGTACGGGAATACTCACCGATATGGAACCTTTCCTTCATGCTCTCATCAGCTGCAATTTTATTGATGACAGCAATACCATCATCAGTGTTCATCAGACGGTTCTTTGATTTCCACAATAAATATTTCAAATCATTGCCGGTCAACTTCACATCAATTCCTATTTCACGGAGAAAGTCACGCACGGCGGAAACAATCCGGTTCCACCATGAAGGTATCTCATCCTTTTCTGCCTGCTCTGCCAAATATTCGTCCATAGCCACAGCAATATTTCCTTTATATTTATTCTCTGCAACATCATGAACCTTTTTTCTGACATCATCCGGCAGTTGTGCGTACAGTTTCTCCATCATGCCATCAAATTTCTCTTTACCGAACAAATCACGCAGTCCTTTGTGCCCTACCACTTCATGGAGGACGGACGTCACTGCATCGGCAACATTATTTATATTCGGAATATACACAGATACTTCACCTGTATTTGTATCGTACCACGCTTTTATATTCCTTCCTCTTTCAATAGCACGCTTAGCAACTCCGTCGGGAAGTTCTTCCACTGTACGGAGCATGTGAATGGGAGTATGCAGCACATCAGACAGTTTAGTAATGGCAGCTAAGACTTTCACCGTATTTATTTCATGTGGGTCTTCACTGTTCTCACGTAAACGGATAGCATCATTATAGGAAGAAAAACTTCCTATATTCTCTGTTGCAGATTTTATCTGATTAGGCTCAAAAACTACAACCATTTTAGAAGAACCATCATTGATAATTGCTCCATCAGTTTTTTTATCCTCAATCTCATCAAGCATAAAAGACTGGTAATTATCCCAAAACTCAATAGAATCCATGTTTTTTAAGGCATTCCCCAAACCATTCTTTACAGCCCATCTATTGTCAGCCATTATCGGCTTTCTTATATTCAAAAATACAGGAATTATGTCTCCCTTAACTGCAAAATCAAATTCTGAAGTGGAATAGTCCTTGGCAATACTCTCTTTATCCGTAAAAAAGAATCCCGATTCATCGTAAGAATATCGACTCCCAATCATATCCTTTCTGAACCGTTCTATACTTTTGGAAAGCGTACCATGATAAACCACCAAAGGCTCACCATTCTTATCCACCACTTTAGAAGCATCCTTGGGACTGTTTTCCCAGTCTCCAAACCAATTTTTGAATGCTTTAGTCCTCACTTGTACCCATTGTTTATCCGAAAGACTTGTTTTCTTTCCATTGGGCGCTTTCATGTAAGAACCATCTTCCTTTGCTTTGTCAATTATAGATTGTTCCTCTTTGGAGTAAAAGTCTTTTTCTCTAAATCGAGTATCTGCTTTCCTAGTATTGAAACGCTTAGAAGGAGGAATGATATTCCCACTATCATCCCTGGTTATCAAATCACTTAATTTACGGTTGTTTTTTGTGTCCTTATAGTGGTAATCACTACGATCATCATAACCCCATTCGTTGATGTCATTCCCGTCCCAATAAAGATTTTCAGCAGAAACTTTCTCTCTCATTATCCTATAATTACCATTCAATACATGTTCACCATGTACTTTTACGTAAGACTCAGACAATGAAACCCAATCACCGTTTCTCACCTTACCTTCTTTTAATGATTTAGGAACGGCACGATAAATAGTTACCATAGGACGTTTCCCTTCATCGATAGCGGATAATGCTTCATTAATAGCGGACGCACTTTCATCTCTATATTTATCCCGGTTCATATGGAGCAACTCGTCTAAAGACTCACGTATTTGGTCTTTATTTACAGCAATATCAACCATATTCTTGTCAATGCCTTCTTCATCGTACGATGGTGCGCGATGCGCCATTCTAAATTCATCCGCTGATACATATCCTTTCCGG
Organism: Bacteroides timonensis; assembly: GCF_000513195.1. Classification (GTDB taxonomy): domain Bacteria; phylum Bacteroidota; class Bacteroidia; order Bacteroidales; family Bacteroidaceae; genus Bacteroides; species Bacteroides timonensis. The sequence goes on along the minus strand of NZ_CBVI010000075.1, from coordinate 22,982 downwards.
CGTGCAGCCTCATTCACTATGTCACGCATACGAGATTCGCTATTTTCCTCTAACGCATTGAAATAAGATGCGTCCATTTCTTCGTCCGTCATCAGCTCAAATTTCTCTAGACGTTTTCTTTCTGCTTCTGCTACTTCTTCTGCACGCTTACGGGCAGCTTCCATAACATTGCGATTCTCCATTTCCCGTTGCACATATTCATCACGCAGGGCATCTACATTTCCAAACTTTTCATATAGTTCCTTCTCGACAGGAGCAAACGTTTTTACAAATTCACCTAAAGACAAATCAGAATTCAAAAGGCGTATATTTCTCTTTATATTTTTAAAAGCATAGCTGGCACCACCCAAATTACCAATGTTCATAGACTGTTCATATTTCCTCACATCATCTTCATTAAGATTATGTTTTTGAGCAAAAGAGGTTATATCACTGTCATCCATTTCACGAAAACGGATACTGTTTTCCTGCCAATCTATTCCACGTTTTTGCAATGCACGTCTAGCCGCATGTGTACCTTCGTTATCTGGATTCCCATTAGCAGTTTTCAGCAATCTTTCTATTGTGTTCGGTTCTCGTAATTCGCCTTTGCTGAGTTTATCTCGATACTCTTTGCGCAACACCTCACGGCGATCTGTATAGTCTTTATCCTTTTTTGCTTGGGATTTTACAGCCTTGTCTTGTTGCTTACTTGTTCTTTGCTTTCCTTTATGAAGAGCTACATCACCAATACCCGAAAAGCCATATCCTTTCGATGCAATGTATTCTTCTTCTGTCATTGCAGGAATTTCAAGGGCGAATTCTGATTTTGAGGATGAAGTGGCAGAAAACACACTCTTATCCTCGTTCTTTATGCCAGCTAGCTTCTTTAGTTCATTCTCTGCCTCTTCCACTCTTTTCTTCTTTTCTTCAACCTCCTCTGGAATGTAGCCTGAATTTGTCGCTTGGGCAACCGAAAGCTCCCGCTTAGCATCCATTAATTCATAACGTGCTCGTTTAATATCGGCAGCTCGTTTCTTGTTTTTAGTATCAGACTTGCTTTTTGGTAAATTTACAGTTGTTTCACTGCTATTTTCCTGCGGTGAGAGGAAATCCGTCTTTACACTCTTATAATCTACAAACGGTTTAGTTTTACGATGAGAAGATTTAATCCACTTCTTAAATTCATCCTTCGAAACTTCTGTAATAGTACCCAAACCTTTCCAACCAGAAGAGTAATTTGCAAGATAAGCAGCACGTGCAGTTTCTGCTGAAGGGAAACCATACATCACTTTGTGTTCATCAAAAGAACCGTCTTCATTTATTTGGTCAATGACATACACCTTACCATCAGCCGGATTGTCCGATAAGAACACATCAATATGATCACCGTCTACCCCTTCTGTTCCGCGAATGTAACCATAGCTATTATTCATTGTGACACTCCATGGCTGTCCATTAGCATCTACCCCCGAACGTTCACTGCCTTTAGGATTTTCTATAGTAATATCGTATCCACCAATATTGATATGTCCCTTCTTATAATTGCCAGCTGATTTCTGTGCCTCAGTAGGGGTAGTATCTACTTCCTGTTCAGCATCAAATAAACGTTTAGCTTCTGATATTCTGCTGGCGTAATCAATTAGATCTTCACCAGCCTCAGGTTGAGGTGCAGTAAACCGAGGATTTTTTTGCTTATTTACGGACAGTTCGCTATCTCTGTCAACAGAAGAAGAACCCACATCTTGCAGTAGAGCCGTGTCACTCTGCAGATCAATTTGATTTTCACCAGTGTCTGTCTTCTTGTCAATAGGCGTTGCCGCTTCTTTGTTAGATTGATTATAAATAGCGCCAAATGATCCTACTCCGATAGGTTTTATTTTTTGCTGGTTGCCTCTGCTTCCTTCGCTTTCCGATGCATCTCTTGATGCCTCTTCAATTCTTCGTCGTAATTGATAAATCGATTCTTCCTGTTCGCCAGATATTTCAGACAACGTTCCGTGCTCTCCTTGTGGAATTGATTCAGAAACTTCGCCATTTTCGTGATATTTTTGATTGTCACCTTGCAAAGGTGCAGAATTATCCTCATAGTTCAAAGCATCGCTACCATTTTCCTGAGGCAAGGAAGATGGTTCTGCAACAGACAAATCACTCGCTGTGGGTTGTTCTGCATTTAATAACCCATGCTTATCTATGTTTTCTAATGACTCATTGGAGACAACTCCGCTATTCGGATCTTCGCTTAGGCTTGTTTTTTGCTCTCCAAGTACAATGCCCGGATATAGTTCGCCAACGCCTTGTTGCTCACCTTGATCATAGCTGTCCGTCCGGCTTCCCTCGCCCGGTCCACGTCCTCCTGACTCAACAGTTGGTTCTTCAGGCAATATCGTATCGCCTTCCGTATTTCTTCCTGGAAGTTTTTCTCCTTCAGGTACTCCTTGCCGAACATCATTGTTGCTTCCGCTTCGTTCATATCCTTGTTGTTCTTTGTCGGCTTCTACAGAGGAAGTCACAGCTTTTTCTTTCGCTGCCCGTTCCTCCATCTCGGCCATGTATTTTTCCGCAAATATACTCATTAAATCATTATCAAGCATCATGTCATACTGTTCTTCTGAATAAAGATCTATTGTTTCCTGATATGCCTGATAATCCTCCACATTCATATAATTCTGTTCTGCCTCCCATTCCATACGTTGGCGTTCCATCTCTTTATCGTATCCCGGTTGCTCTTCTTCCACATCAGAACCATGCAAGCGTTTTGCCTCATCGAACATAGCCTTTGGTCCTTTGTGCGACTGGAACGCGTCAAGAACCATATTGAATACGTCTGTCTGCTCTACACCCTTCTTCACATAGTCCGGCATATTATCAAACATCACCTCCGAAGCCTCTTCGGGAGTCATCCCATCGGCTGCGAATGCCCAGACGCGACTTCTTCGTTCACTCTCCGACCCGGAAAGTCCGGTGTGGGAGGCAAGCCCATGCGTAGTTCCTTTATCCCCCCACTTGAACCGTATGCGTCCGGTTGCAATCTCACGCAACACATATTCCTGCGGAGTAACAGCTTCGCCAAGCTGCCCATCTTCTTTTATATAACGTACGGAAGAAGATGATTTCGGCTTCGAATAAGCACCTTTATCAATCTTCTCCTGTACTTTCTGTTGTGCAGCCAACTGTTCTTCCGGGGCCATGGATGCAAGACGTTCCTCGTTCTTCTGCACCTGCACTGCGGCCTCATCAATAAGGGTGGCTTTCTTGCGTCCTTGCTCTATGACATCTGCAACAGATTGCCAGTACCCTCTCTTGGCATTAACCTCATCTATCTTCGCACGCCTTTCAGCTTTCAGCTTCTGTATCTGCATCGGATTGGATGCATAGGTTTTCATTTTCTCGGCTTTCTTCAACTCACCATCGTAGAAAGAAACCATCTGCACAGCCGTGTCCTTTGCTTCATCTACATCCCCGTCGTTCATTTCCAGAAGGGCAGCACCGGTATCTTCCATAGTTGCAGACTCGAAGTCGGGTTCTTGCGCTTCATTGAGAGGAATACGGGATAGTGCGCTCTCCGGCTCTTCCTGCTGTTCCGCTTCATCCTGCAGTTGTTCTTCCTGCGAGACAGTACCTTCTTCCAAGCCTTGTGGCTCATCTTCTGTACCCTGAATACCATCATTCGGCAAAACAGACTCTTCCTCCATTACGTAATCGGCTAAAGCAGAATAATCAATGGATGGCATGATATCGCTATCTACCACATTTCCGTTTCTGTCCAATATGTCATAAGAGGTTTCACTTCCATCCGTACCCGTTTGCACAGCGAATCTACCGTCAGGAAGGATTTTTTTCTGTTGAGGGATATCACTTTCTGCATCCTCTACTTCTGTCACTCGATTTTCATCTGGCCACAGTTCGGCTTCTTTGGCTGCATAGTATTCATCGGGAGAAATAGATGTCCGCGCGCCCAATCCAGGAGGCACTTCTATTTTCCCGGCGGCATTCAACTTAATCGCCATTACGCTTAAACCAGGATCAGCCATATTATTACCCTCTATTAGATAGCGACTACCATCCATCATAACAGTTTCTCCACGAACAGGTGCAGGAATATCAGGAGAACGGAGGCTTTCTTCCTCATTAGTGACGAAATCTTGTTCAGCATTAATCTCAGCCTGAACAATCATATCATCAATAGGGACCTCGGACAGAACGCTATCAAAGTCCTCAGCCTGGGCCATCTTTCGCTCACCGGTTTCATCGACATAATAAATAGTCTCGCTTGAATTGTCCCGATCCAGAAAGCCATCCTCACCAAATGACAGATTACCACCTACAAGATAAACTGGATTATCGGCAAACTTATGTTTCGCCTGAACAACAAAACCTGTTTCCGGATTACTAATCTTTTCGATGTCGGCCATTGCCTGTTCGCGGGCCTGCATCTTTGCCTCTTCCTTTCTTTTGTTGGTATGATCGACGTACTGCGAGAATATCTCCTTTACCGGAAGATAATCTGCCAGAGCCGAAACCTGTTGTTCATTCAGGTTATTGGTCGATGCAAACTGCCCAAGGTCTGAAACAGCATCCAACTGAGAAACAATTTCCTCAGGCAAGAGACTGTTTACTTTTCTCTCAGCTCGTTTAAAATTACGGTAAATATCAATCTTATTTGCTTCAATATCTTCGGAAGTAACGCCAGCAGACACATCTTCATTCTGCACATCTTCAAGTACCCTTTCTTCCTGCATATCCTGAACAGCAAAGACACGTTCTTTCTTTTCTTCTTGAGTTAGTTTTTCATCTGCGAGCGTCCTTTTGATAAATGCTTTAGTCGTTTCTTTGTCACCGGCATTTATTACTTGCTGCAATTCATCAAATAAAGCTTGGTCTTCCTCATTCAGCCCTTCTTTAAACCTGTGTAAGTTCCTCTGAGTAGTATATTTCTCACGTGCCATTCCCCCAAGTCCTAGCAGACCAAAGGCAGCAGACGTCGGTGCAAGTCCCAGAAATGTATCAATGTTGTTGTCTAAATCTGTAGCTTGTTCAACAGTCATCTCTCCCAGTGGAATGTTGGCAAAGTTGTTGTATACCTCTTCGGCATATTCTCCTAACAGCCCATGAAACTGTGTACGTTCAGCAACGTTTTTGATAGTAGGATTATTCTTTATCTTGCTGATGAACTGCACAATCTCGCTATTGGAAAGCTTAGAAAAGTCAGGAATAAACTTGCTCAATGCTTCTTTCGCCAACTTGCCACCACCAGCGAACGCATTAAAGACCATTTCCGACTGATTTTCGAGGAAATTAGAGACAGCTGATTTACCCAAGGCCTCGCCCACCTCCATGCCATTCTCACGGCCTGCATACTTAATCTCACCATCTTCTACTGTCGCTTGAACATCACCAATCATCCGTTCGTTGGTTCCAGAAGCTACGCGACCTATACTTGAAGTAGCTGTCATCCCGGCAGCGGCTGCGGCATCACCAACCAATCGGCCCGCAACCTTTGCCGCATTACTTGTTGCTACACGGCCAAAGCGTTTCAAACCATGTTTCAGCAAACCTTTTGCTAATGCATTGCCGGAAGAAGAAACTGGATTAACAGCAAATTCCAGCATGAAAGGAATACTTTGAGCCGTCGTACTACCAGCTTTATAACCTCTACTCATATCAGAAGAGAAGTAAGCCTGTGTAGCCATGTTTACAGCCGCAGCATCAAGTAACTTCGATTCTTCCGGGGAAAGTTCTTCTCCACTCTCTTCTTTCTCAATCGCCTTTCTGAGCAAACCGGAATATACCGTATCTGTAAGTCCCATGGTCCAGTTGTCTGTATCCATAAACTTATCTTTGAAACCTCTACCAAGTGAAGAGAAAAAGCCCGTATCGCCTTTCTTTGCCTCTTCTACAAGCTTATTAGCATCATCAAGTAAGTTCTTTGCTGCATGGAGCGATGTATAACGATCCTGCGTCTCTTTGGTATCACCATTACCAAACCTTTGTGCGGCACCAACGGCAGAAGAAGGTATGAAAGCGGAACCGGCAGGCATAGGTACCGGCTCTCTCTCTTTGTTCAATTCACTATCAATCTCACCCAACTGACCACTGATATAATTCGAGAAGAAATCTTTTTCATCATTCTTCCTTTTCTCTATTGCGGCACTGTATTGTTTCGATTGTTCTTCCGGAGTCATCTGTTGATAATCTGCATAAGGCACACCAAATATCATTGTATCCTCACCTTTACCCTCAACGTATGGAGATTTCGGACGTGGTTGTGGCTGTTGCAATTGTTGTTGTCCTGGATGAGGAACAGTAACAGCTGGTATCTGACTATTACTCATAGCTTTGTCAAAAGCATCATAATCCCCAATATCTACACCTTTACTTTTTGCAGTATTATACAACCAGTCTTTATTTGCATCTACATTTTTATCAAATTCCTCATAGGCGCCCATTTGAACGCCTTTGTTCGTAAGTACATCATAAAGCCACTTACGATTTTCATTCATGTTTACTTCAGCCATGGTGCTTTATTATTGGATGATTGATTGTTACTAATCCACGGAGCAACTTCTTTCTTATCTGTTGCCCCTCCTAACTTAAACCCTCTACTTTTCAGTTCTTCGGCTGGTATCATACCGTTCTGCAATGCATAAGCGGCAGCAGCTTGCCAATCAGTCTTAGTCTTTGTGATATTTCCCATATTGTCCCTTTCATGAGAAAGGAACGGAGTCAAGTCGTCCTCTCCCATTCCAGATCCGAGCACAATTTGTTGGGCTTCATTTGGAGTAAGTCTTGTATTACGAGTATAGACATTACCATCACCTCCAATAACACTATCCACAATCTTGGAATTATTGCTATTTTCTTTTGTTTCAATCTCGTTTAATCTATACTTATGGTTGAGTGCAGCAAGTTCTTTCGCATCCTTAGCCTTTATTGCTTGCTGCTGTAAGGCCTGTTTCCCTTTAGCATCCAACATTCCTATTTGGAATGCCTGGTCTATCTGTTTTAAGGTCAAATCACGGTTATATTTCAACTCTGTAGCTGCCTTTGCCGCCTCTTGTTTGCGTTCATACAAATCGTCTGCATGTTTATTCTCATAGTCTTTAAAAATGGCAGAGAGAGACTTATTTTGAAAGTCAGCATCATTCGCGCGTTTAGCATCCCGAAGACGTTGTAACCGTTCGTTATACTTAGGTACCTGCGAATTTATCGGAGCGAATTGCCGGGCACCTTTTGAAGAAGCGAACATTTGGCCACCCAAATTTGCAATGTCCCCCAACAGAGAAAGAGCACGTTCCCGTCGAGTAATCTTCTCTTCTTTTTCAAGATCCGGCTTCCGGTAGAAGTCCTTGAAAAAGCCATAAAGACCTTTCTGGCCAATCGCATCCGCATAATTGGGCTGTTCAGGAGTAGCAGGTCTTATTTCAGATACAACATGAGCAACAGGTTGAGCAGGTGCTATAACCTCATCCATTGAGGCAGGTTTCGGTATATGAGGACCAGCCGGTCTTATTTCAGAAACTTTATGTCCTTCAGGTACTACCGGAGTTACAACTTCATCCATCGAAGCCAGAGCCGGTTTATTAAGATATTCTAGTAATGCCATACGTCTACCCTTTCTTATCCAACAGGCTCAGAGCTGAGCTAATTAACGATCCACTATTACCCAATAACTGCGTACCACCCGCTTCGTTTGCCTGCAGTTGAGCCATCTGTTGCTGCATTAATGCATTATCATTAGCTTGTTTCTGAGCATCGACCTGCCTTTTTATAGCATCACCACGAGTCGCAAGATTTCCAACAACTTCTCCCATCATCTTCTGGTCATTTTCCTGTTGTGCAAGCACAGCCTCCGGAGTACCTCCTGTAACAGCGGCAGTTGCTTGTGCTTCTTGATTTCTACGACGCAATGTATCTTCCACTCTCTTTATAGCAGACTGAGCCTCTTTACTATCTAAGTAGTTCTGATAGTAGTTACGGTTATACCAAGCCTCATTCTTATTACGCTGTTGGTTAAGCATCTGCTGTTGGGCATTGGCCGCTTTTGCCGCCTTGCTTGCTCCCATTACTCCGCCAATCAAACTGGCACCTATTCCAATTGCAGTTCCTATCATAATAGCTATTTTTTTAAGAGCAAAAAAAAGGATTTATCGCCATATCATAGTTGCGCTTTTACAACAATAATATGCTGTATTACAATTATATTTGTGATTTAATTAAATTATCACTTAAACAATTACAATCCACATGAAGAAACTCATAAAGAAAAAGAAGAACTCATACACTGAAGAAGAAAAGATACAGGCTGTAAGACTATTGAAGGAAAACAACTTCAATCATTACCTCACAGCCGCTCAAACTGGTGTGTCTATCTCATCTCTACATAACTGGTCTGCCCGATACATGAACGACATTGATAACACCAATAAGGTACAGATAATAGCCGAAAGTGTAGAGTTGAATCTGGCAAGGGTAAAAACCAACTTTATCAATAAACACTATACCAAAATGAATGAGCTTGCTGAGGAAGCTGTCAAAAAAGCAATCGACCTTGTGAAAGAAGAAACAGACCTCAATAAGGTCAACAACACAATAAAGGTTATTTCTGACTTTTTTAGTAAGATGTCAGATGAAGGAGAAGAAGGAGAAAAAAAAGGCGATAGTTATAATCTCATCCAACAAACAATTATAGCATGCAATTCGATGAACCAACAATAATAATAGCATCTTCGCTGCATGAAAACTACTTCTCATAAAACTAGGGAAATATGCCGGATATGGTTAATATCCTTTTATCGGCTCTTATTTCCAATTGGGTAGAAAAGCTTAAGACAACCGAATAAACAGCCTTTTCCTTTGCCTTTTCCCTGCTATGATTTATCTTTGTTTCAAAAACAATATGGCATACAATTATGATGAAGAGAGCGTGAAAGCTCTAATTAACTGGGCTGAGACCGCGCAGTTACCCCAAGAGGTAACTTTAAGTGAGGCTGAACATATTACCGACACCAAGATATATGTTCGTGCTAATATCAACGACATTAAGCAACATTACCCAGATGCATTCTATAACCCGGCAATTGACCGACTTTATAGACTGAAGGAATTCGTAGAAGGGACGGCGGAGTAACCGTCCTTTTTTATGCTCTTTGCAAAATTGATGGATCAGTTGGTGCTTTTTTTATAAAGTCATTCTCTATAATATAGGCGTCCATCAGTTTTGCATCATAGGGCTTCAATAAAGATGATATTTCTGCTTTTGATAAATCTGATTTCAACCATTTTTCTTCATCCTCTGGAGATAAGATTGCCGGCATACGGTGCTTGGAGTTGTGGATATAATCAGTCAAAGGATTGGTATCTGTCGTAATGATGGAAAATGTTGTATGTTCCTCTCCAGTCACTTTATCCAGCCAAGTATCATATATTCCGGCCATAGAGAAAATAGGCTCATCTTTCAGATAAATATAGTAGGGTATCTTCTTACTTCCCTCATGTCTCCATTCAAAGTAACCAGTTGATGGGACTATACAACGTTTCTTCATAATCGGCTCACGGAATGAGGGCTTTTCAAAGATAGTATCTGCCCGGGCATTAAGTGTCATTCTCCGGATCTCGTCAGCATTAGTTTCACCCTTCGTCCAGAAAGGTATTAATCCCCAATTGAAAACCTGAACTTCATCACTCTTTGTGATTATTGGGTATTTTGGAAAGTTGAAAGCATTAACATGATATTGCTCATTGAGAATGTCTTGGTATATCTCAACTATATCCGACTTCCGGCCATATCGAGCAGCCAGTTTGATTGCCTTAGCATTCATGGAATTATGGAAACACATAGCTTACTTACATTTGACGATTATTATTTCATTGATATCAGTAGTATAACATTGAGATAGTTGTTCTTGTTTAAGTTTCCAATCTCTTCCTGAACCCTGTACTGCAAGTTTGACATGATGCTGAAACTTTCCATTAATCTTATCTACTACTTGCATTAGTCTTTCTCGTTTTTCTCGATCAACAGAATCAAAGAGTCCCAATTGTGCATTATCAGTTATTTCAGTGATGATAACCCCTGCTTTTTTGTATTGGTATCCAGGAAGGAAAATTCTTCTTAATCCCTCCAGCGCATAATGCACTATTTCTAAAGTATCAGAGGTAGGAACCGGCAGTTGTACAATTGTATTCTTCCAATATTGAGGAAGATCCTCCCGGAAGTTATTTGTATGGATGAAAACCATGAGTGACTGGGCGAAAGATTTCTGTTCCCGAAGTTTTTGCGCACAAGTGGAGGCATGAGTTGCTATAGCCTCTGATATGGTATCAATATCTTCTACCATTTTACCGAAAGAGCGGCTGGTGCATATTTGTTTTTTAGCTGGTGGTGCCGTTTCCATATCAATACACGATATTCCTCTCAGTTCTTTCCATGTACGTTCACCGACAACAGTCATATTCTTTCTAACCCATGAACCGGGCAGTTGTGTAAAATCAAAAGCTGTTTTTACGCCTCGTTTTTCCAGTTTTGCCGCTTGCCGGCGACCAATTCCCCATACATCGCCTATTTCAAACAGTTTTAATGCCCTAACTCTCTTTTCTTCGGTGTCAATGATACATAGCCGGTTGTAAGCCGGGTACTTCTTTGCAAATTTGTTTGCCATCTTTGCAAGTGTTTTAGTTGGTGCAATGCCAATACTTACAGGTATACCGGTACCACGAGATACTTTCCGTACAATGTTTGCTCCGAGTGATTGCAGGTCTTTAATTCCCGCCAGGTTGAGAAATGCTTCGTCAATAGAATAGACTTCAATTTCAGGCGCCATGTCAGCTAACAGTGTCATAACACGCCCAGACATGTCGCCATATAGGACATAATTCGAAGAGAACACGGCAATATCATATTGCTTTACCAAGTCCTTTATCTGATAAGCCGGAACTCCCATCTTAATACCTAATGCTTTTGCTTCGTTAGAGCGTGCAATAACACATCCATCATTATTGCTTAGTACAATGACGGGCTTTCCATTCAGTGAGGGATTGAAAGCTCTCTCACATGATGCGTAAAAGTTATTGCAGTCTACAAGACCGTACATTAACGTCTCCTCCGATTTTTCTTTATTGTGTAAGTTACAATTCCCCAAACTACAAATTCGTTTTCGGGAGTGACTTTAATTAGGGGATAGTTAGAATTTGAAGGAACAAGCCAAGCGGCATCTTTTTCTAATCGTACCCGCTTGAGGGTATATTCGCCATCAACATAGCAAATAGCAAGGTCATCGTCCAGCAATTCCAACGATCTATCTACAACAAGAATGTCACCGTCTTCTATGCCTTCATCACGCATAGAATCGCCTGCTACACGTGCATAGAAAGTTGTTGCTGGATGATTAACTATTTCTTTATTTAGGTCTATAGCTTCTTTCAGATAGTCTTGTGCAGGGCTGGGAAATCCTGCACGAACCCCTTCGTCTGCATAGGGTAATGGCAGACTTGAGGATATGTCAATCTTATGTATTACTATGTTCCTTTTCATCGTGGCAAATAAACAAAGAAACCTTGTATATAGTTGCCAGTATTTGTATTTTTTACATTCTATTCAGTTAAAAACCTTTCCCTTTCATCCTTTCATAAATAGCTACCTGATCCTTATCCACATTTTCCACCCGGAACTGTACCATACATCTGTTCGGAATATCATCAGGGAGTTGCCCAACTAATGAAGTGATAACTTCTTCTTTATTATTAAACCCAATATCACAAAGTGAGGCTATCTTTCTTCCACGGAAGAAAGCTTCTCCCCTAACCTGATATTTAGGAGAAATTCTCAGTTCCATGCCATCACTCTCTTCTTTCTTCTTTTCTTCCGGTGCACAGAAAAAAAGAAAATCAATTACTTTCTGATTTAGAACAGAAACAGAAGTATAATCAGGTTTGATATATCCTTGTGTCACCTTGTGAGCAGACGAATGATTCATTGCAAAGCCTACTTCTTCAAGAGTTGCGCCACAATTATTTTGTGCCACAGTCCCCCACGTATGCCGAAAAGTATAACAGCAATATTGTTCCCCCTTTTGCATCCCCAGACTTTTTTCACATAGAATTCTTATACCGATATTCACATTAGCGTTAAAACTGTCTTCACTACTATATCTCTCCGCAAACATGAATAAATAGGGGCTATCAGGCCCAGCCTTGTACTTATCAAAAAGCGGCATTAGTATATCAGGGAGTTTAATTTCAAGATAAGCATGATCACGACGGAACTTCATTGTCTTGCGCCTATTATAGTGTATAATACCATCTCTCAGATCTGCCTTTTTTAAATGGTACAAGTCAACCGTATTAATTCCTGCAAGACACATTATCATCATTGCTACATCTCTACCAAGTTCTGGGACAGACAACTTATAGTTGCTTTCCGGTATTGCGGCAGAGAAGAACTCTCTGACCTTTTCAGGATCAATCGCACGTTTTTCAGGCACATCAGCAGCAGGTATTTTTACCTTCAACCATGGGTTTGTTTTTATCCTTATAAGCCCACGGTCATAATCGTTATACTCAAGTATGGCAGCTTTGAATATTTGCCGAATACAGATTGGGTACATCTCTTTAGCTCTCGCGCTTGACATCAAAGATTGAATCCATCCATCAACAAAATTAGTTGTGAATCGAGAGAACATTAACTTATTTGTTCCAGCATAACGCTCTAAATGTTGATAAGCTAATTCATAGTTCCGGGCATTTCGCTCTTGTCCATTCTTAGCCATCTCAAATTTATATTTGCGAGCATAATCAGAGAAGCAAATATCTTCATCTATCTGCTGAAGAAAGTCTACTACATCATTAATAGTCCACTTCTCCGTATCAACCTTGTTAAGCCGATCAATAAATTCCGTTATCTTATCAATACAGTACTTCAGGACAAAAGTATCTTTCACATCACCAGCAGCACTCAATCCTTTAGAATCTATCAATTTGTCGGTTTTGATATAGGCAGACTTCCGGTTATGAGTCACTCGAATATACACCGGATAGAAGCCATCTTTTCTCTGTTTCTGAACACAAGTTTTAAAAGTTGCCATAATTATATTGATTTACAGTTTAATACATACTCTAAACATGTTCTAAACTCATGCACAAAAATACGAAACAGTTTCTAAACACTACCAACTATTAGGCATATTTTTCGTGCATTTCGTCAATAAAACAAAATAGGCTACACAACCCTCACAAAAGGGTTATATAGCCTATTATCAATTACTTACGGGTTATTATTTCGTTATTTCAGGTCTTCAATAGCTGCCTGAGCCGCCGCCAACCGTGCTATGGGCACTCTGAACGGAGAACAGCTCACATAATTCAAACCAACTTTATGGCAGAACTTCACAGAAGAAGGCTCACCACCATGTTCACCACAGATGCCGCACTTCAAATCCGGACGTATAGCACGACCTTTTTCAGTAGCCATACGCACCAACTGTCCCACACCGTTCTGGTCGAGAACCTGGAACGGGTCTACTTTCAAGATTTTCTTTTCCAGATAAACCGGGAGGAAGGAAGCAATATCGTCACGTGAATAACCGAATGTCATCTGTGTCAAGTCATTCGTACCGAATGAGAAGAACTCAGCAGAAGAAGCAATACGGTCGGCAGTCAAGGCAGCACGAGGTATTTCAATCATTGTACCCACCTTAAAGTCAATACTGTCACCCACTTCAGCGAAAAGTGCAGCAGCTTCTTCACGAATCACCTTTTCCTGTTCTTTGAACTCATACAAGATACCAGTCAGCGGAACCATGATTTCCGGATGTGTTTCCACGCCTTCCTTCTTCAGTTCCAAAGCAGCACCAAGAATGGCACGCGTCTGCATCTGAGTAATCTCAGGATATGTATTACCCAAACGGCATCCACGGTGTCCCAACATCGGGTTATGTTCGCAAAGCGATTCTACACGTTGCTGGATATAGTGCAGGCTAACACCCATAGCATCCGCCATTTCCTGCTGACCTTTCAAATCGTGGGGAACAAACTCATGCAAAGGAGGATCAAGCAGACGAACAGTTACCGGACAACCTTCCATAGCCTGGAAGATGCCCTTAAAGTCAGCTTGCTGGTAGGGCAATATCTTAGCCAACGCTTTGCGACGTCCTTCTGCATCTTCCGCAAGAATCATCTCACGCATAGCCTTAATCTTTTCACCTTCAAAGAACATGTGTTCCGTACGGCAAAGACCGATACCAATAGCACCAAAGTTGCGAGCCACAGCAGCATCATGAGGAGTATCCGCATTGGTACGAACCTGGAGTTTCGTATACTTATCAGCTAGATCCATCAGTTCTGCAAAATCTCCTGAAAGTTCAGCAGCCTTCGTTTCTACCTGACCTTTATAAACCACACCTGTACTACCATTCAATGAAATATAATCGCCTTCTTTCAGCAGAACGCCATCTATTTCTACCGTACGAGCCTTATAGTCAATATTCAAAGCACCGGCACCCGACACACAACACTTACCCATACCACGGGCCACTACTGCTGCATGAGACGTCATACCACCACGGGCAGTAAGAATACCTTCTGCAACTGCCATACCGGCCAAGTCTTCTGGAGAAGTTTCGATACGTACCATTATAATACGCTTACCGGCAGCATGCCATTCTGCAGCATCATCTGCAAAGAACACAATTTGTCCAGTAGCAGCACCCGGAGATGCAGGAAGACCGCGAGTCAGAACTTTAGCTTGTTTCAAAGCAGTCTTATCAAATACAGGATGAAGCAATTCATCCAATTTATTGGGCTCACAGCGCATCAAAGCTGTTTTTTCATCAATCATACCCTGATGCAGCAAATCCATTGCAATCTTCACCATAGCTGCACCGGTACGTTTACCGTTACGCGTCTGGAGGAACCAAAGCTTACCTTCCTGAACGGTAAACTCCATATCCTGCATATCCTTATAGTGGTTTTCCAATTTAGTTTGCAGCATATCCAGTTCCTTGTAGATCTCCGGCATAGCCTCTTCCATGGACGGATATTTGGCTGCACGCTCTTCTTCGCTAACGCCTGCAAGTTCTGCCCAGCGTTGCGAACCGACCTTTGTAATCTGTTGCGGAGTACGGATACCTGCCACAACGTCTTCACCCTGTGCATTGATCAGGTATTCACCATTAAACAAGTCTTCACCCGTACCGGCATCGCGGCTGAAGCAAACACCTGTAGCTGAAGTTTCGCCCATATTACCGAATACCATTGCCTGTACGTTGACAGCTGTACCCCACTCATCGGGTATACTCTCCATCTTACGATACAGAATAGCACGTTCGTTCATCCAGGAGTTAAATACTGCGCAAACAGCACCCCACAACTGCTCATAAGCACAAGCCGGGAAATCTTTTCCGGTTTGCTCCTTCACGGCAGCTTTAAACTTCTTCACCAATTCTTTGAGGTCTTCCACTTCCAATTCGTTATCCAGCTTCACACCTTTCGCATGCTTCACTTCTTCAATGATAGCTTCGAACGGATCGATATCCTCCTTATTAGTCGGTTTCATACCCAATACCACGTCACCATACATCTGTACGAAACGACGGTAAGAGTCCCATGCAAAACGGGCATTGCCAGTTTTACGTGTCAATCCTTCTACCACTTCATCGTTCAGACCCAGATTAAGGATTGTGTCCATCATACCCGGCATGGAGGCGCGAGCACCGGAACGTACTGAAACCAGTAAGGGATTTTCTATATCACCGAACTTAGAAGACATCAATTCTTCCACTCTTGCTATGGCGCTTTCTACTTCGCCTTTCAACAGAGCAACCACTTTTTCCTGCCCCATCTCATTATATTCGGTACAAACCTCAGTCGTGATTGTAAAACCGGGAGGAACCGGAACCCCAATAAGGTTCATCTCGGCAAGGTTGGCGCCTTTACCCCCCAAAAGATTTTTCATGTCAGCCTTTCCTTCTGCCTGACCGTTACCAAAGGTATAAACTCTTTTCTTGTCCATAATATAAATTTAAGTTTCTCAATTGTGATTTTTTTCTGTTCGCAAATCTAAGTATATTTCGCATACTAGAAAACTTTTTGAGAAAAAACTTTCTATCAAAATGCAATTTCGACATTGCAATCTTTAATATTTCACTTCATATAGAGAATTCCCGAAAAAATGTCTATTTTTGCAGAATAATTTATTAGACTGGTGTAAAAGTGGCAAGAAATAGAAAAGAGCTTCCTCTACTGGAGAAAGTGACAATAACGGATGTGGCTGCCGAAGGAAAAGCCATCGCAAAGGTTAATGATTTGGTTATTTTCGTACCTTATGTCGTTCCCGGAGATGTAGTAGACCTGCAAATTAAGAGAAAAAAGCATCATTATGCTGAAGCTGTAGCAGTGAAGTTCCACGAATATTCTCGTGAAAGAGCTGTCCCATTTTGCCAACATTATGGCGTATGTGGCGGTTGCAAATGGCAAGTTCTTCCCTATTCTGAGCAAATCAAGTACAAGCAAAAACAAGTAACGGACAACCTTACCCGCATCGGTAAAATCGAACTTCCAGAAATTTCTCCGATCCTCGGTTCAGAGAAAACACAATTCTACAGAAATAAACTGGAGTACACTTTTTCTAACAAACGTTGGTTGACGGAAGAAGAAATAAAACAGAATGTGGTATACGAACAGATGAATGCCGTAGGTTTCCATATCCCCAACGCTTTCGATAAAGTACTGGCTATAGAGAAGTGCTGGTTGCAAGATGACATATCCAACCGTATCCGCAATGCCGTACGTGATTATGCTTACGAACACAATTATTCCTTCATCAACCTCCGCACACAGGAAGGCATGTTGCGCAACATGATCATCCGCACATCTACCACCGGAGAATTAATGGTTATCCTCATAGCTAAAATAGAAGAAGAGGGAGAAGAATTGAGATTATTCAAGCAACTCCTGCAATATGTAGCAGATACATTCCCTGAAATTACCTCTCTCCTATACATTATTAATAATAAGCGTAATGATACCATTACCGACCTGGATGTGTACACTTTCAAGGGGAAAGATCACATCTTCGAAGAGATGGAAGGATTACGCTTCAAAATAGGTCCTAAATCATTCTATCAGACAAACTCCGAACAAGCATACAATCTTTATAAGATAGCACGCAATTTCGCCGGACTGACCGGTAAGGAGTTGGTTTACGACCTTTATACAGGTACAGGAACCATTGCCAACTTTGTTTCCAAACAAGCCCGCCAGGTTATTGGTATCGAATATGTACCCGAAGCTATCGAAGATGCAAAGGTAAATGCAGAAATCAACGGGATTAAGAATACATTATTCTTTGCCGGTGATATGAAAGACATGCTGACTCAGGATTTTATCAATCAATATGGCCGCCCGGATGTTATCATTACCGATCCTCCGCGTGCAGGAATGCATCAGGATGTGGTAGATGTTATCCTGTTTGCCGAACCGAAACGTATCGTATATGTAAGTTGCAATCCTGCCACACAGGCACGCGACCTGCAACTGCTCGACGTAAAATATAAAGTAAAAGCCATACAACCGGTAGATATGTTCCCCCACACCCACCACGTAGAAAACGTAGTGCTCCTGGAATTAAGAAATGAAGACTGAGAATTTTATCACTAATCACTAACCATTAATCACTATCAACGTGGCAAAAGGAAAAATAGTAGCGCGAGCCCGCACCCAATATACGGACTACACAGTAAACGAACCGATGGAACTTATGGAGTTTCTGGCAGCCAAGATGCCGGATGCCAGCCGTACCAAACTAAAATCATTGCTCAGCAAGCGAGTGGTATTCGTAGACAGTGTGATAACCACTCAATATAATTTCCCGTTAAAACCGGGTATGAAAGTACAAATCAGTCGTGATAAAGGCAAGAAAGAATTCCATAACAACCTGCTGAAGATTGTATATGAGGATGCATACATCATAGTAGTGGAAAAGATGCAAGGCCTGCTGTCAGTCAGCAGTGAACGCCAGAAGGAACGTACAGCATACCATATTCTAAATGAATATGTTCAACGCTCTAATGGACGTGGTAGCAGCGTATACATCGTTCATCGCCTCGATCGTGACACTTCCGGACTGATGATGTTTGCAAAGGATGAAAAAACGCAACGCACATTGCGTGACAACTGGCATGAGATTGTAACCGACCGTCGCTATGTAGCCGTAGTCACAGGAGAAATGGAAAAGAATGCAGGTTGTGTCATATCCTGGCTTACTGATCGTACGCTTTATGTTTATTCCAGTCCAACAGATGACGGAGGGCAGAAAGCAATCACACACTATCGCACAATTAAGCGTGCCAACGGTTATTCTCTTGTAGAGTTGGATCTTGAGACCGGTCGCAAGAACCAGATTCGTGTGCACATGCAGGACTTAGGGCATCCTATTATTGGTGATGGCCGCTACGGAATAGAAGACGTAAACCCCATTGGACGCTTGGCGCTTCATGCCTTCAAGCTTTGTTTCTACCATCCGGTTACGGGAGAGTTGATGAAGTTTGAAACGCCTTATCCGAATGAATTCAAGAAGTTATTTTTGAAGAAATAATGAATAATACAAAAACAGGTCACTTCGAAAGAGTGACCTGTTTTATTTATATACTTTGGCAATTACTCCATCTCAAGTACAAAATCAAATCCCGGACTATCAGCCGACAAATGGAATGTACCCCTAAATCTGTTTCCGGTTACAAAAACATCATCCATATATGAAATACCTGCCCTACCATAATCTAATACAAGATTATTACTATATCCATCTTCCCACATCCATTGAAAACGGAAATGATCATACAGTTTTCCATCATATAAGTAATACTGATATTCTTCACCAAATCCATCACCTCCAAAAGTAAATGTGCTAAAAATCGGCTCCCCGTTTTCTGCATTCATGCCGACATCTCCTGTCCATGCACGTCCTATGATTACTGATTCTATACTATACTGATCATCATCCTCACAAGATGTCAGGCTCATAGTCAGTGCCCATGCAAATATAATATATAGATATTTTTTCATTTTATTCAGTTATTAATTAATTCTGCGTATAGCTGGCATCCGTCATCATTACAATCTTTCCATCCATTTTACCACTGAGGTAATGATCACGTACCCATACATTTTCAAAGTACTTAACTTTCCCATCATTAAAAGTCAGCCTCAAGGCTTCCTTACTTCCATCGGTCCAGCGCCAAGTAAATCCTCTGTCAATTATTACCTTTCCACCGGCATCGTACGTTGTTGTAACTTCCTGCCCTTGATTATCCTTGTAGAATCGAAGCTGATAAGTACAGGGTAAGCCCTCCTCTGTTTCATATTCATCTATCCAAGTCCTGTCGCATAGCTTCTTATCATCATTCTCCATTGTATAATATACATCATCTCCACAAGACGCCAATCCTATTACAAAAGCACATAGCAGTAATATTTTTCCAACATTCAAAGTTTTCATAATTCGTTTCGTTTAGTTAATACTTGCGGACAAAAATACGAAAAGATATTGAAATGTTTTAATATTTCGCCTGATATTTCTTGTAGAAGGTCAGAAACAGGATAAAACCTACCATAGCAAAAGGCACTCCAGCCAGTGCCGGATAACGGTATCCACCACTAATAGCTAATCCTCCCACATAGGCTCCAATAGCATTTCCGAGATTGAATGCCACCTGTACACAGGCTGCCCCCAACATCTCTCCCCCTTTTGCCACACGGATTATTAGCACCTGTTCCGGACTGGAAACCGCAAACAGACCAGCCGTACAAAGACACATCAGTAATGCAGATAACCACGGGTAAGGAGACAAGAAGAATATCAACAGCAATACAATACAGATCATAGCCTGCACAGTAGTCCCCACTTTCCCGGGAGTATAACGGTCGGAAAGCCGTCCGCTAACCAGATTACCTACCACCATACCAAAGCCCGCCAATACCATCAGTCCGGTAATGCTTTCCGCAGCAAATCCGGATACCTCCGTCAGCAACGGATTGATATAACTATACCAGCAGAAAACACCTCCGTTTCCTAAAGCCGTTGCACCCAAAATCAGCCAGGGAGCCGGTGTTTTCAGGAATCGGAATTGCCCTTTAAATCCAGTATCTTTCAATCCTTCCACATGAGGCACCCAACGCCAGATATAATAAAGTATAATCACGCCCCAGCAACCCACCAATAAGAAAGTGACACGCCAGGAAATGGAATTGCTCAAAGAAGTACCCAGTGGAACTCCAAACAGATTGGCTATGGTCATCCCAGCTATCATTATTGATACAGCCTCGGAACCTTTTCCTTTATCAGCCAACTTTTCCGCCACAATAGAGGCTACTCCGAAATATGCACCATGAGGAAGTCCGGAAATAAAGCGTGCCAGCAATAACACCCAGTAGTTAGGTGCCAGTGCCGCACAGGTATTTCCTACCATTATCAAGGTAACCAATGCCAATAAGATATGTTTTAATGGATGCTTACGGGCTAAGATCAATACAGGTGCACCTACACAAACTCCCAAAGCGTATGCGGAAATAAAATGTCCCGCAACAGGGATGCTGATACCTAAATCTTTAGCCACATCGGGCAAGATACCCATCATGACAAATTCGGCAATTCCTAATCCCAAGGTACCGAATGCTAATGCGATAAGACTCTTCTTCATGCCTATTTTTACCTACAAAAAACTAATCTTTTACCAGGGCGCAAAGGTAGTGTTTTTTTTATTTCAATAATAAACTATTTGAGTCTCCATTTTGTTTTTATAGATAAACAGAATATAAAGATGAAAACAATTATTATAAGTATTTTTATGGCAATGATGGCAATAGCTGCTCAGGCACAGCAAAAGAGTTTCTACGACTTTACAGTCAAGACCATTGATGGAGAAGATATATCACTTTCCACCTTTAAAGGCAAAAAAGTGCTGGTAGTTAATGTCGCTTCCAAATGTGGATTTACTCCGCAATACGCTAAGCTCGAAGAGTTATATGAGAAGTATGGAAAGGATAATTTTGTAATAATCGGCTTTCCTGCTAATAATTTCCTGAGTCAGGAGCCGGGCACTAATGAGGAAATCAAAGAATTTTGTACATTGAATTATGGAGTAACCTTTCCTATGATGGCTAAAATCTCTGTAAAGGGAAAAGACATTGCTCCTTTGTATAAATGGTTAACCCAGAAGAGCGAGAACGGTGTGCAAGACGCAAAAGTCGGTTGGAATTTCCATAAATTCCTGATTGATGAAAACGGGAAATGGGTAGCTTCCTATGGTTCAAGTACCAATCCGTTATCGGAGGAAATAGTGAAATGGATTGAAAAGTAACTTTCCAGTCTACTAAAAAAAATAGCCGGGAGTGCAAATCAAATGCACTTCCGGCTTATTTCAAACAGTTCTTATCCTTGCGTCATTGCCTGTACTCCGATTACACCTGCAATGGCAGTGGCTACGGCAATAATCACTTTTAATATCACATTCCAACTCGTTTTCTTCATAGAAATCTTCTTTAGCTTTAATTATTAGTTTTCGTTAACCGAGAGGATTTTCATCCAATCCTCCGCCGCCCGGGTTGTCTCCCGAACCACTATCCGAACCACCTCCCGTAGGAACATTCGATAACCCTTTCAGATAATCGTCCAAGCTGACCAGATCCAACTTTTCACCGGCACGGGTAGCAGTCTTGGTTATCTTCAACTCCTTATTGGCTTGAAAGCAGATACGGACACTATCCACGCTCTTGGCTGTAATATCCTCCGCCTTATCCGCTCCTTTCGACTTGGCAGCCAGCATAAATACGCCCAACCCGGCAATATTCACCGTCTTACCTTCCAACAACTGTTCTTTCAACTTCTCCACAAAGTTCTGTACTACACTTCTGATATCACCGATAGACAACGATGAACGATCCTGCATTTTCTGGGCAACAAATGCCAAATCTACACTTTGCCCTAAAGTCACTAATTGCGGGAAATACTTTTTGGGAGAATTCTCCACCCGAGGGTCAGACGGTCTCTCCACCGTTCTAAAAATTACACTCATTCTACTTTTTTCATTTAGAGATTTAAATTCCGTTTTAATTCACTTCGCTGATCAACGATAATGCAAAGGTGAGGATTAAATCCCTAATAAAAGAAGAAAAAAGGGCGGTGAGAGCAGTTTTTCTGAGAAAAAATTATAAGTTGCTATAAATCAGCAGTGATAGTAAACTACCCATGCGGATGATATAGCTAAATAAAATCTTCTAAAAAACATTTTGGTGACACAACTCTTACTGTAGAAAAATAGAAATCCTTCTCATTTCTCGTCACAATAACATCTGCTTTCACTTTGCAAGCGGAAAAATATTGTAATGCATCTTCAAAATCACTCGCTTGTAACGCCAATGCATCTTCAACATTAGATGCAGTTAAGTCTACAACACAAAAAAACACCTTTAATCTGTTTAAAGCATTATATAATTCTACTCCCTTGAACTTCTTTCGAAGAATATATGCAATATTCGCCATTGTCAACGACGATAGATATAAAGAACATTTTCGTTTTTTTGGCAAAATAAAATTGCTGCAGCATCTTGATAACCCTCTCTTTCCGATAACAAATCAATCAAGACATTTGTATCAATAAAAGCTTTCATCATTTGTTTAACAGATAATTAAGACGCTCATCTTCGGCATCATCTACACCTGAGGCAATGCCTATCAGCTCTTGAATATCCTTAGGCAACATTGTTTCATCTTTCACCGTTTTCTCTTTTCGCGCATGCACATGCCGTTTATTCCCACTATTCAGCAAGCTTTCTGACAGTTTATTTATGATGCGTAATTTCATATCATCGCTCAGTGATAACAGTTTATCCCAATAATTATCCGGTAGATTTATAGAAGTATCCATATAGTTTTCTCCTTTCAAACACAAAGATACCATTAATTATTCAATCATCAAGAAAATAAAATCTTATTTTATAGATTTAGAGCC
>NZ_CBVI010000074.1 GCF_000513195.1 Bacteroides timonensis | reverse complement strand
GTAAAAGGTATCAAACGCCATATTATTGTGGACAAAAATGGCTTTCTAATTGCCGTGATGGTTACAATAGCCAACGTCCATGACAGCAAGGCCGCTTATCTACTAATGAGAGTGTTAAAGGAACTTTGTTCGGGGATAAAAGTTATACTGGCAGACGGAGGATATAGAGGCGAACTTATTGAAAACATCAAAAAACAATTTGGCTATGTAATTCAAGTGGTCATTAGCGCATACAAAGAACAGGGATTCAAACCTATTCATAAGAGGTGGATCGTAGAAAGATCATTCTCATGGATGGACAATGATAGGAGACTCTGTCGAAACTATGAATTGACATTCGATTCAGCAGAGGAAATGGTCAAAATATCAGCTATAAAATTATTATTGAAGAAAATTTAAACAGGCTCTCAGTAATTATGCTTTTTATTCATTTTTCAATTGTTCCTCTACTGAGTTACAAAATGCATCTAAGCTTGCACTTTTCTTACGACATTCTGCCAAATTCTTTTTCAATACTTGTCCCAACTCAATGTAATTCAAGTTACTTTTTCGAGTATCCACTAACTTATTCTTTTCTTTGTCCTTTAACCTCGCTATTAGCCCACTTAAAGTTTCTTTAGGCCGTACTTTTTGCGAACTATCTTTTATATGTTTATCCCATATTGGAATTAACCATGCATCCGTTTCTTCAATACAAATAGCATATAGTACACGTTCTCGGTACTTTTCCTCGACAGTACCCTCTATCTTAGCCACCACATTTTTCCGCAACTCTTCACTATACACCTTCCAGTCAGACACTCCACTTCTTTGTGGGCAGAGCACATCATATCCACTTTCACCACGTTCTGCTGTATCTATTTGAACGACAAGATACCGATCTTCTTCAAACATATCAAAAAAATCACTTAAACTTCCAGAATTAGCACATTCCTTCAACACCAATGTCCAGTTGCTAAAGTTTTTCTCATTAAGTTCTGTCTCGTCGGTTTGATCTTCCGGTCTGACATTCAGGATATCAGAGCTATCAATCCCTTTTAATTTCTTCAATATAGCCTTGATTATAGCTATGTCAGCAAATCCCTCAGCAATTATTCCTACTTTCATTTTCACTTAAAAGTTATCAGGAATTCCACCAAGAAATCCCTTCATCCACAAATCTGATAGTTTATTCTGCACATCTTTGCCATCACGCATAGGTTTCAGTTTTATCCGTTCTATTTTGGTTGCACCATTATCTTTTCTAGTGACAACAAATAAACGCTGATTATCATCATGCAAATTCATCCCATCCAGAACTGCCGGGTTTTGTGTCGTAATCAGAACCTGTTTATCATTTTCCTCAACAAGACTTGCCAGATTCTTCATCAGATAACGGCACAACCTGGGATTTAGCCCCGTTTCAATATTATCTATGCCAAAGAAATCAGGAGTACGTTTACTTATAAAAAGAGTCAGATAAAATAACAGATGCAATGCCCCTTCGTTTGCATTTTCCGCAGAGAAAAGATTATTTTTCTTCTGCATATACTTATCTCTGAAGTATAAATTAGAAATACTCCGTCCTAACTTATATCCTTGCATTTTATAAGTTTCCTCCTTATCCAACAAAATATCATCAATCCATGAAATACAGTCCTCCGCTATTTCTTTGATTCTTTCAATTTCCTCCTGCGGCAAATTATTCAGCAAAACATCCAACCCCTCTCCATTGATACCTAAAGGAAGTTCATAATTCTCCCGTGTTATTCCTCTCAACGCACTTGTCGACAATGAATAAATCAAATACTGAGAAATATAGTTTTTCTTCTCATTTTTTTCCTTATCATGTTCTTCAACACGCTTCTCAGTAGGCATCCCACCTCTAGGAGGCAAACTTACATTGCAGCTCCACCTTGAGAAAACATCCAAATAGTTCAGATTATAAATACGATATCTCAGCGGACATTCCGGATTACGCAAATTATTGAAATAAATACAGGAGCCTATCTCTTCAATTACCTTTTTTCCAAAAAAAGAACCAATCATTAAATCCGGCTTTGCAATCCTTATTCCTTTTGAAATCATATCTTTGGTTTCGATAAGTCCCGAACGTTCCGAAGCCAACATTGCTATGGCCTCCAAAATATTAGATTTACCGACACCATTTGCTCCAATAAAAACATTAATACGCCCTAAATCAACAGACAAGTTTTCAATGGACTTAAAATTCTCTACAGTAATCTGAGTTATCATATATAACAATATTATTTATTCAAAACTTACGTATCAAAAACAAAGATAAGCAATTTTGTAATACAACAAAACATTGGCAAAAAGAATTCTGAAAAGGTATCAATAAGTTGAAGCGTATAATCTTAAGAGTCTGCCTGTCTTTGGACAAGAACACATACGCTTCACCCGTATAAGGGTTTTTACCTAACAACTCAACCTCTGCAAACAGACGGTACTTACCGTATCGCATATTGGTAACGCTGCTGACATACCATAACGTGATGCCGCCTGTGATTGCTAACATATAGCCTCCAACTTCTCTACCAGATGAGACAGCTGACGGTAGCTTAAATTACTACTACGTCCAGATCACTCGTTTCCTTTTGCAGTTTTCGAGCAAATGAACTAAAAAGGCCTAAAGTCTTTATACCATATTTATCAGCAAAATTGACTTTAATTTTCCGTAATATATCAATGGCATCTGATGTATTCATAATCTAATTTACTACCATTATTAATACTAAATAC
>NZ_CBVI010000073.1 GCF_000513195.1 Bacteroides timonensis | reverse complement strand
ACACTAAATACAAATATAGCGCTAATTATTTAATCAACAAGAAGATAAAAAAAAAGCCGGAATGAGCTCTATGAATCATTCCGGCTTTTTTTAATAAAACTGTAATATTTCGCACCTACTTATTTCTTACAGCAAACTTTTATCTGTTCCACAATATAAGCCACATCTTCATCCGTCACCCAAGGACCGGCAGGAATACATAAACCCATATTAAACAAACGTTCAGAAACACCATTCACATAACAAGGATTATGGGCATAGACAGGCTGCAAATGCATAGGTTTCCACAAGGGACGGGTCTCAATTCCCCGTTCATCCAGTTTACGGCGGACTTCATCATAGTTTGTACCGGTCTTCACAGGATCTATCAGAATAGTAGACAACCAATAATTAGCGTTGAAACGACCATCAGGATTAGATTTCAACGTTATACCATCCACACCTTCAAAAGCCTTCTCGTAAAGCGCATGTACATGGCGGTGATGCGCAATATGCTCATCCAATACAGTCATCTGACCACGACCGATACCAGCACAAATATTACTCATACGATAATTGTAACCAATCTTTTCATGCTGGTAATGAGGGAAAGGTTCACGAGCCTGCGTAGCATAAAACATGGTTTGCTTCTTGGTGCTTTCATCAGGAACGATCAAAGCCCCGCCACCCGAAGTAGTGATCATCTTATTTCCATTGAAAGACAGGACGCCAAAGGTACCGAAAGTACCGCACTTCTGTCCCTTGAACTCAGAACCCAAAGCCTCTGCAGCATCCTCCAACACAGGGATTTCATATTTAGCGGCTATCGCGCAAATCTCATCAATTCTGGCAGGCATACCATAAAGATGAACAGGAAGAATAGCTTTCGGCTTCTTACCTGTCTTCGAGATTCTGTCCTTAATGGCTTCTTCCAGCAAAACAGGGTCCATATTCCAGGTATCCTCCTCACTGTCGATAAACACAGGTTTAGCTCCCTGGTAAGCTACAGGATTGGCTGACGCGCAGAACGTAAACGACTGGCAGATAACCTCATCACCGACTCCTACACCAAGTTGGATTAATCCCAAATGGATGGCCGCCGTACCTGCTGACAAAGCAACCACACGCTTCCTATCATTGTCAATTGTCAATTGTCCATTGTCAATTAAAAAATCTTCCAAAGATTTTTCAAAGGCATTCACGTTGGGGCCTAAAGGAACAACCCAGTTAGTATCGAAAGCTTCCTTTATAAAAGCCTGCTCCTTGCCGCTCATGTGAGCAAGGCAAAGATAAATTCTCTTGTCCATAAAATTATGTGATTATAAAACTATAAATCGAAAAGTAAAAAGAGTAAGAAAAGAAGGATTATTTACGCCATAAATAACAAGGTATAAACAACCATTTTATGATATTACAAATCTTTCCCAAGTATTGTATAAATAATGATTTTAATATCATTCCAGAAAGACCAATTATCCAAATATTCTATATTAATCCTTACTTTGTCAGGGAAAAGCACCTCATCATTGTATTTTTGAGGATTTTCCTGCTGTATTAATAATTCTTCTTCATTCCGGTATTTCAAACTGGCCGGGCCAGTAATACCGGGTTTCAAAAGAAGCATTCTTCTATTGTCCCCTTCAAGTTTATCAGCATATCCCGGGACATCCGGCCGAGGACCAACAAAACTCATATCCCCTATCAACACATTCCATAATTCTGGCAACTCATCCAATTTATATTTCCGCAGTTTTGCCCCCAAAGGAGTAATACGACTCTCTCCCTGTACAGATACCGAACTTCCGGAATGATTCATCGTCATGGAACGGAACTTATACATGATAAATAACCGTCCGTGCTGCCCTACCCGTTTCTGCTTAAAAATGATAGGACCACTTGGCATTTTAATACGAATTAGAAAGGCAACTATAAATAAAATTGGACAGAGAAAAAAAAGACCGAAGAATGAAAATAACCTGTCGAAAATTGATTTAATCAACATATACTACATCCGTTTAATTACAGCATTAAAGACATAACCACAAAAACAAAAAGCCGAAAAAAGGACAGAGAGATATTCTATTTTTCTATATACTCTCCAAACATCTTTTGCTGCTTTCCATTTCTTAGCCGTATTTGAGGTTGAAACCAGACGATAACCCGCCAATACTTCCTTTATACCATAAGCCTTATATCCCCTCTTCATTATCAAGAGCCAAAGCGCCATATCATGACTACTCTTAATAAGAGGCATGCGAAAATCACCTACGATATTGCGATCAATAACGACTGTTAAACATCCAATAATTGTATTCCGCAAATATTGACGATAAGATAAAGAGCTTGGTATACGTATAAAACTACCCGTTTTTTTCCCATCCTCTTCCATCACATAATATTCAGAATAAGTAAATGCATACTTATTCTCCTTCATAAAAGCAAGTTGCCTTTCTAGTTTCTCAGGCTCCCACACATCATCACTATCTAAAAATGCTATATATTGTCCGTTAGCATGTTCTATTGCGACATTCCGGGCAGCAGCAGCCCCTACATTTTTCAGAAGTGAAAATAGTTTAATACGCTGATCTTTATCAATTATTTTTTTTATAACTTCAACTGAAGAATCTTTCGAACAATCATCAGCTATAAGTAATTCCCAATTTTGATAAGTCTGCACAATCACCGACTTAATACTCTCAGTAATGAAACGTGACGCATTATAAGATGGCATGATAATGGAAACAAGCCCATAATCTTTTAACTCATTCATAGCTATTCCCCAATCGTAGTATATCTAAATCCTTCAGCTTCCAGTTCATCCCGATGATATATATTACGACCATCCACAATAATATTACCAATCATTATTTTCTTAATCACACTCCATGAAGGTAAGCGGAACTGACGCCACTCCGTCATCAAAAGCATGGCATAAGCACCATCTACACAGTCATAAATATTATCAGCATACGTAACCGTATCACCAATACGACGCTTGCATTCTGCCATAGCAATAGGATCGAATACACGCACTTTAGCGCCTGTTTTCAGTAAGCAATCAATTACTACCAGAGCCGGTGCTTCACGCATATCATCAGTTTCGGGCTTAAATGCTAAACCAAGTACAGCAATTGTCTTATCCTGCAGAGATTCCCCTTCTGGCATCATTTTCTGGAGTTTCTTGAAAACAACCCCCTTTTGGTATTCATTTACCTCTTCCACAGCTTCAATTACCCTCATGCGATACCCCATATCCATACCAGTATGTACCAGCGCCTTTACATCCTTAGGAAAACACGAACCACCATAACCACAACCAGCATAAAGGAATTTAGCACCAATTCTAGTATCTGTCCCTATGCCTCTTCGCACATTATGAACATTTGCACCGACTAACTCGCATAAGTTGGCGATATCATTCATAAATGAAATGCGAGTAGCCAACATTGCATTAGCTGCGTATTTCGTCATCTCCGCACTAAGAATATCCATAAAAATAACTCTAAAATTTTGCAGTAAAAATGGTTGATAAAGCTTCGTCATTACCTCCTCTGCACGACTACTTTCAATACCTACGACTACACGATCTGGACTCATAAAATCCTTAATAGCAGCGCCCTCCTTCAAAAATTCCGGATTAGATGCTACATCAAATGGAACATCCACCCCACGTTTATCCAACTCTTCTTGAATAACTGCTTTCACCTTCTTGGCCGTACCAACAGGGACGGTCGATTTAGTAACTAAAATAGTATACTTATTGACATTCTGACCAAACTGACGGGCCACAGCCAGCACATACTTTAAGTCTGCAGATCCATCCTCATCAGGAGGTGTGCCTACTGCGCTGAATACCACCTCTACATCATCGAGCACAGAAATCAAATCAGTAGTAAAATGCAATCGACCATACCCTACATTACGTTTCACTAACTCCTCCAGCCCAGGTTCATAAATAGGCATCTCTCCCTCATGGAGTTTATCAATCTTCTTTTGATCTACATCAACACAAGTTACATTAGCACCCATTTCTGCAAAACAGGTACCTGACACCAAACCAACGTAGCCGGTGCCAACAATTGCTATATTCATAATGATTTAAATTGAATTATTTTTTTAGATTTTTCAAATTCTGATACCCACTAAATGCCAAGCTGATTAATCCATAAGGTATAAATAAAAAATCAGGTATATCCTAATGGCAAAAACTTATAGTAATCACAAGAATGATAAAGTAAGTATTCAAGCAGCCTCTAGCGCAAAAGATCAACATATAAAAGAAGTAAGAAATATCCACCGACTAGTTAGCGTCCAATTTTGACGTGTATCCCAAGGAAAGCCGCCACAAGGCGGTTTCCTAATAAATAACGTCAAAAAAGATACTGATTTTTAATGTTTGTTATTGATCCAGTCCGATTGTCAAGGGTAACAAATGTTCATAATCCCTACGTCCTTTAACAATCTCGCTGAAAAATCTCTTGAAATAATCCAGCACTGACACACCCTGCATCTTGCATGTCGAGATGATGGTATGATATACCGCCGAGACGCGGGCCATCCTGTCACTGCCGAAGAATAAAGAGTTCTTCCG
Source organism: Bacteroides timonensis (assembly GCF_000513195.1). Taxonomy (GTDB): domain Bacteria; phylum Bacteroidota; class Bacteroidia; order Bacteroidales; family Bacteroidaceae; genus Bacteroides; species Bacteroides timonensis. The sequence goes on along the minus strand of NZ_CBVI010000073.1, from coordinate 103,091 downwards.
CTCACCCGCCAAGGGACGGATAAAACGTTCGGCAATGGAATTGTCGATTGAATAAGAGCCGTCATTCAAGTAGGCGAACAGCTGGGTCCAGAAAGTATTCATATAACTTATGGCCTTCTCCATCAACTCTCCGCGGGGCGGATGACCGTCACTGAGCAGGACGTCAAGCTTACTGCGTAACTTTATGATTATTTCCTTGGTCTTTAAATTATTCCGGCAAAGCTTTATCTGTTCAGGGGACAACCCGCCTTCCTCATACTCACGCTCCAGTTTGTAAAGCTCACCTATCAGTTCCAATATGAATGCGGCATCCTTATCATCCCCCTGCTCAAACGCATACTTCAACTTCGCACGGGCATGGGCCATGCAACAAAGATGTTCTATATCGACCATATGGTCATCCAGATACATATAGACATTGTAGCCGTCCGACTAAAGCGCTTTCACCTGGCTGTCTCCCAGAATATGCTTCAGGGCATCCCGTCCCCTGGAACCGTCCTCGTAGCAATAGATTACCACTCTGGACAGTCTGTCGACCAGGCACCAGATGTATTTTTTCTTGTAGCATCCCTCACGCCTTACCCGGCACCAGATCTCATCACAGTTTACAATGGAGTCCTTCTCCAGACAACTATTCTTAAGATAACCAATCAAACCGCAGAAATGGGCGGAGCCTTTCCCCAGCCAGTTGGTCAGGCTCATACGGCTCAAATGCATCGATTCACCCGACAATCTGTACATTTCACGATAAAGAGGGGGATCAAGAACATATTTGTTGAAAGCAAGATAAGAACCCGAAGCGTGCGTTCCCGGAACAACGTCAATGATTTCAGGCTGACCCATGAAAGGGAAATAGCCTTCGTGAATTTTCCCGTCCAAAGTTTTATAGCGGATAACCTCGTAATCATGCTCCACAAGACTGCTTATCTGCTCATAGGCATATTTACGGAAACGTTTGATGATGATGGCACCTGCGGGCAGATGGCGGATATCACTGTCATGACAAACCGTATTGTCGGCACTCATGGTACGGTAAGAAAGTCCTTGACGATAAAGACGGGACTCTTTTGATTTTGCTGCCACGTCCTCTTCCCGCACAGGAGCCTCACCATGCTGCGGTAAGGAGGAGCAAAGGGATTGGGGAGTACCGTCGAAATCATCCTTGTCACGGGTAGCGTCCTCTTCGATCTCCTGCTTCTTTTTATGGATACTCTTTTGGGCTCTTACCACCATAAAGGTTCTTGTTGCGGACTTTTAGCTGCTCTTCCAATGCTGTTATTTTAGACAACAAATTACCGACCAGCTGTTTATAATTGTCACGCTCTTTTTCTGCGGTCATGGCAGCCTTCTGCAAAGACAACAGTTTATCAACCTTGGACAACAGTTCATCTATCCGGACCTCGTCACGTCGGATGCGTTCAGCGTCACGCTCACGGGCAACCATCAGCGCTATTATCATTTTGGATTTTTCCTCAGGGGTTCATATCTGAATATGGGTCTGCAAAAGGTACAGGATTCTCCTCACGTTCCTTCAGCTTCCTTGCGGAAGAAAGCTGTTTCATTCTTTCCAACTCATTCATATTCAGTATCTTTGGTACTTCAAAGATACAAAAAAACAATGAAATAAAAGAATATTTTCGCTACTTTTCACTTGTTAATTATCTGATTCTTATTTTTTTTAACAACAGGGGACTCCAACAAGAGAATGACATCCTGCCAATGGATTGAATAAATACTTTCATCACCATCATAGCTGACATGCATAAACTTGTATCCGGGTCTGAAACGTTTCTCAAACATGCTGTAAGAACGTCGGTCATAGCTGAACAAACGCACCAGACGTAAATCTTTAGACATCACGATAAAGACATCACCATCCTCCGGCTCACGATTCAACTGTTGATGGATGATGGATAGGACCTTATCATATTTACAGCACATATCATGGAAATCACGGACAAAGAAAAAGCGGTTGAGCCCTGTTATATTCAACATAAGCCCTCCAGTTTCTCTACTAAGCTTTTCAAACCTTCGTAGCTTAAATTTTTCTGACTGAGATGAACACCATTGCTCATGTGGATATCAACCAGGATTCGAAGTTCGGCATGCGAAGAAAAACGAGTATCCGCTTCCGGCTTTTGTTCCGGGATTGAGGAAGCAATTTCCTTCATTCCGGCTTCCGGTGAAGGAGCGCCCAAAAACTGAACAGGAATTATCTTCTTTCGGGTATCTTTGTACCATTTCTCAAAAAGGTTATAAGGTACTTTGTTGGACAGACAGAATTTCTCAAGCGAAACACCCGCAGGGAGGCCTTCCAATTTATAGCGCAAAAATAGACGCTCAAAATCATTGTAACTATACATAAACTTTGCTGTTGATTTAACGATAGCAAAGGTCTGGCTTTTATTGCGTTTATCCTACACGGCATTTTTGGACGCTAACCGATAATTAGTCTTTAAAGTGTTACATAACTAAATATACTAAGAATTCATTTCTCGTCATCTTTTTAGTTCTAAATTGAAGTATTTTTTTAGAAACTAATTATTTATGCTTTCTATGAGATAGCCTAAAGATTCTTTTCGAAGTTCTTCTATACGGCTATTTACAATATTCCAGTCTATAGGAGACTTGACATCATGAACTGTCATGCCATCACTTAAAATTCTATTTTCAAGTCCAAGCCTTTTTAGCAAAGTGAGCAGTCGTTCATCCTTGCCACTATCACCTATAAGTGTAACAACAAAAGGTCTATTAAATATTATTGACATGGCTGTACAATGAAAAGACGCTGTAAAAACGAGTTCTGCGCTATTAATAACACTAAGAAAATCCGTTGGTGACATACTATACTTTACCTTAACCTTCGAAGATATGAAATCACCTATACCTGTTGCTCTTGCCAATTTATAATGCTTCATCCCTTTTATGTCATAACCTATTTGATTTATAAATGCTTCAAACTGATTATCTTTATTGGTATAGCTAAACACAAATGGCTCTTTAATCGGCTCTGTCATTTTCAGCCAGGATTCTTTTGTTAAAAGGAAAACCGGATCCATAACTAGTTCAGCATCTCTGCCAGTCAACTGTTTGATGAGTTTAACTCCGAATATTTCACGAGTGCTTATATGCTTGATTTCTGACAGATATTTCTTATAACAGTCAAGATATTCATCAGGTATCTCACTCATACCAAAACTAGAAGAGTAAGATATTTTTTTTCATTATCATCAACAAAATCAAGTAGGAATGCAGTATCATAACCATTGCACACACAATTCCACACCTGATCACTTCCAACTATAAACTTATCAAATAGACTATTCGCTTCCTTCGCTTCGTCAGAAGACTTATACATTTTATGTGTTTTCTTCAGATTAGCCTTATAGAATTTATCAAATCTATATTTTCTTAATTCCATAAAGGGCGTTCCTAGTGTATAAGCTAATGCAGACAACCATTTCTTATGATTCAGACTATCTACAATATGAAACACCATATCATATTCGTGTTTTCTAGACATATTTTGATAATCTAAGTAAAGATTATCGAAACCATGTTCAGTTAAAGCTCTTTGCAAAGCATATGACTGAAGAGCTGCACCATAATTAGCTGCAGTATGGAATGAAAGCAATGCTATTCTCATTAATATATTTTAATTATAGAATTTAATCTCTGGTATGCACTTAAAACCCAAAAGCGAATGTATTTTTTTTGCCTTATTAACTAAATGAAGTATATCACTAGCTGTGGCATTATCTATATTTGATATCCAATTAGAAGTCTTCTTTGAAAACATAGCACCACCACATTTCATACCCCTTATTAAACGAATAATAATAGGGTTGTAGCTAATAAATACAGAACCGCAGCTCGGCTTATCGGCCGACAAAAACTTCTTGGAATAATCCAACCTTTCCTTTATCAGCCTTTCAGTTTCTTTAGCGCTCTGTTCTCTAAATTTAAAAGAGACTTTCAGGATAATTGCATACATTTCTTGGAATGGTGAATGCCGATAGCTATATCCTTCTGTTCCTTTAAGAGTCTTTATTTTGAGCTCATCAATATCCAAATATTCTACTTCTAGTATATAGTCCGAAATAGAAACACCTATTGATTTTCCTCTGCCAGCATTCATATATATTGCCCCTCCGACGCTTGAAGGAATGGAATAAAGGTATTCTATTCCGCCAATGCCAAAATTTTCATTAGACTTGATAAGCTTTTGAATTCTGACAGAACAACCAACCTTAACTTGATTTTCACCAAGAGAATAATCTATTGTTGAATCTAGCTCCATAAGGTTAATTATTGGAGTTACAACGTGCTCTGCAAAGATAATATTGCTGCCTGCAGAAAGAATATGGAATTGCTTTCCCAACTCTTTAAGAGACTTCAATATTTCAATCAAATCAGTAACATCATGTGGAACATACATTGTTTTGCAGTTAGAATGAAGCCTCATTGTGTTGTACTTGTACAAGTCAACATTATGTAAAATAGTAGCAGCCATAACTAATTTGAAATTCGTTCAAATAAAACAGACGCATCAGAAACGGCTTCCTTCTGAGGAATCGCGTTCAATGCAGATACATAGCTATCATAAATAACTTGAGATATTCCTTTTATCTTGCTGATTATTTCATCATCTTTCAAGGCATTGACATCAAAGCCTACTTTTAACTTATTAACTTTGTTTGCAAGATAACTGTTATAACTGACAATTATTGGCGTTCTAAAGAAAATGGCCTCATAAATTTTATTTGGCTCTGCATACTGGGGATTAAGGGTTGTTGTGTCGTACGTAGCAACAATAAAATCAATCTTGCTATAAATCTTCGGTAAATCAATCGGGTTCTTAAATGCACCATGAAAGAAAATATTGTTGATGTCCTTCAAGGATTCCGCCTCTATTTCCATGTTAGGATAGGTAGTGCCGTAAAAATGGAACTCAAAGTTAGGGAAGTTTAAAGTTATAACTTTAGCCATATTAATGAGAGTATGATATCGTACGTTGCCTACAAAAGCAAATCGAAGATGCTTGATATCGGTTTTTTCTTTTTCAACTTTTGGTAAGGTGAACAACCTCTCGTCAACTTTATTTGGTATGAGCACGATATTCTTTGGAACATTATCGCCATAGTAATAGTCCGCAAAACCTTGTGAAGTAAAAACCGTGACATAGGAGTTCCTAATAATCTTAAGATTCAAATTCTTAAATAATGATTTACCTATACCTGTCTTAAGCCTGTCAAATAACATGTCAGACTCCTCATAAACGTATTTAATACCATTAGTAAAAAGAACAGCAACAGCGGTGTTGAGAGTAAAGAAATAAAACAAGGTCGTTTGTTTGTCAAATTTCCCTACCTCCCTCTTAATATCTATAGAATAATGGTAGAGCCGCTTAAAGTATGACATCCTACGCGGGTAATTCCCCAGTCGTATGATTGAATAATTTTGCGACTGAGACTTCTCTACAAAGCCATAGACAATTACTTTGTATCCTTTTTCTATAAATTGAGTGATTCTCTTATCATTTCTAGAGGGAAAGTTATATGTGAAGAAAACCACTGTAGAAATATTCTTCATATCCTAAAATTTCAATTTTGTTTTTTTACCTTACTTAAATCTATCATTTCTCCCATTCTGTCATACACTTCTTCTTTCAAGAAACCATACCCTTGAGTAAATGTCAACTCTCCAATAACAGGACGGCCATTTACTACATAGAAATCTGTTCTTACTTGAGGGAACTGCTTTGAAATTTTACGGGCTATATCCATCATCTCATCCAAGCACACAGGTTTATTCACTACCATATCATTCTTATCATATACATAATGCGACATAGAATTTCTTGCATATTCGGGTTTCGGATTCCAATTAGTATCGAAACATTGAACGTGTACATGCATATTAACTCTATTATATGCCACCCAGATAAATTGAGGTTCCCCATTAATACAATATACCTTAAAATCAACCAGTGATTTAGGCGAAAGTTCAAGATAATCATTATGTAATAGTTCTTCAGCCAATATACAAGGTTTTATTCTTGTATAATGAATTTGCGCATGCATCCAACCATATGGGAGAATCAACCATCTTTTTAGTTCTTTTCGCAAGGCTCTAAGATTAATCTTAGACTTATCTGGAACAACTTTTACTGTTGCACAACCATTATTTGCTTTTATTACGAAACTGTCTGGTAACTGATTAAAATCAATCTCGTTGACTTTATCCCAATGCCCATATAATTTAGGCATATAATCTAATAATCCGAGATTGGAGATATACTCACGAACTCTGTATTTATCAGCACAAAGAGTCCACATGGATGTATCAGAATGTAACTCCATCCAGTATATTTTCTCAATCAAATTATGTGGTTTTTTCAAGTTAACATGTTTGTTGAAGTGAGGATAATAACATCTATCAACCTCTTTCTCTGGATTAATTGCAACTTGCAACTTAAGATAATTTTCTCTTAAAAATTGATACAAAAACGTTTTTTTAATATTCATAATTATAATCAATTGTGGGTTTATTGTTCTTTATTATTTTCCCAAGGTGTAACATACATTGTTACTAACAGTAAGAAAAGGCCATGTGTCAAAAGTGAAGTTGTAAATGAACTTCCCATCAAAGTATAGATAACAATAATAGCGACGAACATCACTATTTGACGATTTGACTTTCCGAATGCCGCCTCGCAATATTTAAAAAAAATCACATATAGCAATGGGTATATTATGCATCCTATAAATCCAATATTTATATAAAAATCTGAAAAGAAACCATTATTAGCCCTAATCTCGCCATTAGACCAATATTGTGCCCCAATAGCAAATGAAACATCTTCACCATGATATCCACCATAATATAAAGGGCCATTATTTAGAGTGAAATCATAATAAAAGCTATCAAGCACTTGAGGTATCATCAATACTCGGCGCACTATCACAGTTGACAACACATTTGTACCCAAGGCAATCCATTCAAGCAATGATAAAACAGCAAGACTGAGAAAGGCGATTCCAAGATATTTTTTGAAATCAACTTTATAAAGCAAGAAGAGAAAAATACAGATAATCATCTTAAACAAAGTGGATTTCATCCCGTTTGTTGAAAAACTTAAAAAGATGACAAATACCAATAATATAGAAAAAGCATATTTTTTTCTGCTGAGAGCATATGCCAATGCAACCGGAAGAATATTAGAAGATGCACCTCTAAGATATTTCAATATTGTAGGCATGTCATAGTCTCTAGCCTCAAAGCGTATTTCATATACATCAATAAAGTTGAAACTCAGCCTGAAATTAGCATAATAGGCAGAAATGAAAAAAACGGTAACAATCAATACAGCTACTATGAGATTAGTCAGCGTGGTACTCTTAAATTTATTTGAAAGTTTAGGAACATGAATAGTTTTCAAGAACAGATATATCAAAAAAAGATACAATATCTCACACAGAATAAAATCTATAGGCTGTTGTTTACAAGCTATAAAAGACGTGAAAGGCACAATCTTTAGAAAAAAATAATCAATGCAATATCTGACGAAAACTCTTCATCGCTCTTCAAATAGGGAAAAACTATAACGATAAAAGCAGCCAGAATTATCCACGATAGGATTTTACAAAGGTGACTTGGGTCATTAATAAAGCCATAATAAGCCCAGAAAGGTGCAATAGTTTGCACATACAGAATATCTAGTAGCATTCTGTATATTAAAATAAAAATTACGAAAACTATCTTACTATGAGAACGGGCAACGTCCATACTTCTACAACACCAAAAAACAATCTCTAATGATAATTAATTCTCAAATACCTGCTACAAACTATCATTTTAGCAGCTTCTTAATAGAAGTCGTATAATCAATCTTCAACATCAATCCTGTGGGTAAAAGAATAGCATAAAAAAGTATGGTAGCTATTGCTATTATCACAAATGGAGAGCTCAAATAGACGACCTTGTGCAACAATAAAAATATTGGCACTAGGCAAACCGAGCAGTGCAGTAAAATCTTAGAGATAAAGACAAGAATTTGTTTGTTTATCAAACTGAATCCTGATTTTCTCTTGATATGTACAAAAGATGTAAAGCGGATAAGATATTGAGAAGTAGATGCAACAAGCATAATGACATACGCCGGTGCTCCGAATCTGACAAACATATAATCAAGAGCCCAAACATAGACTGCCGCAATAAAATGCGTCTGCATATAAAACTTACTTTCACCTATTGCCAGCAATACAGCCAAATATGGAAACACATCAATAAAGTCCTTCAACATATAGAATCGGAGATATGTTCCAGATACAGCATATTTTTCTCCGTATATTAAGACCATCAACTCTACGGCAAAAAACATACTAAACGCCAATATAGGGAAAATAATTTTTACAGACTCGTATAATGCGTTATTGTAAGTAGTCACTGCTTTTTCCATAGAACGCTCTGCATCCGCTTTTGAAAACAGAGGAAGAAGAACACTTTTTACAGAAGAAGCTATCATGGCAACAATAGGAATACTTAGACATCCATTAGAATACTCGGCAAAAGCCTCGGTTCCATAATACCTACTAACAAAAAATTGATCGGCAGCATGAATACAGAAGCCAAATGCACATGCTCCCATAATAGGGAGCGAGTAATCAAAAATGGCATTATACATATTAGACACCAATTCCTGTTTTATCTTCATATATGGCTTATTTTTCATGTACATTGCAATCAAGAATGTAATGAAAGATGCTGCCCCCCAGCCCAATATGGCCCCCCTGTATGTTGTATGAAAAACAATGACAGGTATAACTATGCAAGCCAACATCATAGCCTTGGAAGCAATATTATATACAGCAATACTCTTTGTCTTCTTTAATGCAGTATATATGCCTTCAACCCCCATTGCTGGAATAGTGAACAGCGGGAAAGGCGAGAATATCTTTATGCCGACAGCTAATTCTGGGTTGTTCAACCAAATTGAAATTGGTTTGGCCAAGAAAAACAGACTTAAAGAGAATATTACACCCAACAACAAGAAAATACGAGTCAACCCATTAACCAATGACTTTTGCTCATTGGCATTCATTCTTGGGATGAAATAAGCAAATGCACTTGGTAACCCCATAGTAAACAAACTCTGCATAGTCGTATATATATACAGTATCTGTTTATAAGTTCCGTACTCTTGTTTGTCAAAATAACGCGCAAGGATAGCAGCGCTTAAAAAAGAAAGAACAAAAGTACATAACTGCCCTATTCCAAGCCACAGAGCCTGATTGAAATTACTCGTATTTTCTCTTGACATATTGATTGATTACCTTCCCTTCTAATTAAATATGATAAATCTTCGCCCCACTCTTCTCCGCACTAATCACATTGCAGCAGTCGAGCACAATCTTACCCTTCAGTTTCTCCTGATTCTCGATGATATGGCTATGCTTTACCATAATCACCACCATGTCCACCTCATTCAGGAACTGATCGAAATCCAGAATCTGATTCTTCACAATTTCCATGTTAGTGAAGAAAGGATCGAAACTCTTAAGAGGACGTGCCAAGTGGCGAGTCTGAATGTCGTGCATCTGAAGAGTAGGACTCTCACGAATATCATCAACATTTTCCTTATAAGTGATACCATACAGGCCTGCTTTGCGGTTGTCAGTAATACCATTCCCATCCATAATCTCGTAAATTCTCTCAAGTACAAAAGTTGGCTGAGAATCATTGGTCTTCATACTCTCGTCAATCACCTTTGCGAGTTGAGGGTAGTCACCCACGAGGAACCAAGGATCCACAGAGATACAGTGACCGCCTACGCCAGGACCAGGCTGAAGAATGTTAACACGGGGATGCATATTACAAATTTTAACTATTTCATACACATCCATGTTGTCGTGACGGCAGATACGAGCCAGTTCATTAGCAAAAGCTATGTTTACTGCACGGAAAGTGTTCTCCACCACCTTTGTCATCTCAGCGGTGCGGATGTCTGTAACCACAATCTCGCCCTGACAGAAAGAAGCATAACACTTCTTCACTGCCTCACCTATCTCACGTTTGTCGGCACCGATAGTACGGTTATTATACAGCAGTTCATAAACCATGTTGCCAGGAATGATACGCTCAGGAGCATGAACGAGGTTGATGTCCTCACCAATCTTGAAACCGGTAGCTTTGATAGCAGGACGCACAAACTTGTCGATAGTGCCAGGAGAAACAGTGCTTTCGATGACTACAGTAGCTCCCTTGGGGCAAACCTTCATTACTTCCTTGACTGCAGCAACTACATAGCAAGCATCAACCTTTTTTGAGAATTTGTCATAGGGAGTTGGTACAGAAACGATGTACATATCTGTTTTCTGATACTCTGTAGTAAACTTAATTCCAGCCTTCACAGCATCCTTGAAAAGGTCATCAAGACCATCTTCCTTGAAAGTAGTATGACCAGCATTCAGAGTGTCAACAAGTTTTCTGTTATAGTCTGTACCTACTACTTCTACGCCATGAGACGCCATCATAAGGGCGGTAGGAAGACCAATGTAACCTAAACCAATTACGTTAATCATAACATTATATTTTATTAATTATTTTACTTCGTATCTATCAGTCTCTTTGCCAATAAGAATATCAGCGATTCTACGGCACGCCTGACCATCACCATAAGGATTGACAGCTTTCGACATACGTTCGTAAGCAGCTGCATCATCCAACAATATGCTCACTTCACTCACAATCTTATTGTAGTCTGTACCAACGAGGTGAACAGTTCCTGAAGAAAGTGCTTCTGGACGTTCTGTAGAATCACGCATTACAAGTACTGGTTTGCCTAATCCTGGGGCTTCCTCTTGGATTCCACCAGAATCTGTAAGTACAATGGTAGCTTTACTCATCAAATGCACAAATTCAAGATATTGCAGTGGCTCGATAAAGAAGAAATTTGGACGTGTTAAATCTTCGCCAAATACTTCGTGAATAGGTTTGCGTACATTGGGATTAAGGTGCATAGGGTATACAAAGTCCACATCGATATATTTCTCCGACAAGTCCTTCATAGCCGTAACCATATGAATAAAGCCATCGCCAAAGTTCTCACGACGATGACCGGTAATCAGTACCAATTTGCGACCATTTGCCAAACGAGTGATATCATAGCCCGCTTCGCGTAATACATGGTTCTGCTCTTCTGCCAATACAGCATCGGTAGAAAGTTTTTCTACTACCATGTGCAATGCGCCAATCACAGTATTGCCTGTCACATAGGTATTGCCGTGTGCTTTCTCTTCAAACAAGTTCTTCTCCGAAAGAGGTGTTGGTGAGAAATTGTAGGTAGCAATACGTCCTGTCAACTGACGATTCATTTCTTCAGGCCATGGACTATAAATATTGCGTGTACGAAGTCCTGCTTCCACATGCCCTACAGGAATCTGTGCATAGAATGCAGCTAAGGCACCAGCTGTTGATGTGGTAGTATCACCATGCACAAGCACAACATCAGGGCGACATTCTTTGAATACGTCACGAAGTCCTGTAAGTACACGGGCTGTGACATCAGTAAGATCCTGACCTTGCTTCATAATATTAAGGTCAAAATCGGGCTTTACATCAAAGATAGTTAACACTTGGTCAAGCATTTCTCTATGCTGGCCTGTAACACAAACAATAGTTTCAAACTCATTGTTTCGCTTTTGAAGTTCCTTCACAAGCGGACACATCTTGATGGCCTCTGGACGAGTACCAAACACGAGCATTATTTTCTTCATATATATAAAAACTTATAGAAGCTTTAATACAAAATATATTAATCACGTCTAAATATATCACGTGTATAAACTTTCTCCTCTACGTTGCTCAGATAGTCATCAAAACGATTGGCGATAATGGCGTGGCTTAAATCTTTGAATTTTGTCAAGTCATTCACCACCTTGCTGCCAAAGAACAAATCACCATCATTCAATGTAGGCTCATAGATAATCACATTTGCACCTTTGGCTTTGATGCGCTTCATGATGCCTTGAATTGCACTCTGACGGAAATTGTCCGAGTTAGACTTCATGGTCAAACGGTATACACCTATTGTCACTTGCTCTTTTGAACCATTGAACTGATTGTTGGTTGAGTAATCATACCAACCAACTTTACGCAATACAGCATCCGCAATGTAATCCTTGCGAGTACGGTTACTCTCTACAATGGCGGTCATCATATTCTGTGGCACATCGGCATAGTTTGCCAACAATTGCTTGGTATCTTTTGGCAAGCAGTAGCCACCATAGCCAAATGAAGGATTATTATAATGTGTACCAATGCGTGGGTCGAGACCTACACCATTGATAATAGCTGCAGTATCGAGGCCTTTGATTTCGGCATAAGTATCGAGTTCGTTGAAATATGATACACGCAGTGCCAAATATGTATTGGCGAAGAGTTTTACTGCTTCGGCTTCCTTCAAGCCCATGAAGAGAGTATCGATATTTTCTTTGATAACGCCTTCTTGCAGAAGTTTTGCAAAGGTGTGAGCAGCTTCCTCCATGTGATTACCTACAATCTGGATGATAGCATCGTTCTCTTCCTTAAACTCAGGTTGACGAATCATCTTGGGATAACCTACGATGATACGACTTGGATAAAGGTTATCATAGAGTGCTTTGCTCTCTCGCAAAAACTGAGGAGGGGAAGTTAATACTCAATTTAGGGCACATCCTTTTTATAAGGCACCAGAATGGGTGCCTCACAAAAAATTGCCATTAGATTCGATTGGTTTTTAACTATTGGCATACGGCCAAGTCTATATTTTGCGGTTCCAGACTCAAAAAATCTCTGCAACCGTTAAAAATTCCGGTAAAAAATTTGCCAAGATAATCCCACGTGGACCTGCCTTGCAGCTTCACCGTGCTGATTACGCTATGATATACGGCAGCAATCTCTGCACCCTCGTCGCTGCCGAAGTGCAGGGAGTTCTTTCGTTTGGTGGTAAAGGGGACGCACCGCCCGTTCCGCCAGATTGTTCGAGATCGAATAACGGCCGTCCTTTATATAAGTGAAGGCTTCCTTCCAAAACTTGTGAAGATAATTCAGGGCCTCCCGCATATAACAACTTTTCTGCTCCTCCTCGCTTTTCAACTCCCGCAAAAGGTTTGCCCGCATATTTATCATAGCCTCCATGGTCGGCGCCCCCGCCGTCGTCGGGTACGTTCCACATCGGTGAGCATCTCCCTGTCATACTCCCTTTCAAAACGGAAAAGCAGGTTTATATTTTCAAGGAATACATCAGCCCTCTTGTCGCCACCCTCCATCCGGGCCTTCACGAACTTCGCCCTCACGTGCGCCAGACGGACCTGATGGTCAGTATCCTTATACCTGTCCGTTTTCAACTCGTCACCGATAAATACATAGACATTATAACCGTCCGACATGAGAGCCTTCAGCTCGGCATCACCAAGAAAGTTCGTCAGCACGTCACGACCACGGGAACCGTCCTCGTAAAAGAAAATCACCACACGTTCCGCCTTGTTGACCATGACCCACATATAGCATTTCTTGTAATGGTCATATTTACGGACCTTGCACCACGTCTCGTCACAATTGCCCACGGCATCCTTTTCCAGCGCCATCCTCTTCAGTTCCACCACCATACGGTCGAGGTATTTCTTGCCTTTCTTCAACCAGTTGCGCAAGGTGTTCTCCGATACGGTCATGCCCATATCCCCAAGCCATTGGTGCAACAGGCTGAAAGTCACGTTCTTCACATATACCTCGTAGGCGATGGCCTGCAGGAAAACGGGGGTTATCTTGGTGCCGTCAAAACGGGTCACCTCTTCCGGGTGACCTTCCCTGGGGAAGTACCCCCAACGCGGATTGCAACCCTTCTCCACGTACCGCACCATCTCGAACTGTTCCTCCACAAGACAGATGTCCAGACGGAAGGTCTTCACCAGCTTACGGTCAAGGATACGGCCGGGAACCTTGGAGAGATCCGACAAGTGACTGACAGGAGGTCCGTTCACACCCATGGTACGATAGGTTTCCGGACGGTGGGAGAGATTCATAGGATTAGGAGAGGTCGGATGTGATTCCTGTGTATCCGACTCTGGTACGGAACGGGTATCCAATGATTCGTCCGTGCCATCAAACCCATCCTTCTCCCTCTCACGGTCAACCGGATCGTCATCCGGACCGGAATCATCCTTTTTTCGGACTGCCGCTTCGAACCGAAACGGTTCTTGCAGGCGGATTTGAGTTGTTCCTTCAGCTTTATATTCTCTCGTTCCAGGGATTTACGCGAGTTGCGCTCTTCCTCAAGAAGGGATAGGAGTCATTTAATTTTTCCAACATCTGGTTGGAGCGGGATAACTCTGTTGTCAGATCCTCCAACACCAGTTTCATCGCACGGTTATCCAGTTCCGCATTCTCCAGACGCTCGATAAGGAATTCCACATAGCGGTTCTTTATTTCATCAGACATATCATCACAGCGATTAAAAGCACGACGCAAGAAGGTCTCCTGCGACGGAAGCTCGCGTTTCTGAACTATAAACTGTTGTAATTCGTCCGTATCCATATACCGCTTTTTTGCGATATAAATATACAAAAAACTTGATATAACCATATAAATACAGAACATAATCATCTTATTTTTAACGATTTAATCACAGTCCTTCTCCAACAGAAGGACTACGTCCTTCCAGTCTATCCGGTAGGTGACCTCGTTACCCTCGCCATCTTTGATTATTCGCATAAACTGATAGCCCACAACAAACTTTTTCTCGAAGAGACTATAGGCACGGTTATCATAAGCGAACAGGCGAACGATACGGCAGTCTTTCGACATGACGGTATAAATGTCACCGTCTGAAGGTTCACGGTGCAACTGTTCACGAATAACGGATAGCACACGTGAACGCTTACAACGCATATCAGTAAAGCCACGCAGGTAATAGAAGCGGGTTATGCCGGTCACACTCAACATAGGCCCTCCAGCTTTTGAATCAGACGGTATAGACCAGGATAATCCAGATCTTTTTGGAGGATATGCAAGCCAGTGCTAAAGGTTAGTTTCACGGAGATACGAAGGGATGCCTCCTCGGGTCTTTTCCCGGCTTCTGATGTGGGACCCGAAGGAACACCATCCACTTTTGAACTGTCACTAATCTTCTGCGGGTATCCTTGTATCATTTATGAAAAATGTTGTAAGGTACGTTATTCCTTGAACAGAAGGACTGAAGAGACAGGCCATGAGGGACTGCCTCGGTTTGATACTGAAAATAAAATCTTTCAAGATCTTCGCTGCTATACATAATTGTTCGATGTTGATTTGCAACAAAGATAGAGATATCATTTTTGAGCCCTAAATTAATGGCTTACAATAAATTACGGTGCCGACTTGATACAAAATGTAAGCACTCAAACAAGGACATACTCCTTAATTTGGGCACCTGTAAAGACAGTTCAGAAGTTCCCTATAAGATACGAAATATAACTACTCATTGAATAACCAGCCCAACAAACGAGAACTTGCTAAATTTGAAAATATTACTTGTCAGGACATCCTTCATAATACTTATTAAATCTTCTGATCATGAATGTGGAATCGGAGAGACTATTCGCCTTATGAAGCAAGAAAAACATGAAACGGTTATTCCTGGCAACCCATAGAAGTACAAGAAGCAAAGTGACTTTCCCACAAAAAACCAATAAATTCAAGACGATGGTGACAGTCGACGTTACAAATCCCACATAAAAATGTCCACTACTCGTCGTATAAACAAGAGGATAAAGCATTTGCACCGTTGCATAGAGATATAAGCACATCATTAAGAATTGTGGAATTTTCAAATAGCTCGTATTTAAACGTCCCAACACCATTATGATGGACATGGACGCTATGACGCCAATAAACAACCGCAGAAAAAATTGGGTACGGTCGTAATCGGCACAGCCGACAATGCTGAACAGGTCAATCAAGCCGAAAGTAGTACCGATAAGTATCATAAAAAAATACACCTATTTGCAAGTTTCCCCGTCCTTTACCCGTTAACGTGCCGACATGCACGGTAGAAACCGTTATATCCATATAGATGAAAAACAGGACAAAACTTCCAAGCATATTTAGATTGTTCTCTAAAAAATTTTCTATCCGGAAAAGCATTTGACCGTCTGGACAACCTGTATAAAGAAATTTATTATATAACTCCTGGTTAATCAGATAAAAAGTGTATACAGATTTTATGATATACATGATGAGCCAAATAACCCACACGATCACCCATGAATAGTAGAACTGTTTGATGCCCGTATTTATTCTTTTGAATAAATCGCCTGGCGTGTTTCGGGCCAACGTGCTGTTTTCACCGAATAAATTCGTCACATATTCATGCAGTTTTTTCTCTTTTTCAGGAGCTTCCACTTGCAGGAATTTCATTCTTGCCAGTTTGTACAGAGCGAATGTGATAAACAGAATATTGACAAACTGAAAGGGGATTTGATGTTCCAGCATACTAATGAGATAGGACATCTCAAGAGAAACAGACGGCGAAGGAACCGCTGGAGAAACAGGCTGTCCCTTAATCCACCCCATCAATTGCTCTGTTATCAATGGGATAAAAGCGCAGAAAATCGACAGGTAGATGGGATATTTATTTGTGTGGGCCCATCCATAAAAACTGTCCTTATAATCACTGGCCTGTGCCATTTCTCCAATATTTTTCAAGTGAGCAAACTTTGAATCCTCTCAGGTTTTTCTCATTGAGACGATACTTCTTTTTGTCCTTCGACTCAGCATCGCAGCAGAACAAGTCTTTTATATTGGTGACATGGCATCCCCAAATATGGCTGGGAGAAGAATAACCGGCATAACGTTCCACAAAAATATCCAAGTTATACTCAGAATTCCTGTCAGTACAAATCACGTTATCCGCATTGCTTCGCAAAGCATTAACTTTTTCCGATGATTTATCACAAAGGATGAACAAGTCGATGGCATAGTCTTTGCAGATTGAAATTAGCCCGGACAGAAATAAGCTGTCCTTATCTATCATCGGAAAACAAAATTCTATTTTCTGCAAATCATCCAACACTATCCTCCTTATATGTTGACTCTTGTCTTTCATCTCAAGAGATACCTTCAACTGTTGGATAAGATAATAGAAAAATTCATCGGTCGAAATACACCCCATTCGGATCTCTTTAAAATGTATACATTTATAACACTCCATACAGGAAACACATTTCTTTTGAAGGATACTGTCTGGATCTTTGAAAATAGTAGCAGGACAAATCATTTTTTTCAGAATAAGATCATCGTCTTTGTCGAGCAATATATGCAGGGTATGTTCTTTATGGCTGCAGGCGCTGAACGTGCCACCCAATGCGAGGTATCGCTTATAACTGTTTGTAGGCCCGATAATGGCCGTTATCTGAGAATTGCAATCACTCTCTTTTACAAGAATGTCATTTAAGATTTCTTCCGGACAATCACTTTTGCTGAAATTCTCGTAGAGGTTGTCCAGGTTCTTCCTCAGGCATTCTTCCGACGACTGCAGATAGGTGTCTATGTATTTGGATAAAGACGACACACAGTTATAATCCTTTTGGCGGTCTATGAAATATTGGTAGGTTTCAAATAATATTCCTGCATGCGCACGTTGTATTCCTTTAGGCATGTGTCGCCTCCGTTGCAGGATAACATGGGTACTGGGGTATACTTCTATGCCATAGTCCCTTTTCTTATACTGATGCCAGCCATGGGCAGTATCCTGCAAAACGCTCTTTTTGATAGATAACTGATTACAGAGATAATTCGTCCTAACATCCGTGTAATTGCGCATTTCAATGATGACATCCGCATTATATTTGTCAATATCGGATCCTGAATTTTCTATGTAAATTACGACCAAAGCATGTTCTGCAATCACCACATCTGACGGCTCATATTTTTTATCCAGTACCAAACACGGGATTTTCTTATTCCCTAATCCCGAAATATGATTGAACAGGCCGCTCTTTTTAATATTCTTTTCACTCTTTACAAATACCGGGAAAAATTCAGCCGACAATTCTCCTAATCGCTGTATGGGATATTGCATGTCATAATAAAAATCGCCCAAAGTTGAATGTCTTCTCTCTATAATAAGAGGATTGTCTGATGATTTATAGGAAACGGAAGTGGAAGGCAGACCTACATGTAACGAGTTCGTTCTGGAATTATATACTAATATCTCATTAGCCACATATAAATCCAAACTCGACAAATCAATAGGCAGAGTGGTGCTAGGGGGCACACGGAAGAGTGTTTGGCAAAACAGACTGCCTTTCCATGTGATTTCGTTCCCTTTGTCATCCGTTTTTTCCGTGATATTCGCTTCGATAACCTTACCTATGCATTGTGACAGGACGGTATCAACCAACATATCTGAAACATTCTCCTCTGACTTATCTTGCGTATAAAAGACGGGAGCGTCCAACTCTATTCCATTTCCAGCATTATCTTCTAATTTATATAATGATTTTGTAATACCATGAAGCATCTGCATTGCTAAAAGCGATCTGCTGGTACCCAATTCTCCGCAAATCACGATATTTAATGGTTTAACCATATTTGTCTGAACTACGGTTTGAAGATGTAGGCCTCCAAACAATAAATCATCGAGTCCGCCTATATGCGTTTTCAGTTTTTGATTATTATATAATATTCTCATAGTATCATTTCTAAGATAAGTTATACGGAAGGATGCTAACTATGCATTGCTCTTAAAATTTCCGGTACGCCTCCTCCAACTTCACATCATACCTGTTCTACACATAAGTAGGTAATCCAACACATTGGCATAACCCTCTTTCCTTAATCCGGGAACTGACCGGCAGGGTAAAAAAACGGATGACAAGGCGTTCGCACTTAATGCGCGTAGATTACTCTTCCACTTCTTCCCAAGGATAGGGATTATCAATCACATTCTGAAATTCCTCAATAGCTTCTTGCTGTTCAACAGTAAGTAATGTGGAATCCCAGGAAGCAATGATAGTACGGCCTTCGTCAGCCAAAGGCTCATCAAATACCTCGCCATAGCAGGCAGTGAGCAAACGAAGTTTCAGCAACGAAGCAGGAAGAGCATCAAGAATATCCCAACAACGATCTAAGACCTCTTGGATATGTTTCTGTTTTTCACCGTGATCTACGAACGAGGCACTATAACCCATCAGAAGAGCGAGACAAACGTTCGCCTGTTCTTCCACAGTAGAACCTTTGGCACCGGAATTATACAAAGCCGTAGTCAGGCGATAAACTTCACCGTTACGACGGGAAAGGTCGTCGCTATAAACCGGATTCCCGTCCATACCTAAATACATCAGATCGTGCGCAGCACGCTGAAGGGCAAGTGTTTCTTCAGAAAGAGACATAATGATTTATGATTTATAATTTGTGATTTATCAGCTGTTTAATGACAACGGCCGATCGTCAATTATTTGATTACTTCTATAAGATCCGGATGAATCGTAGCAAGCGCAACGGCAATAACACCTTGTATCTCGATGACCACACGGCGATCACGTGCCCCTTTCACTTTCAGAAAGACGCCTTCCTGTCCCTCGAAATCACCGCCCGTGATACGAACTTTCGTACCTTTGGACAAATTCAGTTCATCAGGTTGGAAATACATGAGATGGTCATTGTAAGTACCGGCTACAGCAATAAAACGTTGCATCTCACTGTCAGAGATAATAATCTTCTGTCCACTACGGGTATCCGTAATGTATTGCAAATAGCTTACCTGTGATTTGATGCGCTTCACCTCGGAAGGACGGGCATGGACAAAAAGCAGGTTATGTACAACAGGAACCAAAGTACGGACTTTCTTACCTTTCTTTATGCTGATCTTGTATTGCATGGGAACGAAACAACCCATTTTTTCCTTTTCAAGCAGACGCATTGCATCAGGCTCTCTACGGTATGTGGCACGCATCGCATACCATATTTCAGTCTCTTTATCCGCTTCCATTTCAAGGATTATTTCAGAAAAGGGTGTTCCCTCGGGGCTTTGAACTCCTTGCATACACTTGAATTTCAATCACTTGCGAACACTTTATGTAAGATATGGCAAGTATTGTGTTCCTCTTGCCTTTTGATTTTCTGTAGCTGTTCATTACCTTAAATATCTTACAGGTAAAAAGCTATGAACTAATGGATTAGAGAAGAAAATTATCTTTTAATCGTTCGTTTAATGTGCGTAAAGTTTTTTAAATTTGATAAAGTCAGAGAAAGAATAAAAGGAATAGATATTAACTAATATTTTTACAAGTTTTTTATCGCTTATAATCAGATAATTAAGTCAAAATAGCACTATATCACAAAATCTTTTTTATCAAACATTTTGTCATTCAAAAAAACACCTTTATCTTTGTGCACATTAAACGAACGTTTTTTGGACGCCCCGCAAAACGAAGATTAACCAACTAATAATCAATACATTATTATTACAAAACGAATCTTTATCTATCATTTTTCCTCTCTATTTCCTCCCCATTCCAATTAAATTATCTACTTTCGCATTTTTTAACCACGTTAATATTACCTAACGGTTAATTAATCATTTAAGTCATGACAGAATTTAAAAAAACAGGAAACTGAACGGGAATCAGCTGAGAAGTAAATCGTACAAGTCTGAAAATCAAAAGAAAAGCCAAAGTAAGAAACGAAACAGAACAAGTGTTATAGATGAAAGTCTATTGCCACTTCGGGTATATTATGGTGATAATACTCACCTTTATATAGGTTATCTGAGACATTTCAAATTAGGTGGTTTTGAGTGCATGGGAATCAAAACAATCAGCGATTTAATAGAATGGATATACGGTTTAGAAATGATGCGAAAGCATGAAAGAGGAGAACATATTCCTTTAAAATACAGTAGTTTAAACACTGAAATCGAAAAAGTGTGGGCCGTGATACAAAAGGAAGATACGGAACACATGGATCCTTACGGCTATGATGTAATAATAAATCATTGATAGTTTACTACAAAGAAAGGGCATAACTTTGCCCCATCAATCTGACTGTGGAAGGACTACACCCTTTCACCAGGATGGTGTAGCCCTAACCACAAAAGGGTGTAGCCATCCGGAGCAAAGGGTGTAGCCATCGCAGACAACTGATTATTAACTATTTATAAACTAGTAAATTTATTAAAATGAAGAAACAAACGTTGGGACACCAACAAAAGTATGTAACGAAAGACGAAAGAGTGGAAAATCTATGGAGAAAACTGATTAGACAGGAAACGGACTTATCCGAAGAAACCATCGCATGGATAGCACGACGTATTTTACAATTAACTGCCTACATGCCATACGGATGCGCACTGATAGCCTATCGAAAACAAAATGGAGATTTTTACATGGGAAGGGGAACACTGATACATTACGAAGCCGATTTCCACCGCAAATACGACATCGAGCGTATTCAGAACCATGTAGTATACTGGGATATAGAGCAACAGGGATGGAGAACGTTCCAGATTGAGAACTTCCTGGAATGGAAACCGATGATTTAAATGAAAAACGAAAAATTAAAAATTATGGACTCATATCTATTACATGATGCCAATGCAGGCAACAACTTTAAAATGATGATAATGATGCAAAAAGAAGGAATGAAAGGGTATGGCATCTACTGGATGCTGTTGGAATTTCTAAGATTACAGGACGGATATAAGGCAGACTTAAGAGTATTGCCCATACTAGCACAGAAAATGAGAGTTACGGTAACCACCCTGAAGCGGATCATATACGACTATGCACTCTTCGAGATAAACGGCACAAGCTTTTCATCGCCCGGACTCACACAGCGCATGAAACCATGGGACGCCCAACAGGACGCAAAAAGAGAGTCAGGCCGCCGTGGAGGGTTGGCTAACCAACAGAAAATCAGGGATGCCAAGGCAAGCAACGCTTTAGCTATAAACAAAGAGAATAAAGAGAATGAAACAATCCCCTCTATATCTCCCCAAGGAGACACGAGGAAGAATGAGGAGATTCTTCTTGTTCCACCGGAGTATGCGCTCAATAAGCAGACATATAACTACGAAGGATTGATAGAAGAACTGGAACGGCAAAAAGTGACATCCTTAAAAGAAAAAAATGCCATCCTCAGGCTAACCGATTTCGGAAGACTGGGTGGCAAAATATGGAAAATCATCTATGACATCAACAATTCGCCACAGATGAAAGCACGGATTGTGATGCCCGGAAAATATATTCTGAAGTTGTTGCAAAATTAAGTAGATGATCATAATTAGCTTATACTTTGCAAGTATAAGCTAATTATAACATACCTCTCCCTGATCATCCTACATAAATATCAGCTGCTTCTTAAGCAAGTCCACAATATCACTTTGCAGCTTCTGCGCATTGATAGGTTTAGAAGTATACGCATCAAAACCACTGTTCAGAATGCGTTCTTCATCTTCGGCATAGACATAAGCAGTTACTGCCATGATCGGAACCGTCGGCGACATTTCGCGTATAAGTTGTGTAGCTTCGTAACCGGTCTTTTTAGGCATATTGATATCCATCAATATCAGATGGGGGTTGTATTTCTTGAATAGCTCTACCGCCTCTTCCCCATCCCAGGCATGGAGAATGTTGTACTGACGCTTCAGGATAGATTCGAACAACAGGAAATTACTCTCATTATCCTCAGCTATCAGAACTGTGAGTTTGCTCTCCACTTTATTCAACCGGTGCTCTTTCTGTTCCCTCACCGATTTGAGCTCAACGGGACGATAAGGAAGAGTAAACCAGAAAGTAGAACCCTTGCCGGGTTCCGATTCCACACCAATCTCACCACCCAGATTCTCTACAATACTTTGGCAAATAGAGAGTCCCAGTCCTGTGCCTTGCGAGAACGAATCAAGCTTTACAAAACGACCGAACACAGTATCTTTCTTGTCTTTTTCAATTCCATATCCCGTATCCGTGATATAGAAATAGAGAAAATCAGTATTTTTCAGATGATAACCAAAAGTGATGCTTCCACTGGGGGTGAACTTCATAGCATTATTCATCATATTGGTTACCACTTGCGTCAGCCTGTTCTTCTCAATGTTTACAAAACAATCCGGCATTTCCGGCAGATATCGGATGACAACCGCATCATTTTTCTGGCGGAGCCGGGCGGATTCTTCCAACTCCTGAAACAAGGCATTCAAATCTATATCGGAATAGACAAACTCAAGTGTTCCGGACTCAATCTTGGAAAGATCCAAAATATCTCCTACAAGTTGCAACAACAGGGTATTATTGTTCTCGATAATATTGATGTATTCTTCTTTTTCTTCCGGCTCTTCCGCATCCGCCAGAATACTGGAAAAACCGACAATAGCATTGAGCGGGGTACGTATTTCATGGCTCATATTAGCCAGGAAAGCTGATTTAAGACGATTGGATTCTTCCGCTTTTTCTTTTGCCGTAATCAGATCTTCTTCCATTTTCTTTCGCCCGGTGATCACGAGAGAAGAACCGATCAAAGTAATCGGATTGCCCTTTTCATCCCGCTTATCAACCGTGGCCTGAGCCTCAACCCATTCATAACGCGCCACTCCATTCTTGCGGACTATCACACGATATTCTTCCTTAATCTTAGAAACATTACCTTCCGTCAGTTCCTTATAGGCTTTCTTTACCCGTTCCCTATCTTCTTTACAGATTTTGGCAAAATATTGGTAATCGGGTACGGAAAGCTGATCTTCGTTCATCATGCTATCGTCATGGCTAAGCTCCACCGGACGGTTCACATCACAGAGCATGGTACCCTTCTCCAGGTCCCATTTCCAGGGAACGATATTCGCAACATCCAGCGACATTGACAATTTGTGATTAGCGGAACGCAACATCTGTTGTGTCTCGGCCAGTTCGGTATTGTCTACGCAGAAAACATCAATGAATCCCTTATGCTTGGAGGGCGTCAGAATCACATTGAAATAATTACCTATATTTTCGTAATAGTATTGATAAGAAAGTTCCTTTTGAGTGGAAGTAACCATGCTATAGAGGTGGCACATCCTTTCAAAACCTTTAGGATCCGCCTCACTTCCTTTTTTGCCGATAACCTCACCCATGGATTTGAAGTATTTCTCAAAACGTGGATTGGCTTCCACAGTGATATAGTCCACAATCTTTCCCGCAGAGTCGTAAATCAGTTTCTGTTTCAAATAAACGATAGGCATATTCTCAAACAAACTGTGATAACTGGTCATCAGTCTGATCTGTTCTTCCTGCTTTTTTCTTGTTCTGGACAGCCACCCCATCCGCAGCCACATAAACAAGAGCATGATGACTACAATGGCAATTATGACGCTATATTTATGCTGTTCCCAGAAAGAGGGCGGCATCATATAAAAAACTGAATTGGGAGGACACAAACCAGGCGACAATCCGGCTTCCATAAGATCGTAATAGTTGAACATGGGAGTAGGCATACCACAGTCTACGACACGGGCTCCTTTCTCGTTGACACCGGATAAAACACCGTTGGTGATCTCAACCACTTTTCTTCCAACAGTTTTTTCATCAAAAAAATAGCCGCCTACCAGACCGTTCCGCTGCAATCCGGTATTATCTAATGAGAAGATAGGTGAAGAGGAATAATAGCTCAGAATTCTGGAAATATTATTGGTTAATACGACATTCCCTTTTTGAGTATCCTGATACCATGAGCAAAAGAGAACTCCGCTGTTTGCCTCTGCATGACTCAAGGAATCCGCCAATGCATCGGTAGTCATTACCCCGGCAACATAATCCTTTATTTCAAGTTCGGGAAAGTCCTTGCTCACAATCTCTTTCAAATCCGAACGGAATTGGGCACTTATATACCGGGCATCCGACAGAAATATCAACTCATCCATTTCAGGCATCAAATCCTGCATCAGCGAAACTGTTTCTTTGAGATATGCAGGTACATGGAATACGGTCAGCGACAAATTTCCTTTATAATCTTTCAAGGGAGTTCTCTCTTCTACCGGAATGGCGTGCCTCTCCAGATAAGCCTCCTGCGGACCAACGTAATCCGTCTCCGTACAAAGAATCACAGGGACATCTTTCCATTGTTTTTCTATATCATCTCTCAGCAACCCCCAGGAAGCACTACCTAAAAGAATCAGGAGTTTTGGAGGATTGTCTGCATATTTTCCAAAGAGATTTTCTGTATATTCCAATAATTCTTCTGCATTTTGTAAATGCAAAAATTGACTGCCCATGTGCTCCACATCCACTACATAAGGAGAATTTTTATGCTGATAAGAATTATAAATAGGGATAATGAAGTCGTTACTCCACCGGGAAGATCCACTGTATGCGTTAAGAATCAATATTCTACCTTCATTCCCTGGTTTAAATACTGAAGAGATTTCGCCAAATACATTAACAGTATTTAAAAGAAAGACAACTAATATAATAAACACTCTGATTATTATTTGCAAATATTTCATCTAAGTTATAGTTTGCTCTATAAGTGTATCCATTCTTTACCGCATAAGGAATCAAAGGTCTACATTACAGAAAAATTATAGTGCAAAACTAATTAAAAATCAGACAATTCCCAGCTTTTAGAAAAGAGATTTTTAAAGAGGATTGCGTATCTTCCATATTCTGCGTACTTTTGAAAGCATTAAACAGAAGAATCATGAAAATACTTCATACCAGCGACTGGCACTTGGGGCATACATTATATAATTATGACCGCAGCCACGAGCAACAAGCATTTTTGCAACAACTAACCCGCATTGTAGCAGAAGAAATGCCGGATGCTATGGTAGTGAGCGGAGACATCTATCACTACTCCACCCCATCGGCAGCCACCCAAAAGATGTACACGGATGGTATGCTCGAAATTCACAGAGCATGTCCCGGAATGACGATTGTGGTAACTGCCGGAAACCACGACAGCAGTTCTAAACTGGAAATAGACAGCAGTCTATGGAACCATTTTGGCGTGAAAGTCGTAGGAAACATCGAACGCACCCGGGAAGAGGTGAATCTGGAAAAACATATCGTGGAAGTAAGAGACAAAGAAACAATACTGAAAGGATATATCATTGCCGTCCCCCACGTCTATCCACAGAATTTCCCGATGCTGGACACTGAAACACCACGTGAAGAACGGCAGGCACGCTTCTTCCAGGCATTGCTGGACGAAGTAGGAAAAATAAATACGGAAGGATTGCCTGTTGTATTAATGGCACACCTCTCCATAGAAGGCAGCGACCGGACGGGGCATGACGAAACTGTGGGCGGAATAGAATACGTTCCCATCAGTTCGATGGGCGAAGGATACGATTATCTGGCACTCGGACACATTCATTGCCCGCAGAACATCAAAGGAAGCGGACGGCATGCACGCTATTGCGGTACCCCCCTACCCGTCAGTTTCGACGAAGCTTATCCGCACTCCGTATCTATCGTTGAAATGAAAGGATGGGAAGAGCCACAGATAAGAACTATAGAAATAGAAAATCCAACGCCACTCATCACCCTCCCCAAAGAACCGGTCGTCTTCGAAGAAGCCATAAAGCTATTGGAAGAATATCCGGATGACAAACCGGCTTATATCCGCCTGAATGTTCTGATAAAAGATTATCTGGCACCCGATTGCAATGAACGGGCATCGAATGCTGTAAAAGGAAAAAACTGTAAATACTGCTATATCAAGCCCAACCGCGAAAAACGGACTTCAGACGATGTAGCCCGGCACATCTCCATTCAGGAAATACAGGAAATGTCTCCGCTGGAAATAGCCAGACTTTATTATCAGGAGGCAGAAGGAGAAGAGATGGACGAAGAACTCTGCGAACTGATGAGCAGTGTCGTGCAAAAAGTAAGAGAAAAGAACAATCTGCGCTAATCCGTGTAATCTGTGGTGAACTATGAAACTTCAAAAACTGACTATAAAGAACCTGGCATCCATAGAAGATGCTGTCATTGATTTTGAGAACGGACCTTTGAGTGAAGAATCCCTGTTCCTGATCTGTGGTGAAACAGGTGCCGGCAAAACGACATTACTCGATGCCATTTGTCTGGCACTCTACAACGAAACGCCTCGAATGGAACGTGCGGAAAATGAAAAGTACCGGGATGTAGGACAAATGTTTTCTTCTAAAAAAGAAGATGTGGCAATAAACGACAGCCGCCAACTGATGCGTCGGAATACCAATGAAGCTTGGACAGAACTGGAATTTATCGGTTCAAATGAAATACCTTACACCGCTAAATGGTATGTGGCCCGTGCACATCGGAAAGCATCCGGTGCCATTCAGGATGCAAAGTGGACCTTGGAGAACCGTAAAGCCAACCTCCAGATCACCAAGAAAAACGAAATCAAGGCGGAAATACAAAAGGCCGTAGGACTAAACTTCGAGCAATTCTGCCGTACCACCCTGTTGGCTCAAGGAGATTTCACTAAATTCCTTCAAAGCAAAGAAAGTGAAAAATCGGATATTCTGGAAAAACTGACAGGTACCGGAATTTATTCTGAAATAGGTGCAGGAATTTATGCCATAACGAAAGAAAAACGCATAGACTATGAGAATCAGAACCGGAAACTGGAAGGAATCCATGTGCTGACTGAAGAAGAAATGGCCGGAATTAACGAAACAATAGCTGCGTTAAGTACCGAGATCAACGGAAATACCGGGCAAAAGAACATAGCGGCACTGAAACGTGACTGGCTGAAAAGAAATACTGAACTCACCCTTACTCAAGAAAGCCAACAGAGAATCTGGGAAGTGAAGAAAGAACTGTTGCAATCGGATGACTTCCGGCAGAAAGAGCTACTGATAAAGGATTGGAATCACACTGCGGATGCCCGCAATTGGCTCTCCTCTTTCAAACAGCAACAGCGGCAACAAGAAATCAATGCCGAACAAACCAAAAGTTTGAAGCAGAATTTCATCCGTCTCAGCAGTGGCTGCATTTGGCTGAAGGAAAACATGAAAGAGCAACAGGCAAAACTAATCCTTGCTGAAGAATATCTGCAAACTCATGCCCCGTTCCTGCCCATGTTCGAACAGAGCCAGTCTATCATCACCGATTTGAATGCGGTGCTCTCCTCCCATTCCCGTATCTCCATTTACGAGAAACAGATAGCGGAATTGACCCGGCAACAACCTGCCCAAGAGCAGGAACGCACAAATAAAGAGAATGACTTCAATCTGAAAAACAAAGAGAATCAGATTAAGCAACAGGAAATAAACCAACTGAATGTGCAGCTTGACTCCATGAACCGGAGCGCCTTGCAAGAAAAGAAGAGTACATTGGAGATTATCAAGGAGAATTTGCAGAAAGCTCAAAATGCTCTGATAGTATTGGAAGAAAAGAAGACATCTCTTGCCACTGCCGAGGAAAACGAGAAATCACTGGAAACGAAACTGCAAACCGGCAAGAACCAGCATGAGAAACTTAAAAACGAATTCAACACCCAAAAGAAAGCATACGATGGCCTTAAAGAGCTTTATGACAAACAAAAAGAGGCTGTGGAGGAATGGGCTAAAGAAGCCCGTGCCCGTCTATCTATAGGAGATATGTGTCCGGTATGTGGCCAGAAGATAGAGGCGCTCAGCAAGGACGAAGATTTTCAGTCGATGCTTGCCCCTATCCGGCAATCGCTGGAAGTAAAAGAGAAAGAATACAAGGAAGCGGAACAAGCTTTAAACAGTAACCGGGCAGAAGTCAAAACCTATGAAAATATGATAGCAAGCAGCCGTCTGGCAACAGAAAAGGCGCGGAAAGTTCATGATACTGCCCGAACGGAAGCAGAAGAGAAATGTGGTCGGTGCTCTATTCCAAGCATCTCCGACAATACCAAAGAAATACTGGAAAAGTTGTTTCAAGAGAATAAACTGAATCTGGAGAATGTCAGTACCCAACTGAATGAAATACAAACCCTCTCCAACCATATCTCCCGGCTGCAACATCTGAAAGACGAGTACCAGAAAGTAGTGGAAGCTGCCCGTAAGGCATTTGATACTGCCGACAAGAATCTGACAAAGCTGAAAAACGATATCACCAATAAACATTCACTGGCAGAAAGTGAAAAAGATATTGTCCGTACTACGCTGGAACGCGTCAGCCCACTGATTCTTTGGGAAGGTTGGCAAACCGAGTGGCAGACCTCCCCTACCGCTTTTATCGAACGCCTACAGAAATCCGCAGGGCATTATAAACTTGCACAGAACAGACAAGCGGAATTAAAAGCTACCATCGCCCTCATCGATAAAGAACTGAGCAGCATATCCGCCACCCAAGAACTGATCTGCACAGCTTTCCCCGAATGGAGGGATCTTCCGGCAAAGGAAAAAATGGAAATCAAGAATCTGGGAATGGCCTGGAATACGCTGAATTCTGAAGCCGGCGGACTGAAACAGAACATCCTGTCTGTCCGGAAGAATCTCGATGAGCTACAAACCAACCTGACAGCATTCTATACCACATATCCGGATATGGACGAAGCACGCCTCATCGCTCTTTCCTCCTACTCCAACGAGCAAATAGAATATCTGCGCAGCGGACAACAGAAGATTAGAGAAGAAGAAGTGGCAGCACAGACAGCCTTCAGACTCACAACCGGACAACTGGAAGAACACCAAAGTAAGAAGCCGGAAATGGAGGAAGAAGAAGCCCTCGAAAGTCTGGATAGCCTTATCACTGCTTTGGATGAAAAGATCACAGCAGGCAATCAGACCCTCTTACGACTGAAAATCCAATTGGAAGAGAATGAGAAAAACATTGCCCGGATAAAAGATGAGAAGAAACGTGCAGACGAGTTGCGGGAAGTTTACCTGAAATGGGATCGCCTTTGCCACCACTTTGGTGACGAGAAAGGAAAGAACTTCCGGAACATTGCCCAAAGTTTTGTACTGAAAGAATTGCTCAATGGAGCAAACTTCTACCTGCAACGCCTGACCGAACGTTACGAATTGGAATGTCAGGCGGGTTCGCTCACCATTCTGTTGCGTGATTTCTATCAGGGAGGTGCGGCACGTCCGGCCTGTACACTGTCCGGTGGAGAGAGTTTCCTGGTTTCCTTGTCATTGGCACTTGGTCTGTCTTCACTCAGCCGGCATAGCCTGTCGGTAGATACATTGTTCATTGATGAAGGTTTCGGAACCTTGAGCAGTGATTATCTGAACACAGTAATGGACACACTGGAGAAACTACACCAGATGGGCGGCAAGAAAGTGGGTATCATCAGCCATGTAGAAGGGCTGCGCGAGCGGATCAAGACCCAGATACAGGTGAAGCGAATTGATAATTCGAGAAGTGAAATCACAACATTGAGGACACTATAAATATTATTGTGTACTTTTGCAGCAACTATTAATAGAAAAAAACAATGAAGAAGTTCATAAAAGGAGTCCGGTTTGCTCCTAAAAACTATTCCGACGAAGTAGAAGCGAAGATTCAACATTATAAAAAGGAAGGTTATAAACTACCGTCGCGCCACTTATTGCGCACCGAAGAACAATTGGCGGGTATCCGCGAAAGTGCCAAAATCAACACCGCGCTGCTGGATTATATTTCCGCAAACATCCGCGAAGGAATGTCCACTGCGGAAATTGACCACATGGTCTATGAGTTTACAACGGATCATGATGCAATACCTGCCCCTTTCATGTACGAAGGTTTCCCCAAAAGTGTATGTACAAGTATCAATGACGTGGTATGTCATGGCATCCCAAGCACGAAAGAGTTCCTGCGTAGCGGAGATATTGTGAATGTGGACGTTTCCACCATTTATAAAGGATATTTCTCGGACGCATCGCGAATGTATATGATTGGAGAAGTGAAACCGGAAATGCAACGTCTGGTACAGGTGGCAAAGGAATGCCGTGACATAGGCGTACAGACGGCACAGCCGTGGGCACGGCTTGGAGACGTCGGTGCAGCCATTCAGGAACATGCGGAGAAAAACGGATACAGTGTAGTACGCGACCTGTGCGGACACGGCGTAGGAATTAAGTTCCATGAAGAACCGGACGTTGAGCACTTCGGCAAACGCGGTACAGGTATGCTTATCGTTCCGGGAATGACATTCACCATCGAACCGATGATAAATATGGGAACCTACGAAGTCTTCATTGATGAAGCCGACGGATGGACCGTCTGCACAGACGACGGACTGCCATCGGCACAATGGGAAAGTATGCTTCTGATTACCGAAAACGGCAACGAGATATTGACTGAATAAGCATGGATATTGTTTTTCTAATTATCGGTCTTATAGTAGGTGCCGGCGTAGGGTATCTGATAGCCGGACGAAAAAGTGCCGCGTTATCCGCACAACTGCAAGCTACCCGCGAACGGGAAGAGCTGCTGAATCGTACGGTAGAAGAACGGATTGCACGTGAGAAAACCATCACAGCCGAGCGCCTGGCGGAGCAGGAAAAATCTTTCAATCTGAGACTGGCGGAGCAGCAGAAGCAATGGGAAGAACGTCTGAAATTGCAAACTGAAGAAGCGGAAGCCTTGCACAAACGCATGAGCACGGAGTTTGAGAATCTCTCTAACCGCATTTTCAAAAGCAAGACAGAAGACTTCACCAAACTGAATTCGGAGCATCTCAGCAATTTACTCCGCCCATTGGGAGAAAACCTGAAAGATTTCCGGGAAAAGGTGGAACAAGTATATGACAAAGAGTCGAAACAACGTTTCTCGCTGGAAGAACGCATCAAAGATTTGGTAGAACTGAACAACCGGATCAGCGAAGATGCCAACAACCTGACTCGTGCGCTAAAAGGTGACTCCAAGATACAGGGCAACTGGGGGGAAATGATACTGGAGCGACTGCTGCAAGCTTCCGGCCTGATAGAAGGCGAACATTACTTCCGCCAGGAATTCCTGAAAAACGAACAGGGTGAAATGCTGACCAACGAAGAAAGCGGCCAGAGAATGCAGCCGGATATTATTGTCAGGTACCCGGATGAGCGGGAAATGATTATCGACTCCAAGGTATCCCTGACTGCCTATGCCGCTTACAATTCCGCCGAAAACAAAGAGGAAGAGGCTCGCTGGCTGAAAGCACATCTGCAATCGGTACGGGCGCATGTGGATGAACTCAGCCAGAAGGATTATTCGCATTATGATGCAAAAGCACCGGACTTTGTGATGATGTTTATCCCTACCGAAGCTGCATACCTGACGGCTATCAAAGCAGATACCAATCTATGGGAATACGCCTATAATAAAAAGGTGGTATTGATGAGTCCTACCAATCTGATCAGTGCGCTCCGCCTTTCCCTCGATCTCTGGAAACGGGAAAATCAAGTGAAGAATGTGCAGGATATTATCAAACGAGGTACATTGCTTTACGAAAAGATTGCCGGATTTACAGATACATTCCTGCGTATCGGTGACAATTTGAGCGGATTGCAAAGAGATTATGACAAGGCTTACAACCAGCTTTCGGATGGCAACGGCAGTGTGGTAAGACAGGCCGAACTGCTGCGTAACATGAGTCTGACTCCTAAAAAACGAATATCAGCAAGGCTGCTGCCCAAAGAAGAGGAAACGGAGGAAGAAGAAAACGAACAGAACAAATAGACAATCCCAATTAAGATATATAAGACATGAAAACCTTGAAAGACCGTATCCTGAAAGATGGAAGATGCTACCCCGGAGGTATACTGAAAGTAGATAACTTCATCAATCACCAAATGGACCCTATCCTGATGAAATCCATCGGTGTGGAGTTCGTCAGACGTTTTGCTTCTACCCCAATCAACAAAATTATCACGGTAGAAGCCAGCGGTATCGCTCCCGCCATTATGGTAGGCTATTTATTGGAATTACCCGTAGTCTTCGCAAAAAAGAAAAAGCCGAGTACTATGGAGAA
Source organism: Bacteroides timonensis (assembly GCF_000513195.1). Taxonomy (GTDB): domain Bacteria; phylum Bacteroidota; class Bacteroidia; order Bacteroidales; family Bacteroidaceae; genus Bacteroides; species Bacteroides timonensis. The sequence continues at coordinate 70,202 of NZ_CBVI010000073.1, read as the reverse complement.
CATGCTGGTTACCTCTGTCTATTCTTTCACCAAACAACGCTCTTATGATGTATGTGTCAGTAAAGACTTTCTCCGTCCGGGTGACCGGGTACTTTTCATCGATGATTTCCTGGCTAACGGAAATGCTGCCAAAGGCATCATGGAACTTGTGAAACAGGCCGGAGCCGAACTGGTGGGCATGGGCTTCATCATAGAAAAAGCCTTTCAGCATGGAGGTGACGAACTTCGTGAGCAAGGTATTCATGTGGAGTCTCTGGCGATTATTGAGAGCCTTGACAATTGCGAAATTAAAATCAGATAAAAGTATTTATCGTACATCTATAAACTTACAGCCGGCTTGTTGATTCATTAACAAGCCGGCTGTTTCGTTATAATCCGAATATATGTTTTTATTCAGTAAAGCATTATTTATGGGATAAAGTTGTCCGAATAATTTCTTTCACATCTTCCACGATTCCCATAGTAACATCTTTATCAAACTTCAGTCCCACTGATAATCCATCGCTGTTGGCAATCGTTTGGTAATCCTTTAGCTTCAATTCCAATTCCTGAAGGGAAGGATTCTTTATCACTGAGCTTGTACCTCCTTTCGGATACAAAGATACTTCTATGGGTAAAAGTATATCCGAAGCCGTCTTATATTTAGAACTGTAAGTCTTAGGCTCTCCAAAAGAAACGAATATAGGAAGCAAACTATCTAAACGAGCTTCGGAAACTCCACCCAATTCTCCGGAAATTTCTCCACGAACCTGTAAATAAGCCTCTTTTATGGTGCGCAGATAAGAAGTGATAGCGGTGGATGACGAACCACGGTCATACCTTACAAATAAACCGGAAATCAGTCTTTTATCCGTATTCGTAACCTTCCGATACTCTTTCCTCAAGATATCCTTAAGGCGGACTGATAAGGTTTCCACATCATATTCTTTAATCAATTCCTGATTCAGCATCATCTTATTATTCATGTTCACGAAGAAACTATAAAAAGTTCCCGTCGGTTTCTCAATCCGATACTCCTTCTTTCCACCCACAGCATCTTTTGCCTTACGCTCGAAGAATGCCTCCAATTGTTGCAATTCGCTCTCCTGAACTGAATTTTGTTTCACACTCACAGGCGTGTTTATCGCCTGCTCCATTGTTTTCTTCACTTCCGGTTGCGCAAAAGCATAAAGCGCTCCGGTAGCTACGGGCACAAAAAGCAACAGCTTCAAGTGTGCCCAATTGTTTGTTCTTCTTTTTAACATCATTGTGATACGATTTTTAAGTTTGCTGTGATTGAACCCGCAAGCCATAGAGTAGAGCCTTGTACCCACGGACTTCTTCACCAGCAAGAGTTGATATTCTGTTGCATCGATGCCACTATTAATAACGCCATTATCGGCTTCATATTCATGCACTTCACGAAGTTCACGCATCAGAAGCCATGCGGCAGGATTGAACCAATGGAATATAACGATACATTCCATCCAAAGTAAATCCAATGTATGCCTATGTTGCAGGTGCATTTGCTCATGCAACAGGATTTCTCCGGGATTCCGTTCGTAATCCTCCTGCGACAGGACAATTGTATGCCCCCAACTGAAAGAAACCACCTTCTCCGGACAGATGACCAGCTTATATTTCCCGTAATTACAGACAGGGTAACTCCGGATAAGCCGGCGCATGCGGATGGTAGAAAGCAAGAGGAAAGCAAGCACTATCAAAGCCCCGATAAAATAACAACCGCCCAACAGCCAGATCACAGGAATAGCATGAATCGCATTCGCATGATATTCCTCTATCCCCTCCCCTTTCTCTACTATCAAAAGACTTGCTTCTCCGGACAAATGTTTTTCACCCGTTCCTCCTTCTCTGTGAACATTTTCTTCCTTCTCAGTCAATAAATGTCTTACAGTAGTTATTGGCAACTGCAAAGTTGTATATTGAGGAACATCTATTTGCAGCAATGGAAGTAACGTACATGCCATCGTTCCCGCCAGCAACAAAAAACGGTTCGTACGGAACAGCGTATCTTTCCTGAAAAAGAATCTGAACAAAAAGTACAGGATTGTCAGGCATAAGGTAGACTCAAATATATAAAACAATATAGTTCCCATGATCTATTTATTTTCCGGGTATAACTCTATTTCTATCTGTTCGACTTTTTACTTTCGATCTCTACTATCAACGCTTTTAACTCGTCTACCGACATACCTTCTTCTTCAATAAATGTAGATACAACATTGGTATAAGAATTATTATAGTATTGGGCCACTACGTCATTCAGTGCAGAACGCTTATATTCTTTATCGGAAACAGCCGCATAGTACTGGTACGTGTTACCATAGGCCTTGTATTTCACAAAGCCTTTTTCCTCCAATCCTCTAACTAAGGTAGATACGGTATTATAATGAGGTTTCGGCTCTTCATAAAAAGCCAGCAATTCACGAACAAACATCGGACCATGTTCCCAGAACATTTGCATGATTTCCTCTTCTTTAGCAGTCAATCGTTTCATAATATTTTCAAGTTTATTTGGGTGAACAATGCAAAGATAGGAATTAGTTTTAAACAAACAACTAACACTATTAGTTATTCAACTAATAAAAGAAGTAGTTTAACTAATATTATTAGTAGATAGTCAATACACCTTATTATATATAGAAAAAGAGAAGAAATATCTTATTTATGCTTTCTTTTTCTTTGGCAATACCTGGTTCAGTACCACATATCCCAGTATTCCGGCAATAATAGTACCACACAACACACCGAATTTAGCTTGGTTCAGCAGTTCCGGATAAGCACCGGAGAAAGAAAGGTTGGCTATGAACAATGACACCGTAAATCCAACGCCACCCAGCAATGACACGCCTGCAATATTTTTCCAGTTCATACCTTCGGGCATACGGGCAAGCCCGCTTTTAATAGTCAGCCAGGTGAAGAGATAAATTCCCAAAAACTTACCCAAAAGAAGACCTAAGCCAACAGCAAGACCTACATTTCCTATAACTTCTCCGCCACCGCTAAAAACGACTCCTGCATTGGCAAAAGCAAATAAAGGAAGAATGACAAAATTCACGGCTCCATGCAAGTTATCCTCCAAAGACTGTAAAGGACTTATCACACGATCCGAAGCCCGCTCCACTTGCTTCAATGTAGCAATCTGTTCGTTTGTCAATACAATGTTATCAGATTGTACCACCGGGAAAGAGCTGACAATAGCCCGGATACGCCGGATATATTTACCCGCATCCAGCCGTGGACGAGCGGGGATTACAAATGCAAGTATCACACCGGATATTGTACTGTGGATGCCGGATTGCAGGAATAAATACCAGATAATAATGCCAAAGAAAAGAAAGAAGATCTTCTGTGTCATACCAAACTTTCCCATATAGTATAAGAATGCATAAAGTATAGCAGCTACAATCAAATAACCGTAAGCAACCTCGGAGCTATAAAAAATGGCAATCACCAGAATACCACCAATATCATCTACCACAGCAAAAGCAGTCAGGAAAATTTTCAGACTCAATGGTACGCGCTTGCCCAGCAGACTAAGCACTCCCAATGAGAAGGCAATGTCCGTAGCCATAGGAATAGCCATGCCTTGTGTTTCAGGAGTACCGGGAGTTACCAGAAAAAAATAAACCAGAACCGGAAATATCATTCCTCCACATGCTGCAATGAACGGCAGAATAGCTTTCCTGAAAGAGGATAACTCTCCTACCAGTAACTCGCGTTTTATCTCTAATCCCACGGCTAAAAAGAAAATTGTCATCAGACAGTCATTGATAAATTCAATCATCGTCAGATTATGACCGCCATGCGAAAGCAAGTTAAAATCACCAATACGTAAATGCAGTTCCTGCAACAGAAAGTTCTGATACACAGAAGACAGCGAAGAATTGGCCACAACCGCAGCCAGAATAGCTGTCAAGAACAATAAGATACTCGCCACTACATTCAGTGACGAAAAGTTTTTCACAGTACGTAGAATAATCATATATTCAATTTCAATATTAGATTTCCAAAGGATGCTCCGGTACCGTTAAAGAGCTATTCCTGATAGCTCATTAACGCCAGTTTTTTAACCCAAAGCACAAATATACCTGTTAATATCAGATTAAGCACAATAGTAAGTACAGAAATTACCAATGCCGGACCACCCAGATTATAGCCCAATGCAATAAAAATAACTCCCGCTCCTACCTCACCACGGGTAAACATACCAATGGAAAGTGCCAGACGTTCGCTCAATTTACGATCGCGATAAAAGAAGACCGGAAACAACTTACCGACATTGGAAAGTAACGATACAACAACCACATGTACAATAATCAATGCCCAAGGCATCATTTCCTGAGAACCGGTTATGGAGCTCAATCCCATATCGCCGGGGAGACTAATTCCCACAAGCGGGGGCATACTCATACCCACCAGAAACATAAATATAAATGAAATTCCAGTCGAAGCTTTATGCTCCCAGGCTGTATCAATATCCTTATGTTTCATGACCATACCCAGAACGAATGCCGGAAGCAACACCTCAATATGAATGCTGGCATCTTCTCCATATAAGTTCTTTGTAATAAGATAAAGCGATTGAGTGGCGGCAAACACCAGAACGGAATAAAACAGAATGGCTTTCCAATCCTGCCGCATATTGTATTTACTCAGTTTCTTCCAACCGAAGGAAAGCAACAGAAAGACGATAAGGATAATTACCAGCAACTGCCAGCGGGGTCCGATCATCATTATTTGCAAAGGAATCATTAAGAGGATGGTATCCAAATCATCAAAGATGGCCAGCACCTGAATCTTCTTGTAGATCCAGCTGGACTTTAGTCCGATAGCAGCCAACATAGTGAATAATATACCTGCGGAAGTAGGAGCCGCAAAACGACTCAGCAACAAGTTTTCCTTCCATGCCTCCCAACTATTCCAGTATTCCGGCGGAAGTAAAACAAAAATATAATAAATAGCAATCAGAAACCAAGGCATGGCTGCCGTAGCCATGGCAACGAAATAATCTTTTGCGTACGTTTGCCATCGGGACTTGTCCACCTCAAACTCACGTCCCACATTAATCATAATGAATCCCAGACAAATATACAGTAACACATTAGATACAGTTTTCACCGTACCATAATCACTTCCTGACCATGCAGGCAGATATTGCGCTATAAAGAGACCTACCACCAGGAAGGCCGAAAATGATAGAACTTTTCTCATTTATTATTAGTTAGAATTTTCAAAACAAAGGGGATTGTCAAGACAGTCCTACAGAAAGAGAACAATCCCCGGACTAATATGAATCAGCTTTTATGCTTTTTTATATTAATCTAATTTCAACACCGCAAGGAACGCTTTCTGCGGCACTTCAACATTACCAATCTGCTTCATACGTTTCTTTCCTTTTTTCTGCTTCTCCAGCAACTTTCTCTTACGACTGACGTCACCACCGTAACACTTTGCCGTAACGTCTTTGCGTACCGCCTTAATCGTCTCACGAGAAATGATTTTAGCTCCGATAGCCGCTTGGATAGCAATATCAAACTGCTGTCTTGGAATCAGGTCTTTCAGCTTCTCGCACATGCGGTGTCCCAAATCATACGCATTGTCGAAATGTGTCAGTGTTGAAAGAGCGTCCACCGGTTCGCCGTTCAGCAAAATATCCAGTTTTATTAACTTGGATGGACGGAAACCACTGGCGTGATAATCAAAAGAGGCATATCCTTTCGAGATACTTTTCAGTTTATCATAAAAGTCGATAACAATTTCTCCCAAAGGCATATCATAATAGATTTCCACACGATTACCCGAAATATATTCCTGCTTTACCAGTTCACCGCGTTTGCCCAAACACAAAGTCATGATGGGACCGATATAATCGGTAGTTGTAATAACGGAAGCACGAATATAAGGCTCTTCAATGCGGTCTATCAAAGTAGGATCGGGCATACTTCCGGGGTTATGCACCTCTGTCATATGACCTTGTTTGTCGTATATATTATAAGAAACGTTCGGCACAGTAGTTATCACGTTCATGTCAAATTCACGATCAAGGCGTTCTTGCACAATCTCCATGTGCAACAGTCCCAGGAATCCGCAACGGAATCCAAAGCCCAGCGCCAATGAAGATTCAGGCTGGAAAGTCAATGATGCATCGTTCAATTGCAGCTTTTCCAAAGAGGAACGCAAGTCTTCAAAGTCTTCCGCTTCAATGGGATATACACCGGCAAAAACCATCGGCTTCACTTCCTCGAAACCTGCGATAGCTTCTTTACACGGACGGGCAATGTGAGTAATCGTATCTCCCACTTTTACCTCTTTAGAAGTTTTGATGCCGGAAATAATGTATCCCACATCACCTGTACGCAGTTCCTGACGCGCCACCATCTCCATCTTAAGTACACCGACTTCATCGGCATCATATTCTTTACCGGTATTGAAGAATTTCACCTTATCTCCCTTACGGATCACCCCGTTCACAATTTTGAAGTAAGCGATGATACCACGGAAAGAGTTGAATACGGAGTCGAAGATCAAAGCCTGCAACGGTGCTTCCTCGTCCCCTTTAGGATGGGGAATACGCTCAATAACCGCACTCAGAATCTCTTCTACGCCCATACCAGTCTTACCGGAAGCACGGATGATTTCACTACGTTTGCAACCAAGCAACTCTACGATTTCATCCTCCACCTCTTCGGGCATGGCACTCGCCATATCACACTTATTGATGACCGGAATAATTTCCAGATCATGCTCAATTGCCATATAAAGATTGGAGATCGTTTGCGCCTGTACACCTTGCGAAGCATCTACAATCAGTAATGCACCTTCACAAGCAGCAATAGAACGGGAAACCTCATACGAAAAGTCTACGTGTCCCGGAGTATCAATCAGATTCAGAACATACTTTTCGCCTTTGTACGTATACTCCATCTGAATAGCATGGCTCTTAATGGTGATACCTCTCTCTTTTTCCAGATCCATATCATCCAACATCTGTCCTCCGGTCACCTGTATGGTGTTGGTAAATTCAAGCAGACGGTCAGCTAAAGTAGACTTACCATGATCAATGTGGGCAATAATGCAAAAGTTACGTATATTCTTCATTTTCTACAATTATCTATCTATAAATAAGTATATTACAAAATGAGGCTGAATAACTCGTAGTACAGTCGCAAAACAAAATGGTAATATCTCGCAACGGGCTCGCCTCCTTTTGCGGGCGCAAAGATAATGAAAAATATGAGGTTTTGAAAGTGATTTATTCAATATCCGAGGTCGTAAATGTCTATATATCCTAAAACTATTCTATCATTCCACTGTTATGTATGCATAATAACCTAAACTGCATAACTGAAATGAAAAAATTTATTATTTTTGCGTGTTCCCTCCTATTATTGGCCGGATGCTCCAAGAATGAGATAATCATTTATGGCTCATCGCCCGAAAACAATGAATCCGACAACAGTCAGCCTTCGGAGAAAGAAGATGCACTCATCACCTTTTCCGCTTCACTCGAAAGTCGTAAAGTAACCAGATCCATGTCGCCCATGCCTAAAGGCCTGGTAAGTCAGATTTATGCCTTTGAAACTACAGACAGGAATTTCGATGACCCTTTTGCCGAAGGTTTATATTCAACCGCTTCCGCAGGTGTATTGACCGGATTGAAAGGCTACAAAATGTATTTGAGTAACGGATCATATAATATGTATGCGTTTTCTGAAAACTCATCCGTTTATCCTCCAGACCTGATAGATGGAATATCCGCTCCGTTAAAGAATGGCATTGACTATCTATGGTGGGAAAATCTGGATCAAGACGTCACAACTTCACAAATCCACATGCCCATTGTATTCCAGCATGTAGCCACTCAGGTTGTAGTAGACTTATCAGCCGGCGACGGTATAAAACTGGACAGTCTGATTTCAGCAAGTATACTTCCACCCACACCAGGTGCCACTCTCGATATACAGACTGGAATTATTGAATCCACCTACACCTATGATACTACTCCGCTCACTATGGGGAAAAACGGTTTTCTCACGCAGGCCATCGTTCTACCGACAAAAGCCACCAATCCTATGTCTTTGACACTACAGATATTGGCAGACGGAGAAACGACTCCACGTACCTATACCGTAGGCATTCCCATTCCAGGCAAACTGGCAGGAGGATTTTCGTACGTCTTCAGTGCCATTATAGACGGAAATTCCGTATCGTTCCCTAATGTCAGTATCAAAGACTGGACCGAAGTAGATGAATCCGGTAACCCGCTTTATCCGACACAGAAATAATAAAGATCGCTCTTGCATCCCCAAAATACAACAACAAAGTAGAAAATATGGAAACTAAAATATCTGAAATCAGAAAAGAGTATACCAGAGGCAAATTGACACAATGCACCATCAATGACAATCCTTTTGAGCAATTCGAAGGATGGTTGAATGATGCTATTGCCCACAATGCGGACGAGCCCACCGCCATGATAGTAGCAACTGTTTCGGCCGAGGGACATCCCTCTACACGCACCGTCTTGCTGAAAGGAGTGGAAAACAACAAATTTATATTCTTTACTAATTATGAAAGCCGAAAAGGAAAACAATTGGCTGATAACCCATATATTTCCCTCTCTTTTGTATGGCACAAATTGGAAAGACAGGTACACATTGAAGGTAAAGCCGAAAAATGCCTCGACCAAGTGTCGGATACTTACTTTTCCAGCAGACCCTATAAAAGTAAGATAGGTGCAAGAATTTCTCCGCAAAGCCGGGTGATAAGTAGTCGTATGGAGATTATGCGGGCTTTCGTAAAAGAGGTCTTCAAGCTGGCGGGGCATGAAATCCGACGTCCCGACAACTGGGGTGGTTTTGCCGTAACTCCTACCCGCTTTGAATTCTGGCAGGGGCGGGAAAGCCGCCTGCACGACCGCATTCAATATATACTCCAGGAAGATGGTAGCTGGAAACAGGAAAGACTGGCTCCTTAAACATCCCTTGTCAATGGACTGGAACATAAAAAGAAGCGTTGATAACATATAAATGTATCAACGCTTCTTTTTATAAGATAAATGTCAATCTCTCTCTTAAACCAACGTAACAAACAGTTCGCCTTCTACTTCCTGAGTAGAGATCTTGTCTTCTCTCAACAACCAGCCAAGGCCCAAGAACAAATCTTTGTCTACCAACTTAGTTGCTTTCTTGATTTGTTTAGCAGTTAAACCTTCAGTCTCATTCAGAGCACTCCAAATTTTTCCTGCAGTTTCACCAGCTTTTTCTTTTAACATTTTCCTTTTGTTTTTAGTTATACATGCTTTAATCTAAATTCTCTCATTGGTGAGGTTCAGATTTTATTTCAGCGGCAAAGATAGTTATATTTATGTTATATAACACATTATTCTCTGCTTTTTTATGTTATATGTCATAATAAGAGCATTTTTTCAGCAGGTCAGACCAAAAAGAATGATTCATTCAAGCGAAACTGATGGTTTGTTTACATTAAATAGACGATCTGTTTTCAAGATATTCCGCCCAAATACGGGCAGCTTCTTCCACCATCCTGACACACGGACGTTTAGCATAATATTGGTCGGTGCGTTCTTCGGGAGTAGACACTCCTTCCGGCTTCTTCAACCCCAATAATTCAGCACAAATTGTAGAGCCGTTCCGTTTCTTAAACTCGGCAGCCAATTCCTGTACTACTGCATAATTGGCCCCTTTTCCTTCACGGTCTTTGGGATCAGTCGCTCCGGTTTCCAGTCCGGCAAGCAGAAACATACCGCATGCAGCGCCACAAGTCTGACGCATACGACCGATACCTCCACCGAAGGAAGCTGCCATACGCGCCGCCTGTTCTTGCGTAAATCCATACATGTCGGCAAAAGCAAGCACCACAGACTGGGAGCAATTATAACCACTCTTAAAAAACTCTACCGCTTTCTCTATTCTTTCTTCAAACATTACCCTATCCCTTTTTTAGCCTTCTATATCCAACAACATGGGACAATGATCAGAATGTACAGCATCATTCAGAATACGCGCCTCTTTCAGTAACGGGCGAACAGTTTCGGTCACCATACAATAATCAATACGCCATCCTTTATTCTTTGCGCGGGAGTTGAAACGATAACTCCACCACGTATATTCCTGCTGTTCGGGATGCAACAAGCGGAAAGTATCGATAAAACCGGCATTCAGAAAACGCGTCATCCATTCCCGTTCTTCGGGCAAGAAACCACTATTAGTAGCGTTACGAATAGGATCATGAATGTCTATCGGTTCATGACAGATATTATAATCTCCGCAAAGTATAAGTTTCGGACATGATTTTCGCAGCTCCGTCACGTACTCCTGGAACTTCTCCAACCATACCATCTTAAATGCCTGGCGTTCGTCACCACTCGTTCCTGAAGGATGATAAACACTTACGACAGATATATCGCCAAAATCGGCACGGATAAAACGGCCTTCATTATCATATTCTTCTATCCCCATGCCATATTCCACATGGTCCGGCTCTTTTTTAGTCAAGATGGCTACTCCGCTATACCCCTTCTTCTGCGCAGAATAGAGATAATGCTTATACCCCAATGCACTCAATGCTTCTTCCGGATATTGATCCGGCTGCAATTTAGTTTCCTGAATGCACACAACATCAGCTTGTTCCCGTTCCAGCCATTCCGGCAAACCTTTACTAACAGCTGCACGCAGCCCGTTTACATTATATGTAATAATTTTCATATGATCGTTTATTTAGTTTATATCTTATATATCAGAAGCCTGATTGTTCAAATGTATCCGCTTTATGACAATTCGGATATCAACAACATAATATTCAATACGGTCACGATACCTGCAATAGCGTAAAGTACGAAACTGCTCCATTTACTGTTGACATACTGCCCCATTACCTTACGCGAAGATGTCAACCCGACTTGCAGGAAAACGGTAAAAGGCAACTGTATACTCAGCACCATTTGCGAAATCAACAGCCCTTTAAAAGGATCGCCAATGAAGAATATCAGCAACAAGGCGATACCCAATGAAAGGATCACACCCACCTGCGAGTGACTATCCTTGATGTGATAGGATTCACCGAAGATACCGGCAAAGATAGACCCCGCCGCCATACCACTTGTAATGGTAGATGAAATACCCGCCATCAGCAAAGCCAGAGCAAAGACAACCGCAGCACTGTTTCCAAGCAAAGGCTCCAGCAAAGACTTCGCCTGTTGCAGTTCTTCAACCTGAATACCGCTTTTAAAGAAAGTAGCAGCAGCCAGCAATATCATAGCACTATTGATAGCCCATCCCACAATCATAGAGAAGAGCGTATCAAACAACTCATACTTCAAAACCTTACGAATAGAACTATCATCTTGCTTATTATATTCATGGCTCTGAATCACCTCCGAATGCAAGAATAAGTTATGCGGCATCACCACCGCTCCCAACACACTCATAATAATCAGCATGCTCCCTTTCGGAAAAGCTGGTGTCACCCATCCTTCCACAGCCATCGGCCAGTCAATCTTCACCAGGAACAACTCATAAATAAAGGATAATCCGATAACGGAAACAAAGGCAATGATGGAACGCTCTATCTTCTTATACGAATTCGTAAAAAGCATGATGACGACAAAGACGGTTGTCAATACAGCTCCCCATATAATAGGGATATCAAAAAGCATTTCCAAGGCAATTGCACCTCCCAATATTTCGGCAAGGGAAGTCGATATGGATGCCAACACCGCAGTGCCCAAAATAGGACGTGAGACCCACTTTGGCGTATATTTTGTGGCTGCTTCTGATAAACACAAACCTGTAACAATGCCCAAGTGAGCCACATTGTGCTGCAATACAATCAACATGATCGTTGACAAAGTTACCACCCAAAGCAGGGAATACCCAAATTCGGAACCCGCTGCAAAGTTGGAAGCCCAGTTTCCCGGATCAATAAAACCAACTGTAACAAGCAATCCGGGACCAATATATTTAAAAACGTCCAGACCACCCAAATAACGCTTGTGGTCCCTACGTTTCAAGTCTTTCAGAATATTTTTCATCGTTCGTTCTTTTAATGGCGTAAAATTACGAAATAATAACAAGCGAGCCACACTTTCAGTTCAAAAAAGAAGCCCCCGGCATTGTACAACACCGAGGGCCAACCTATATTTTTAAAGTACAGGGATTTAGTTAGAATCCCATTTCATGCAGCGCCCTACATAACTGATCCGGACAAGAAGTCGAACGTCCTCCGCAACGAATTCCTTCCAGACGGGAAATCACATCATTTACCGACATTCCTTTCACCAGACGGGAAAGACCTTGCAAATTTCCGTTACAACCTCCCCAAAACGCAATATCCGCTATTATATTATTTTCTATTTCCAATTCAATGTGAGAACTACATGTACCTTGAGTCTTATAAGTATACTTCATTACTCTTCACTACCCTCCGGCTTCATATTGGTATAAACTGTTTGCACATCATCAAATTCTTCGAGACGTTCTATCATCTTGTCCAAAGTTTCACGTTGCTCGGGAGTCACCTCTTTCGTATCGTTCGGAATATAAGTAAATTCACCACCGACATCCTCAAAGCCACATTCTTCCAGATGTTTCTGGATAGCTGCATAGCTCTTCGGATCGCCATAGATAGTGATTGTTCCTTCTTCTTCATCCTCTTCGAACTCATCATCTACATCGTAGTCAATCAGATCAAGAATGAGTTCTTCCATATCTATGCCGTCCTTCTTCTTGAAAGTAAACATACACTTATGGTCGAACAGGAAAGCTAATGATCCCATAGTACCCAAGTTTCCGCCAAACTTATTGAATACGGAACGTACATCAGCGACTGTGCGGGTAGTATTGTCAGTCAACGTATCTACGAATACAGCAACACCGTGAGGACCGTATCCTTCATAAGTCATTCCTTTGTAATCGCTCTGGTCCTTACCCATTGCATTCTTGATAGCACGGTCAATGTTATCCTTCGGCATATTCTCACGCTTACAAGTAGCGATAACCGAACGCAAAGTCGGATTATTTTCCGGTTCCGGGCCACCAGCCTTTACTGCAATAGCAATTTGTTTACCCAGTCTTGTAAAGGTCTTTGCCATGTGACCCCATCTTTTCAATTTGGCAGCTTTTCTATATTCAAATGCTCTTCCCATTGGAATTATATTTTAATGTTTAATTATTAATTGTTTTAATTATCAATTAGCGAAGCTTTGCATCCAACTTATCTTCCAGATTCTTCACGAGTTTCGACATGATCTTATCGATCATCTTATCGTTCAGTGTCTGTGCCTCATCTTGCAACAGGAAGCTGACTGCATACGACTTTTTGCCGGCTTCCAGATTCTTACCTTCATAAACATCGAAGAGAGATACATCTTTCAGCAATTTCTTCTCTGTCTCATAAGCAATCTTCTCTATTTCGGCAAACTGCACCTTCTTATCAATCAACAAGGCAAGGTCACGCTTCACAGCCGGAAATTTGGAAACTTCCGTATAGCTGATCTTTACAGAACGGATGGCTTTCATCAGCTCTTTCCAATTCAGGTCAGCGTAATATACTTCATTGTCAATGTCGAAAGCTTTCAGAATCTTCTTTGTTACGATGCCGAATGTAGCAAGACGCTTTCCACCCTTAGTCTGTACAGACAAGGCAGCAGCATAAATATCATCCATCAGGTTACCTACAACCAGATTTCTCATATTCAGCCCTAAACGCAGGAAAATATTCTCCACGTAAGCCTTCAACTCATATACAGAGCTTTCTTCATCAGCATGCGCCCATGAATTGGATACTTTTTTACCTGTTACCCACAATCCGAGATGATAATTCTCTGTATAAGCAGCCAGTGACTTTTCGGGGTTCTTCTTTTCTTCATCGAAATAATAGCAATTTCCGAATTCGAAGAATTTCAGGTCGGCATTCTTACGGTTAGCATTGTGAGAGATACTTTCCAATCCACCGAACAACAAAGTCTGACGCATGGCATTCAGGTCTGTACTCAACGGATTCAGTAGCATCACCAGGTTTTTAGAAGGATAAGTTTCCATACCGTCATAATAGCCGGCACGTGTCAGAGAGTTGTTCAGAATTTCATTGAAACCACAACCAACCAATTGTTCAGCCACCAGGTTCTGCAACTTATTAGACTTATCATGTTCGCCCTTCGTAGTCAAGCTAGACTTCAGCGTAGACGGTATTTCTACATTATTATATCCATAAATACGGAGGATATCTTCAATAACATCACAATCGCGTTGCACGTCTACACGATAAGGGGGAACCGCCAAAGTCAAGCCTTCTGCCGTCTCATTGGTTATTTTCATCTCCAGACTGGTAACAATGCTCTTGATTGTCTCCACGGGAATCACTTTACCTACCAACGAGTGCACCTTCTCATAAGATAACTCTACGATGAAATCCTGAGCAGGAGCAGCACAAACATCCTTTACTTCAGAAGAAATAGTACCACCAGCCAGTTCTTTCACCATCATGGCGGCCAATTTCAAACAGTAAATAGTGATATTGGGGTCAATGCCTCTTTCAAAGCGGAAAGAAGCATCTGTATTCAGTCCGTGACGACGAGCTGTCTTACGAACCCATGTCGGATGGAAATAAGCGCTTTCAATGAAAACATCTTTGGTCGTTTCCGTAGAACCGGAATCCAGACCACCGAATACACCGGCAATACACATCGGTTTTTCCGTGTCACAAATCATCAGGTCGCGATCAGATAATTTACGTTCCACGCCATCCAATGTGACGAACGGAGTACCTTCAGGCATTGTCTTCACCACTACTTCGCCACCTTTAATTTGATCTGCATCAAAGCAGTGCAATGGCTGGCCGAATGCATGGACAATGTAATTTGTGATATCCACTACATTATTGATAGGACGCAGTCCGATGATACGGAGTTTATTCTGCAACCATTCCGGACTTTCTTTTACTGTTACGCCCTTCATCGTTACACCGGCATAGCGAGGACAAGCTTCACTGTTTTCAACTGTAACATTGATATCCAGATCATGATTTTCAATGGCAAAAGCATCTACAGACGGTTTCTTCAGGGAAGTCGGTTTGTTATTTTGCACCAGATAAGCATACAAATCACGGGCTACCCCATAGTGAGAACAAGCATCGGCACGATTCGGAGTGATATCCACTTCCAGCACATAGTCGCTCTTGATATTATAATAATCTTTGGCAAGAGTTCCCGGAACAGCATCAGCCGGCAAAACGATGATCCCTGCATGATCCGTACCAATACCGATTTCATCTTCAGCGCAAATCATACCATTGGACTCAACACCACGGAGTTTTGACTTTTTGATCGTAAAACATTCATCTCCGTCATAGAGTTTTGCACCCAAAGTGGCAATTACCACTTTCTGACCGGCAGCCACATTCGGTGCACCGCATACAATCTGCACAGGTTCTCCCTGTCCCAGATTCACAGTAGTCACGTGCATGTGGTCTGAATTCGGATGAGGAATGCATGTCAACACTTCACCGATTACGAGACCTTCCAGTCCTCCTTTAATCGTTTGCACTTCTTCTACACTTCCTGTTTCCAAGCCAATAGAAGTTAATGCAGCGGCAACTTCTTCCGGTGTCAAATCGAAATCGCCTTACTCCTCCAACCAATTATAAGAGATATTCATATCATTAATTTTTTATTGTTTCCAAAAGTGACCCGCAAAATTACAAAGTTTTTTTGGATGACAGGGAATTATCCATCAAGAAAATAATGAAAACAGCCGAAACTACATGATAAAAAGTAATTCCGGCTGCAATATTAAAATGCTTATGTAATTTTACCATTAATTTAGAATGGCAACGGTCCATCCGATCCCACCCCACCAAACGGATTGTCTGTTTGAGGGGCAAACTCAGCCGGAGGCGGCACACTGCCATCACTTACTGCATTCATTTTAGAACCAAAGGTTGCTCCACCACCTTCTGCCGGATGCGGAATCACCATATCATCTTCCGGATTCTGGAAACGGGTGTACTGACCGATAAAACGCAAACGAACATCACCTACCGCACCATTACGATGCTTGGCAATAATAATTTCTGCCATACCACGTAAATCGGTTCCATCTTGTGAGGTATAAATCTTATAATATTCAGGACGGTGAATAAAACATACCATATCGGCATCCTGCTCAATGGCTCCCGACTCACGCAAGTCACTTAACTGCGGGCGTTTACCTTCTTCACCTTCACGACTTTCCACACCACGATTCAACTGCGACAAAGCAACAATAGGAATATTCAACTCTTTCGCCAACCCCTTCAACGAACGTGAAATCGTACTTACCTCTTCCTGACGGCTACCGAATGACATCCCACTCGCATTCATCAACTGAAGGTAGTCGATAATAATAATCCTTACTCCATGTTCGCGTACCAGGCGACGAGCTTTTGTACGAAGTTCAAACACTGACAATGAAGGTGTATCATCTACATACAGCGGAGCATCCAAAAGGTCACGCAACTTATAATCCAGCTGTTGCCATTCGTAATCCGCCAGTTGTCCGCTCTTAATTTTCTCACTCGGAATTTCGCACGCATTGGAGATCAAACGATTCACCAACTGTACGTTACTCATTTCAAGAGAGAACACAGCTACCGGATTACGATAATTCACTGCAATATTCTTTGCCATAGAAAGTACGAATGCCGTCTTTCCCATTGCCGGACGAGCAGCGATAATAATAAGGTCAGACCTTTGCCAACCGGAAGTCATCTTATCAAGTTTGGTAAAACCGCTCTCCAAACCACTTAAACCATCCGTACGGGCAGCCGCTGTCTGAATTAACTGATACGCTTCGGCAATGACAGGATTAATCTGCGTATAATCCTTCTTCATGTTCTGCTGAGAGATCTCAAACAATCTTCCTTCAGCTTCCTGCATCAAATCATCTACGTCCAGAGTTTCATCGAAAGCTTTACTCTGAACATTGCTGGTAAATGTAATCAATTCACGAGCCAATGCCTTCTGTGCAATGATGCGGGCGTGATATTCAATATGCGCTGAAGAGGCAACCTTACTACTTAACTGAGTAATATAAAACGGACCGCCCACTTCCTCCAAATCACCGCGTTTAGCAAGTTGCTCCTTTACCGTAAGGATATCCACCGGCTTCTGATTCACAGCCAGGTCGGTGATAGCGGAATAAATCAACTGGTGCCGGTGCTCATAAAAAGACTCCGGACGAAGAATTTCACTTACTAACGAATAAGCGTCTTTCTCTATCATCAATGCTCCCAATACAGCCTCTTCCAGTTCCGGCGCTTGTGGCTGGATACGTCCGTAGTCATTTACGGGCTGTATTTTTGCCTTACTATTGCTTCGGGGAGCTTTTCTCTGTTCTGCCATTTTTTAATACTATGAATTATTAAAGGGATGGCAAAGATAATGCTTATTAATCAAAATCATCCCTATTCTACCAAACAAAAAAAGAGCTACTCCTGAAATTCAGAAATAGCTCTTTACATTCTATCAAAGTTATTTTTAAATAGTCATTACCTCTAAATAACAACTATCACCCTTTACAACATGCCTTTATTTGCTCTACAATATAAGCCACATCTTCATCCGTCACCCAAGGACCGGCAGGAATACATAAACCCATATTAAACAAACGTTCAGAAACTCCATTCACATAGCAAGGATTAGTTGCATAGACAGGCTGTAGATGCATAGGTTTCCACAAGGGACGAGTCTCAATTCCTCGCTCATCTAATTTCCGACGGACTTCATCATAGTTAGTGCCAGTCTTCACTGGATCTATCAGAATAGTAGACAGCCAATAATTAGCGTTGAAACGACCATCAGGATTAGATTTCAACGTTATACCGTCCACACCTTCAAAAGCCTTCTCGTAAAGAGCATGTACATGGCGATGATGCGCAATATGCTCATCCAATATGGTCATCTGACCACGACCGATACCAGCACAGATATTACTCATACGATAATTGTAACCGATCTTTTCATGCTGGTAATGAGGGAAAGGCTCACGAGCCTGCGTAGCGTAAAACATCGTTTGCTTCTTGGTGCTTTCATCAGGAACAATCAAAGCCCCGCCACCCGAAGTAGTGATCATCTTATTACCATTGAAAGACAACACGCCAAAGGTACCGAAAGTACCGCACTTCTGACCCTTAAACTCAGAACCCAAAGCTTCCGCAGCATCCTCCAGCACTGGAATATCATATTTAGCGGCTATCGCGCAAATCTCATCAATCCTGGCAGGCATGCCGTAAAGATGAACGGGAAGTATAGCTTTCGGCTTCTTACCTGTCTTCAAGATTCTGTCCTTGATGGCTTCTTCCAGCAAAACAGGGTCCATATTCCAGGTATCCTCCTCACTGTCGATAAACACGGGAGTTGCTCCCTGATAAACCACAGGGTTGGCCGACGCACAGAACGTAAACGACTGGCAGATAACCTCATCACCTACCCCAACACCCAATTGGATTAGTCCCAGATGGATGGCTGCCGTACCTGCTGACAAGGCAACCACATGTTTCCTATCATTGTCATTTGTCAATTGTCCATTGTCAATTAAAAAATCTTCCAAAGATTTTTCAAAGGCATTCACGTTGGGACCCAAAGGAACAACCCAGTTAGTATCGAAAGCTTCTTTTATAAAAGCCTGCTCCTTGCCGCTCATGTGAGCAAGGCAAAGATAAATTCTCTTGTCCATAAAATTATGTGATTATAAAACTATAAATCTAAAAAGAGGGATGGCTATTTCCGCCAAATATAATGAGGCACTATCAACCATCGGATAACTCCTCCCACTTTCATAAAAAAGCGGGAAAAAAGCATAAGCCAATTCGTATATATACCGTTAATTCTGCATGCCTTCATAAGTTCAATGCTATTCCAACATGATCGAAGCGTATCTTCAACCGTTGCCTCCCTGTTCAATACAACCGTTATAATGGATATAAGCATCTCCATGTCCGGGGTACAAGTTACGCCCATCCGCCAAGCGGACAATACGCTCTTTTGATTTTACGGCATCCGTTTTATGGCTGTTCGGAAATGAAGCTATTACTTTCACACCGGGAATATATGAATCGCCTGAAAAAACATCATTACCCAATTTATAAGTTAAGCAACTTTTATCATGTCCCGGCGTCTCCAGTACTTCCAAAACATTTCCAGTCGTAATTTCTATTTTATCACCCTCTCCCAGTATGCTGATATTATTTTCAGTCCATACAATGGGATCATTATGATAACGTGAGAAATTTAACTTGTCGGAGCCTAGAGCTTCCTTCCCAAAAGAGGAAGTATAAATGATGCAATCCGGATATGCTTTTATCAGTTCCCTGATCCCATAAATATGATCATAGTGAGTATGGGTCAGGAATACTGCTTTCACAACTTTTCCATCGTTATCCAGCAACTCCTTTACAGGCTGAACATCACCGATGTCTATTAAAAAAGCCGACAGCCCCTCACTGGTAAGAATATACGTATTTGAAGTAAACACACTGTTTATGATCCGATGGATATACATTTAATTATGTCCATTAAATGGTTCTGTAGTTGCACTTCCTTCCATATTTATTCCTTCACGAATAAATACTTTTTTGATTGTAAGGAAGATTATTTTTATATCCAGCCAGAAAGAGATATGATCCACATACCAAACATCCAGTTCAAATTTCTTAGTCCAGGATATGCTATTCCGACCATTCACTTGTGCCCAACCCGTAATTCCCGGACGAACTTCATGACGGCGGTATTGCTCTTCCGAATATAAAGGAAGATACTTGATTAACAAAGGGCGAGGTCCTACTAATGCCATATCTCCCTTTAGAACGTTGATTAACTGCGGCAGTTCATCTATGGAAAGAGAACGAACTATTTTTCCGACCTTTGTCAGACGAACGTCATCCGGCAACAAATTACCTTCTGCGTCCCGTTCATCCGTCATAGTCTTAAATTTAATGGCCTTAAATATCTGGGCATTTTTCCCGGGACGATCCTGGGTAAAGAAGACACCAGCACCTTTATTAGCAAAATAAAGGAAAATGATAATAATAAGTAAGATTGGCCAAATGATAAGTAAGGCACACAATACAATAAGAAAATCTATCGCACGTTTTAATCCGTTCTCATACATAATCTACAGTTCAATTAACGGTTGTTTATTCCAATCTATCGACTCAGCAGCTTGCTGTACATTACAGAATGAATAATTCCCTAGTAAAGTATCCAATTTATTCAACGCTCCTCCTTTACCAATGTTTGTCTTTACATAACGGGTTATACGGTTCTTTAATGTACCAGGTTCTTTATAGTATTCTTCAAATTCCTGCTTAGTCATGAACTTTGAACTCTGTTCGATTAAATCATTGATATGAAAATAGAACATCACATAATCCATGTGACTAATAAGTTCCTTATGCAACCACAATGGCACTAATCTGAAATAGCCGCCACCCGAAAATGGTACCGCTTTTCCCATTAATCTGGCAGGACAGACTGGCAACTCCTTAATCGTATAATCGTTCTTTTTAACCAACGAAGGTATAGTCGAAGTAAACTGGGGAAATCCTCCCAAATCCCGACTAGCTGGAAAAACAGAACAATCATATTCAATCCCATTTTCTGCCAATATTTCAAATGCCCAGTCATTATCTTTCCCTATTGAGAAAGCCGGTGCACGGAAACTGCTTACTTTTTTGCCAATCAAATTCTCGATTTCTTGCACAGCAATACGTGTATCTTCTGCAAATTCCTGTCTAGTCATCTTGTTTATCCACAGATGCCGATTTGAATGACTACCTACTTCGTGACCATTATCAGAAATTCTTTTCAATACCTCTGGAAACTCTACAGCTAATTGACCCACACAGAAGAATGTTGCTTTGGAATTACTTTTATCAAGTGTATTCAAAATCCAATCAAACAACTTATCATACTGACGATATTTCTCTTTTCGTCCACCCTTAAAGTGCTTTTCAATATACCATTCCTCAATATCAAAAGATAATATTTTCATCGTAGACCTGTTTTTTGTTTCCTAAATGAAGGAGATAACTGTTTCTTTATATTCGCCAATGTTCCATAAATAAATGGCAATGGATCTCTCGATGAAAAATCTTGATAATACATTTTATGACCCCAAAAATGAAACCATGAAGGTTTAGTTCTAAACCTTTCTTTACTATGCAAAAACCATAAAATCTCAAAACCAAGATGACGAAGTTTATATCCTGGCAATGAAATATATTCTTGCATAGAGTTGCCCAATGCATAATCTACATATATTCGAGCATAATCAGTTCCCGATTTTATTGCAGATTTCACACACGCCGGAACGCGAGGGTTTATTTCCATGATTTTCAATATACCATCTTTGGGATCTTCTATTAAATCAAAATCTGCAAAACCAACCCAATGAATATTTTGTAATACCTTATGACAGTATTGAACAACTTTTTCATCTAATATTGTTTCATTACAAGAACTACTTCCTCCATTTTCTGGATAATATCGTTGTTTATGTAGTACCGAAAAATAAAGCAATTCACTTTTGTCATTCACAAATAATTGGACTTTTATTTGTTTTCCGCCAGATTGAATAAATTCTTGCAAATGGCAAGCACCATATTGTTCCTTTATTTGAGAAATTTTTTGATTAAATTCTGTTATTGAATGGACTAAAACCATACCTCTACCTCCCGTAGTTATGTTAGGCTTAATCAAAGCCGGAAAAATTGACTCATCTACATTTTCTTTATCATCTAAATCAATCGTACGCGGATGGGGGATATTATTTTCGGCACAAACATGCATCAATGCATTTTTATCATATCCTAAACAAAAAACGTCGTAATCTGGCGTTACAAAATGAAACCGCTCCTTCAATTTTTCTCTATACTTACTAATAATAGCTGCTGTTCTATCACTCATAGGAAAAAGAACATCAATATTGAAGTTTTTTGCATAATCCAAGATATCCTTCACATAATTGTCTTCAGAAGAGTAATAGATTATATTTTTAAACTTTACATAACGACAACCATAACCATAAGACAGTTTGTGATTATAGAAACCATGAAGTATATATCCTTGCCTACATAAAGTTTCCGCTACAGGAAGCATTTGAGTGCCATCTGCATCTAAAATCAAAATGGAATAATTCATCTATCTGAACACTTTTTTAACCAATGGCCTTATTTTATCAGTCCATAATAAAAATACATATGCAAATCTATTTCTCCAAATTGCAGATTGTGGTAATCGATATGACATTTTTGCAGCGACAACTTGTCTACATGGCGAACAAAAGCCACAAGGTTTGCCATTTATTGGATGGTGGCAGAACCATGTATCTTTCATAACATCATACATCCCCATCTTTTTATACTCTTCAACCTCATCTAATTTTGACATATAAAATAATGGTATTGGATAATAGAAATATTGTAATAGAGTTACTAAATACGGATTTGATTTTTCTAAATTCAGCTGGAAATAGGCAATCTCATCATTTTCTACCTTCTGTAATGCTCCGTACTTACTTATAATAGAAAACATCCGATTATGTGGTTCATATTCCATTCCTATTTCGCATTTTACACCTTCTTTTTTACAAAATGAAGCCAAATATAAATATTGGATAGGAAATCTTTTAAGTCCAAACTCAACAACCGAATGTTCTTTTACCCAGTTATAAGCCTCTATAATATCCTTATCATTATCAATTTGATCCATTTCAATAATTTGAAGTGGATGCAAGGTAGCCTTAGTATCTTCTCTTTGACTGATTTTGGTAGTCATTATATTTATTGCTTGCAACTCCTCATTTATATTATGTCTAAAAGGGAATCGAAAATAATAGGGATAGATATCAACATTCAATTTTGACAACTGGCATATACGGTAGGTAGAATCCAGCCCTCCCGTCCAAAACACATTTACTCTATATTTCATAATAATTTTTACTAAGACACTACAATTCTACTTAAAGCAGAATTCATAATTCTATTCTTGAAATTTATTCTTTTACCCTGTTCTTATTCTTAAAATGATATTAACAACAATATTTTCATGAATATAGAAGAATATTATCTATTATAAAAAATGAAGATAGCATAATGAAAATCTTTTTACTTTATATATTCTCCTATATAGAATCTTACTATAGTAAACATACCCATTTATATAAAGCTAATAATATCATTCTATTTGCACTTCATCTTACAATGACACTCATATCCTCTTCTTCAAAATCTTCTTTTTCATTAACAAGTAAACATCATTTATATTATTAGCTGTTTTTTATTACGCCATATTCTCCGCAATGAATATTCTCTTTGATTATTTTTGCAGGGTTTCCCACTACCATACAATTATTCGGAACATCTTTGGTTACTACCGAACCAGCACCTACCACCACTTCATTACCAATTTTTATTCCAGGCATAATAATAGATCTAACACCAATAAAACAATTATCACCAATATATGTGTCAGTTTTAATGCCACGACTAGCATCATGTGCAAGTACGACCACTCCTCCCGTTAACCTTGTCTTTTTACCAATATGTATTCCCATAGGATTAATGCTTTTATCAAGTGAAGCCTTTCGTGATATTGCGGCTCCCTCTCCTATTTCCATACCATAAAGACTTCTATATTTCCAGGCATGGCACTTTATTAGTATCTCATATATCCACACCCTACATTGACTAAGTATCATATTAATAAAAAAATTATAAGCATGTTATACTTCATATACTTATTTGCGAACTCGACCTTAACAGTTAACTATTTTAGGTACAATCATTGGCTTTATCTTCATCCACATAGTCCCCCATGTTAATCCTAAGCCAAACGAAGACATTAACAATGTAGTCTCTTTCGACATCAAATGTTCCCGAAGTCGCGTCACCATTAATGAAGGGATCGAAGCACCTCCCAAATTTCCAAATTCTTCCAAATTATAAGGCACCTTTTCCTTAGGAAGTTTGAGCTTCTTAACGATACGGTCAACGATCATTTTATTAGCCTGGTGAATTAAGAAGTAATCAATATCCGTATCGCGATTAATTTTATAATCTGCCAAAAATTTCTCTACAGATTTGGGAGGACGAGATATTGCGAATGAGAAAACATTCATTCCATTTATCAGAGTATGGATAGGAGCACGAACAATACCATTACCGAAATCCTCGTATTCAAAAGATTCCGGTGTAGCCGGATGACGAAAACCACCGTGAGGGGTCATCAATGCTTCATATCCCTTACCATAAGTATGAAAATCAACAACAATATCATTAGCCGCCTCGTCATATTCTAAAGCTATTGCCGTACCACAGTCACCAAACAATGGTACGCGACTCTTGTCCTTCATCGACCCCATACGCAATGCCGTATCACCAATCAGTAACAAAGCACGCTTTACATTACCAGTCGTCAACAAATTGCCAGCAACCGTTATTGCATACATGCATCCACAGCATCCCATAGGGATATCCATACAGAAACAGTTCTCCGGCAACGCTAATCTGTCTTGCAATATACAAGAAGTGGGCGGAGTACGATAATCACCTGTTACGGATTCAAACAGCAGAACATCAATACTATCCCTCTCCCATCCCAGTTCTTCAAGTAACTTCTCAGCGGCAGCTTGGCACATGTCCGAAGCACACATATTATCCGGAGCAATACGACGTCTTCTTATGCCGACTGTATTATCAAATACTTCCGCCTCTTCCTGAGAAAAAAAATCAAAATCAGATGTCTTCACCACATTCTCAGGAACAGCCATAGCCACTCCCTTCATGCCGACATTCTTAATTTTCCATCTTGCCATAGTGTAACCCGTTAGAGTTCAACATCATACTTTTTCAAGATTTCACGCCCCCTACCATAGGAAGTGAACTCCATAATATCTTCCGGATCGAACATCACATCAAAAGACTCTTCCAACAAAGCAATGATATTCAACTGGTGAACAGAGTCCCATGATTCAACGTTCTCTTTCGAAAAATCATCATTCAGTACAGAACTATCCACACCAAACACTTCAACAAAAGCATCATTGTATTTTTCAATATTCGTCATTACATTCTCTATTTTTATAAATTCAACTTACTGTATAATATCTTTCCGGCTTCATTCTTAGGAATACTATCTATTATTCTCACCTCAAAAGCCGACGCTACAAGTTTGGTCTTTTCTATCAATATTTCCTTTACCGCAGTCACGTATTGATTATTGGTCAGATAAACAATCATTTTTTCATCCGTACCCACACAGGCACATTCTATCGGGCATTTACCTTTAATAATCTGTTCACACTCATCCAATCCGATACGCATTCCATACAGTTTTAAGAAGCGCCCCATACGACCTACAATATAATAACACCCGTCTTTATCACGATAGGCAAGATCACCCGTACGCATAAAACCGTTACGCTCATCACCCAACAGTAAATCCTCGCGTTTACGAGCATACCCCATCGTTACATTTTTACCGCGATAACACATCTCACCCTCCGTGTTTGGCAATTCTATTACAGAGCCATCACCGTCTATCAATGACAATTCTGCATTCGGAACCGCACGTCCTATACTGCCACACTTTGAAATCGCATACTCCGGTGGAAGATAAGCCATACGGGCAGTACCTTCTGACTGTCCATAAGTAGCAATCCAACGTTTCCCGTTATCACGGCAGTATTCTGCGAATTTCAAATTCAACTGACGCGGCATTTTTCCGCCTCCTTGAGTAAGCAGTGTCAAATCAGGTAAGTCCATACGGAAAAAGCGCATCAGATTTAATATCTCAAAACTATAAGGAACACCTGTAAAACTGGTGGCATGCTGTTCTTTCATAAAAATCCAGAAAGCTTTGTCGGTCATACTTTGATTGGTTATCAACACAGTAGCTCCAACATAAAGATGACTGAATACCACTGACAGCCCCATAGTATAATATAATGGAAGGACAAGCAAAGGACGGTCATTGGAAGTCAGGCCAAAGAAAGTAGAGATATTTAAGGCCGCCGCTTCTATATTACCATATTTATGCCGTACCAACTTGGGACTACCTGTTGAGCCGGAAGTAGGCAAAAGATGAGATAGATCAGGATGCATCGCACAATCTTCCATTCCTGAACGCAAGAGAATATAGCCATAATATTCACAAACCATTTCATAATGCAGGTCAACTGCCATCAATGAAGGCACACAAACATAAGAAGGGCGGTAAATATCAAGTAGATTATGAAGAAGTTCCTTTTCAATATGCGCATTCAATATTAAAGGGACATTGCCGGAATTGATACAACCTATACTCCAGGCTATACCCCCGACATTATTTTCCGTCAATAAGAATAATAAGGAACGACTGGGAAGAATGGTAGATATGTTCTCGGAAAAATCCAACAACTCACCATACTTCAAGGTATTCCCCAAAGCATCAACTGCAGCAAACGCATCCTGCGGTTGCTTATTTAAATTCAATATCATTTGATTTGTTTTATTCTAAATGGAAGCACAGCCATCAACTCCCAATATCTGACCTGAAATATAAGAAGAACGGTCTGAAGCAAGAAAAGCACAAGCATTAGCTACATCTTCAGGAGTTCCCAAGCGTCCCAAAGCGATCTTTTGAATACGAGTATCGATTTTTTCACCACTTTCTTCATAAAGCTCTGAAAAGCGTTCCGTTTTGACAATACCCGGTGCAACAGCATTCACACGAATACCCAGAGGAGCCAATTCTTTAGCTGCAGATTTAGTAAAAGCCATGATTGCTCCTTTGGTTGCAGAGTAAGCAGATTGTCCCGGTGAACCTAGTACTGCCGTTACCGATGCTATATTTACAATAGAACCACTGTGATTGCGAGCCATCAAACGAGAAACCAGCTGAATCATTTCAATTACAGCTATTACATTCACACGGAACATCAGTTCTGTTTCCAGGCGCAATATCATACCGATTTTCTTATTAAATACCACACCCGCATTGTTAATCAGTGCATCAATACGACCTTCTTGTTTGAATACGGACATAAAGGCTGATTTTACAGCTGTAGCATCCGTCACATCAAAATACAAAGGAAGCACACGAGTATTATTATCTTCTGAACAAGCTTTCGCCCATTCATCCATAACTCCTTCAGCACGGTCGCAAGCATAAACTATTGCACCATCCGAAGCAAAACGTTCAGCTATAGATTTACCGATACCTTGTGCAGCACCGGTAATAATACAAACTTTATTATATAAACATCTTTCCATATCAGCTTAATGTCATTCCTCCATCTAATTTAAGAGATGTGCCTGTTACCCATGAAGATGCATCAGACAATAAATATATAATAGCCCAAGCGACCTCTTCAGGTTTTCCATATCTTTTAAGCGGATACCTTAACTTATCCGCCTCATACTGTTCAGGTGTCAATTGTCCCCTATCTAAAATTCGAGTTTCAACCATTGCTGGATTAACACTATTACATCTAATCCCCTTCGCTGCAAGTTCCAAAGCCGATGAACGCATATATGCATCAATACCACATTTCGTCATCGAATAAATAGCATTTCCCATAGAAACACGGTAAACCCCCGCAACAGAAGAAGTAAAAACAATAGAAGCCTGAGACTGTATCTTCTTTTGTTTCAGAATTTGCTTAATCAATAAAACAGGAGCTTTTAAATTAATCTGCTGCATTTCTTCCATTTTTCTAGCAGTAACAAATTGAATCGGAGTTAGTCCAACAATCCCTGCATTACTAACACAGCCATCAATAAGAGGAATCTGGCAAACCAAATCTTTTATACCGTCCTCCGTTGACAAATCTGCCACAATTTGCATATGTACTCTATTTTTAGAGACCTCTAATTCTACAAAAGTTTCTTTTAAGCGTTTCTCATCTCGTCCAGTTATAACTAAAGAGGCACCCATTTTAGCACATTCTATGGCTGTTGCTCTTCCTATACCAGAAGATGCACCAGTGACAAGAATTGTTTTACCTTCTAACGAAAACGGATTATACTGACACATATTTATAATTCTATCAAATTTGACAATACAATTTCTTTTGTTGTAAAGGCAACAGTTCCCCAAGAAAGTCCTACACCAAAACCACAAGCAATCCAATTAGTTTTTTCCTTTTCAACTTTTCCTTTTGTTTGAGTTAGTATTGTTAAAGGAATTGATGCAGAAGAAGTATTTCCAAACTCAGTCAAACTATATGGTACTCTTTCTGAATCGAGTTGTAGTTTTTTTCTTATTTTTTCATTCATCATCAAATTAGCCTGATGTAGTATAAAAAAATCATAATCAGACATTTGTTTTTCACTGAATTCAACAACTTTCTTGATGGACTTTGGAGCAACAGAAATCCCAAAAGCGAAAACATCCATTCCCTTCATTCTTGTTTGCAGACGATGCATTTTTTTTCCATCTATATCTTCCATTTCAAACGATCTTAATGTTACTGGATTTCGACTACCTCCATCAGGTATAATAATAGCATCATATCCACTACCATCAGTTCCAAAATGAAATGAAAACTTGTCACTTTCATTTCCTGTATACTCTAAAGCTGTTACAGTTCCAGCATAACCAAACAATGGGTCAAATTCACAAAGTGCTCTTTTTCTCGCATCACCAACTAACAATAATGCTTTCTTTATGCCACCTTGAGATAATATAGCAGCCACCGAGCTCAATCCATATATCCATCCAGAACATCCAAGAGAGATATCCATCGCATAACATTCCTTACTCAAGCCTAATCGCTCTTGCAAAATGCAAGAAGTTGCTGGAAGAATATAATCAGGATGTTGAGATACAAAAAATAAAGCATCAATATCAGTTTTATTCCATTCCAAATCACTAATCAACTTTTCCGCAGCAGAATAACACAAGTCAGATGCTGTATATTCATTAGAAATATGTGCACTTCTTATGCCAGTCTTTTCTGCAAAATTAGAAGAATCATAATCAGCACTTCTTACACTGTCCTCAACACGTATAACTTGTTTTGGAACACATGCTGAGATACCTGCAATGCGAACTTTAGTTATGTTAAATAACGCCATTACTTTCCTCTCACTATATTAAACAGTTCCTCAATAGTCTCTGCTTGACGCATATCATCCCCCTTCAAAGTAACATCATATTCTTCATCAACCATCGCAATAATTGAAAGTGCCATCAATGAGCTCCATTCATCAAGTTCTCTAAATTTAGTAGAAGCGAAAAACTTATCTACATTTGTTTCATCAAATTGTTCTGCAAACTTTGCAATAAAATCTTGTATTTCCATATATATATTAATTTATAAAATTATAAACGTTTTGCCGGATTACCATACACGGTAGTTCCTGCTTTTACTCTTTTTATAACGAAACTACAAGCCCCCACATGAGCCATATCTTCTACAACAACCCCATGATTTATAACAGCCGATGTATAAATATCTATGCCATTACCTATTTTAGTCCCTCCCACACATGTTACATGTGTATCTATCCTGTTCCAATCCCCAATAATAACATCATGGCCAATTACTGTATGGGATTGAATTAAATTATAGCTTCCTAACACGGCATCTACTCCTATGCTTGTAAAAGCCCCGATAACATTTCCTTTACCCATTTTAACATTACGACAAATGCGCGCAGTATTATGAATTAATGATATAAAATCGCCGCCTTTAGATATAAGCTTTTCGATACACCCTTTACGTGATAATCCTCCAATAGAACAAACAAAAACATCATCCTTTTGAGGTATATAATCTGATATTTTTCCTATTATCGGTGGATAATCATCAAAGCCATTAAGTGCGTCTAAGTTATCATCAATAAATCCTTTAATAATAAAATCAGTTCCATATCCAACACAACTTTCCGCCATTCCACAAAGAGTTCTACCTAACCCACCCGCTGCAATTATTATTAAATTCTTCATTTCATTAAAATTTTATTAAAGATATCAATATCAAACTCTGAATAGAAAAAACTCATATCGATTTCACTTGTACTAAATTCATTCGCAAACGTACCAAAATCCTCCGTTTTTTTCATATAAAAAAACATACCTTGAGGCTCATTTTCAAAATGAATTGTATGGAAGCCATTATATTGTAAACGAGCCGCTTTGACTCCAACAGAAACAGCTTCATATAGTACTGTAGCATTTTCTGCGATAACACCTTCATAAGCCATACAAGTTATTGTAGAATTTATAACATTATCAACTAATACAATATTAGAGAGTTTATTTAATACTTCTTTTTGGCATTGATTTAATTTTTCTAAGGGATGTAGTCGCAAATGAAAAATATATTTTGGATACATTCCTGCTAATTCCATGATAGTATTCACCATCTTCTGACTAATTTCAGGTTCAGAAAGTAATAAATATGTATTTTTCAATATTGTTATATTTCGTTCTTTCAAAAAAGATTTAAATGCGCAACCTATATTTATCATCCTCCCAAGAGGAAGACCAAAGAGACTATCTTTGAGTGAACTTTTCCCAAAAGCCAGAAAGTAATCTGGATAAGCTTCAGGAACATACTCTCCCGAATAAGTGGATGTTTGCCCTACAGTAATACCATGCTGAATTTCATAACAAGGAATTTTCAACATTTTACACGCAGCAATATATTGGTAATGTATTACAGCTACTGGAACAAAGAGACGTTTTACACCTAATCTTTTAATGACTAAACATAAAAAACAAGCTTTTAATAAGGACCTAGTTGTTGTATAATAAATATAAAATCTCTCTTTTAAAGAAATTGGAAATAAGTGGTTAATTTTATTAATTAAACTGCTATAAGTCCTCCAATTGAATACAACAAAAAATGGGAATAACCCACATGATATAAAAGAGCAGAAATTATCAACAAATTCAGTCCACACTATATTTTTAATAAATCTTGGAGAACGATGAATTCCCGAGCGGCCTCTTTCAAAATATACATACTCATCCTTTACTGCTGATAAGAGAATAATCGGTTCAATAAACTTATCCATATATAATCCATTCATTTGTTCCAACCGCATAAAACCCAAAAACAAATTGGGCTTCTTTTCAGAACAGACAAAGAGCTTTAAAACATGCCAAAACGAAATAACAAAAGACTTCATTAACGACCACAAATTAAGTTTAACATGGTTAGACATCGGTGGAACTTTAGCATGAATAAACAAATATTTACTCCTATATTTCCGTTTAATGCAACTCCATAAAGGTATCCCCCATATTTTCTCATTATATATCCTTATTATCTTCTCTTTTTCAAATAGTTCATGTAAAATAGAATTATCCATAAATATAATACTTACAATGTTGATAAACTTATCTATTTAATTCATCAATTTATATCAATAATGTTAGGTCTAAAAATAACCCGCTTTATAGAAATAGTGATCTCCTTAATTGAAGTATAATTCAAGATCACAAAAAATATTATTGGAATGAACATTAATGAGTAACATTGCATTAAAGCGAAAGCTAATGCTATGATAAACGGAATTAGCAACTCCCATTCAAAAGCTTCATTAAAAATGCAAAATACAGAAAACTTCAAATTAAACATTTTATTTGTTAAAATAATACATCCCAATGAAAAAGTATAGTAAACAATCATCATGCTCATTACAGCATAGACAAATGATAATTTAAAAACAGTAGCTATCAAAACAACTATAAATACATTTAATAACAAAGATAAAATAGAAACTTTTGATATTGATTTTTCATAATTTTTCGCCAATAGCAATGTATTATATCCAAAAGCATTTGTACTAATTAATATAGACAATGATGTTATATACATAGCTTGCAACGCCCCCGAATACTGTGAAAAGAAAAAGGTAATCACAGGAAAACAAAGCAATGCAAAATACATCAATAAATGAGATAATTTAATATAGTTATTTCTTACAATTGATATGAGTAGAGAAAATTCTTCTTTTTTTGCTGAATAAAATTTATCAACAAGCTTTGGAAATACAACAAAAGTAAATGCTTCTAAAAGAAGCAATATGGAATGTCCCAAACTATAAGAAAATGAATACAATCCATAATCATCAACACTATAAAAAATACTAATTACTAAAGATGTAGTAGAATGAATCAAATAAAAACAAGAATTATAAACAAAAAGAAAAAAACCCTTTTTAAGTAATTGCTTTATATAAATGATTGGAACTAAAGAAAATTTTGGTAACTGTCCTCTAAAAATAAATATTAATAACGAGAACAAATGAGCAATGAGGTAAGAGTATATAAGAAAATCAAATAAAAGATTATGAGGAGAAACTACTATTGCAATTAACATACAAAACGGTATACTAGATTGATATATTGCTAATTCTAGCAACCTATTTTTAACACGATAAATATTAGAAAATAAAGTATTGACATACTGTATAGCAGCAATAATCGACAAAAATATTATTTTATCTAAAATATGATATTTCGTAAATAAAGTAGGAGCAATATAAAAACTAACAATAAAAAACAAAAAGGAAATTATAACCATTACGGCTATTAAAATATAAGATGCACTTGCGTAATATCGAGTTAGAAGTTTATTATTCTTATTCTGTATAAGAAAGTAACTCACAGAATTGGCTATCCCAAAATTTATAATATTACAGTAGCTCAATAATAGCAAAAAGAACCCCCAAGAACCATAATTAGTAACACCTAATTTTGTAGCAATAACAATTAACAATAAAAATTGCAAAGCATAAACAAAATAACGAGACGATACATATAGTAAAACTCTATTTGATAATACTTTTCTTATTAAATCAATCATTTGCATGTAATACATATGTTTTAGATGTAATAATTTGAAGGAGAAAAATTATGAATATAAAAAAAGACAAAGAATAAGACACCATTGCTATTTTCATTGAGTGCAAGAAAAAATACAAAATCATACACGAAAGCAATACACCATAATTATTTTTACAAAAAAAACTTTTTAGCAACTTCAAATATGCAACTACTAAAAATAAAATATTTAAAAAACAAGGAATATATCCAACATCCTTAGGGTGAGTGGAAATCTCTTTTAGATAACCATTATTTAAAAAATTAGCTCCCAATAATGTTCTCGGCTCAAAAGCATATAATATTGTATTCTCCGAATATTGCATTGAACTTGAGCCATCCAATTTATTCGCAATAAAGAATAATTCAGTGTTCTCCAAACCTATAATAAAAACAACAAATACTAATACATACATAATTGGTATTAGTATAATTCTCCCCTTCTTTGTATATAGACAGAAAGCAAGTAAACAACATGTAAAACACAATATATTTGTAGTAGAGCAGGCTATTAATATGATAAATAACCATATAAGAAATAAGCCTATACGATAAAAGGTTTTTTTTAGATATGCCCATAATAAAAACAGAGCAGGACAAAGCATAAATGTCACGATATGCGGTTCAAAATAAATACCACAAATTGAACCGAATTCGGTAAAGAAAGGCAATTTAAGAGAAAATCCTTTAGGTACTAACAGAATAGACATATAAAAAGGGTAATAATATGTATGCCCTAATGTATTAACATTATCCTCAAATAAGTCCATACGCTCATTAATAAGATTGAAATACGGTGATATTCCAGCTTTTATTAATACAAAAAGAGAAAATATACTAATTATGCATATCACACATATCCAAATATACCCTCTACATAACAGCCAGATTGCTTTTTTCTCTCCTATTTTTATTTCCTTATAGCATATATAACAATTATACAATATAATATAAAATAATGTATTACAAAATAAATACAAAACAGGCATAACAAAAGCAGTATGAGTTATATATGCCGAACAAGCATTGATAAAATTTAAAACAAAATATATAATAAACAAAGGATGCTTAAATGGTATTTTAATACTTTTATTATACCTTACAAACAGATATATAATATTAATCAATGCAAGAATAAGAGTAATAACACTTCGTGAATATTGAAAAAACAAGATATATGGTATTATCGAATATGAATTTGATATATTTAAAAATATAATCAATGAATCAATCAGATATCTATAACTCTTTCTTTTATTTTTCATCAAACAATACAAGTTTACAGCTATTGTATGCCTCAAACATTCACTTTTATTCACGTATCAATGAAGCTATTCTTATCACTGATTTTCGAGTTGTACCAGTATAATAACTCACTAATATACTTTCATCATCTAACAAACAAACAGAAGGATATCCCTTATCTCCAAGCCTTCCTGTATTAAAAACAACTAACCTCTTCGCCATACCTGACACATTCAATGCAAAAAGAGAGACATTTATTGAATCTAGATCCTTTCTTCCAAAATCATACTCTCTTCCTGCTAATAAGATCTTATTTGAAATTGAATCATAGCAAAGTTCTGGAGAAGCAACACTTATCTTCATTAAATCCCATTCAAAGTCATCAAATGGATATTTAGCCCTTCCCCACACCGAATTTGAACCTACAGGAGTATCAATTCGCAAACAGACAAATAAACTATCCTTCAAAAAAAGCAAATCCCCCTCAGAAGCATTTCCCCCAATATGAAATTCTTTCACTGATTTCCAACTTATTCCATCTATAGATGATAATAATACAGGCCATTTTCCGTTTCTATAGCCTATACCATATAATATATCCCGATATTTTCGAATCTTCCATATTCCTATAGGATGATTTACGTCATGGATTATAGGACATAAACTAGTCCATTTCTGGTCTATTAATTTTGAAAAATACCCATTAACAGTATACATATATAAACCACCTTTCCATTCTAAAAGAAAGGGATCTCGCAAATCGATATTTTCATCTGAGAAAACGATCTCAGTTCTCCAATAGCCATCTTCTTTTTTCAGTATTCGTATTTTCCCTTTATTTGTCAATGTTGCATGATGTCCCCAGCCTTCTCTAAATGCTAAATAAAGATTCCCTTTCCATTTCTTTAATGTTGTAAAAGCAACATGGTTGTCTTGATTAAACACACATGTATCGTTTACAATCAAATATGACTCACCTGCCTTCAAAACCGTTCTTGCATCATAAGAACAAAAAATTACTACAAAAAAAAGGATAATGGCAGTAACTAATATTAACCGAATTGATATTTTCACAATAATCTACAAAGTATTATACTTCAAATTACTCTTCACAGAACTCTTTAGGTATCATAGAGACTACTTTTATCACCGATTTATTAGAAGCCCCCATATAATAACTCATTAAAATTTCACCATTATTTAATATACAAAATGAAGGATAACCTTTATCCCCAAGTCTACCTGTATCAAATACATTCATTCTCCTTCTAGTTCTCCCCGTTGTTTCTAATATAAAAAGAGAGACATTTATTGAATCAAGCAAATTCTTTCTAGAAAACGAATACTCACGTCCAGCTAATAATACCTGATTATTAGAATAGAGACATAATTCTGGAGATGCCACAGAGATATCCATCTCAATCCATTCTATCTCAGAAAAAGGATAATAAGATTTCCCAAAATAAGATACATTACCAGCTCCTTCTTGACGAATACACATAAACAAACTATCAGCTTTAAATAGCAAATCTGCTTCTGAACAATTATTTAATGGAATAATAGATATCGTATTCCAATGTATTCCATCCACAGATTGCATTAATCGAGGATTTTCGGTTTCTAAATATCCAACTCCATAATATTTTCCTTTATACTCTCTTATTTTCCATAACCAAATAACATGAGGAACATCATGCACTATATCTACAAAAGTATTATTACTACTCTCTTGAAAAATGCAATACGCTGTACCGCTATGAGCATAACTATTATCCTTTATTTGGTTGTATCCACAATAAATAATCAATTTATTATCTTTTACCAACAAATAAGGATCACGTAAATCCTTATCATTATCAGCTAAAACAGCTATTTTTTCCCATTTACATTTATTCAATCTTAGAAGCACTATTTTCCCATATTCATCCTTGTTTATAGGACGATGATTTATTCCTTCCCGAAAAGCCAAATAATAATCATCTTTATACTTTCTTAGACAAGTAAAAGCAGCATGATTATTATTATCATAAACAACAATATCATCAATAAGCTTAAGGTCTAAATTTTCTGTAAAGCACTCATACCCATCTTTCTTACTGCAAGCTATTAGATTCAAGAGAAGAAGTAATATACTACTAATAAAGAGTAATTGACGCATAACAATTCCTTAAAGCCAAATGCCTATGAATACTAAAACCATTTTTATTCACTCCATCCACATCATGATATTTCCCTACATATATCCTATCACCATTATGATCCGTATCACTACACCATATAAAGTCATGATACCATAGCAAGCCTTTTTGGGCGTAGTAATAAGCAAAAAAGGTATAAACGCATAATATTGCAGAAGGAAAGCTTATATGCTCTTTCAAAAGCTCTGTGGGTTGAACTGCACGTGAATCCTCTATAACATCCTTCTTCAACAAATACCAGCGTAATTCTAAAGTATCATGAATAAACTTCTCATTCATATACCAATCCTGATTATAAAAACAAGGTTCTGAAATATCGGGATTCACCCCAAAACAATCACGAAAATTAGTTATAGAAAGTTTTTTACCATCTAATTCAGGAATACCCAATATTAGAATATAATCCTTTGATTTCTTCTCTAAATCGTCCAACGAATAATGTATATCTGGAATTTGAATGGAAGATAATGAAAGTCCCAACTTTTCCAAAAGAGGTTTCAATTCATCCCAACCGATAAAATGAGAGCCAAATAGTTCTTTCGCCTGTCCTATTGCAATTCTTTCCATTTTTGATAATTTATTGCTTCTCTATATGTAGCCAGATGACCTAATTGAGAATATCTCTCAATGCGGACAAATTCTTGTTCTAAACGTTCAAATCGTATACCCCATTCCGATTTATTGAACCATCTCAAATTTCTTACAGGAGCATTGTAAAGAACAATATCACTTTTCCTATCCAACACTTCACGTAAGAAAGTCAAATAAGCGCGATACTGATGTTCATGACTAGCAACCAAAACCAACCGTTTCCACTCATTTATTATTGCCATTTTCACCACTTCAATAGCTTGTTCTCTTGTATTCAAGGATTTATCTTCATGTATGACAGCATCAACAGGAATCCCTTCCTTTAATATATAAGGTAACACATCTGAAAAGGGAAAACTTCCGTATTCATAATCAGTAATATTGCCACTAAAAACTATTTTAGTGGCAATATTCTGATTATAAAGTTCCACAGCCTTCTGATAACGATTCAAGCCATCCCCTTCCAATAAAATAATTGCATCGGAAGGAAACAATATATCGTTATCAATAATAGCTATAATTTTTTCACGATCTGTTATCATCAAAAATTCTCCCAAAACAAAGGTTGTCCCTTTTCTATATTTACTTTACACTCTTTACCTACTATAACAGATTTAAATTTAGGAGGGATTCCCAATGCAGGACGAAGTACATCAATATCTTCTTCTGTTATCACATGCCCCTTCTTTATATCATTTTTGGCATAAAGACAACGGCGTTGTACAAATACAGTTTCACTTTCTTCTGCAACAACTTCTTTTACAGTACTTCCCATTGCACATTCCACTTCACGAATGGAATCCACCATAAATTTAAAATCCTTCGGTTCCATAGAATGAGGATGATCGGGGCCTTTATCATTCTTGTTCAAAGTAAAGTGTTTCTCAATTACTCTACCACCAATAACAACAGAAGCCAGTGCAACTATATGACCGGGAGCATGATCGGAATAACCAGTCAAGACATCAAATGCAGACTGATAGGTTTTCAACACATTTACATTTGCACTATCTATCTTAGATGGATAATTTGTAATACATTGCATCAATACTAAATCCTTATTTCCTGTTGCCTGAATAGTACGTACAGCTTCATCTATTTCAGCCATTGTTGCGTCACCAGTTGCCAACATAACAGGCTTGCCTTTACGAGCAATATAATCAAGCATTTCAAGCCAAGTTATATCGCCAGAGCCTATTTTTATAAAAGGAACATCCAAATCTATACATAAATCTACAGCTTCCTTAAAATAAGGAGAAGTAGAAAAATCAATTCCTACACTTTTACAGTATTCTGAAACCTCCTTATGCCAAGCTATAGGAAACTCCGCATCTTTAAAAACGTCACTAACGGTACGCCCCCAAGAACCATGTACTCCTTTCAATTGCATACGGGAGAATCCTCCCTCTGATACAATTCGAGGAGTTGAGAACGTTTGAAATTTAGCGCAATCCGCACCAGCTTCCTTCGCTGCATCAATTAGACGCTTTGCTTTATCAAGACTTCCATCAAAGTTCGCACCAATTTCAGCTATAAAATAAGTAGGATGATCCACTCCAATCATCCGACTTCCAATTCTTATGTTTTTATTAAAATCTACCATAAAATAATGTTTAATTAAGACGTTTAAACCCAGATTGACAAATAGGACCATCAAGAGATTTCATAACATCCTTACCATCCTCAAAATCACGAATCTGTGCAAATACCTTATCTAATTCAAAGAAATAATCATCTAATATTTCTTGCGTATGAGCTATACAAGGGTACATACTATTACCAGCAAGATACCCTTTCTTTAACATTTCTTGAGTTATAAATGTCTTATAAGCAAGATGATTCTTACTCCTAAAGTTATATCCAGCAAGAGCTGGGATACCCCATTGTTCGATTTCCAAGCCATACTTATCAGCCAAGACCTGCCAACGTCGCTTATTACTATTTCCAATAGCTGTAATGACTTCCCAAGATTTAACACGCTCCATTACTTTCAGTGTAGCCAACGCTGCTGTAGGACCAATACGTTCTGTCCAAAATGTACTGCTAATCCAAGTTCTTTGTGCTGCACTCATAACATCTTTACGACCAACAACAGCACAAATAGCATATCCATTTCCAATGGTTTTACTATATATTGCCATATCCGGTTCCACACCATATTTTTTGTATAAGCCACCGAATGTTTCACGGAACCCACTTGTACACTCATCAAAAATAAGAATTATACCACGTTCAGTCGCCAAATCACGGACTTTCTGCAGAAAATCATCCTCAGGACCAAAGTTACGACAGACTTCCATTTTAATTGCTGCTAACTCATTATGATTTACGATATCAAGCAATTCCTCAAAATTATTATACCGAAAAGGAATAGTAGACCCACGTAATCCCTTTGGAACACCCGCTGGTGGAATACCAGGAAGTAGATGTCCAGCTAACGCATCACTATCACCCAAATTAACAGAAACATACCAATCATGCCAACCATGATAGCCACAAATAGCAACCTTATCTTTCCCTGTAGCCGCTCTAGCTATGCGTATACATACAGAATTTGCTTCACCACCGCCACGAGTATAACGTACCCCACCGGCCCACGGATCAAGTTCTATAAGTTTTTCTGCCAAATAGACTTCTTCTGGACAATTAAATGTAGTTAAGTTTCCGTCACGAATCACCCTCATAACCGCCTCGTCAACTTCCTCATTTGCATACCCTAAGGTATTCGTACCGATGCCCATCATTGAGCAATCGATATACTCTTTTCCATCAAGATCCCATACTTGACATCCCTTAGAACGGCTATAGTACGCCGGCCAATTTTCCGGCAAAAACTGTTCCGGTCTTTTTGAAAGCAACATCGTTCCACCAGGAATTATTTGTTTGGCTCTCTTGTATAATTCTTGTCCTTTTCCCATACTATTAATCGTTTAATAATGATTTTGCATATCCTTCATCTCTCATATGACTATTATTCAAGTCTCTGACTCTTTGATTAGAATCCAAATATTTAATATAATCTACCCAACCAGCTTCTTTACCAACATTTTCCAAAAGTTCCTTCACCACCATAAAGTCTTCTTGAGTATCCACAGTAATACGATATTCAGAGCAATCAACCGATGACTCAACATTAACTGATGTAAATATATTTCCCCCATTAAAAGAAGAATTCTTTTTAATATATGGTGTCACATGTTCTCGTTCACTTTTGAGTATCGCCTCATTGTAAGCTCTCTCCAAGGCTGAAAAACGAAAAACTTCTGTATCAATACCATCAGGATAAGTCGGTTTCAAAGTATTTGAAGCATAATCACAACCAGCAGAAATACAAGTAGTAATCACATGATCTATAACCTGTGGATCAATCAAAGGACAATCAGATGTTACTCTCACAACATAATCAGGATTCATATCCTTTACTGCAAAATAAAAACGTTCAAGAACATCATTTATTGAACCTCTATAGCATTCCGTACCATTCCGCTGCGCAATACGTACAATTTCATCAGAGCCTTCCTCGGTAGTTGTCGCAACTACTAATGTTGTGATTTTTGCAGCTCTCAGAATTCTTTGTAGATGTATATCCAAAAGTGTCTCATCACCTACTTTTTTCAAGACTTTAGCAGGTAACCTAGTTGAACCATACCTAGCCTGGGTAACTGCAACTATTTTCATTTCACCACAAAATTTGGATCTACATATTTCTTTATATTTTCACGCATTGTTTCTACCGTTTCCCATTCTGTATTATTATCAGAACTATAATGAAAACCTTCAGGCACGAGTACCGCATTATGATGTTGTATAAACTCTTCTCGTGTATGTCTATAAGATACAGAAGGAAGAATCACATAATATTCACCCAAATCAATAGTATCAAGAGCATCAGTAATAGTAATCATCTCTTCATGTAACTTTTCTCCCGGACGAATGCCTATTTCTACTTGAGGGAGATTAGGTGCAATAGCAGTAGCAATATCTTTAATATGATAAGAAGGTATTTTCGGAATAAAAATCTCACCACCTAAATGATGACCTATTGCATACATAACCAATGCCACACCAGCTTCCAATGATATATTGAAGCGAGTCATACGCATATCTGTAATAGGCAATTCTTGTGCACCATTATCACGTTTATTTATAAAAAAAGGTATTACAGATCCACGAGATCCCATCACATTACCATAACGAACCACAGAAAATTTAATATCTTTGGAACCACTGATATTATTAGCTGCTGTAAATAGTTTATCTGATGTTAATTTCGTTGCACCGTATAGATTAATAGGTGCACATGCTTTATCCGTAGAAAGTGCAACTACATGCTTCACACCTGTTGCCAATGCTGCTTTAATTACATTTTGTGCACCATGCACATTAGTTTTAATACATTCTTCCGGATTGTACTCAGCAGTATCAACCTGCTTAATAGCAGCAGCATGAATTATCACATCCACCCCTTCACAGGCACGTACCAAACGCTCTAAATCACGGACATCACCAATGAAATATCTCATTTGAGGATATTTCTGCTCCGAATACTTCTGTTTTAATTCAAATTGTTTCAATTCATCTCTAGAGTAGATAATGATTTTCTTCACTTGTGGATAATCACGAAGGATGGTCTCCACAAATTTCTTACCGAAAGAACCTGTTCCTCCAGTTATCAATACAGATTTATTATTTAACATATTAACATAAAATATTATTATTCAGATAAATATATAGACTATCAATAGATGTCATAAAGACATTATTTAAATAAAACGATAAGTCCCATAAAAATTCACAGAAGGCACTTGAAGATAATAAATACTAGTTAA
Organism: Bacteroides timonensis; assembly: GCF_000513195.1. Taxonomy (GTDB): domain Bacteria; phylum Bacteroidota; class Bacteroidia; order Bacteroidales; family Bacteroidaceae; genus Bacteroides; species Bacteroides timonensis. The sequence continues at coordinate 28,464 of NZ_CBVI010000073.1, read as the reverse complement.
TCTTCTAATTCTTCCCAAGGATAGGGATTATCAATTACATTCTGAAATTCATCAATAGCTTCCTGCTGTTCGGAAGTAAGTGATGCCGAATCCCACGAAGCAATGATAGTACGGCCTTCATCCGCCAAAGGTCCATCAAACACCTCACCATAGCAGGCAGTGAGCAGACGAAGTTTCAGCAACGAAGCAGGAAGAACATCAAGAATATCCCAACAACGATCCAAGACCTCCTGGATATGTTTCTGTTTTTCACCATGATCCACAAATGAGGCACCGTAACCCATCAGAAGAGCAAGACAAACATTAGCCTGTTCTTCCACAGTAGAACCTTTGACACCGGAATTATACAAAGCCGTAGTAAGACGATAAACTTCACCGTTACGGCGGGAAAGGTCATCGCTATAAACCGGATTCCCGTCCATACCTAAATACATCAGATCGTGCGCTGCACGCTGAAGAGCAAGTGTTTCTTCAGAAAGAGACATAATGATTTATGATTTATAATTTATGATTTATCAACTATTCAATGACAACAGCCGATCGTCAATTATTTGATTACTTCTATAAGATCCGGATGAATGGTAGCAAGCGCAACGACAATAACACCTTGTATCTCTATAACCACACGACGATCACGTGCGCCTTTTACTTTCAGGAAAATACCTTCCTGACCCTCGAAGTCACCTCCCGTAATACGAACTTTTGTACCTTTGGACAAATTCAGTTCATCAGGTTGAAAGTACATGAGATGATCATTATAGGTACCGGCAACGGCAATAAAACGCTGCATCTCACTATCGGAAATAATAATCTTCTGACCGCTACGGGTATCGGTTATGTATTGTAAATAGGTTACCTGTGATTTGATACGCTTCACCTCAGAGGGACAAGCATGAACAAAAAGTAAATTATGAATGACAGGAACCAGAACGCGAACTTTCTTACCTTTCTTTATGCAGATCTTGTATTGCATGGGAACGAAACAACCCATTTTCTCCTTTTCAAGCAGACGCATAGCATCAGGCTCTCTACGGTAAGTGGCACGCATGGCATACCATATTGGGCTTTCTTTTTCTACTTCTTCCATTCTATGATTATTTCAGAAAAGTGCGTTCCTCTGGGGCTTTGAATTTCTTGCATATGCCTGAAATTCAATCATTTGCGAACACTTTATGTAAAATACGACAAGCTTTGTGCTCCTCTTGTCAACGAGTTTTCTACAGCAGTTCAATACCTTATAGGTAAAAAGCTATAAACGAACAGATTACAACAAAAAAGTATTTTTTAATCGTTCGTTTAATGGGCGTCAAGATTTTAAAAAAGACAAAGAAAGAAAAAGAATAAAATGGGTAAATATTAACAGATATTTTCAGTCTCCATTTATCGTTTATAATCAAATAGTTAGCTTCATTTTTACCCTATTTAAAGAAGTTTTTTTATCAAACATTTTGTCATTCGAAAAAACACCTTTATCTTTGCGCCCATTAAACGAACGTTTTTTGAACACTTTTCAAAATAAAGTATATATATCTAGTATACAATTATTTACTACTAACAAAGGAATGTATTTATTGTATTTTCCCCTACTCCATCATCACCTCTAATTTCAATTTCCTATTTTTGCGACATTTTTAACTGTGAATATCAGTTAAATAAACAATTAAAATTTATAGTAGTATGAAAGATTTTAAAAAAAGAGGTTCAAAATGAATCTGATCCCAAAGAAATGTCTCATCAGGTTGATAATCAGAGTACAAGCTGTATCAGAATAGTAAGTAAAATCAGTATAGTCAATGAGGATTTATTGGCTGAACGGTATTATGCAGGCATAAAAACTCACCTGTGTGTAGGAGCTCTAAGAAGCTTCAAATTGGGCTATTATAAGGGCCAAAATATTGATACCGTAAGCGATTTGGGAATGCATTTATACGAATCGGGAGACGCCTTAAAACACGAGAAAGGAGAAGATACCTTCATGGAAATGAGCAGCTTTATGACAGAACTAAGAAAGATGTGGGCCGTGATACAAAAGGAAGATACCGAGCACATAGACCCATACGGATATGATGTAAAAATAAATCAGTGATAGTTTACTCCAAAGAAAGGGCATAACTTTGCCCCCGTCAATTTGACTGTGGTAGGGCTACACCCTTTCACCAGGATGGTGTAGCCCTAACCACAAAAGGGTGTAGCCATCCAGAGCAAAGGGTGTAGCCATCGCAGAAGATTGATTATTAATCATTTATAAACTACTAAATTCATTAAAATGAAGAAACAAACGTTGGGGCACCAACCGAATCATGTAACGAAAAACGAAAGAGTGGAAAATCTATGGAAGAAACTTATCAGGCAGGAAACTGATTTATCAGATGAAACCATCGCATGGATGACAAGACGAATACTATTGTTGACAGAATACATGCAATATGGATGTGCACTGATAGCCTATCGTAAACAGAATGGAGAATTTTACATGGCAAAAGCAACACTTGTATATTATGAAACCTGTTTCCATCGAAAATACGACATTGAACGCATCCAGAGCCATGTGGTATACTGGGATATAGAACAGCAGGGATGGAGAACATTCCAGATAGAGAATTTTCTGGAGTGGAAACCGATGATTTAAATAAAGAATGAAAAATTAAGAATGAAGAATTATGGATTCATATCTATTGCATGACGCCAATGCAAGCAGTAATTTTAAAATAATGATGATGATACAGAAAGAAGGAATGAAAGGATACGGCATCTACTGGATGATACTGGAGTTTCTTAGAGTACAGAACGGATATAAGGCAGACATAAGAATACTACCCGTACTGGCAAGAAAAATGAGAGTGACAGTAGCAACCTTGAAGAGAATCATCTTCGATTCAGGACTATTTGAGGTGAACGGCACAACCTTTTCATCGCCCGGACTCACACGGCGCATGGGACCACTGGAAGCCAAGCGCGAAGCGAACAGAGAGTCAGGCAGACGTGGAGGACTGGCTAACCAACAGAGAATCAGAGAAGGCATAGCAAGCAACGCTTTACCTATCAATCAGACTAATGATATAAATAACTCCCCCTCTATATCTCCCCAAGGGGAGACGGGAAAGAATGAGGAGATTCTTCTTGTTCCACCGGAGTATGCACTCAACAAAAATACGCATAATTATGAAGGGCTAATGGAAGAGTTGCAACGCCAAAAAGTAACGGTCATCAAGGAAATTAATGCCATCCTTAGACTCACGGATTTCGGAAAGCTGAAAGGAAAGATATGGAAAATACTCTATGACATCAACAACTCGCCGCAGATGAAAGCAAGGATTGTGATGCCGGGAAAATATATTCTGAAGCTACTCCAAAACTAAAAACGATCGGACGAATAAGTCAAAGAGGTATTTCTCCCTCCAAAGTAAGCCTCTTTGACTTAATTCCACTATTTGCTTTCCGTTCTAAACAAATACTCTCTCTATTTGCTTTTCACTCTAAACAAATTCGTATATTTGCTACACATAAATCGCTTTAAAAATCATGATAACATTTCCGAATGCCAAAATAAACCTGGGACTGAACATTGTAGAAAAACGTCCCGACGGGTACCATAATCTGGAAACAGTATTCTATCCTGTTCCCCTGGAAGACGCGCTGGAAGTCAACGTGCTAAACGAAGGTAGCGAGAAGTTTCGTCTGCATCAGGCAGGATTAGAAATCGAAGGAGAAGTTGAAAATAACTTAGTGGTGAAAGCTTATAAGCTTCTGGATGAGAAGTTCAATCTGCCACCCGTGGATATTCACCTGTTCAAGCATATTCCTTCCGGTGCCGGGTTAGGCGGTGGATCATCCGATGCAGCTTACATGCTGAAATTATTGAATGAGAAATTCAGTCTGGAACTAACGGATGAAACCTTAGAAGAATATGCCGCAAAACTGGGGGCAGACTGTGCCTTTTTCATCCGGAATACCCCAACATACGCCGAAGGAATAGGGAACGTCTTCTCCCCTATCTCTTTATCCCTAAAAGAGTATCAGATTGTTTTAGTCAAACCGGATATATTTGTTTCCACCCGGGAAGCATTTGCAAAGATAAAACCGCATCGGCAAGATATCCCATTGAAAGAAGTGTTGAAACATCCCATAGAAGAATGGAAGGAACTTATGGTAAATGACTTCGAAGAAAGCGTATTTCCTCAATTTCCAGCCATCAAGGCGATTAAGGAAAAGCTGTATAAGCAAGGGGCCGTATACGCTGCCATGACAGGCTCCGGTTCATCCGTATTCGGGTTATTCAAACCGGAAGATAATAAACCTGCAAAAGAGTTTTTTGGAGAAAACGCATTTGTTTATCGAGGAACATTAAAATAGCAGGCGAATATTTTTTTATGTATATAATATGAAAGAGGCTAAATCCAAGCCTCTTTTTTTGTTCACCAGTGAACAAAAAAATAAGCCCTGTCTCCCGACAAGGCTTATTCACAACACAAACACAAAATAAAACACGACAAAACTACTATGCAATCTTACCTGTCTATGCCGGGGAGGCATAAGTACTAGTTACGGATATTCACATATACATAAACAGCGTCAGGCTGATTTGCAACATATAAACAAATGCGGGGAAGCATTTGTTCATGCCCTATTTGTTAATAAAAACAAAAATCTCTTTAATGCTTATTGAATACCTCTTTCGCGAAGCTTCAACTGCCAGTTCCAAGCAGAGAGCAACGTATCTTCGATGGTTTCAACAGCTGTCCAACCCAACTCTTCATTTGCGAATTTAGGATCGGCCCATACCTTTTCAATATCTCCCGCACGACGACCAACAATCTGATAATTCAGTTTCACGCCGGTTGCCTTTTCGAAAGCATTAATTAATTCCAATACTGAAAGACCGCGGCCCGTTCCAATGTTGAACACTTCCACTTTCTCTTTTTGTTTATTTTCCAAGATGCGGCGGATAGCAATCACATGTGCTTTTGCTAAATCGACTACATTAATGAAGTCGCGTATGCAAGAGCCGTCGGGCGTATCATAATCATCACCGAACACACTCAGTTTCTCACGGATACCGATAGCGGTCTGGGTCAGATAAGGTATCAAGTTTTGAGGCACACCATTAGGCAATTCACCAAGCAATGCTGTAGGATGCGCACCAATCGGATTGAAATAGCGCAGCAATATTGCATTGATAGGAGCACCTGAAGCCACAGTATCACGAACAATCTCTTCATTGATCTGCTTTGTATTACCATAAGGAGATTCAGCTTTCTTAATCGGCGCTTTCTCCGTCACCGGTAATTCATCCGGTTGACCATATACAGTACAAGAAGACGAGAATACGATACCTTCCACTCCATGCTTCGGCATCAGTTCAAGTAGGTTTATCAATGAAACCAGATTGTTGCGGTAATAAAGCAACGGCTTCTGAACCGATTCGCCTACAGCCTTACTAGCTGCAAAGTGGATGATGGCTTTAATGCCTTTATATTTAGTAAACACAGCGTCAAGACCGGCGAAATCCAAACAATCCAACTTCTCGAATGCCGGACGAATACCCGATACTTTTTCGATGTTATCAACTACATCGGCGCTAGAGTTTGACAAATTATCTATTATCACGACTTCGAAACCTGCGTTCTGAAGTTCTACTACAGTGTGTGAACCAATGTATCCTGTTCCACCTGTAACCAAAATTCTTTCTTTCATCAGTGATTTATTCTATTAGGTTATCATCGTTGTGGCGGCAAATTTACGGATTTTTTTTTATATAAAATAAAAAAAGAGATTTTTTTTGTATAAAAAAGAAAGGGGTAGAATTTCTTCTACCCCTAACCTATTAGTTAATGTTCTATTTTTCAGATTTTCACAACACCGGAGAAACCCATAAATGCCATAGCCAAAAGACCGGCAGTAATCAGAGCGATCGGAGTCCCCTTCATTCCTTTCGGGATATTTACCAAACTCATCTGTTCGCGCAAACCCGCAAAAAGAGTCAGCGCCAGGCCAAAACCGATAGCTGTAGAAAATGCATAAACCACACCGGTCAACAGATCATAATCTTTCTGAATTACAAGGATGGCAACACCAAGAATACAACAGTTAGTTGTGATCAGAGGCAAAAACACACCCAGTGCCTGATACAAAGAAGGCGATACTTTTTTCAAAATAATCTCTACCATCTGAACCAGTGCAGCAATCACCAAAATAAAAGTAATAGTCTGTAAATACCCCAGGTCAAAAGCATCAAGCACAAATTTCTGAATAAGAAATGTCACTATAGTTGCAATCGTAAGCACAAATGCCACGGCAGCCGACATACCCAATGCAGTTTCCACCTTCTTGGATACACCTAAAAACGGACAGATACCCAAAAACTGCGACAATACGATGTTATTGACAAAGATTGCCGAAATAAATATCAATATATATTCCATACTTTCCAAAATTAAGAATTAAAAATTAAAAACTAAAAGCAGTTACTACTCTCATCCTTAATTTCTAATTTTCCATTATTAATTCTTTTTCAAGCCGTTTATCAATGCAATCAGATACCCCAGTGCGATGAAAGCTCCCGGTGCAAGTACAAATATCAACATACCGTATTCTTCAGGAAGGATAGTCAAATCGAATATCTTACCGGTTCCCAGAAATTCACGTACGGCACCCAGCAAAGTAAGGGCCAAAGTAAAGCCAAGGCCCATTCCTAAACCATCAAAGAAAGAAGCTACCGGAGTGTTTTTGGCAGCAAAAGCTTCTGCGCGTCCCAACACAATACAGTTTACCACAATCAACGGAATAAACAAGCCCAGCGTAGCATATAGAGCAGGAACATAAGCTTGCATGACCATTTGCAGTAAAGTCACAAAAGAAGCAATAACCACAATGAACGACGGAATACGTACCATATCAGGAATTACATTCTTGATCGCCGAGATTACAACATTAGAACAAATCAGCACAAACATCGTTGCCAGTCCCATACCCATACCATTGATAGCGGAAGAGGTGGTACCCAGCGTAGGACACATACCAAGCAGGAGTACAAACGTAGGATTCTCTTTAATAATCCCGTTCATCATAACTTTAAAATTATTCATATCTTCTACTCCTTTCTTTATTTAGCGCTGATAGAGTCCGCAACTTCAGTGGCGGCATTTTCAGCAGGTTCAACAACTTTTTGCGTAGCGCCCGTAGCGGCATCCGATTCACTCTGACCGGCATAAGCTGCATAAGCAGCATTCACAGCATTCAGGAAAGCTCGTGAAGTAATGGTAGAAGCTGTAATGGCATCTACCTGGCCTCCATCTTTGCTTACAGACAACGGAGTCTTACCCGGGTTCATACCTTTGATACTTCCTTTATTTCCTTCTTTAAACCAATCGGCAGCTTTGGAACCCAATCCCGGAGTTTCCACATGCGACAATAGGGAATAATCTATAATGTTTCCTTCCGCATCAAAGCCGACCAAGACTTTCAGCTCACCGCCGAATGCCATTGAACTTGCTTCTACGGCAGCACCAATAAACTCTCCACCTTTCGTAGCAGGATACACAGCATAATCTACGCCATTCACAGCCTGCATCTTCTTTTCTGCAATCGGATCATTATCGAAACCGGGAACCACTGCACTGACAGCATCGCTCAATGTCTTTGCATTGGCTTGTGCTATAGGTTCTTTCGTCAATTCATTCACATATGCCAGCAAAGCCACAGAGATGGCAGTAACGCCCGTGAGTACCAGCAACATATTCTTCAAGGATGATTCTAACTTTTTCATTTCTTCTTCGCTACCTCCCCAAAGCGTTTAGGTTTACAATATGTATTAATCAGCGGAGTAAAGGCATTCATAATCAAAATAGCGAATGACATACCTTCGGGATAAGCACCGAACAGACGGATAATCACTGTCAGTAACCCGATACATACACCATAAATCAGCATCCCCTTCTTGCTCATCGGAGAAGTGACGTAGTCAGTAGCCATAAAAATAGCACCCAGCATCAAACCACCTGTAAGCAGCTGAAGCACGGGAGATACATACAGTTCCGGATCTACCAGATGCATAATACCCGAGAACACAAATACTGTAGCCAATATAGAAATAGGAATATGCCAGGTAATAATTTTCTTCCAAAGCATATAAGCTAATCCCAACAGTAACGCCAACGCACTGACTTCACCCAGACAACCGCCATTATTACCAATCAGCAAATCGAAAGAGGAAGGCAGATCTTTCAGAGCCTCTATATTTCCACCGGCAATCTGCTTCATCAGATTAAGCGGAGTAGCAGCCGTCGTAGCATCGGTGTAAGAAGTCAACTGTCCCACTACCGGCCAACTCGTCATTTGCACAGGGAAAGAGAGCAACAGGAACACACGTCCTGCCAATGCAGGGTTGAACGGATTGTTACCCAATCCTCCAAAAGACATCTTACCTACGCCTATGGCGAACAATGCACCCAGAATAATAATCCAGATAGGCAGATTGGAAGGTAAATTGAATGCCAGCAACACACCTGTGATTACAGCAGAACCGTCACAGATTGTTGTGGTTTCTTTCTTCATCAGGAATTTACCAATAGCCCATTCGAAGAACAAACAGGCAGCTACCGATGTAGCCGTGACAATCAGTGCACCCAGTCCGAAGAAATAAAGCGATACAAGAAATGCAGGAATCAATGCAATAAGCACACCATACATGTTCTTTTTCACGCTGTCACCACCATGGACGTGGGGTGAAAGTGATATTACTAATTTATTTTCCATACTTCGTTATTATTTAGCTTGACGTGCACGGATGATCGCTCCTACCTTGCCTTTACCCAAGCGGCAGTAGTCCAGCAACGGACGGTTGGCAGGACAGGTAAACTGACAAGAACCGCACTCGATACAATCCATAATTCTTTCTTTTTCCATTCTCTCGAATTCTGCATGTTCGGCAAGTGCCGACAGCAAATAAGGTTCCAATCCCATCGGACAGGCACCCACACACTTTGCACAACGGATGCAAGGCTGAATCTCCCCACGTTTGGCTTCCTTTTGGTTCATTATCAGAATGCCGGAACTGCCTTTAGCGGTAGGAACCTCCGTGTTGATCAATGCCTTACCCATCATTGGGCCACCACCGATAATCTTACCTGTATCTTCGGGCAGACCACCGCAAGCATCAATCAATTGCTTCATCGGCGTGCCAATACGTGCCAGAAAGTTAGACGGTTTTGCTACTGACTTACCAGTAACGGTAATCACGCGCTCAAACAACGGCTTATTTTTCTGTACGGCCTGATACACCGCAAATGCAGTACCTACATTCTGTACCACGGCCCCTGTAGAAATTGGTAAAGCACCACTCGCTACCTGACGACTGGTAATAGCATCTATCAACTGCTTTTCACCTCCTTGTGGATATTGCACCTTCAAGGCTACTACCTCGATACCTGCATAGCTGGATGCCACCTTCGCCATCAACTGAATAGCATCGGGCTTATTGTTCTCAATACCGATAAATGCCTTGTTCACCTTCACAGCTTTCATCAGAATAGATACACCTACCATAATTTCCTCGGCATGTTCCAGCATCAACTGGTGGTCAGCTGTCAGATAGGGTTCACACTCCACAGCGTTGATTATCACACACTCTGCTTTGAATGCAGGCGGCGGACAGAGTTTCACCTGAGTAGGGAAACATGCACCACCCAAACCTACAATACCGGCATTGGCTATCTTTTTTACTATTTCCTCGGATGTAAGGTTACATTCCCTCACCAACGTTTCGGTGCGGTCAATACTTTCTTCCCATTCATCACCGTCCACATCAATAAAGATGGCAGGTTTCGGATAACCACTGGCATCGATAACCGTATCGATTTTAGCAACCTTGCCGCTGACAGACGAGTGGATGGCCGCGGATACAAAACCACCGGGTTCGGCAATCTTTGTGCCGACTTTCACCACATCCCCTTTAGCTACAATCGGCTTTGCAGGCGCGCCAATGTGCTGACCCAGCAAAATCACAGCTTTGGCAGGAACTTCCGCCTTTATAATGGGCTGATGTGCTGAAAGTTTATTTTCGTGTGGATGAACACCACCGATTGAAAATGTCTTCAACATACAATTCTGTATTTTAGTCGTTTATTACTTCTTTATTATTAAGCCTCTGCCTTTGGAGTTTCAACCTGAGGAGTCTCAACAGCTTTAGGGGTCTCTACAGTTTTAGGAGCCTCTGCAACCTTAGGCGTTTCTGTAGCTTTCGGTGCAACGGCTACCTTAGGAGCAGCAACCGAAACAGCACCTTCCGCCTTCGGCTTACGCGGCGGGAAATTGAGTGCGATAATCGTGTTCTGCGGACAAGCCTCTTCGCACTTACGACATGATTTACATTTGTTCGGGTCGATGTAGGCCAGATTATTTTCAAGTGTAATCGCTTCGAACGGACAAACCTTCACACACTTGCCACAACCAATACAAGCAACTGTACAAGCTTTACGCGCTATGCCGCCTTTGTCTTTGTTCACACACTGCACATAGATACGGCGTGATTTCTTGCCTTGCGGACGAATCTCGATAATGTTCTTCGGACAAGCCTTGACACAAGCTCCACAAGCCGTACATTTTGCTTCATCCACTTCCGGAAGTCCCGTTTCAGGGTTCATGTGGATAGCATCAAACTGACAAGCTTCCACACAGTCACCACACCCCAGACATCCGAAACTACAACCGGTTTCGCCACCATAAAGAGAGGCTGCAATAACACAACTCTTCGCACCGTCGTACATATTCGTACGGGGACGGTTGGCACAGGTTCCATTACATCTCACAACTGCCACCATCGGTTCGGCAGCAACGGCATCCAAACCTAGGATTTCCGCAATTTGCGTCATAACAGGTTGTCCGCCTACCGGACAAAACTTGCCCTCCAGCGAACCTGCCTTTACACAGGCATCGGCAAAACCGCTACAACCCGGATAACCACATCCACCGCAATTTGCTTGAGGCAACACCTCTCCTACCTGTGCAATTCGCGGATCTTCATACACGGCGAATTTCTTGGAAGCGATGTATAATATAGCGGCCGAAACCAGCGCTATAGCTCCCAATGAAATCACTGCAATCAGAATTACATTCATAAATTAGTTATTTATTTAATTATTTGTTTTAATGTTCCAAGAGTTAGTCAATTGGCCTTATTGAAAAAGAAAATTTCTTTCCCATACGTGTTTTATTTAGCCACAATATATAATAATAAGGAATAAGAAGAGCTAACGAACAAAGTGCAGAGAGAAGTTCGTCACTCCAGATAGCCATAAATACAAAGAGAGAAATCACCAGAATACAGAAAGGTACTATAAAGGCCCACAGCACCGCCATCATTCCCATAGAGAGTTCGCCAAAAACGATTACCCGGTCACCCACCTGATAGGAAGACGCATCGCTGGTAGTTACATCGATTATTTTTTCTTTGGTATCAGCCGAGGCACAATGTCCCTTCGCACTACATGCCGCACAAGCTGACGTTTGGACAATTCTCACCTTTATATGAGAACTGTTTATGTTTTCCACAATACCTTGATGTTTTATAATATCTGCCATTTTGCAAACTGTGCATTACAAATTGCGGCAAATTTACGCATTATTTGTGAACTGCAAGGCTTTCACCCGCTTTTTTTATGTGTACGCCAACGTACTTTTCCCCGTTTTAACTATTTTTCTTCACTTTTTCCACAGAACAAGCAAGAAAACCTGTTTTATAACACAGACTAAGGTATCACTTTGCACCATTGATAAGTATAAGATAACAAAATGATACTATGAATAATTCCACTTCACGCTTTCCTGCATCTTTTCATTTTTATGTGAATCCGATATTATAGCATAGCCGAAAGATCCTTACTTGTATTACATATCAGCTTTATGTGATTACCATTTATAATTAATACCGAAGCTCAATAATTCTTTTACCTGAAAATAGCTATCACCTGAAGTAGGCTTGCTACTATCGTCAAAACGGGCATGTATATAAAGTTTGGTCGACAAATAACGGTTCAACACAAAGTTGAATGTATTTTCCCATTCAATACGCACCCATTCATAACTTGTCAGATAGTCCAAACGAGAATCTAACGTAATGGATGGAATGATTTGCCAGAACAAAGTGGGTTGTACCTGCGAACCAAAATTATGACGCACCGTCTTACCCTTCTCCAAACCAAAATCCACTTCATTCACTTCCTTATTACCCACATAACGCATAGTCCACGTCAACGGAGCTATAAAAACAGACAAATTAAACTTTTTCTTCTTCAACTTATAGTCCATACCGACACTGGCAGACCAGTCTGCCGGAGCCAGGAATGCCGATACCAAAGGCTCTTTATTGGCTTTATATCCATGACAGAACTGTGTCTTGAATTCCGTAGAAATCGTATAGTACCAATTAGACGCTGCCTGAACACCTAACTTACTGTATATACGGAGTTGGTCTGTATTGACCAAATAATCATGAAATTCATCAGAGGGTGCTGAAGAGAATCCTAATTTGGCATCCAACAAACTTTCCCATTGAATCTTTTCACGGTCATTGTAATTAGCAAACAGTTGTAAGTTGGCTAGTACAGAATTCGTACTCTCACCCCCTTTATACCAGTTATCCGAAATATAATTCTGAGTAATCTGCAAAGAACCATTCCCGCCTGTTACCCACCAGTTAGGTTTACGGATAACCACTTCCGCATCTTCTTTCACTTCCGCCATGCTTTCCTGAGTGAATAATTTCATCACAGAAGGTTTTGAAGATGCTTCTTTTTCAATATTATCCTTGAATACCTTTACCTGCATGATATTATCTTCCCATGCCACGATCTTATGTAGATCATCATTAACATAAAGATAGAGCAAAGCACGATCCACTGTTTCATTCGCGCGTTCCTTTGAGGTAAAGCGGGCTTCATCAAATGGTAAAAGTTCTTTCACTGGCAATTCAACCGTATCAAAAGGTTCAAATTTCCAATTCAATGTAGAAACACGCTTTATAGGAGAATTATAATATGTAAATGGCTTAAGAAACAGACGGTAGTAATCGGGATTATCAGGAATGTAACGCTCAGGAGTAGACGGATCATTCAGATAGTTTAATACTCCAAAATACTTCTCATGCAGTATAGATACTGTATCCAGCTTGAGAGTATCATTCGCCGGTTTCAACTTTAAGACAAAATATTGCTTCATCACATCCGACAAGGTATCCACTTGTGCGGCAGCCGGTTCCTCTCCGGCCTTTAAGACAGTCTTTACTGAATTCTGCGCCGCTATCGACGAAGAAAAAAGCGCAGCAACTGCCCATAAAGATAAGTATCTATTCTTCATAACGCCCTAAAATCTATGTTTTGACTGCAAAAGTAATTTAAAATGTTTAGAAAACATAGAAAAGAGTAAAGAAAAGATTAGCAATAGCCGGTACTTAGGATGGCAAGTTCATATCAGCTCCGTATCAGCCCCGTACCAAGTCCGTATCAAGTCCAAACATATATATACGGAGATGACACGGAGATAACACGGAGGTGATACGGAGATAACACGGAGATAGTACGGAGATGATAAGGACTTAATAACATTGCAGCATCACTTTTTTTAGAATTGTTTCGCCGAAACTTTATGTACTTCCTCTTTTTTTTGTAATTTTGCGCTTTTTAAGTCTCACCTGTAGACAGGTAGGTATACAAATGTGTACATCGACCAAACAAAAACAATAATATTAAAACAGTATAGCTGTGGGAGAAACAAAGTATATTTTCGTCACCGGTGGCGTTGCCTCATCATTAGGTAAAGGTATCATCGCCTCATCCATTGGTAAATTGCTACAAGCAAGAGGTTACAAAGTAACCATTCAGAAGTTTGACCCGTATATCAATATTGACCCGGGCACTTTAAACCCCTACGAACACGGAGAATGTTATGTGACTGTAGACGGACATGAAGCTGACCTCGACTTAGGTCATTACGAACGTTTTCTTGGGATCCAGACTACTAAAGCCAATAACATCACAACCGGACGTATCTATAAAAGCGTTATTGACAAAGAGCGCCGTGGTGATTATTTAGGCAAGACCATCCAAGTTATCCCTCACATCACGGACGAAATTAAACGAAACGTGAAGTTACTGGGTAACAAATATAAATTCGATTTTGTAATTACAGAAATCGGTGGTACAGTGGGTGATATCGAATCATTGCCGTATCTGGAAAGTATCCGTCAGTTGAAGTGGGAATTGGGACGTGACGCTTTGTGCGTGCACCTTACTTATGTACCTTACCTCACGGCAGCCGGTGAATTGAAAACCAAGCCGACACAACACTCCGTAAAAGAATTGCAGAGTGCAGGTATACAGCCGGATATATTGGTATTGCGTACAGAACACGAATTAGGCACCAACCTGCGTAAAAAAGTAGCATTATTCTGTAATGTGGATGAAAACGCAGTAGTACAGAGCATCGATGCTCCTACCATCTACGAAGTGCCTATTCTGATGCAGGCTCAGAAACTGGATGAAACGATATTGAAGAAAATGGGACTGCCCGTAGGAGACACACCGGGACTAGGTCCGTGGCGTGCTTTCCTCGAACGTCGCCATAAAGCGGAAAATACAGAACCGCTGCACATTGCATTAGTCGGCAAATATGATTTGCAGGATGCTTACAAATCCATTCGCGAAGCCTTGTCACAAGCTGGTACATACAATGACCGCAAGGTATCTGTAGACTTTGTGAACAGTGAAAAGCTGACAGAAGAAAATGTAGCGGAAGCACTGAAAGGCATGGCAGGTGTATTGATAGGTCCGGGATTCGGTGAACGTGGTATTTCCGGTAAGTTCGTGGCTATCAAATACGCACGCACACATGATATTCCGACTTTCGGTATTTGCTTGGGAATGCAGTGTATCGCCATTGAATTCGCACGCAACGTACTGGGATATACCGATGCAGATTCACGCGAAATGAACGAAAAGACTCCGCATAATGTCATCGACATTATGGAAGAGCAGAAATCCATCACAAACATGGGTGGAACAATGCGTCTGGGAGCCTACGAATGTATCTTGCAGAAAGGTAGCAAGGCATATGAGGCTTATGGAACAGAGCACATCCAGGAGCGCCACCGCCATCGCTATGAATTCAACAACCAGTATAAAGCAGAGTACGAAGCTGCCGGCATGAAATGCGTAGGCATCAATCCGGAATCTGATTTGGTGGAAATCGTAGAAATACCGAAGTTGAAGTGGTTTGTCGGAACTCAGTTCCATCCGGAGTACAGCAGTACGGTACTGAATCCCCATCCGTTGTTCGTGGCTTTCATCAAAGCATCTGTCGAAAGTTTCGAGGAGAAGGAGAAAGCAAAGAAATAAGATTATTTCAATCTTCAGATAGTAAATTGTAAATAGATAAATTGTAAATAAATTCATGGATAAAAACACCATTACAGGTCTTGTTTTAATAGCAATTTTGTTAGTCGGCTTCAGTTTTCTGAGTCGCCCCAGTAAAGAGCAATTGGAAGCACAGCAGCGTTATTATGATTCCATTGCGCTGGTACAGCAACGTGAAGAAGCACTGAAAGCCAAAGCGGATGCAGCATTGGCCAATGAAAAAGATGTGGAAACAATAGATTCTACTTCCCTCTTCTTCAATGCTCTCCAAGGAACAGATTCGCTTATTACGATTCAGAACGACGTGGCTGAGTTGACCCTCAGCACCAAAGGCGGTTCCATATTCTCCGCTGTATTGAAAGAGTATATGGAACAGGACAAGAAAACTCCTGTAACCCTATTCACCGGAAACGATGTTTCCATGAATTTCCTTTTCTATAATAAAAAGGAAACAATACAGACCAAGGACTATTACTTCACCACTGTGAACCGTACGGACAGCACCGTAACAATGCGTTTATCAGCTGACAGTGCAAGTTATATAGACTTCAAGTATGCATTGCATCCCAATACCTACCTGGTAGACTTCAGCATCGATGCTAAAGGTATGGCAGATAAATTGGCAGCAAGCAATAACTATGTAGACATCGAATGGGCACAACGCGCCCGCCAGATCGAAAAAGGTTATGTATATGAGAACCGTTTGTCTGAACTGACTTATAAAATGCTGGGAAATGGCACAGACTACTTGTCAGCTAATAAGGATGATGAAAAAGAAGTGCCCGAACGTCTGGACTGGATTGCTTTCAAAAATCAATTCTTCTCCTCGGTATTCATTGCAGACGCTGACTTTGAGAAAACGAAGTTAGTCTCCAAAATGGAAAGAGAAGGCAGCGGATATATCAAAGACTACTCCGCCGAGATGAGTACAAGCTTTGACCCGACAGGCAAACAGCCTACACAAATGTTCTTCTACTTCGGTCCGAACCATTACAAGACGCTGACTGCGCTGGATAAGGGACGTGAAGAGAAATGGGAACTGAACCGTTTGGTTTATCTGGGTTGGCCGTTGATTCGCTGGGTCAACAAATGGTTTACCATCAACATCTTCGATTGGTTGTCCGGTTGGGGTCTGAGCATGGGTATCGTATTGTTACTGATGACGTTGATTGTAAAAGCAGTCGTATTCCCCGCTACCTGGAAAACGTATATTTCATCTGCCAAGATGCGTGTATTGAAACCGAAAATAGACGAGATCAACAAGAAGTATCCCAAACAGGAGGATGCGATGAAGAAACAGCAGGAAGTCATGGGAATGTACAGCCAATATGGTGTCAGTCCGATGGGTGGCTGTTTGCCGATGCTGGTACAGTTCCCGGTTCTGATTGCATTGTTCATGTTCGTGCCAAGTGCTATCGAATTGCGTCAGCAGAGCTTCTTGTGGGCTGATGACCTTTCAACGTACGATGCTTTCATCAACTTCCCGTTCAATATCCCGTTCCTGGGCAGCCACCTCAGCTTGTTCTGTCTGTTGATGACAATTGTGAACGTTTTAAATTCCAAGTTCATGATGCAGCAGCAAGATACCGGTGCTAACCCGCAAATGGCGGCAATGAAGTGGATGACGTATCTCATGCCGATTATGATGTTGTTCATTTTGAACAGTTATCCTTCAGGTCTGAACTATTACTACTTCATATCGACATTGATTAGTGTGGTGACTACTCTCATTCTGCGTAAGACTACGAATGAAGAGAAACTTCTTGCCCAATTGGAAGCCCGAAAGAAAGATCCGAAGAAAGCTAAGAAAACCGGCTTTGCCGCCCGCCTGGAGGCAATGCAGAAACAACAGGAACAGTTGTTGAAAGAGAGACAGAATAAAAAGTAAGTCTCCGCTTTTCATCACTTGATAATAAAAGCCGGGCAATTAATATGATTGTCCGGCTTTCTTTCTCTAATAACGTTTGAAACACAAAGATATAAGGGGACTCCCTGCCTCTGTGTTCATCTCTTAATAATTAAAATAAAAATGAAAACTAAATACACGAACAAACAAATCTGGTTAATCTCCTATCCCATCCTCATCAGTCTGCTGATGGAACAAATGATAGGTATGACGGACACCGCCTTCCTGGGACGGGTAGGCGAAGTAGAACTGGGAGCATCGGCCATTGCAGGTGTCTTCTATATGGTAATATTCATGGCAGCTTTCGGTTTCAGTATCGGAGCGCAGATACTCATTGCCCGGCGCAACGGTGAAAAGCAATACCGGGAAATAGGCGACCTTTTCTATCAAGGAATTTACTTTCAGATAGGACTGGCGGCAGTAATGTTCCTGCTCTCCTACTTCCTTTCACCAATGATACTGAAGCGAATCGTTTCTTCCGAACACATCTATGAGGCTGCCATCAGTTATCTGAACTGGCGGGTTTTCGGAGCCTTCTTCTCATTCAGTGCAGTCATTTTCCGTGCTTTCTTCCTGGGAACTACGCAAACCAAGACACTGACACTCAATTCCATAGTCATGGTATTGAGTAACGTAGTTTTCAACTATATACTGATTTTCGGTAAATTCGGCTTTCCCGCGCTCGGCATTGCAGGTGCGGCCATCGGTTCATCACTTGCAGAGCTGGTTTCACTGATATTCTTTATCCTCTACACCCGTTACCGCATTGACTGCCGTAAGTTTGGACTGGACCGTATTCCGAAGTTCCGCCCGAAGATACTGAAACGAATGCTGAACATTTCCTTCTGGACCATGATACAGAATGTCTTTTCCTTGTCCACCTGGTTCTTGTTCTTCCTCTATGTGGAGCATTTGGGAGAACGGTCGCTCGCCATCACGAACATTGTCCGGAGCATATCCGGCATTCTGTTCATGGTAATGATGGCATTTGCCTCAACCTGTGGTTCATTGGTCAGCAATCTCATCGGTGCAGGAGACAAAGACTGCGTGGCAGGCACTATCCGGCAGCATATACGCATTGCATACCTGTTCACATTGCCGCTAGCACTGTTTTTTGCACTGTTCCCAAAACTTATACTGGGAATCTATACGGATATACCCGATTTACAGGATGCAGCCGTACATTCACTTTGGGTAATGTGCTCGGCATATCTGCTTCTCGTACCTGCCAATGTATATTTCCAGGCAGTATCAGGAACGGGAAACACGCGCACGGCTCTGGTCATGGAACTGATAACGCTCGTCTTCTATGTTGCCTACATCACATACATCATTCTTTACTTGAAACTTGATGTAGCTCTGTGTTGGACATCAGAAATGGTATATTCCATCTGTATTCTGATACTCTGCTGGTGGTATATTAAAAAGGGACGATGGCAAGAAAAACGCATATAATTTGTATATTTGCTGCAAAATAACCGTAACGAACAATCTACGTATGAAACAAGTAAATTTATTGCTTATGTCAGCAGCTATGACATTGGCTGCCTGCGGCGGGACGAAAGACGCAGGACAAGCCGGAACACCGCTCATCGAGCGGTCGGACATCCAAATTGAAGGCAAGCGGATGACTCCCGAAGCACTTTGGGCTATGGGGCGCATCGGAGGTGTTGCCGTATCGCCCGATGAAAAACAAATTGTTTACACGGTAGCTTATTACAGTATACCGGAGAACAAGAGTAACCGCGAAGTCTTCGTGATGAACGCAGACGGAACAGACAACAAGCAAATTACCCGTACCCCGTGGCAGGAGAACGAAGTGACCTGGATAAAGGACGGCACAAAGCTGGCTTTTCTCTCCAATGAAGGTGGCAGCAGCCAGTTATGGGAAATGAACCCGGACGGCAGCGGACGCAAACAGTTGACGCAATATGACGGCGACCTTGAAGGCTATTCGTTCTCTCCCGATGGCAAGAAGCTGCTCTTCATCGCTCAGGTGAAGACCAGACAAAGCACTGCGGATAAACACCCCGACTTACCCAAAGCCACAGGCATCATCGTCACCGACCTGATGTACAAGCATTGGGATGAATGGGTAACCGGCGCTCCGCATCCTTTCGTAGCTGACTTTGATGGAAACGGCATCAGTAATATAAAGGATATACTGGAGGGGGAACCCTATGAAAGCCCGATGAGACCTTGGGGCGGCATCGAACAACTGGCATGGAGCCCCGCCGGAGACAAAGTAGCTTATACCTGCCGCAAGAAGACCGGCCTGGCTTATGCCATCTCTACCAACTCGGATATCTACATCTACGACCTTGCTACCGGGAAAACAGATAACATCACTGAAGAGAACAAAGGTTACGACACCAACCCGCAATATTCTCCCGACGGCAAATACATTGCCTGGCAGAGCATGGAGCGTGACGGATATGAAGCGGACCTGAACCGCCTCTTTATTATGAATCTGGAAACTGGTGAGAAACGTTTCGTCAGCAAAGCATTCGAGTCAAATGTAGACGGTTTCTTATGGAACAAGGATTCCAAGAGCATCTATTTCATCGGAGTATGGCATGGTGAAACACAGATTTATAACATCGACCTCGCTGCAAACGATAAGGTTACGCAACTGACGGACGGTGTATACGACTATGCCTCCCTCGCCTTTGCAGGTGATAAGGTGATTGCCAAACGTCACTCCATGAGTATGGGAGATGAGATTTATGCTGTATCTACTACCCGTAACGGTGACGCATTTGCCGAAGTAAAGCAGTTGACTTTCGAAAACAAGCAGATTTACGACCAACTGGAAATGGGTAAGGTCGAAGCCCGCTGGATGAAGACCACGGACGGCAAACAGATGTTGACGTGGGTAATCTATCCTCCGCAATTCGATCCGAATAAGAAATACCCCACGTTGTTGTTCTGCGAAGGTGGCCCGCAAAGTCCCGTCAGCCAGTTCTGGAGTTACCGTTGGAATTTCCAGATTATGGCTGCCAACGATTACATCATTGTAGCTCCCAATCGTCGTGGCCTTCCGGGCTTTGGTGTGGAATGGAACGAGGCAATCAGCGGTGATTACGGTGGCCAGTGCATGAAGGATTACTTCACGGCTATCGACGAAATGGCTAAAGAACCGTTTGTAGACAATGACCGCCTCGGTTGCGTAGGTGCCAGCTTCGGCGGCTTCTCCGTTTACTGGCTTGCCGGACATCATGACAAGCGCTTCAAAGCATTCATTGCTCACGACGGCATCTTCAATATGGAAATGCAATATCTGGAGACGGAAGAGAAATGGTTTGCCAATTGGGATATGGGCGGCGCCTACTGGGAAAAACAGAATCCGGTGGCTCAACGCACATTTGCCAACTCTCCGCACCTGTTTGTAGATAAGTGGGACACACCTATTCTCTGCATCCACGGTGAAAAGGATTACCGCATCCTTGCCAACCAGGCCATGGCTGCTTTTGATGCCGCAGCAATGCGCGGTGTTCCTGCCGAACTGCTGATTTATCCGGATGAAAACCATTGGGTACTGAAACCACAGAATGGTGTTCTCTGGCAGCGTACATTCTTTGAATGGCTGGATAAGTGGGTGAAGAAGTAAAATAATAACTTATCAGTAGGCAAAAGCCGTCTCTCCTCAAAATGAGGAAGAGGCGGCTTTTACTTTTCACCCCACTCACAACACCATCTCGATACGATTTATGACAAAACAGGACTGCCTTCGTGACAAAACAGGATGGCTATATCCAAAGAAACAACCTGTTTTTTAAGTATTATCTTCAACTTTGCAGCATCTATAAACAACATTACGAAGCAGTATGAAAACATTGCGATACTTCACATTCATTTTCCTCACATTTCTGTTGCTCAATAACAGAAACGCACAGGCACAGGAAGACGCTTCCCACATTGCCCTCAGCAGCAACCTGCTTTCATGGGCAACGCTTGCCCCCGATTTAGGTATAGAAGTATATATAGGAAAGAAGTTCTCTATAGCCGCCGATGGCAGTTACGGAATGTGGAACCACTCCCATAGCAGTAATAGTATACGCACATGGAGCATAGGTGGAGAAGCACGCTACTGGCTGCAATCCCGACAATATGGTTTTCGTCGCACCTACATCGGTTTATCTGTGCGGAGCGGAGAATACGACCTCTATAACTCAAAAGACGGACGCTGGGGCGAAGCCCTGCTGGCAGGCTTCACCGTAGGCTACCGCTTCATTCTGCGCGGCAACTGGTTCTTCGATGCCGGATTGGGATTGGGATACATCCACACCCGCTACGACAAGTATTTCTGGAACAAACGTTTCAGAAAATACGAATTCAACAGAGAGCACACCCGGAATGTCTTCGGACTGACTAATCTCCAAGCCAGCCTCATTTATCGTTTTCCCACTAAAAAGAGATAGAGTATGAAAACACAGAATACACATAACATCTATTTGCATTTCCTACTCGTAACCTTCATTCTATGCGGTTGCGAACATAAAGAACTAAGCACTCACGAGGAACTGTATACAAGCTCCATTCCATTAACTCTGGACTGGCAGGTAGAATCTCCCACCACTTCTACAGTGAAGGTGCACATATGGGGGGCACACACTTCCGCTACTCAAGGAATTATAAGTACAGACACTCTATTCATGCTGGATGCACACTCCACCGCCCAACTCTCTCTACTTGAAGCCAAATACACCATAGTTGCATGGCATGATGCCAGAAACGTCAGTTTCGATGGCACCTATTTCCACCTAAAAGCAGATGAAAAAGGTTTCCTGCCCGAACCTGAAGCCTTCTGTGCCGGCTACGAAACAATTCAGGCCACAGCACAAGAAGAAAAGGCGTTTGCCCTTAAAATGCATCCTTACACACGCAACTTAGCTTTCAGTTTCCAACTGGATGCACAGGCCAAAGGGCGAATAGAAGCCATCACAGCCACCCTCAGCGGCATTGCATCGGCACGGAAACTGGGCGAACGCACTCTCTACGGAACATCCGGTGGAAGCATTGCATTAGCACTGGAGCGAGAGGAAACACCCGAAACCCGCACTGAAGGAACCGTTAAATACTCTTGCCGGAAACGTCTGTTGGGCATTCATCCCGAAGAACGACAGCTATTTGTCATAACCCTACACTACACCAATGGTGAACAAGAGGTAATAGAAGAAGACCTCACCTCTGCCCTGTTTGATTTCAATGCTAACGGAAACGAAGAAAAAGACCGGATTCTTTCCGCCACTATAAACTTTGCGGGTCAAAGCAATATGTCCGCTACCATTGAGGACTGGGAACTGGGAGCAGACACAGATCTAGATGCAAACAATTAGTGATTAATACCAAGTAAACTCAAGGATATGAAAAAGTACTATCTACACATGGTGGCCTTTCTACTGTATTTCGCATTGTTTGCAGCATGCAGTGGAGAGCAGATACCCGAACAAGCGCAGGACGGACAGACTCCCGTTACGCTGACGGCAGACATAAGTGACCTGGCCGCTACCCGTATCGTAAACGGAAAATGGGAGGCAGGTGATGCTATAGGCCTTTGTATGAACTTTGCCAACAGCACCCAAACGGCAAACGAGGTCTTCAACTATTGCTACAAGGTGGTCGCAGCAAGCGCCAACGGGCAACTAAAGCCTGCCGAAGATACCGGCACCGCCTACTTCCCCGCCGATGGCAGCAAAGTTGACTTTCTGGCCTACCACCCCTACCGGGCAGGTAGCCTGTCGGAAACGTTCACCTTGCCCGTTGATGTCAGTGCACAGCCTGCCACCGACTTGCTGACTACCCGCACTAACGGGCACGACCGCAGCCAACCCAACGTCGCCCTGAGCTTCAAACACAGATTAGTGAAGCTGCTGTTCACCCTCACAGGTAGTGGCATTGTCACAAACGACCAACTGGCAGGCGCCACGCTCACAATCAAGGGAATGAATACGAAAGCAGAGTGCCTATTGATTGACGGTAGCATTACAAATACATCTGCCACACAAGACATCAACGTGCCTCTGAACGCCACAGGCACGGCAGCCGAAGCAATAGTCTTGCCACGTGAAGCAGCCGAAGGAGTTAGTTATGTGGTGACACTTGCCAATGGCAACATCTATACCGCCTATATGAGCGCTTCGCAACAGCTGAAAGCCGGAACAAAAAATACCTTCCGGCTGACTCTCCGCCCCGTACCAGTCACTGTGTCGGCAAGCGTAGAACCGTGGAATGATGGAGAAAACACCTCTCTCACCTCATCCGTAGTAGTGGTGACTACCTCGCCCGATGCTTCCACAAACATTGCCGAAGGCACCCTCATGGGGATTCGCGGAAAAGGGGAACGCGGCACAGCCACCACGTGCTATACCTATAACGACAATAGCTGGAGTGCCGGAGATGTCCCCCTCTGGTGGGACACACTGGGTAACAGCACCAGCCTTTACGCTTGGATGCCCGCCTCTGCCGATAATCTGCCCGATGACGAAAACGTCCTCTCATGGAGCATCGACACCAACCAGAGCAAAGGACGCACAGCCAGCGACCTCCTGCTGAGCCACAACATACAGGCGCTTGATGCCGGACAGCCTGCCGCGCTCAATTTCCAACACGTTTTGAGTGCGGTTACATTAACCCTGCTGCCCGGCGAAGGTTTCACTGCCGATGACATGAAGCGCGCCACGCTCTTGCTGAACAGTTTCCCCACACAAATATCCGCCAGCATCGCCACCTCCGAACTGACTGACGCAAAAACACCTGAAGACATCAGCCCCATGAAAGAAGACCATGTTTTCCGCGCCGTACTCATCCCCACAACGAAAGAAGAAGGCGCACTCATTGCCACCGTCAGCCTTGACGGAGGAACATACCCCTGCCGGGCAATGACAGGCGGTTTCACCTTTGCCACAGGCAAGCACCATGCGCTAAAACTAACGCTGAACAAAACAGGAGTCAGCATCAGCGGCAGCGTGTCCGAGTGGGAAGAAGGAAACAATGGAGACTTTACAATACAATAACGTCAAGACAATAAAGTATTAATATTAAAAAATGAAGAAAAAAATGAAGAAGATTATGATTCTTGCAGCTATTGCCGCCACACTGGCATCCTGCACCAACGATGAAAAAATGATGATTGACACCCGCGACCCAAACGTGATTTACATGACAGCAGGAGTTAATGCAGTAGCTACGACTACACGCGCAGCGGTAACTACCTTTCCAAATGGTGCAGGCGGAAGCGCGCAGATTGCCGTACTGGCAAAGTACACAGAAACAGATTTGGCTGAAGACTGGCAGACTTTGTATATCGACCACGTGCCGGCGGCGGTAAGGACAGTTACGCCTTTACATGGACTACTGCGCAATACTGGCCTGTAGGCGGCGAAGAGCTGCAATTCATGGCATACAGCCCGGTGGCCAACACTGTTACCGTAAAGAAGAATGCTACTGATAAAAAGCAATTGGATATTTCCTTATCCGACGCCGCAGCCGGACACACGGCAATGGCCGACGTGATTGTGTCCACCAAAGATGCAGCAGACTCCGGTAAGGATATCAAGGGGCACAAGGAAGAAAGCGCGCAAACGCCTACAAGCATCAATTTCCACTTCACCCATATACTTAGCCAGTTGGCAGTACAAGTAAAAGGGCTGCACAGCAATGCCGATGCCTATATTACCAAAGTAGAAGTAAAAGCTACGCATATAGCTAAGACTTACGACCTGACCACAAGCGGATGGAGCGGCAATGCCGATGAATCAGGCATCACCTACACTTACAATAACGGTGGCAACGGATGGCAACTAAGCACCACTGCTGCCACTACAGTAAATGGCGAAACTCCTATCCTGCTATTCCCCGGCACACAGGCCAGTACAGTGGCCACCGTGTACGTAAAAGATGGTGCCGCCGGGCAAGAAACCAAATTGCCAGCAGTAACATTAAGCGATGTAAATAGTGCCAGTCTGGAAACCGGACAGAAGACTACGCTCGTTATTACCGTAGAAGGGGTAAGCATTGCCGGTTTAACCGGATCAGTGACTGCCTGGACCGATAAAGGCACTTACAACGCCACAATCCAGTAACCCTCTCTACA
Source organism: Bacteroides timonensis (assembly GCF_000513195.1). Lineage (GTDB taxonomy): Bacteria > Bacteroidota > Bacteroidia > Bacteroidales > Bacteroidaceae > Bacteroides > Bacteroides timonensis. The sequence continues at coordinate 3,059 of NZ_CBVI010000073.1, read as the reverse complement.
CACATCCCTAATACCCCTAACCAGTTATGAAACGAACCATCACTCACTTACTGCAAGCAGCAGCCGTCCTCGCTCTGACGGCTGCCTGCCAGGCAGACTTACCGCCAGAGCAAGACGGGTCCCTTGTGCCGGATCCTAACGCACCAATAGAGTTGAGTGGAAATGCGCCTATAGAAACAACTGCCAATGCAGCTGTGACCCGGACAGATAACAGCCAACTCCCATTCAAACTTTATGCCGTGCCCGATGGAAGCGCTACCTGGCCTGCCACTCCCTACATCAATGCAGGAGCAGCCAACCTGGCAAGCGGCTCCGGTAATTCACGAAGCATCTCCACCACCAGCACCTATTACTGGCCGGTAGGCAACCGGACGCTCCGTTTTATAGGAGTGATGAAGGCAGATGGAACAAACATCGCCCTAAGCAATGGCACGGTTGCCCTTGCTGCCGGAGAGGGGAATGGCAAAGACATCCTGCTAAGCAACAATGCCACAGGGAATAAGAGCGCATCTTCCGTAAGCATGCCCTTCAACCGGCTGATGGCGAGGCTCATCGTGAAACCGGGATCGGCAAACAAGCAGGTGGTGACATGCAACATTGCCGGAGGAAGCACCGGAGCAAGCTACAATGTATTGTCATCCGGCATCAGCGGCAAAAGCGGTACGTATACTATCAACTATAGCACCAACGATGGGGAAAAGGTGTATTACCTCATCCCCGGAACCAGCATTTCGCAACTCACCAGCGTAGTTGCAGGAAGCACTTCAAAGGGAACGGTGAACTTGACTGATGCAAGCGGAACCGCAACCTCCTTCACCACCGCAGCCGGAGATAGCTATACGATAGAAGTAACCGCCGAATTCGCCACGCTGACAATAAAAACAGCATCCGGCTCTATTGGCTGGGAGAGCGGCGGTGATATCACCTTGAGTTAATGATGAACAATGATACATCACTCCTTTTCCATAAAAAAACATTGAATTATGAAACGATATGTATGCTATTTATTTTCTTTGCTTTCACTCGCTATTGCAGCCACCTCCTGCAGTACCGACGACGCTTATATAGACACTCCCACTACTAAGCCGGATACCAAAGGCCTGCGTATCTCTGTCAGCCGGACGCCTTTTGCATCGGACAGCAAAGACAAAGACACACGCACAGCCCACGACACCGACTTTAGCGCCACCTTTAAAACAGGAGACCGAATAGGCATTATTGGAAAAAACAACAGCGGCCAAGTTGTGTTCGATAATTACGGGTATGAATTTGACGGTACAAACTGGAAACCTGTTGATGCCGCTAAAGCATGCTATGTACAGCCCAACATGACCTATATCGCCTACTATCCTTACAGTGCAAGCATGAATGGGAAGAAAAGCGAAAGCGAAATTCTGAACAACTTCACTGTGCCGACAGACCAAAAGACTCAAAAGGATGAAAATGATTTGATGGCAGCCACTATAATAGCCACAGGTGAGCCCGCAACGCTTACTTTTACCATGAAACACCTGCTGTGCCTGCTGGATTTGCCAACGCCTACTTATCAATACCAATACGATGGTGTCTTTGTTATCGCTCAAATAGACATGAGGGAGGCCGATATTGCAAAGAATACCATTACCTATGGCGACATAGAATATCTCATTAGCTATGATAGCAAATATCTATTGGTAAAGCCCAGTAATGGAACAGTATCTCTGAGTGCCGAAACTGAGCCAAACGGAGACCGAGGTTCTTTAAAATGCAGATATAAAGGAAGTAGTAGTTTTACGGCGAACAAACGCTATAAAATTAATCGAGTTTATTTTACTATTATTCATAAAAATTCGAATCTTTTTAAGGTAGGAGACATCTTTTATAGCCTTGATTCTAATAATAAGCGGGGATTTCCTTATCCCAAGGAGTGGACCTGTAAGCCGAAAAGCTCTACAAGAGTGGGGACAGTGGTGAAAATAGGCACAGATTTTGATTTTACTTTTAAGTATAGGGATGAGAATAATCAAATAAAGCAAAAGCAATGTAATATAAAAGGCCCAGAAAAGTATTACGAATACGGTGTAAGCTATACGGTAACAGGATATGTAGTTTCAGACACAAAAGTAAAGGGTGCTTTGTTTGATAATTATCCAAATTATGGTGTTCCTATAACAGAAGACCCAGTTAAAGAGTTACATGGATATGATTACATGCAGGCGGGATATTACAGTAAACCAGACAATCCTTCCCCCATATGGACAAATTCTTTATCAAAGATGCCTAGGATAGCTGGTGCCACTAAGTGGTTTATTCCCGGAGTAATAGAAATGTCCGCAATACCATTTGATGGAAACGATTATCGAACATGCGATAGAATCGACGATATTGGTTATATGTATTATAGAAGAGATATATCCGATCCGATATATGGTGATCAATATCTTACAGTCGGCATAATGGATGATAGCGCGACCATGACAGTCTTCATGCTCGCCTTCTAGCCCACCCCAAGCAACCGATATCATTACCTAGTTAACAATCTAAAAAAAGAAAGAATATGATAATTGATGATAGAACTCGTGGGATCCTCTATGCCGTGGTATTTTTAACGATAGCCATTGGCGGCATCATCTTGCTATTGGTAACGGCAAGTTCCCTATAAGAGGGATAAGTGTTTATTCTCCAAAAATAAAAATATTAATTGTTTAACGAAAAAACAGAACAATGGCTAAAGAACCAACCCAAAAAGCGAAGCTCGCCCTGAAAGCGCTGGAGCTGACGATGACAACAGACGTGAAGAATGATTACTACCTGACGCCCAAACTGCAGAAATGCCTCAAAATGGAGGATCTGGCGCGCGAAGTGGCCGCCATGAGCACCCGCCAGGAAGACGTGGACGAGATAACCAGAATAGGAAACCTGCTGATGCGCCGCGCCGTGTGGTTCCTCTCCTCGGGCTGCAGCCTGAGCACCGCGCTGGGCTACTTCCGCCCCACCGTGCAGGGCGTGCTGCTGGAGCAGGAACTCGTCTCCGCCCCCAACCGCGACAAGCTGAAGCTGGGCATCAGCTACTCCATGAG
>NZ_CBVI010000072.1 GCF_000513195.1 Bacteroides timonensis | reverse complement strand
GAAATGCGCCAGGCACTGAATGAAGCGGAACTGGATGTGGAGATTCAGAAGTCCGCCAGCGGGCCGCAGCTCTACGCCGTGGTCAGCGCACAGGACGCGCAAAGCCCCGATGCCGCCACACGCGGAGAAGGCACACCCGTGGGCGCAGGCGAAGCATGCATCATCAAGGGCAAGAACCTCAAAGTGGGCGGCACGGGCGCAGAAATAGGCGTGACGCTGACGCGCCAGGACGGCAACACCGCCGAAACCTACTTCTTCCCGCTGAAGAAGCTGTATCCCAACACGCCTACGCAGGTAGGTTTCGTGATGCCGGCAGGGGCAGCGGAAGGCTCGGTGTGGAGTGTGAAGCTGTGCACACAGCTTAGCGGCAACGGAAAGGATGTACTGAAAGAGCCCCGCACAGTGACAATGGCGGACTACTTCGTAGTGGGCGAAGTAAGCGAAACTCCCGGAGGCGGCGAAAACGGCGGTGGCTTAGACGAAAATCCGTTAGGATAAGAGCAACGGGCTCGGTAGTAAGCGAGCGACGGGCTCGGTGGTAAACGAGCGACGGGCTCGGAAAAAAAGAAAAGCCCTGCAAGCTGCGGAAACATGATTCGCGCGGCTTGCAGGGCTTCTGTAAAAAGAAGATTAAACGCCCCCGGTCAGAATTGGTTTATCTCTTCAACGGAGAGTCCGGTAATTTGCGAAATGACTTCAGGGGAGATATCCAGCGATTTCATGTTTCGGGCGTTTTTTCTTTTCTCTTCTGCAATTCCTTCAACACGACCTTTCTCAATTCCTACCTCAATTCCTTCTTCACGCCCTTCCATGCGTGCCGTGTTCACGGCATTCACAATATCCCGGTACGACTTGACGCTCGTCTCATAATCCCTCAACTGTTCCGGCGTAAAACGTCCTATCTCGGCAGCTTCGAAAAGGCGGGTAAAAACACGCTCCTGCAGTGCCGCCGGACGCTTGAGCAGACGGGAAAGGTTGCGGAGCACATACATCCACTTTTCAAACGGAGTCTCCAGTTCGTCTTCCGTTTTCTTGAACTTGGGGAGTTCCAGATAAATAAACGTCAGCTTGTCGAAAAACACCGTCTTGCGTTCCACGTCCATCAGCTTCACTTCGTGATGGTAGTAATTCTCGGAGTCACGGTCTTCATCGAACACAAAGTTCAGGATACCGATGGTATAGACAGCTTTCAGGCGGAAGTCCCAGTCGCCACGGACGGCCTGTTCACGAATAGGAAAGGTGGAGTAGTAGACGCTACGGTCTTTGAAGAATTGCTGGAAGACGTTCTGCATCTCTACGATAAATTTCTCGCCTTTATCGTTCTCGCAAAACACATCGAAGATGGCGCGACAGCTGCCATTATCATCTCCCAGATGCTCTCCGTTCAGGTAAGTGACATTCTCTATCACTTGTTGCCCCTGAAACAACGCGTTCAAGAAGCCCATCAGGAGATCCTTGTTCAGTTCCGTGCCGAAAAGGAGCTTAAATCCGAAATCGGTCTGCGGGTTCAGGTAGCGTTCTTTAAAGTTCTCTATCATCATGATTACTAATGTTTTTTTGCAAAGATAGCGCAAACCGAATGCAGAACAAAATGAACGAGTTCATTTTGTTCTGCTGAGGTGCAGCCTATCTTCGCTTTTTGTTCATCCGGAAAATTCCCATTCATCTTTGCCACTTCATAAAAAATCACTTATTATTCTTACTTTCTCTTTATTATTGTTTTATATTTGTATCTCTTTTAAGTTAACACAATCAAAGGTAACTCAAAACATGCAAATATGTACAAGAACACTATTATTATTTTATTCCTGTTGCTAATGGGCCTCCCCCTGAAGGCCGAAAGTCCCCAACACACTGCCGAAGACATCCCCGACAGCCTCCTCACCGAAAAACACATCACCCATCTGCACCTCACCGCCCCCGACAGCGCCCTGCTACTGCTGGACGAAGCCGAACGACGCCACACGCCAGGCATGGAGCTATTCCGCATAGACCTGCTGCGCAGCATGACATATGGAAGCAAATCCATGTACACCCTGTGTGAACACTACATACGTCGGGCACTGGCCAGCGACTCCGTGCAATTGGTACCCAAACGTAAACTCCGCGCCCTGAGCCAACTGACCATAACATTGGAACAACGCAATATGTACGAAGAAGGCATCCGTACAGCCAACGAGACATTGATACTTGCCCGCCAACTAGGGCAATCGATCGTCGAAAGCCAACTCCTTTCCACCATCGGACGAATGTACATCGGCATGCACCGCCCAAATGAAGGCATCAACTACATGAAACAAGCCATCAACCGCTTGCAGCATACGGAAAACCTGCGCGAATTGGTGCGAATATCCGAAGCCTACGGCGATCTCATGACTACCCTTACCGACAATAACCGTTTACAAGAGGCCATTGAAGCCGGCCTGCAACGCGCCGGGATTATCCACCGCATGAGCCAACTGTCCGGCCCCCCACCCGGATACATCGACCGGCAATATGCATACCTCTACTCTAAAATGGCTTACATCTACCAGTTGGCTCACCAACCTGCAAAAGCCGAAGAAGCCTACCGCAACTATCTATCTACCAACTATGCACATTCTGCCTGGGGACAAAGCGAAAGTCTTCCTTACCTGATAAATGAAGGACGCTATCGCGAAGCAATACAAATCAACCAGAATATACAGAAATTCTTCCAAGGGCAGGATACCATCAATTATGCTTATCTGATAATGCTGAACCGATTCGCCCAATCCTATCGCGGGCTACAACGACATACCCTCTCTGATGCCTACCAACAACGCATCACCGTGCTGACAGACAGCATCTACAGCCGCGAAAAGGAAAGCCGCGCACAGGAATTTGCCGCCATTTTTGACACACAGGAGAAAAAAGTCCTCATTGCACAACAAGGCTACCAACTGAACTCATACCGCATATTGACGTACAGCGTCAGCCTCATCCTGATGCTATCCCTCTCCTTCTTGTTGATAAACTACAGGCATTTGCGTAAAATTCGTGAGAAGAATCACGTAGCTGCAAGGCAGATTGACGAGTTACTGGCACAGCGCAAACAACTGCGCCAACTATGGCAGGAAGAGCTGGAAAAGAAGAAAACAGATGAAGCTGATGAGACTGATGAGGCAGAAGAAAACGAGCCAACAGCCGCCGAACTGCGCAACAGGCACATTTTCCAGAAGATGGAGAACAGTCTGTTGAGCGAAAAGGCTTACCTGAATCCTGACTACGGGCGAGACAACCTGCTAGAGCTGACAAATTTAAACAGAAACCGATTAACGGAAATTATTAAGGAACACACCGGTTTTACGCCAAACACATACCTCAACCATCTGCGCATAGAGCATGCGGTGTATCTGATGAAAACATATCCCCACTACTCCATCGAATCTATTGCTTTTGATTCAGGATTCAATAGTTAAGAATACGTTCTATACGGTTTTCCGTGAAGTGTTCGGTATGACACCGAGCGAGTATAAGAAGGAACAGGAGCAAGAACAGAAATAGAATTTGGGTCACACCTCCCAGCATTTCCAACCGCGATTGGCACAAATGTAAACCACATAGGTACGCACGTGGTAGTTCGGAAAATGCCTCAGCGTATCTTCGGCATAGCGGTGCACTTGCTCTACGTGTTCGTTCAGGGGAGCATCCAGCGCCAGCATTTTCTCGGCATCCTTTGCCTTGTAGTATTTGAATTCTACCAAGCGGTCGTCCGTATAATAGTCGGTGCCCGGTATGCCGGTCATTTCAAAGTCGGCACGTCCTTCGGAGTTATTTTGCTCGATGGCGAAAGTATAACAACTACTCAGGTAGCGCGACACCAGTTCGAAAAAAGAACAGCGGATGAAGTTTTCATTTATCTTATCGAATACCTGCGCGGGGAACTGGCCGAGGTATTGCTCGAAATAGTTCTGCACAAGAGGTTCCAGTACGCGGTCTTCAACAAAGCGCTCGTAAGTAGGCACGTATCGGTTGGCACCGCCGTCTATACGATTTATTACGTTGTAGTAGTCCATATAGATGCTGCGCATGGTCAGGTTGGGAAGGGACATGCGGAAGTTAGTCTGTAGCGTCGTCATTCCCAGATAGAAGAGGCTGACAGGGTAGAAATTCTTATCGAAGAACTTCTGCTTGTTGAACTTGCTGGAGAGGTCGGCCACGTTGTACGCCAATCCGTTGTCCATTAACAAGGCATCCAGCATTTCCTTTGAGTTCTCCAGCGAGAGGGTGAGCCGACGCAGCCAACCCACATCGGTACGCAGGTTCTCGTCTACCAGTTCTTCGGGGACTTCACCCTTGTTGACAGCAAATTTCTTCAAGAAATAAGTCAGTATTGTTGCATTGAACAGCTTTTCTCCTCGGGGACTGAAACGGTAACCGTCGTAGTTATTCACTATGAGCTGCCAGATTTCATCATAACGTTCCTGACTTCCGGTGTACTTATCGAGCACGTAGCGCAGGTACACACCCGTTTCAGCATACGTGAAGCCCAGCATATTGATAAAGTCGTTTTCCAACGTCAGTATTTCGGCAATGTTGTAGCCGCTGGTCAGGTCGTCCATCGTCACGGGCAGCACTCCGGTGCAGAAGCAGGTACGGATGCTACCTTCGCCGATACCGGCCTTGATTACTTTGAAGAAGGTACGCAGGAAGCTATCTTTGGTGGTGACTTTTTCGTATAGCGGATCGTTATAGGAAGTCAGCAACTGGTTGGTGAAGTTGTCATATTCATCTATCAGGACATATACTTTAGGCAATCCGTGTTCGCGGGCATATCCCAGGGCTTCTTCCAGCATCTGTGCAGCGTTGTCACGAGAAGAGAACTGAAAGTCACCGAAAAGGTCGCGGTTATGTGTTACCATAATTTCGGCGGGTATACGGTTCAGAATATTAAAATTGGCTTCCAGCCCTTCCATGCTATCCGCCATCACCATCTTCGAGAAATCGTAACGAACCACCATGTACTGGTTATGCTCCGGCGTAGGGTTGCTGCCTATATATGTTCCGCCAAAAAGTTCATCGAAGCGACCGGCCAAAGTGCGATCATAATAGTGAGCCAGGGTAGATATCAACAGACTCTTGCCGAAGCGGCGGGGACGCAGAAAAACGGGGGCATTATAGAACTCCAGACGTGGAATATATTCTGTCTTATCTACATAATAAAAACCGCGGCCGCGTAAATCAGCAAAATCGGCTACCGCGTAAGGGATTGTCATACTTGTTTGATGATTCATATTCATTTCAGCTTTTGGTGACGACTACAAAGTTACGAAAGTTTTCTGTATTCATTTCATTCCATATACAGAAATGATAATTTAGCGGCTTCGCCGCTAAATTAAGTTACGAGCTACGAGCTACCAGTAACGAGTTGCTGCGCTGTACTCGTGGGTGAATAATAATTCGCCCGGCTATCACGCCGAAAGGTACTTGTCACTTGTAGCTTGTAGCTCGTTACTTATCGCGCAAAGCGCGATAAATTCCCATTTTAATCACACCCGCTCAGTCAGCAACCGAATAAGCTCCTGCGCAAGCCTTTCCTTTACTTCCTCCATCGTCACTTCCCTCTTCAACTCCTGTTGCAGCGAAGTGACGTCCTTATCTATAAATCCGCAGGGATTGATATAACTAAAATAGCGCAAATCCGTGTTCACATTCAGCGCCAGTCCGTGCATAGTAACATAATGGCTGCTGCGCACACCGATGGCACAAATCTTACGGGCACGCGGCGTATCACCTTCCAGCCACACACCCGTGGCTTTCTCCAACCTCCCGGCAGCAATGCCATAAGAGGCACATACACGGATGACGGCTTCTTCCAGCAGGTGCACGTATTCTTTCAGCCCCAGAGAAAACTCTTCGAGATTCAGAATAGGATAGCAAACCAACTGTCCCGGTCCGTGATAGGTAATATCTCCACCCCGGTCGATGTGATAAAGCGTAGCCCCTATCTTCTGAAGCTGTTCTTCACCCAGCAACATATTTCCTTCTTTTCCGCTGCGTCCCAAGGTATAGACATGCGGATGCTCGCACAAAATTATATGATTCTCATACCCCTCCCCTGCCTGCTTGGCACGGACAAGAGCATCAAACCACTCCGTTTGCCGAATCCATGCATCGGCATACGGAATAATATTCCAGTCTGTTACATTCAGTTTCATGCCGACAAAGTTAAGACTTTAGGGATAAAATCGTATATTTGCCGACAGCAAAATGAAAAAAGATGAAACATAACTTCCCACAAGTAGATTTGCCGGTTGAAATGCTGGCATGGAGAGATGTTACAGAAGATATTCTGAATCTCTATCGCCAGTCATGCCGTCTGAAGGCATGTATTTTTGCATTATGCACTGAAGGGACCATTACAGCATCCATCAATCTGATGGAACATAAAATAAAAAAGAATGATCTGATCATTCTGATGCCGGGAACTATCTTACAGCTCAATGAGCAAGTAGAAAAAGTACGGCTTTGCTTCGTAGGTTTCTCCAGTCACTGTGTCAACGGTATTAATCTATTGCAGGCTACGATGGGATCTTTCTCCAAAATATGGGATAATCCGATTGTAAATGTCAGCGATTTAATAGCATCCTATTTCGTAGATTACTTCGCACTGCTGACACGCATATCAATTTCTCATCCTACCACTACCAGTACTGCAATGGCACAAAGCGTACTCCACAGCATTTTGCTTGGAATCAACGCTCTTTATGCCAATCGCCCGCAAAGCATTCTTGCCAAAAGCCGCAAAGAGGAAATCTGCCAGAAATTCGTACAACTGGTTATTGAAAATTATATGACTGAGAGACGCGCTCAATTCTATGCCGACAAGCTGGGCATTTCATTGCAGCATCTCAGCACTACCGTAAAGCAAGTAACAGGAAGGAATGTACTCGAAATTATTTCGCATGTGGTGATTACAGACGTCAAAGCACGGCTGAAATCCACAGATATGACTATTCAGGAAATAGCCTATTCACTGAACTTCCCCAGTGCCTCTTTCTTCGGAAAGTACTTTAAGAGGCACATGGGGATGAGTCCGTTGGAATATAGAAATAGTTAGTATCTCAGGCGAAGGCTGTTCAAGACTACCGATACACTGGAAAATGCCATAGCGGCACTTGCCAACATGGGATTCAGCAATAATCCATTGATTGGATAAAGTAATCCGGCAGCAATAGGAATACCTATCAGGTTGTAAATGAATGCCCAGAACAGATTCTGATGAATCAAGCGCACCGTCTGCCGGGAAAGATTGAATGCTTTCGGCAACAGCAACAAATCCGAAGTCATAAGAGTGACCATTGCCACATCCATGGCAATGTCCGTTCCTTTACCCATGGCAATGCTGACATCGGCACAAGCCAAAGCCTGTGAATCATTGATACCATCACCCACCATAGCTACCGTCTTTCTCTGAAGTTGAAGCTGGCGTACAAACTCTTCCTTATCATCCGGCAAAGCATCGGCAATATACTGGATATTGCCCAGTCGAGCGGCAACAGCGGAAGCAGTACGTTCACCGTCTCCCGTCAGCATATAAACTTCAATACCCTGGGTACGGAGTTCGCGAACAGCCTCAGCGGAAGTCGCCTTTATCTGATCTTTGATAGCAACAATCGCAAGCAATTCATCCTTACGGCCAAAGTAAACGATGCTACAACCGTCCGACTCGTATTGAGCCAGCATTTCTCCCAAAACATCAGTCAGGGTGGCATGGTAATCTTTCAACAACTTGTGGCTGCCTGCCCAATACTCAGCACCCTGATAAGTCACTTTAATACCCTTACCGGTAATACTTTCAAAACCATCCAGAGTTGCAGGAACAATGTTCTCTTGTTCTTGCAAGGCAGTGACAATAGCACCAGCCAGCGGATGCTCCGATTTAAGCTCGGCAGCCAGAAGAATATCTTTATAATGTTCTTCCTGCGGCTGTGCCCATAACCAACCGGTAACGGTAGGATGTCCTTCAGTCAATGTACCGGTCTTATCCAATACCACAACATTTACCTTTCGCATCTGTTCCAGTGCCACAGCATCTTTTATCAGAATATGATGATCGGCAGCCTTACCGATACCTACCATCAAGGCCGTAGGAGTAGCCAATCCCAATGCACAAGGGCAAGCAATCACCAATACGGAAACCGCCGACAGCATGGCATGTGAAAGCATATCCACACCACCAAAGAACATCCAGATAAAGAATGTCAGGACAGACAAACCCAGTACGACAGGAACAAAGATACCTGTCACTTTATCTACAATACGCTGCACGGGAGCCTTACTGCCTTGCGCTTCCTGCACCATACGGATGATACGCGCCAGCACAGTCTCTCCACCTACTTTCTCGGCACGGATAATGAACGATCCCTTCTGATTGATGGTTCCGGCCAACACATGCGAGCCAATCTTCTTTTCTACCGGAATAGGCTCACCGCTTATCATGCTTTCATCTACATAAGAGTCACCTTCAGTCAGAAAACCATCCACAGGGATTTGCTCGCCGGGGCGGACGCTCACCAGATCATCGATGTTCAATTGGTCCAGAGGTACATCCAGTTCTTTACCATCGCGTACTACACGGGCTATCTTAGGTTGCAAACCCATCAGTTTGCGGATAGCAGTGGAAGTATTTCCCTTCGCACGTTCTTCCATGAGTTTACCTGTCAAAACGAAGGCGATGATAACCACAGCAGCTTCGTAATAGACATGAGGCTCCAATCCACGGTTATACCAGAAATCGGGGAAGAAAGTATTAAAGACGCTGAACAGGAAAGCAATGGATGTACTTAGTGCCACCAGTGTATCCATATTGCTGCGTCCCAGACGTGCTTGTTTCCAGGCACCGGTATAGAACGGTGTACCGAACAATACCAATACAGGAATAGCAAGCACCATCTGTATCTCGTTAGAATAAGGTACATGCATGAAGACCATGGAAAGCAACAACAGGGGAACAGCAAAAATCCACGCTCCTATCACCCGCGTTTTCAGGCGACGATAGCGTTTCTGTTGTTCTTCCTCCTGACGTTCTTCAACATGCTCTTCCTCAATGATGAGGTCATAGCCCGCAGCCAGTACGGCAGCACGAATTTCTCCGGGTGTCAGTTTGTCCGTCTCATAGGAGACAGACAGTGTATTGGAAGCAAAGTTGACCGAAGCATCTGCAACGCCCACCAACTTGCGAACTGTCTTTTCTACGTTATTGGCGCATCCCGCACAATGCATGTTCAGCACGGGAAACGTCTGTTTTTTTAAATTACCCATATATATATATTGTTTTTAAATAAGTACTGTATCATAATTAAATGATAATTTATCGGCTTCGCCGCTAAATTAAGTTACGAGCTACGAGCTACCAGTAACGAGTTGCTGCGCTGTACTCGTGGGTGAATAATAATTCGCCCGGCTATCACGCCGAAAGGTACTTGTCACTTGTAGCTTGTAGCTCGTTACTTATCGCGCAAAGCGTGATAAATTCCCATTTATAGTACAAAACAATTTTAAATATCTACTTATTCAGAAAACTAATAGAACACAAATTACGCGAATACAGATTTCGCTACAAGCACGAAACAAGAATTCGTGTAATTCGCGTAATTTGTGCTCTACTCAGAGAGAATCAGGCGTCGTTACCCAATTCTCTCTTTTATAACAACAATCTCTACAGGTCGTTTGTTCGACTATTTTTTATCCTCTCGCTTCGTCTCCTTCACGAATTCGGCTTCGTAGTTGAACTTCTTGAAACCGGCTTTCAGTTTGTCCACAGTTGTCTTTTCAGCATCATATGTGATAGAAACTGTTTTCGTTTTCAAGTCTGTAGAGAAATCTTTTACTCCTTTCTCAAATTTAATGTTGCTCTTCACTTTCTTTTCGCAATTCTCACAATGCATCTGTGAAACTTTAAAGACAGCAGTACGGATGTCTTTTGCCATTACCGCCGTTACACTCAATAAAGCTACTACAAGGGCAGCCATCATTCTCTTTGTTTTCATAAATACCTCCTTATTTATTAGTTAATAACATTTTAAGTTAGACTAGTTTCTTGCCAAGTTGAATCTCAGCCCGACATACGCTTTCGCCCCGTGCATCGGTCCCCACACCATGGTAGCATCGAAATTCTCTCCCCATGGGTTAGAAGCATCGATTATCGGATTCTTCTGCTTAAAGTTCGTCAGGTTCTCACCACCGATATAAACAGACCAGCGACGGAAATAGCGCGTCACCTGCGCACTGAGTTGCTGGAAACTACCGTAACGACGCTCCCACGAAAGACTTCCGTCAGACAGTTCATAAGGATCGGGCATCCTTCCACCACCATTCAACTGCAAGGTAGCATCGAATTGCCACAAGCCCAGAGGAGTCTGATAAGAAGCAGTCAACAAGCCTTTATATTTACCAGTAAGTGGCTTCTCCATTAACTTACCATTATAGGTAGTTTTCGCGTCCGTCAAACGGTAAGCCGCAGTCAAAGTGAAGCCTTTGAACAACGGATAATTGGCTTCTACCTGGAACACGTGCGAATAAGAACGCCCATCCAGATTGTAAAAAGCCACTTCATGCGGATTGCTGTCCATATCCACTACTACCTGTTTCAGAAAATCCGTATAGTAATATTCTGCATTCACATTCAGTGTCTTACCGAAAAGGGGAATATAAGTCGAAACACTCGCACCGTAATTCCACGCTTCCTCCTGGTCCAGATGAGAAGCAATCTTCATCTTGCGGCTACTTGCCAGAAAATAGTTATTCTCCGCCAATACATGATTCGTACGATATCCCTTGCCGGCAGACAAACGGAAGTGCAGATATTCATTCGGATTATATTTGACGTGGGCACGCGGCGTCACAAAGAAGCCGTACTCACTACTGTAATCTCCCCGAATACCTCCCATCAGCATCAACTGATCGTTCAGATTGAATGTATATTGGACATAAGCTCCCGGAACAGACTCCTTCACAAATTTCTTCGTCAGCCCCTCTTCTGCCTGATTCGTCAGCCGATAGTTCTGATCATAGCCATCATAGTTGAAACTTAATCCGGCAGACAGGCTATGCTGTTTACTGAGTTCTGTTTCAAACAGCAGCGAAGCATAAAAATTACTCTGATCCACATCATACAGTTTACGCCCGTAATTGGCATCCTGATTATGCAACGTTCCCTGTAAAATCAAAGCAAGATTCGTATTCTTCTCTTTGTCGAAGATATAAGCATTTTTCGTGAACGCTTCGTAACGATTTGTTTTGATACCTATTTCATACAGGTCATGCGAAGGAGTGTTTCCATGTGCAATCTGACCGCTGTTACGAGTCTCATGCAACGCCTTTATACCTGCCTGAAATACATAGTGGTCACCCATATATGCCCATCGATTCCAGACATTATATTGCTCTACACGAGGTATATCTACAAAACCATCATCATTAGAGTCATGAGATTTCGTCTCATTCTCATAATGCGCCAACAAAGAAGTACTCCATCGCTTCGACAACTTTACCGTAGCATCCGCATTGGCTTCATAGCGGTTCGTACTACTGGCAAAAAGATTTGCCGACACCCAATCCGCTTCCGGCAATTGAGGCTTCTTGAATTCTACATTGATCTGTCCGGTTATGGACTCATATCCATTCTTCACGGACGAACTTCCTTTGCTGACCTGTATACTCTGCATCCACGGCCCAGGTACGTATCCTAAACCATAAGGAGCGGCAGCCCCCCGGAAATTGGGAATATTTTCAGTCATCATCTGCACATACGTACCGGAAAGTCCTAACAGTTTAATTTGTTTGGCTCCCGTAGCTGCATCCGAGTAACTGACATCCACGGAAGGATTCGTCACAAAGCTCTCTCCCAGATTACAGCAAGCCGCACGTGTCAGTTCGGCACTACTGATCATATCTTCATTCATCACACTGGTACGCAGTTTCATAGTTCCCAGTTTGCGGGTCACTACATTTACTTCACTCAGTTCCACTCCTTCACGGAGAACAATATCAAGTTGTTGGTTTCCTTTGTCTACATGTATCGTGTCATTCTCAAAACCAATAAAACTAACCACAAGCATGTGGCTACGAGCAGGCTTATGAATGGAAAAATTACCGTCTTCATTGGTAGTTACTCCATTGGTTGTATTCATCCAAAACACATTCGCTCCCGGAATAGGTTCTCCGGCAGCATCTTTTACGACACCTGTTACTTGCGCCTGCAAAAAATTAAAAGTAAAAAGTGAAATTAATAAGAATATATATTTCATATATCTGAATTCATTTATTAAGGGTACAAAAATAGGATATATTTCGTGCAACAAGGTTGCAAGACTATCCAGCTATCAATTTTTTAAAAGAGAACGTGCAAAGAATCCTCCATTTCGTCCGTACTATCTCCGTACTATCTCCGTATTGCCTCCGTACTATCTCCATACCATCTCCGTATCACCTCCGTATTATCTCCGTACTCTTAGATACGGACAAACTACGGACCAGACACAGTTCAGATATAGCTTTGGATAGAACCGGGCAGGAAGGAAAACACTTCTCCTGCACACCAATTGATTTTAAATAATGAGAACAGAATATAAGACCAGATACTGCCTCGAACTATCAGGATGCGGAGGTACGGCATACGACACCTCTTTCAATTCCCTCGTAGGCAAGGAGTATTGGAAATCCGGCAATACTTCGCAGAAAAGTTGAATGACAGGTACGGTTATAACAGGACTTTCACATGAATATTTCACCAAATCCACTTTATAAAAAGTAGCCGTACAGCCTTCGTCTTTGCAAGATTTTTCCGGTTTATGAGAAGTTTTATGAGATTTATGGCATTTAGCACAGCCATTGGTGCAACATGCTTGCGCTGTCTCGCAGCGGGCACAACAATAATGGACTATAGAAACTCCTGCCCCTGCAGAAACAACCGTCAGGGACAATAAAACTGCCAATATGTAACGAAGTCTCTTCATATCCGGTGCAAAGATAGCCAGATAAAAGCATTCATACCTATCTTTTTTCATTTTTTATATGTTCTATTCGTTAATATGTTCTATATTTGTCGATAACGAACTGATATCGAAATGTTGAATTTAACGAAGAAAGTCCAAATGAAAAAGCAATATGTCAGCCTACTTGTCATTCTACTTGCGGCAAGTGGCTTTTTATTTTCTTGCGGTAACACTGTGAACAAAAGCGCGGGTGCGCTGGAGTTTGACAGTATACAGATAAATGAGGTAACCCACCTCTTCGGAGACACTGCGAAGCCCGGCTGCAACATCATCATCAACTTTGCATACGCTAATAAGTCGTCCGACGAAAAGCTGAAAGACAGTCTGAACACCTATTTCCTTTCAGACTGTTTCGGAGATAAATACATGACTCTGAAACCTGAAGAGGCGGTAAAGCTTTACAAGGAAACCTATATCAAGGATTACCTGAAAGATTTAGAACCGATGTATGCCAAAGATGAAGCTGAAAAAGAAGACTCAGCTTCAATATTAGCTTGGTATTCTTATTATAAAGGTATTGAAAGCCACGTGCAGTATTATAAAAAACATCTGCTGGTTTACCGCATCAACTACAATGAATATACCGGAGGCGCACATGGTATTTATATGTCTACTTTCCTGAATATGGACCTGCGCACCTTGAGCCCGATACGTCTGGATGATATTTTTGTAGGAGAATATCAGGAAGCTCTCACCGATTTATTATGGAACCAGCTCATGGCAGACAATAAAGTTACTACACGCCAGGAAGTGGAGGATATGGGCTATACAAGTACAGGAGACCTGGAACCGACTGAAAACTTCTACCTAAGTCCCAAAGGTATCACCTTCTATTATAACATTTATGAAATTGCTCCTTATGTGATGGGCCCGGTAGAAATTACCTTGCCTTATGAGATCATGTCGCATCTGCTGAGTGATGATACTATGGTATTGAACGAAATAAGAAACGAGAATTCATAAATCATAAATTATTCATATGGAAATCATTCTAAAGTACTTCCCAGACCTCACAGAGGCGCAGAAGCAGCAATTTGCGTCCCTCTATGATCTCTATACGGACTGGAATGCAAAAATAAACGTCATATCACGTAAAGACATTGAAAACCTGTACGAACACCACGTACTCCATTCATTGGGTATAGCTAAAGTGATTCGCTTTACTCCCGGCACCCGCATCATGGACCTTGGAACAGGCGGTGGTTTTCCAGGTATTCCCCTTGCCATCTTATTCCCTGAGGTGAAGTTCCATCTTGTTGACAGCATCGGGAAGAAAGTACGTGTAGCAACGGAAGTAGCCAACAGCATCGGACTGAAAAACGTGACTTTCCGCCATGCACGTGCTGAGGAGGAAAAGCAACTTTTCGATTTCGTTGTAAGCCGTGCCGTGATGCCGTTGGCCGACTTGCTGAAAATCATCCGCAAAAACATCGCTTCCGAGCAACACAATGCTATGCCCAACGGACTGATCTGCCTGAAAGGTGGTGAGCTGGCAAATGAAGCCATGCCTTTCAAGAATAAGGCCATGATGTATGATCTGAAAGACTATTTCGAAGAAGAATTCTTTGAAACGAAGAAAGTGGTTTACGTGACGACTTAATCACAGAAATAATGACTAACATATACCTATCATGAAAATAAAAAGGTTTGAGTTTAATATGTTCCCTGTAAACTGTTATGTTCTGTGGGACGACACTCTTGAAGCTGCCGTGATAGATCCCGGTTGCTACTATGAGGAGGAAAAACAAGCGTTGAAGAACTTCATTCACAAAAATGGTCTGAACGTAAAGCACCTCCTTAATACGCACCTGCATCTGGACCATATCTTTGGAAATGCTTTCATGGTCAAAGAATTCGGTCTGCCGGTGGAAGCCAACAAAGCCGATGAATTCTGGATTGACGAAGCTCCGAAACAAAGCCGCATGTTCGGTTTTCATTGGAACGAACTGCCCGCACCGATAGGACACTATCTTCATGACGGAGATATCATCAACTTCGGTAACACTACGTTGGAAGCTATCCACGTACCGGGACATTCACCGGGTAGCCTTGTTTACTACTGTGCCGCAGACCATTGTATGTTCTCCGGTGACGTACTTTTCCAGGGCAGCATCGGACGTGCCGACCTTACCGGTGGTAATTTCGACGAACTGAAAGAGCACATTTGCAGCCGCCTGTTCATACTGCCCAATGAAACGATTGTCTATCCCGGACATGGCGCCCCGACCACTATCGGTATTGAAAAGGCAGAAAATCCGTTCTTTAGATAAATGATAATTTAATGTACTTTCTTTTGCCTTGATGCAAAAGAAAGATACCAAAGAAAAAATCAAGGCTG
>NZ_CBVI010000071.1 GCF_000513195.1 Bacteroides timonensis | reverse complement strand
GCGGGTGAGAATCCCGGATGTAATAATGCGCAGCAGCTTCCACAGCGAAGCTCTCGGGCATAGGCGGAGGTGCGTAAGCGGAGGTGCTGGCAGGCACAGGTAAGGGGCGATTGTCTGAGCGTAGCCAGTTCGAGCACCGGCTGTGCATGGCAGTATCGGAGTAGCACAGAAGACTCAGACCGGGGCCTTTCTTTTTGATACTTTTTCTTTCGGACAAGCGAAAGAAAAAGTATAAGATAAATTCCCATTTACCAACTAAAATAAACAACTTAAATATATACAGATATGAAAAGCGACCTATTAGCTTGCCGCCACATCGGCATCAGCGAAAAAGACGAAGAGAAAATGCTCCGGAAAATAGGAGTCGGCAGTCTGGATGAGTTGATAGACAAAACCATCCCTGCAAACATTCGCCTGAAAGAACCGTTGGCATTGCCCGCGCCTATGACTGAATATGAGTTCGGACAACACATCACCCGGTTGGCGTGCAAAAACAAACTTTACACAACGTATATCGGCCTCGGCTGGTATAACACCATTACCCCCGCCGTTATTCAACGGAATGTATTCGAGAATCCGGTATGGTACACTTCTTATACCCCCTACCAGACAGAAGTTTCGCAAGGGCGCCTCGAAGCGTTGATGAACTTCCAGACCGCAGTATGCGACCTGACGGGTATGCCACTTGCCAACTGTTCTCTGCTGGATGAAGCTACGGCTGCTGCCGAAGCCGTAAGCATGATGTACGCCCTGCGTCCGCGTGATATGCAGAAGTCCGGTGCAAACGTAGTGTTTGTAGACGAGAGCATTTTCCCACAGACACTGGCCGTAATGACTACGCGTGCTATCCCGCAAGGTATTCAGATACGCACGGGAAAATATTCCGAACTGGAACTGACACCGGATATTTTTGCTTGTATACTACAATATCCGAATGCGAGCGGAAACGCAGAAGATTACCGTGTCTTTGTAGAGAAAGCCCATGCTGCCAACTGCAAAGTAGCCGTTGCCGCCGATATCCTGAGCCTTGCCCTGCTCACCCCTCCCGGAGAATGGGGAGCTGATATTGTATTCGGTACCACCCAACGCCTCGGTACACCGATGTTCTATGGCGGACCGTCAGCCGGGTACTTCGCTACGCGCGACGAATACAAACGTAATATTCCGGGACGTATCATCGGTTGGTCAAAAGATAAATACGGAAAACTCTGTTACCGTATGGCACTGCAAACCCGCGAGCAACATATCAAACGGGAAAAGGCTACTTCAAATATCTGTACCGCACAGGCTTTGCTGGCAACCATGGCGGGCTTTTATGCCGTGTACCACGGTCCGGAAGGTATTCACGCCATTGCAGAACGTATCCACAGCATCGCCGCATATCTGGAAAAGTGTATCAAGAAACTGGGATACAAACAAGTGAATGACCAATACTTCGACACCCTGCGCTTTGTGTTGCCCGACAGTGTATCTGCCCAACAGGTACGTACCATCGCATTGAGCAAGGAAGTCAATCTGCGCTACTTTGATAATGGAGACGTAGGTATGAGTATTGACGAAACAACTGATGTATCCGCTGCCAACGTATTGCTCTCCATCTTTGCCATTGCCGCAGGAAAAGACTACACCAAAGTGGATGATATTCCCGTAAGCAATACTATTAATAAGACTCTGAAACGCCAGAGCGCTTATCTGACACATGAAGTGTTCAATAAATATCATACGGAAACGGAGATGATGCGTTATATCAAGCGCCTTGACCGTAAGGATATCTCCCTTGCCCACTCCATGATTTCCCTCGGCTCCTGCACCATGAAGTTGAATGCTGCGGCAGAAATGTTGCCTCTCAGCCGTCCGGAATTTATGTGTATGCATCCGCTTGTACCCGAAGACCAGGCAGAGGGATACCGTGAACTGATTAACAATCTCAGCGAAGAACTGAGAGTCATTACAGGTTTTGCGGGTGTCAGTCTGCAACCGAACTCCGGTGCTGCGGGCGAATATACCGGTCTCCGTGTGATCCGCACTTATCTGGAGAACATCGGACAGGGACATCGTAACAAAGTGCTGATTCCCGCATCTGCTCATGGTACCAACCCCGCATCTGCCATCCAGGCCGGTTTCACTACCGTAACTTGTGCATGCGATGAGCAAGGAAATGTCGATATGGCGGACTTGCGTGCCAAAGCGGAAGAGAACAAAGACGACCTGGCTGCACTGATGATCACTTATCCTTCCACCCACGGTATTTTTGAGACGGAAATCGTAGAAATCTGCCGCATCATCCATGATTGCGGTGCACAGGTATACATGGACGGGGCTAACATGAATGCCCAGGTTGGTCTGACAAATCCCGGATTTATCGGTGCAGACGTTTGTCATCTGAACCTGCATAAAACATTCGCTTCACCTCATGGAGGTGGTGGTCCGGGCGTAGGCCCCATCTGCGTTGCCGAACATCTGGTTCCATTCCTGCCGGGACATCCGCTGTTCGGCAATCCTGCCAATACGGTGTCTGCCGCCCCATTCGGTAGTGCAGGTATTCTGCCTATCACTTACGGATATATCCGCATGATGGGTACGGAAGGATTGACACGTGCTACAAAAATCGCTATTCTCAGCGCTAATTACCTGGCAGCCTGTCTGAAAGATACGTATGGTATTGTATATCGTGGTGCCACTGGCTTTGTTGGTCATGAAATGATATTGGAATGTCGCAAGGTACACGAAGAGACGGGTATCAGCGAAAACGACATCGCCAAACGACTGATGGACTATGGCTATCATGCTCCCACCCTCTCCTTCCCCGTTCACGGCACGCTTATGATAGAGCCTACGGAAAGCGAAAGCCTTGCCGAACTGGATAACTTCGTGAACGTGATGCTGACCATCTGGGAAGAAATTCAGGAAGTGAAAGAAGGAAAGGCGGATAAGGAAGACAATGTCCTGATAAATGCCCCTCATCCCGAATATGAGGTAGTTGCCAATAATTGGGAACATAGATATACAAGGGAAAAGGCAGCTTATCCGATAGAAAGTGTACGCGAAAACAAGTTCTGGATAAACGTGGCGCGCGTGGATAACACGCTGGGCGACCGTAAGTTGTTGCCGACACGATACGGAACGTTTGAATAATAGTTTCTTTGCATTGCGGGCGAATGAATATTCGCCCGCATATATTTCACACAGCACTCCTAAAGCAAATAATTCATGAAGCATTTACCTGCAATATTACTATTGCTAATATCATTGGCATGCTGTACCTTGCATCCGGCAGGCAGCACCCAAGAATCAAACGAAAAAACAAGTATAACCGCTACTCTAACCACAGCATATACCCAAGGCAGAACCGCCAATAAAGAGCATCGATTCGATGAAGCCCAGCATATCATCGAAGAAGCCCTCAACGCATTGCCCCCTGACATTACCCCCGATGACTCATTGCTGAAATACATCCGCCTGTTCTTATCCGAATACAAACAAATAGCAATCAACTCACGTAATTTCCGGCAAGCCCTGCAATATCTCCAGACCCTGCAATCTCCTCTCATCAGGCAGAACTGTCTTTACGAACTACTTGCTATTCGTGCCCATCTCCACCAAATGGCAGGAGATAACCGGCAGGCTGTCGCACTCATCGACTCTTTTGCCGCCATGCCCCAGCCGGATGATGCCGGGCGGCTTATACAATACTCAGAAATGGCAGGCAGTGTCTACTTCTACTCCGGCCACGACATCAGGAAAGCCATTGCCCAACTTGAAAAAGCCGTTGAAGCCTATCGGGAAGGAGCCGTATCTCCCTATATGGGACGCATCCTGTCAAGGCTCGGCTCATATTATCAGGAAGAGAAGAATTACCGGCAAGCCGCCGAAGCCAATCAGGCGGCTATTGAATTTTATGAGAATGACAGTCTGCAAAAGGTAGGAAACGGCATCATTATGGCTTATGGCGGGCAGTCTAACCTATATCTTGCTCTCAACATGTACGACCGGGCATTGGAGCTGAACCGTCTGGCTTGCCGCCACTCCATTCAAAAAGATAGTTTCGGATTGAGCGACCTATACCGCTTTCAAAGCGAAATCTATAAGAATAAAGGGCAGAATGATTCCGCCGCCTATTATCTGCATCGTGCCTGCGACGTTTCGGTGGCACTGGGCAGTTTTAAGGGCGCCTTCTACAACCGGCTCTCATTGGCCGAACTTTATCTCACCCTCCCCGATTCTGCCGGACGTGCTTTGGATATTTTACTTGAGCTGCGCGCCGATACTCTCAGAATGCCTTCTTTCGCCAAACTTCAATTCAAGCAAAGTCTGGGAGAAGCCTTCACCAAAAACGGAAAACTCGAACCCGGCATCCGGCTTATGGAAGATGCGGTAAAGGGATATGTACACTTAGGCATGGAGAATATGCGCAGCCAGTGCATCCAAAAACTAATGCAGGCGTATCTTGATAATAAGATGGAGCAATCCTTCATTCGCAACTATCCTTATTACAAAAGTGTGCTCGACTCCATGCATCACGACAACGAAATACGCGCACTCGCCGCCGCCAACATCCGTTTTGAAACTCATAAGAAAGAACAACAGAACCGCCTGCTTGCCGCCGAAGTGCAATTGAAGAACAACAAACTGAGAAGCTATGCTTTGGGAAGCATAACCCTGATATTCATCGTCGTATGCCTGACGGGCTGGATATGGATGCGTCAACGTGCCCTGAAACTGCGTCTTCGGCTGCGCGAACAGGAGAAGAAGCTCTCTGAACAGCAGTTACGCGACCAGAGCGAACGCCTGCAACAACTTATCACCTCCCGGCAGGAACTGAATAACCATAACGAAGAACTGCTCCGCCAACTTGCCGAAGTGCAAAGCACTCATGAAAAAACTTGCAATCTGGACCGCGTGATGGAGAAACTGCAACCCCGCTTGCTTACCCATGCCGAGGAAGAACAATTCCGCACGGCATTCGCTGTGTTATATCCTTCAGCATTACATCAGTTGCGCTCCATCTGTCCACGCACCACCCGTGCCGATGAACTGCTCTGCATGCTCATTGTGCTGAAACAGACCAACGAAGAAGTTGCACGCACGCTCGGCATCAGCCGCGCCAGCGTGTTGCAAAACCGCTATCGTCTGCGCAGTAAACTCAATTTACCCGAAGGTAGCGACCTCGATACCGAAATACGCCGATTGCTTACTGAAACCAACTAAGAAATAATAGTATAACCTAAAACAAAAGGTATTCATCAGTATTTTTATTCCCGACAATCCATACAGCCCTGTACAATGACATTGTGCAGGGCTTGTCTATCTGTTTTTCTATATTGTAGAGGATTTTGTCTATATTCCATTTACTAACGGTTACACCTATATGTACTAATTTAGCAACCACGAAGCCGATATGCCGTTACTCTACGAGGGAACTCTTTTTACCCCACGTCGTAACTCCATTTACATGCCGAGGTAAAAGCCGTTACATACCGAGGTAAAGGTCGTTACAATAGGTGGTAAAGGTCGTTACATACAGCGGTAAATGCTTTTACATCGTGGAGAAAATACCGGTAAATACAATGCACTGATTTATAAAGCTATAAAATGATAAAAAGCAAATTACTATTCCTTCTTATATCACTGTTCACACTGGCGGGATGCTACTACAAGTCGTCTTATGAGGTCATTGAACCACCCGAAATGACAGGAGCTATTGTAACGATAAGCCTGAATTCAGAAGAGGTATCAGCAGACATCCCTTTGAACAATGCTCATCTCTTCTGGTTCGACCTGACAAACAAACTGATACGCCACAATTATTACAATTCTATGGAAGAACTTTACTCGGCACACATCCTGTTGCCCAAAGGGAACTATACGATTCTGGCAATACTGAACACCGGTTCCGATTTCATCCCTCCCGCCTCCCGTACCCCATTACCTGATATAGATTTGGCCACTTTTGCCGCATGGGTAAAGACGCAAGTGGAAAATTATCCCCACCTGCTGACCGGAACTTTGCGAAAAGAACTAAAAGAGGGTGTATCACATGTATATATAGACCTTGAGCCCAAAGCGGAAGGCATCAAAGCTACCAATGTAGAGCTATTGTTATCCATTCCTTCCCCTCACCTGCCTGCTTATCAACCTACACGCACAATGTCTGTACCGGCCTTAAGGGGAGTTGCCGACATCTACCTCAAAGGGAGTTCCAAACGGCTCACTACCCAACGGTCCATGTTGATGCCAACCGATACGGAAGGCATTTACCGCTTCGACCTTTCACTCGGAACCGGTGAATATGATATAAACCTTTGGGCGGATTATACCACTGATGCCCACACGGACCATCACTATATCACCGACAATCTCAATCTTATAAAAACACTTCCCCGCGAAAGCTACATTGCCAATACCGATACACGAGACGCCTTTTCACAGCGCATCACACTCGACACAACAGACGGGTCTGAGGCAGTAACCATGCACCGCCCCTTGGCGAAATACCGCCTTGTGACGACAGATGTGGCAAAGTACAATGAACTTCGCCCCAAACAAGACTGGCCTCCGTTGGAAGACCTGAACATAGAGATAGCTTATGAAGGCTTTTGGCCCAATGCCTACAGTGTACCCAATGCCGCCCCCGCCGGTGCAGAAGGTGGTTACAGCTATACGTCCGCATGGAGCGAACAGAGCGAAACGGAAGCGACCGCAGGCAAAGATTACGTCTTCGTCAACGGCAGGGAATCGTTTGTCAGAGTGAATATCACCTTTCGTGACAGCAACGGCAAGGTCGTCAGCAGTATTGGCAACGTGCAGGTGAACTACCGCATAGGATGCCTCACCACCGTACAAGGCAACTTCCTGACCGCTTCCACAGGTGGCGGCATACATATAGATACGGAATGGAGCGGTGAATACGAAGTAGAATTTTAGATATAGAACACATTTAATATTTCAACTATGGTGAAGAATAAACTTTTCCTTTTGTCCCTCGGCTTGGCAGCCTTGCTGACGGGATGCAACAATGAGGGTGACGCGGG
>NZ_CBVI010000070.1 GCF_000513195.1 Bacteroides timonensis | reverse complement strand
TGCTTCTCCGGATGATAGCGGCAGGACAAGCTTCCGGCTGGAACTGCCCGGTGCAACGACACGTGCGGCGGGTGACACTTATACACCTACGCGCTACATTATGGAAGTCTATCCAAGCAGCAGCGTCGCAAGTGGCACTCCCCTTATGCATATAGAGCAGGATAATGGAACATTTGACGTATCGCTAACCTACGGCAACACCTACACTTGCCTCTTTTGGGCGGACAACGGCACACCGGATAACGCAGTGAACGATGAGTATGAAGCTGCCGACCTGAAAGCCATAAAGATACAAACCGACGTCTGTCCCGCCAATCCGGCATACGGAGGAACGACGCAGGTGACTGCCGGAGTTTCCAGTGCAGATGCCTACACCATCCGGCTCAATCATGCCGTGGCAAAGGTGAATTACATTCAGACGAAACCCTTGACAGCGGCAGGCAATACGCTGACTGTTGTATTTCCGACTACTTTCCAACTGAACGTGGGAGACTGGAGCACCGGTGAAATTGCGAGCATTACCACCACACATGTTTTCACTAATATAGATAAGGTGGAAAACGAAACCACCATTGCCACCAGCTATATCATTGCACCATCGGCTACGGCAAGCACACAGAATCTCAACATTACACTGAATACGAATCTACCAAGATAATCTCAAACGTACCTTTGCAGAGGAACTATAAAACCAATATGAGAGGTGCATTCAGTGACCTTTACAATGCCGATATGGCATGCACGCTTACCCCGGAATGGGATTCACCCGAAACAGGCAAAGATTTGATTTCCATTTGGGACGGAACAACCATTACCCAGCCGGCAGATTATACCGAAACGCCGGGAGAAGTAACAATAACTTCTGCCGCCCAACTGGCATGGCTGGCCCAACAGAGCGATGCCACCAATCAGAAGACTTTCAGCGGCTATACCTTCACCCTGACCACGGATATAGACCTGAAAAGTCATTTATGGCCGCAGATAGGACATTTCGATAACGGGTTTCAGGGCACACTGGACGGCAACGGACACACCGTGCGAGGCGTCTATGCCAATAATGGCGATACGGAACGGTACGTTGGCTTTATCAACTACCTGAATAATGGCGGAACAGTGAAAAACATAACCATCCGTGGCTACGTAAGCGGATTGGGGCCTGTAAATACCAATTGCCGTTTTGGAGGCCTCGTGGGGCAAGCAAAAGGAAGTACCATAGAAAACTGCCACAATGCCTGCACACTTGTGGTCGGAGGAGAACAACTTGTAGCCGGAGGCATTGCCGGATATGCCGAAAATACGCTTATCAAAGACTGCACGAACGAGGGAGCCATTAAGAACACCGGAAACAACACTATACTAATCGCTATCGGAGGAATAGTTGGAGAATTGATTAGTAGAGAATCCGCTACATCTACTTTAAGCGAGAATGTGAATAAAGGGAAAATAGCTTATACGTCCATATCTAATGGTGGGTATTTAGGAGGAATAGCCGGAAATGTTTACGCTCGTGAAACGATAACAGTGAGCAATAACATAAATAGCGGAGAGGTTATAACAACCTTCGGAGAATATAATAGCAAAAATAATATGGGAGGTATTATAGGACAACTTTGTACTTTCAACATAAATACAGGAACTGTCACGATAAGCGACAACCAGAATAAGGGAAATGTATCTTCCGATTATGACAATGACCGTAGGGGAGGCATTATAAGTTTGGCTTTAGGGGATGCCAAGATGCCCATCACGCTGACGAACAATAGCATAACGGAAGGCAGCCCCGGAGATATAGTTATTGCCTTTTGTATACCGGGTGGTGGCACCATTACCGTTGACGGTACTCCTGTAACCGAGAGCGGACCTTATCCCGAGAAACCGTAGAATCAGACATGGAAAACATTTAATATTTCAACTATGATAAAGAATAAACTTTTCCTTTTGTCCCTCGGCTTGGCAGCCTTGCTGACGGGATGCAACAATGAGGGTGACGCGGGCGCTTCTCCGGATGATAGCGGCAGGGCGAGCTTCCGGCTGGAACTGCCCGGTGCAACG
>NZ_CBVI010000069.1 GCF_000513195.1 Bacteroides timonensis | reverse complement strand
CGCTTCTCCGGATGATAGCGGCAGGGCGAGCTTCCGGCTGGAACTGCCCGGTGCAACGACACGTGCGGCGGGTGACGCTTATACACCTACGCGCTACATTATGGAAGTCTATCCAAGCAGCAGTGCCGCAAGTGGCACTCCTCTTATGCATATAGAGCAGGATAACGGAACATTTAACGTATCGCTAACCTACGGCAGCACCTACACCTGCCTCTTTTGGGCGGACAACGGCACACCGGATAGCGCAGTGAACGATGAATATGAAGCTGCCGACCTGAAAGCCATAAAGATAAAAGCCGACGTCTGTCCCGCCAATCCGGCATACGGTGGAGCGGCGCAGGTGACTGCCGGAGTTTCCAGTGCAGATGCCTACACCATCCGGCTCAATCATGCCGTGGCAAAGGTGAATTACATTCAGACGAAACCCTTGACAGCGGCAGGCAATACGTTGACTGTTGTATTTCCTACTACTTTCCAACTGAATGTGGGAGACTGGAGCACCAGTGAAATTGCGGGCACCGGTGAAATAGCAAGCACCACCACGCATGTTTTCACTAATATAGATAAGGTGGAAAACGAAACCACCATTGCCACCAGCTATATCATTGCGCCATCGGAAACGGCAAGCACACAGAACCTCAGCATTACACTGAATAGCGAATCTGCCAAGACAATCTCAAACGTACCTTTGCAGAGGAACTATAAAACCAATATGAAAGGTGCATTCAGTGACCTTTACAATGCCGATATGGCATGCACGCTCACTCCGGATTGGGAATCGTCCGAAGGAGACAAGGATTTGATTTCCATTTGGGACGGGACGACCATTACCCAGCCGGGAGATTATACCGAAACGCCAGGAGAAGTAAAGATAACCTCTGCCACCCAGCTGGTGTGGCTGGCCCAACAAAGCGATGCCACCAATCAGAAGACTTTCAGCGGCTATACCTTCATCCTAACCACAGATATTGACCTGAAAAGTCATTTATGGCCGCAGATAGGACGTAACAAACAAGGCTTCCAAGGCACACTGGACGGCAACGGACACACTGTGCGAGGCATCTATGCCAATAATGGCGATACGGAATGGTACGTCGGCTTCATCAACTACCTGAATAATGGCGGAACAGTGAAAAACATGACTATCCGTGGCTACGTAAGCGGCTTTGGGCCTGTAAATGCCCATTGCTGTTTTGGAGGTCTTGTGGGGCAAGCAACAAGAAGTACTATAGATAACTGCCGCAATGCCTGCACACTCATGCTCAGTGGAGGATTTGCAGCCGGAGGCATTGCCGGAAATGTGGAAAGCACGCTTATCAAAGACTGCACGAATGAGGGAACCATTAAGAACATCGGAAACAACGGTGTAGATATCTATATCGGAGGAATTGTTGGAACTTTGAATAGAGAACCCACTGTATCTACTTTAAGTGGGAATGTGAATAAAGGGAAAATAGATTCCCCCATACCAAACAATGCGTATTTAGGAGGAATAGCCGGAAGTATTAGCTCTCAGGGAACGGTAGAAGTGAGCAATAACGTGAATAGCGGAGAGATCATATCAACCCCCGGAGAACGTAACACCATTAATACAATGGGAGGTATTATAGGAGAACTTTATGCTTTTAACGGTTATACAGGAACAATCACAATAAGCGACAATCAGAACAAGGGAAATATATCTTCCGATTATGAAGAAGACTATAGGGGAGGCATTATAGGTCAGGCTATGGCGAGAGACAAGATGCCCATCACGTTGACGAACAACAGCATAACGGAAGGTACACCCACAGATATAGTTATTGCCTATTGCCGACTGCAAGACGGTACCATTACCGTTGACGGCCATGCAGCAACTAACTGGAGGCCTTATCCAAACAACGAATAGTTTATTTAAAGTTTAATCATCATAAATTATAAAGACATGAAAAATTATATCCATATCCTTTGCGCAGCACTCACAGCAGTCCTTGCATCGTGCAGCAACAGCGACCTGCCCGCAGACAGCGGCGCCAATCTGAGACAAGTAACCGTCAGTGTAGCGACAGACCATACTCCGGCAACCCGTGCAACGGCTCCGGCCATAACCCGCTACGCCATCTCCGTATGGGAGGATGAAGCATATAGCACGCCCGCCGAAGTATTTACCGGCAGTACGAACTGCGCGAATAATACTACCGGTGTGTTTGCCATGATTCTCAACTGCACGAAGTCCTACTACTGCCTCTTCTGGGCAGACAACGGCACCGGTTATACCCTCGACGATGCCCTGAAAAGCATCACCCTGAAAGATGACAGCAAGGCTTCCGAAGCCTATTGCGGCAAAACCACCATCCCGGCAAGCACATCGACCACCTCCTACACCGCCCACCTGAAACGTGCCGTAGCCAAAATCACCCTGAAAGAAACAAACGAAATGCCCGCAGGCAACACAATGACGGTAACATTCGACCAATACACCGTTTTCGACGTGCAAAACGGAACAGCCGGAACCCCGGCACCCTGCACCGTCACGTGGACTACGACCGCCAAGACCGGAACAACTGAAGCCCCCGTGCAACTGAATGACGAGGATATCTTTGCCCTTGCCCCCATTGCCGGGGCTTCCCTTGCCAACGTCACCTTCCAGTGCAACGACGAAGGCGGAGTGATGGTTCCCAACGTTCCCTTCCGGGCAAATTACAATACAAATATTAAAGGACACTATACTACCGTCTCCGACCAGACATTCAGCGTGAGTGTAGATGATACATGGGAAGCCGAAGAGCATGCACCCTAAACAAGAGGAATTCATCAGTAATACCATCTTCAACCACCCTTACAGCCCTGTACAACGCATTGTACAGGGCTGGTCTATGCGTTTTTCTATATTGTAGAGAGTTTTGTCTATATTCCATCTACAGCCTGTTATGTCTATAAACGCTACTTTAGCAACCGCAAAACAGATGTACTGTTTCGCCGGAATATGAATAGACAAAACAATCATGAATCTATCTAACGAAATCATCGGAGGAAGCCTCCTCATCATAATTATTTGCATAACCTTGCTCATGCGCTATGCCTTTGCCTGGTATGCCGACATCCGGGACATGCGGATGCGGCTGACAAAGGTCGAGGAAGAAATACGCCAACACTCGCAAACATGTCCGGTGAAGCATCAGGTGGAAGCTCTTGTGCGTCCCCGCCCTACTTTAGCCGATAGCTCCACCCCGAAGAGCGTAGACATGGTGCGCCATTACATCCAACTCTATCATCCCGACTTTCTGGAGTTGCTGACCCGCAACAGTTCCGAGAAGTTGACCGGCTCGGACGAACTACTCTGCATGATGATAAAGCTGGAATATCCCAATAAGGAAATAGCCTCCATCCTGTCCATCACCCCCAACAGCGTCATCACCGCCCGCTACCGGCTGAAACGGAAGCTGGGACTAACGCAAAACCATCAACTGGACGCCTGGATTCAAAGTATCGGGAAAACGGAATAACGGGTATCAACCCACTAATGTCCCTTCTCCCCCACGGCTTTTTCATTTAAGCTTTGAATTAGTCGTACAATCCCCCTCCCCATGCCAGTACGGCATGAGGGGAAATTTTGCTTCGCAAAAACAAAGGCGGAAGACAATATCAACATTATCCAAAAGATTATTTTTATTGCTTTTAAGTTGCATAATAACTAAAAGGTTATTATATTTACAGAGTCATCGGTAGATGATAAAACGATGTTTCAGAAAGCCGTCTTAGATGTATTCAAAGAATTCATCAACCAACTGTAATTTGAAATGAAAGAATACCGAGGCTGTGCATTTATGCAGCCTCGGTTTTCAAAAAACAGTATTCAGACATCGTTTTTAATTGATTATTAGAAAAATGCAAATATATGAAGCCTGAAGTAAAAGCATTGATTGACCGCTTTGTGGAGAATATACCTAAGAGTAAGACGCCGGAAGGTAAAGCGGAAAGTGACAGGGTACTCAATGAAGCTATGTCGCTCACTGTGACTGTTGAAGAAAAGAAAGAAGCTGGTCAGTATCTTACAAAAGCTATGTGTCGCCGTCGAAGACCGGACATTGATGCGAAAGAACTTATGAAGGAAGTGACACCGGCATTGTCATTATCTTATATAGCTGAGAACTATTTCGGTAAAGGAAAATCATGGCTTTATCAGCGCATCAACAATTCTGTGGTTAACGGAAAGCCTACTTCCTTTACACAGGACGAACTAAAAATATTGGCTGATTCTCTTGGCGACCTCAGCAATCGCCTTTCAGCCCTTTCGCTTGTCATACATCGAAGCCTCTGACAAAGGCAAAAGTCAGATGGCGAACCCTTCAGCAAGGTTCGCCATCTTTTTTTCTCTCCGCATCGTTTGCTTTCTGCCCCAAAAGACCTACCTTTGCGGAAGTGTCACGAATACTAACCGAAAAAATCGTATGGCAAGAATAACAATTCCTTATGCAGTGGCCGACTTCGCCGATTTGCGCGAACGTGGCTTTTATTATGTAGATAAGACCGAGTTTATCTCCCATCTGGAAGATTATAACGCCCCTGTGTTCCTGCGCCCCCGCCGATTCGGCAAGAGTCTGTTGGTATCTACCCTGGCACATTACTACGACCGCACGCAAGCCTATCGCTTTGATACTCTCTTTGGAGGTACCTGGATAGGCGAACACCCCACCAAGGAACGAAACCAATACATGGTGGTCCGCTACGACTTCTCCAAAATGGTGATGGCGGATGATATGGAAGGACTGGAACGGAACTTCAATGACTTGAACTGTAGCCCCGTAGAAATTATGGTGACACACAACCGGGATATCTTCGGAGATTTTCAATTCAACAACCGCGGCAACGCTTCCAAAATGCTGGAAGAAGCCTTGGCTTATGCCCGCGAGCACAATCTGCCCAAGGTCTATATACTGATTGACGAATATGACAACTTCACCAACCAGCTACTCACCTCCTACAATGACCCGCTTTACGAACAAGTCACCACCAAAGACAGCTTCCTGCGTACCTTCTTCAAAGTAATCAAAGCAGGCATAGGCGAAGGCAGCATCCGCACTTGCTTCTGCACCGGAGTGCTGCCCGTGACGATGGACGACCTGACCAGCGGATATAATATAGCCGAAATACTGACGCTGGAAAACGACTTCATCAACATGCTGGGCTTCACTTATGCTGAAACGGACGTGTACCTGCGCTACGTGCTCGATAAGTATACCGGAAGTCAGGAACGTTATGATGAAATCTGGCAGCTCATAGTGAATAACTACGACGGTTACCGTTTCAGCCCCCGAGGAGAAAAGCTGTTCAATGCAACAATACTGACCTATTTCTTGAAGAAATTCGCTGTCAACAAGGGTGAAGTCCCCGAAGAACTGGTAGACGAGAACCTGCGTACCGATGTGGGTTGGTTGCGTCGGCTCACCCTCTCGCTGGAGAACTCAAAGGGAATGCTGGATGCCTTGTTAATGGACAACGGATTGGCGTACAACGTGGCCGACCTCTCCAGCAAGTTCAACAAGCAGAAATTCTTCGATAAGAATTTCTACCCTGTCAGCCTCTTCTATCTGGGTATGACGACGCTACAGACTAACTTCCGCATGTCCCTGCCCAACCTGACCATGCGCAGCATCTATATGGACTACTACAATGTAATAAATCGTATAGACGGCAGTGCCAACCGATACGTGCCTACTTACGAGCGCTTTGTTGAAGACCGTGTACTGGAACCTCTTGTGCAGAACTATTTCGAACAATATCTCGGACAGTTCCCCGCACAGGTGTTCGACAAGATAAACGAAAACTTCATCCGCTGCTCCTTCTACGAACTCGTCTCTCGCTATCTGAGTATGTGCTACACCTTCGCCATCGAGCAAAACAACTCCGCCGGCCGCTCCGACTTCGAAATGACCGGCATACCCGGCACTGATTATTACACCGATGACCGTGTAGTGGAATTCAAATATTACAAAGGTAGCGAGGCCAAGAAAATGCTCGCCGCAGATGCTCCCTTGCCCCAGCAGATAGAGCAGGTGCACCAATATGCCGAGGACACAAGGCGGAAGTTCCCCAACTTCCACGTGCGTTCATACATCGTTTATATATGTGCCAATAAAGGTTGGAAATGTTGGGAAGTGTAAATATTGCCTGACTATTGGTTTTATTTTCTTCCCTAAAAGTAGCAGGCGAGGGTACTCACCAGCAAACTCTTGCCAAAGCGACGGGGACGGCTAAGGAAATAAACTGAACCATCATTTACAAGATCATAAATCATGTCGGTTTTGTCTACGTACACAAATCCATCCTCGCGGATGCGGTCGAAACTCTGTATTCCAATAGGATATTTCATCTTTTTATATGCTTTTTGGTGATTACAAGGCGAAGATACTAAACTGTTCAATACAGAGGGCTAAATCAACAGATTATTTGAACTGCACCGCTTACCTGATTTTTCCTCGCACAAAGTTTGCATCCTGCCCGAAAAGGCCTACCTTTGCGAGGTACAAAATACTAACCTCCCCTTTACCAATGAGCATCACCCGAAAAAACAAACGCAGCGGGCTTTTCTATACAAAAACCGAAGAGAGAATCAACACTCTTTCGCATGCCGCAGGCATCCTGATGGGCATTGTCGTAGGTACGTTGTTCCTCATAAAAAGCAGTGGAAACTTTTGGGCTACATTCGGCATCTGGCTCTACCTGTTCGGGATGGGCAGTTCTTACATCTTCTCTACCCTTTACCATGCCATGAAGCATCACAATCCGTGGAAACGACGCTTACGGCATTGGGACCATGCTGCCATCTACTGGCATATTGCGGGTAGCTATTCGCCCGTCACACTGGTTGCGCTGCGCAATGTAGGCGCCTGGGGATGGGGATTGTTCAGCTTCGTTTGGTTGTGCGCCATCATCGGCACCATCGTAAGTTTCCGCAAGATGAAGGAACATAGCAATGTGGAGACTATTTGTTTCATCGTTATGGGGTTGTCCGTGCTGGCAGCCTTCAAGCCATTATATGCTGTTGCCGAAGGAACTTGTTACTGGATGATTGCCGAAGGGGTGTGCTACATCACCGGAGCGGTATTCTATTCTTTCCGACAGCGCTACATGCATTCCGTGTTCCATTTCTTTGTACTGGGAGGTTCGGCGTGCCACATGGTGGCGGTGTGGCTGATTTTATAAGTTACATACATGCCCAACCAAACTTACGCACAAGCTCCGCCAATAAGCTACGGTCTTTTATCGGTAAATTGATAACTACATTCTCGCGTACGTCTCCTGACAAGATATATCCATCAGCTGGCAATTTATCCTCAGATAAAGTCTTTTCTGCGGATAATACCTTCTGATATTTCTCAGTCTGAAATACTACATCGAAATACTCTTGTTCCGTTTCCGGATGGATAAAAAGTGAACGTAAATCAACACTTCCTGCTAAAAAGCCCTCAAAACGTTGTGCAGAAATACGAATTGCCGTATAGCGACATACTGGCTCATCGTCATATAGCAGACAGAGATATAAAGTATCGAATGCATCCCGTGCAACAAAGTTACCGTTTATACGTAAGTAAACAAATATTTTCTCTGTTTTGTTATGTTCTGTCATACTTAAAAGTAAGTAGTCGCCACACCTGAATGCATTATGGACAACCTCCTTTCAATTGCTAAAATACATTAATAATCCTCCCCCTTCCTTGCTTTTCTCCTTCGCTTCGTTTACGTTTGCAGTGTTATACATCAGTACAACACCTTGGATATTATGATAAAGATAGAAAACATCAGCTACGGCTACAAGTCTAATCACCCTATTTTCAATGACATATCTTTGAAAATAGGCAATGGAATATACGGACTTCTGGGAGAGAACGGTGTAGGAAAAACCACACTGATACATCTCCTTTGCGGACTACTTTTTCCCTGGAAAGGAGAATGCAGCATTGATGGGATGAATCCGGCAAAAAGAGAACCCGCCCTGTTAAGCCGCTACTTCTTTCTGCCCGAAGAGATGCAGATGCCTTCCGAAAGCATTTCCGCTTTTGCCACACGTCATTCCGCTTTCTATCCGCACTTCAACCACAAAGAGTTTGAACAGAACCTGGAAGAACTGAAGATTGACAGGGAGCAGAAACTATCCGCAGTCTCCTACGGTCAGCAAAAAAAAGCGATGCTGGCGTATGCCTTCGCGCTGCATACCCCGCTCCTGATACTCGACGAGCCTACAAACGGACTGGACATCACATCCCGCCAAGTTCTGAAACGTATCATCAGCCGCAGTATAGATGATGACAGCACATTGCTCATCTCCACCCATCAGGCACACGACTTTGAGAACCTGCTGGATCACCTCATCATTCTCGGCGAAGGCGAAATCCTGCTGAACCGTTCGCTGGACGAAATCAGCCAACGCCTCCTCTTTGCCCGGACAGACAGCCTGCCCGAAAACAGCATTTACAGCGAACAGGAATTGCCCGGATATTTCTCCGTGCTGCCTAATGAGGAGGAGGAAGAGAATACACCGGATATCGAATTGCTGTACAAAGCAATGCTGCAAGTGCCGGAAAAGATAAAAATGATAATTTAGCGCTCCGCGCTAAATTAAGTTATGAGCTACAGGCTACGAGTGACAAGTTGCCTTAAGGAATTCTTTTCTTACCTACCACCTCCCCCCGTTGGGGTACTCCTCCTTCCAGAAGGAGGAGAACTGAGATACTCAAGGGATCATCCCAAAGGGTAACTTGTCACTGGTAGCTCGTAGCTTAGCGGGCTGCGCCCGCTAAGCTATCATTTATAAAATAACAACAAGAAATTATGAATGCAACCTTCAACCTGAAACGTTTCTTCCTGCTGGAACAGTATAAGAAACTAGAAACCGGCAAACACTTGCTTTGGAGTGCCGGCATTGTGCTGGGCATTTGTCTTCTCTGCATGATGTATGACATCAACAAGGGCACAAGCTATTACACAGAACATACACAGGCTCTCTCCCTTAGTCGCTACGTGCTGTGGTTCCTCTGCATTGCCCCCTGCCTGTTGGAGATAAATATCACCAAACAAACCTCCACTCTATACTTGTTGATGCCCGCTTCCGTTTTTGAGAAGTTTCTGCACTTGTGGATGAAATACATACTTATAATCCCGTTATTCTGCATTTTGCTAATAGCAGTTCTTAAAGGAATATTCAATCTATCAGGAATCGACTATCTGCAATATTTCGGAAGCCAGATAGAACCTTATACCATTCAAAAAGACCAGATGCTAACGTACAGTCTGCTACAAGGCATATTCTTTATCGGATGCATAGCCTTCAAACGCCAGAAACTGATAAGCTCCTTCATCGTGTTATGCCTCTGCCTCAGTGCCCTGCTTAGTCTTGGCGCATTTACATACTTATGCAGCCCTGCTGATACCAAAGGCTACTGGTTGTCCAATATCATAGCCTATCCTATATATAATTTTCCCATGAGCAGTACGGGAGAAGCCGTCATTGCCTTTTGCAATTACGCCACCCCGGCTTTGTTCACCATCGGCACATGGGTATCGAGTTACTTCCTACTCAAAGAAAAACAACTGTAAGCTATGGACTTCAAGACCAACAAACCGATATACCAACAGATTGTAGACTTCTGTTTCAGCAAGATACTCACCCGTGAGTGGACGGCGGGCGAACGGGTAGTCTCGGTCAGGGAACTTTCCACGCAGCTTGCCGTGAACTCGCGCACCGTGCTGAAGGCCTACGAATACCTGCAAGCGGAGGACATCATCTATCCCGAGCGGGGCATGGGCTTCTATCTCTCAAAGGACGCCATGAAGAAAGTGATGAAGATACAGAAGAAAGAATTCTTCGACAACCAACTGGCCGATGTATTCCTCAATATGGAACTGCTCGGCATCAGCATAGATGAAGTGATAGAACGATATAATAAACTTAAAAATAGCAGTTCATGAAGAGATACGCAAAGACAGCATTATTGATTACCTTCGGACTCCTCTTCGTGCTCATCATAGTCAAAGTTTTTACTCTGATGTACGAACTGAATTCCGCTGTACAGTCTTAACTTTTACAGCCTCGACGCCGAAAGTATAAACATCTGAAATACAAATTAGAGAATCTTCCCTGACAGGGAGGAGTGTCTTTTACATCTCTAATCAAACAGTAATCTACTAACAGAAACGAATATGAAAACAAAACTATTTTTACTACTGACGGTCCTCTCCGTACTCAGTACGCAGGCACAGAACCTTACAATCAAAGGACGTGTTACAGATACTTCGCAAGAAGCCATCATAGCCGCCAATGTATCGCTATGGACCACGGACTCTACCTTGGTGACCGGAGTGACTTCGGACGCACAAGGCAAGTTCACTCTCAATAAAATCAAGGCGGGCAATTACCGCCTGGCCATTACTTTTATCGGCTATCAAAGTGAAGTCATCCTACTGAAACTGAACAACAACCTCGACCTGGGCGATGTACAGTTGCAGGAAAATGCCGTAAGCCTGGGTGAAGTGACCGTATCCGCCAGCAACGTGCTTCAACGCGTGGACCGTCAGATTATCCTGCCCACCGAGAGCCAGCTAAAACGCTCGTTCGGTGCCTACGACCTGCTGAACAAGCTTGGCATCGCCCGCCTGCAAGTGGACAATTTCACCAACAGCATGAGCGTCAGCGGTGGCGGAGCCGTACAAACCCGTATCAACGGCATCAAAGTGACGGACAAGGAAATAGCCGCCGTCAGAGCCAAAGACGTGCTACGCGTGGAGTTCATCGAAGACCCAGGCAAGCAATACGGTGACAACGAACTGGGTGCTGTAGTCAATATTATCCTGCGTCGCCGCGAAACAGGTGGTGTGGTAAACTTCCAGCTTTCCGACTCGCCCCATACCCTGTGGGGAGAGAATTTCCTGAGTGCGAAGTTCAACTACAAGAACTCCGAATGGGGCATCGACTACTTCAACAAGAATGGCAAATACCACAGCCGCCTCGAATCTCACGAAACGTTCTATCTGAGCGACCGTACCATCGACCGCATCAAGAAAGGTATCGAAGATGAATCTCCCTCACTCAGTTTCATCAACAACCTGAATCTGACTTACAATCTGACGAAGGCGGACAAGTATGTATTCAATGCCATCTTCCGCAATAATCTCAACAACGCTCCTTATCAGAATGAGTTGAACAAAATGTGGGCGGTAGGCGATACGGAATCTATTTATTCGTACGTCAACAACCATTCGTCCAGCTATTCTCCGGCACTCGACCTTTACTTCCAGCATACCCTGCCCCATCAGCAGAGCATTCAGATGAATGTGACGGGAACGCTCATCCATACCAAAAACAACCGGAAATACAAGGAGTACAAGAACGAGAATACGCCACTGGCAGATATTCAGACACTGGTGGACGGTGACAAACGCTCCATCATCGGTGAGGCCATTTATGAAAAGAGTTTCAAGGATGTAAAACTAAGCGGCGGTGCCCGCCACTATCAGATGAGAACGGAAAATGAGTACAAAGGTTCCAACCCCACAACTTCGAAGATGGATCAGGCACAGACATCGGCTTTCCTGGAGGTGCAGGGCAAGGTGAAGGACTTCAGTTATGCGGGCAGTGTGGGCATGACGCGTGCCTGGTTCAAGGAAAGTGACGAAGACCATGCTTACTATACTTTCACGCCTACCGTACGGTTGAGTTATAATTTGAAGAAAGCGGGCTTCCTGCGCTACCGGTTCAATATCAGTCCCGCCATACCTTCACTCGGTTCGCTGACGGATGTGGAACAGGCTATTGATACCATACAGATTGTTCGTGGCAACCCGTTGCTGAAAACATACCAGCAGTTCACAAATTCCTTGTCCTACAGTTATTCTAAGAAACAGTTCAATGCCAATCTGAGCCTGCGCCATCAGTATTACGACAGTCCCATCATGGAAAGTATCTTCGTCGAGGATGGGAAACTGATACTGAAAGATGAAAACCAACGCTCGTTTCAGAGCCTGAATGCGGAACTGATGATCGGCACAAACGGGGCAACGCTGTTCGGACTGAAAGATTTCCTGACTCTTTATGCTTCGGGAGGATACACCCGCAGTTGGTCGGAAGGTTTGGAATACAGCCACACGTACGATGAATTTTACTACAGTGTGATGGCGCAACTGCAATACAAAGGCTTCTCTTTGCTCGGGCAATTCAGAAAGGTGCAGAACAACTTCTTCGGTGAGACCATCAAGAAGAATGAAAATCAGACGGCATTTATGGCAATGTACGCCAAGCAGAACTTTCAGGCAGGGATCGGTGTTCTGTTTCCTTTCACCAATAATTATAAGGTGGGAAAAGAACGCATCAGTGAGGTGGCTCCCTTCCGTTCGGAAACTTTTGTGAAGGAGACTGGGCAAATGTTCATACTCCGCATAGGCTATACGTTCGAGTTCGGCCGCAAGCACAAAGCCGGAAACAAGGGATTGAACAATAGTGATACGGACAGTGGCATCATTGATATGCAGAGATAAAGATCCGGATATAATTTCATTTCAGCCCTCTTTGTGAAAAGAGGAAGTCCAAAGGGCGAGGTGGCGGATTATACAAAATTGCTTCATGTATAATTCATTAATTACCTGACTGCCGCCTCCCCTGCGGACTTTTTCTATTTATAAACGGAAAGAAAAATCTATCTTCCGTATGATCCCTTTTTCATCCTATTCTTCATTTCCTGTTTCAAAGGATGAAACTGTCTGTTTCTCGGTGTGAAACTGTTTGTTTCAAGCAATGAAACTACTTGTTTCACGGCATGAAACTGAGAGTTCCAAGCCATGAAACAAATCTGAAAATATAGAGATGAATATTATCAGGTTGATAGTTCCTGAAAAGCAGGTCCGGTATTACTTAATAATAGTCACAGTGCCTTCCGCAAGCTGCCTTTCCTTAACCGGAGCAGCTGCCGCATAACCTAAAGCAGCGCAACCGTACACACGATGATTTTCGGGAATACCCAGCTCCGTCAGGAAAGCACGTACCTCAGGATCATCATAAGTCTGCCCCAATTGATTGATCCAACAGGAACCTATTCCGAGAGATTTTGCAGCAAGGAAGATATTCTGCATGGCACAGGCACAATCCATAGCTGCCCACCACTGCGTCGGTTCATTGGATACGATGACAAGCGTAGGCGCATGATAATAACAGCAATAGGTCTGGCTGTGTCCACGCTCCTGCAAACGGGGCTCTTCACTCTTGACAAAAGCGCCTTTGATCTTCTCATTCAGTTCTTCCAGCACCGTGGCATTCTGAATGGCTGTGAAATGCCACGTCTGATAGTTCATACCACTGGGAGCATAGGTTGCCGCTTCCAAAATAGCATTCAGATCTTCTTGTGAAATCTGTTGTTCCGTATAGGCGCGTACACTGCGACGCGACTTGATGGCTTTTAAAACTTCATTCATACTCTTTATTTTTTTGTCAATCCAATCTTAACATTCAGTCTGAAATAATACACGCCGTTCTCTTTTTCCAGAAAGCCGTACTTGTCCTTGTCTACCGAACCTTTCTCCAAACGGGTATTCAGGAAGAGGAAGTCGGCAAATGTCCGGTGCTCCGACTTATGATAGCAAAGCACTTCTCCTTCTGCATCCACCAGAAGAATACCTTCTACGGCAGAGTCCGTACCGTTATAAATCTTTGCCGGACGCATACCAAGGGCAAGTGCCAACAAGAACTGCTTCATCTTAAACTCGTAGAAACCATGCTTGTTTATCAGCTCATCTTTTATTTTCAAGGGATTTATCTCTTTGATGCGTTCCGTCAGTTCACTGATACGAGCTATGCCGTCGAGATGCATCATACGCACCATTTCAGCCAGCATACGAGGAAAATGCAAATCAATCATCAGCAAATTACAACGGAATACACGGTCGGCTACATCGGAATATTTCAGTACTCCGCCCAGACGTTCAATCATCAGCATACGCTCAGTCACTTCGGTAGGAGACTCCGGCAAAGCATTCACCTTATTCACCGTAGGCGTGGCAAATTTAACGCCCGACTGTTCCAGTTTCAGATTTGCCGTACGTCCACCATCAAGCAACGGATTCATTGAGCTGAGACGACAACGAACATTGAATCCCGTCAACGGAGCCTCGGGATGCCAGAAAGCTACTGAGAAATCCGTACGGTCTTCCGTCTTCGCTTCCAGGTCGTAGATATTGACCGCATCCAGAAACGCCTCCAGTCCTTCGGGAACTTCAATGGCGTCAGTGCCGCTGGTAGTCTTCAGTAACTCAAGAATAAACTCGACCGCTCCGCCAAAATCTTCACGGGGGATGACTTGTTCCTCCTTATCGGCTGCAACAAATGTCCCCTCCTTCTCTATCACACCACTGACAATGCGGACATTGCCCTGCTCTATATAATAACGACGCGTACCGTCATGTTCCTCTCTCTGTATCAGCGCAACAGGCCAGCACTTCGTTTCATCCTTCCGGGCTTGCGGTGTACCCAGTGAAACCTTTCCGTCTGCCAGGAGGCGAAAGAATGTGTAGAGTTCGCCCAACTCACGTTTTGTAGCTTCAAATGCCATAATAAATTATTTTTTTTCCTAATTAACAAGTGTGCAAAGATAATGCAAATCGAAGGTAGAACTTTCATGCTGGCATGAAAAAGTTATGCTGAAGTGCAGCTTATTTTATTTAAAGATAAGGAAATCCCCCCAAAAGAAAGTGAATAGACAAACTATTTCCATGTAGAAACGTTCTACTTAAAACATCAAACATTTAACTCCCTATAGCATGGAAAATGAAAAGAATATAGTAGCCATCACAGCTACACCGAATGGGCCTTTCATTGTGGAAGGCAATTTTAAACTGATAGACAGAGAAGGAAAAGCAGAAATACGAACAGGTAGAATTGCCTTATGCCGGTGCGGTAAGTCCTATAAACAACCCTTTTGCGATGGTACACACCGGAAAATCCACTATAATGATTTATCTTTGAAATAAACGTACTGGATCACCAGGAAGCCAGAGACATTACACTTCCTCGAAGCGTAATGTCTCTACTTTTTCCAGACGCGCCATCAACTTCGGCATCATCGACTTCCGGATGCGAAGTGTCATACGGCAATCCATATCATACGACTGTTCCAGAATTTCCGGTTCTTCTTCCTTTACGATACGCATTACATCATTCATAAGGGGATATTCAAACAAGAAGGTCACCGCTTCGTCCACCGTTTTCTCTATCACTTCGGCAACAGCTATCGCCTCGGCAGCGGCAGCTTTATAAGCAACAATCAGTCCGCTTGTTCCCAACTTTATGCCGCCGAAATAGCGGACAACGATTATCAGTATATCCGTCAGTTCATTGGAGTTTATCTGTCCCAGGATCGGCTTTCCTGCCGTACCGGAAGGTTCTCCGTTATCATTGGCGCGGAAATCTTTACGTTCGGGCCCCAGCATATAGGCGTAGCAAACGTGGCGGGCATCATAATATTTCTTCTGATAAACTTCCAGATGCGATTTTACCTCATCGACAGTACGCACGGGCAAAGCGATAGCAATGAACTTGCTGCGCTTCTCAGTGTAAATCCCTTCGGAAGGGGCGCTTATGGTTTTGTAGGTATCTTCACTCATGCTGCAAAGATAAGTATTCTTATTGTTATGAGAAAATAGTTTCTAATCCTCTCTCTTTTTCAGACGAAACAGGCAGACTTTAGAAGTTTTTTCGTAAGTTTGTCAAAAGTACGACGCATTCCATAGAAAAAAGTCTGATTATGAGTATGTATCAGGGCCTCATACTGATAATCTTAGCATGCAAGGCCCTCCCATAAGTAACATTTATCACTATGAACAACAAGCTGTTTACCTTTCTCGACCCTCTGCTGGGTTACATCGACAATGGTCGTTTCTTCCGCGAACCCTTCCGCTGGCTCTATGTCATCTTTGCCGTATTGAACTTGCTGTTTCCTATTTTTATACTGGCAAAGGTCATCGAGATGGACTTCTTTAAATATGCCGAAGGGAAATTAATCCTTGCTTTCATTCTGCTATTCATTATCCTTTGCGCAGGAGCATGGGGAAGCTATCTGCTCTGGATGAACCGGAAAAACAAACTGAAAGAAGCTATCCAGGAAGAAAATGAATTCATTGCCATTCCCGTTGTATCGCACCTGACACAGACGATGGGTGAATGGCTGGGACTTTATATCGGTGTCATCGGTACACTGTGTTCGGTGATTATTACAATCTTTGCTGCCAATGAAATCAAATACATACTGCCGATACCTTCCGGTATGTTCTTCCTGATGCCTATATACGGCTTCCTGATTGTGGTGTTCGCACGCCTGCTTGCCGAGTTGTATCGCGCATTGGCCGTCATTGCCAACAACACCAAGAAATTGACAAAGATAGAAGCAAAAGCCGAAGCCAAACTGGAAGATATAGAAGATATAGAGGAAATCTAAATATATGAAGAAAGTAGTCATAGCTATTGACTCCTTTAAAGGATGTTTACCCTCGGCAGAAGCTGGAAAAGCAGCTGCCGAGGGTATTCGTTCCGTATACCCGGAATGTGAAGTTATCTGCCTGCCCATAGCCGATGGGGGCGAAGGAATGCTGGATGTGCTGATTATGGCAACCAACGGTCAGGAAGTTCCGATCTCCGCCCACGATCCATTGATGAGGTGGCACAATACTTATTACGGCATTTCCGAAAATGGAGAAACAGCTTTCATAGAAATGGCAAGCATCAGCGGATTGCCTTTAGTTCCGCTGGAA
Source organism: Bacteroides timonensis (assembly GCF_000513195.1). Classification (GTDB taxonomy): domain Bacteria; phylum Bacteroidota; class Bacteroidia; order Bacteroidales; family Bacteroidaceae; genus Bacteroides; species Bacteroides timonensis. The sequence goes on along the minus strand of NZ_CBVI010000069.1, from coordinate 37,655 downwards.
AAAAGAAACCCGATGCTGACTACCACTTACGGTACGGGAGAAATCATTCGTGATGCTCTGGAACGTGGTTGCCGCAACTTTATCATTGGCATTGGTGGCAGTGCAACCAATGATGCAGGGTTAGGAATGCTTCAGGCATTAGACTTTCGTTTTTCAGACAAGGAGGGTAAAGAAGTAGGGACAGGCCGTGGAGAAATATTAATAAAAGTAGCGCATATAGACAGTACTTTTGTCCATCCGGCTTTAAACAGTTGCCGATTTACTGTTGCCTGCGATGTACAAAATCCATTCTATGGTCCCGAAGGAGCGGCTTATGTCTTTGCACCTCAGAAAGGAGCAGACCGGAAAATGGTGGAGGCATTGGATGCAGGACTGCAAAACTTTGCAGAAGTCATCCGTCATACGACGGGAAAAAATATTTCCCATCATCCCGGAGCCGGTGCCGCCGGAGGTATGGGCGGTAGTTTGCTGGCTTTCCTGAATGCGGAACTGAAACCCGGCATACAACTGATGCTGGAAGCTCTTGACTTCAGTAATAAAATAAAAAACGCTGACTTGATCATTACCGGAGAAGGAAAAGCAGACCGGCAAACATTGATGGGAAAAGTTCCTTCCGGCATACTTGCTGAAGCCCGGAAACAAGATATTCCGGTAATCCTGTTAGCCGGCAATATAGAAGATTCGGATGAATTACAACAAGCCGGGTTTGAAGGGGTCTTCTCTGTTAACCCTCCATTCATATCGTTAGAAGAAGCCATGAGACCGGAAGTTGCACGCAAAAACATACAGCAAACAGTCGAGTGTATTTGCAAGAAGTAAATGATTAGAAGAAAGTGTATCTCCGTATCAGAGTTTATGTATCACTCCGCGACAACGTTTCATTTCCCTTTCCGTCAGTCCGGGATGTTGTTTCGTTCCGCCTTTCTCGATGGCTGAAACAACTTTAAAGCCGCTCCATTTCAGGATTTCTTTCAGCGCTTTTACTACTCCCCTTGTCTGATTAAAGAATATATTGAAAGGATATGGAGTAGTGCAAGTGCTTACGATAACTGCCTTTTTACCTTTATGCAGGCCGATAGGAATACCTCGTGAGGTCTCTCCCATCATTCCGTAAACGATGCGGTCGAACATCACTTTCAGTTGTCCCGGCAGGTTTCCCCAATAGCAGGGAGCGCCGATTATCAGTGCTTGTGCTTCTTCTATCTGCTTCAGCACACGTTGTGCATCATCCTCAGGCAAACAACATTTCAGTTTCTCACGGCAACTCATACAGCCGATGCAGGAACGGATTTGCAGGTCAGCCACTCTAATCACAGTAACTTCGTCACCATTCGCCCGGGCTTCCGTTTCCATCAATTGCAACATTTTCGAGATATGTCCTTGCTTGCGGGGACTTCCGTTGATAATCAGTATTTTCATAACTAGTCCGTATTTACGCAATTCCCAATAGCTGGACATCAAACACCAAAGTAGAGAAAGCAGGAATAGGGCCACTGCTACGTGTACCATACCCCATTGCATAAGGAATATAAACAATCCAATGATCTCCTACATGCATTCGTTGCAGGGCTATCTGCCAGCCTTCAATGACTTCATTCAGACGAAAAGCCTCAGGGTAATTCCGTTTCCAGGAGTTATCGAACTCGCGGCCATTTATCAAAGTGCCTTTATAATGCACAGTTACGATGCTATTCAAACGGGGAGTATTGCCGCCATTCCCTTCTTCCAATACCCGATATAGAATTCCGCAAGGCAGTTCCCGGATATCATTCTCTGCACGCAAAGCCTTCAGGTATTGCTCATTCTGCAATTTATATTCTTCTTTTCGTCCCATAAGTTATAAATGATTCTTCTTTCCCACAAAAGTACAACATTTATGCTATCCACCCAAATACGGAATAAGCTCATCGTGCGTTTTTGGAGATTATATGAATAAGCGGTATCTTTGCTCCATGAAAAAATTAGTTATTGTCGGATGTGGACGACTGGCCGGAATAGTTTCGGATGCAGTTGTTAATGGCTTGTTGCCGGAATATGATTTAGTTGGAGTTTACTCACGTACAGCAGAAAAAGCTGAGCGTATAGTTAGTAAAATGCAGCAACACGGGAAATCCTGCGTAGCATGTACAACCCCGGAAGATTTACTGGCACTTAAACCGGACTATCTGGTAGAAGCAGCCTCTCCTGCTGCCATGAAAGAGTTTGCATTACCCGCCCTAAAGAACGGTACTTCCATCGTCACCTTATCTATCGGCGCTCTGGCAGACACTGCTTTCTATCAGGAAGTGATGAAGACTGCCAAAGCGAACGGTACGCGTGTATACATCGTTTCCGGTGCTACGGGCGGTTTCGATGTTCTGCGGACAGCTTCTTTAATGGGAAATGCAAAAGCTAAATTCTTTAATGAAAAAGGTCCTGATGCCTTGAAGGGAACAGCCGTATATGATGAGGCATTGCAAACGGAGCAACGTGTTGTCTTCTCAGGAAATGCTACTGAAGCCATAGCCATGTTCCCAACAAAAGTCAATGTAGCCGTTGCAGCTTCACTGGCCTCCGTCGGCCCGGAGAATATGGAAATGTCCATGCAATCCACTCCCGGATTCGTGGGAGACACTCAAAGAGTGGAAATAAAGAACGATCAGGTGCATGCCGTAATTGATGTGTACAGCGCCACTGCTGAAATTGCAGGGTGGTCTGTTGTGAACACCCTGCTTAACATAACATCACCGATTGTATTCTTCTGATTACATTATCGGTTATATGCTTCTATATTGGCCAGTACTTTCTCGCTCAGGCGGTCAAACGCCTGACGGGTACGGCCTGTAGATACCTGCATACAGCGGACATGCGGATGGCTTAAAAGATGTGCTCCACCCAAAGCTCCCAGTGTATCACAAAAACAAAGGTTATCACCTTTCAGCCACTTAACGAACGCGGGTTCGTCCCACGCCGGAGACAGCCCGGTATTGAACAATATCTTTTTATTTCCGAGTTGTTCGAACTCAGCCTCATGCAACAGGACTGTATTCTTATTGAGACAACAGAAAACGACTTCACTCTGAGAAAGAAGTTCTCCCAAGGGTAAGAAACGATATCCTTTGGCAGCCGCATCCTCTTTTTCACTACGGGCAAAATAAGCGATATCCGCCCCAAAGAATTTCAATGCATCGGCAATCATACCACCGGATTTACCCAATCCTATGACACCTACTTTCAGCCCTGTGATCTCCCGGGGCATTTCTTCCCAGGATTCCTGACCAAATCCATGCAGGCAACGCACCAGTTCGCTGACTACATATTCCACCACACCTTCATCCCCATAATCCCGGATACCGGTTACAGTAATCCTCCGTTCATTCGCATAACGAATGTCTACATTGGCACTCTCCGGCGAATACAGCGAGCAGCACATACCGATATACCTTATATTCGGACACTTCTCAAGCACACTCCTGTTTATTTGTGAAGTATAACTCAATAGCACAGCATCGGCATCTCCGATACGGGCTACTATTTCATCATCCCCTGCCGGAACATCAGGGAACATCACTACCTTTTCTGCATACGAATGCAGTGCTTTTTCTGCTGACGGAATCAGACTTACGGGTTCTATTGCTACAAGTTTACGAAACATAGTTTTTTATTTTAGAGAGGACGAAGTTAGCAAAAAGAGTGATATAAAACAAAAGAGCTGCCATCGATCATACGTGGCAACTCTTTCTTACTATCTTTACGACAATACTTTTTCTTGTTCTTATGCGGACGATCTTTTGCAATCCAACGTCCACCATTGCGTTCCATCTCTATCAAGCAGTTCGCTTCCTTGAATGCCGACAGGGCATCCCTACGTTTTTCGTCTTCATTGTTCTACAATTTTTATACATTACAATATAGCTGAAAAGCTAATGTTTTGCAAAGATAATGCAAATTGAGCGCAGAGCTTTCATGCTTGCATGAAAAAGTTATGCCGAAATGCAGCTTATCTTATCCAAAGGTAGTTAATAAAGCCGAAACTATCCTCTGCTGCCCAAACTATTCTTATCCGGATTTATCTCCGAAACCATATTGCGCACTTCTTTCTTATCGACTTTGGAATATAAGCCCAATTGTCGTCCAGGTAATGTTTCTTCAGCATCTTTTTGTATCTTGCTCTTCTCTTCAAGAGCCTTTTCATCTTTTTTATCCATATCGTTATCTGGTTTAGGTTATTTACTAATATACTAACAAACAGATGCTCCTTAAAGTTCTACTTTGCTGCAAAAAAAGAGAGTTGACAGGGACATTGTCAACTCTCTTTTTTAAATTCTTCAGAATAGAGTATTATTTCTTACTCAGTTTCAGCTCCGTAATAAAAGCTGCAACAAGCCCTATACCACCAAATACAAGTACACATGCTCCATAAACCAAGGAAACTGTTTCTCTATACACACGCCAATCATCCATATTCTTATCCAAATATCCGGGAACCGATGAGGTACAGATAATAAAACCTATCAACAGACCTAACCCCATACCCAGCAGAAGACATCCTATCTTCAACGCCGAAAAAGAATAATTACTGTGAAACCTCGGTATGGATGTCACATCCGGTTCATATTTATCTCCCATTTTTTCAATAAGCATCAACCGCTCTTTCTTACATACAAACAGTTCAAACAGTTTGTAAATCCCTACAGTAATGATTGCCATTATCGCAGGCACCATAATAAAATCCATCATATTCGTTTCGTTTTAAATTAGTATTTTTGTTCCTTTGTACACTTTAGACGCAGTGTCTTGTGTAAGGTTACACATTTCATCAAAAAAAAATATTTCTCAGAAATAATGTAACCTCCTACAAAGAGTTGCGTCTAAAAGGCAGAATGGAGAATAACGAAACACATATTATCCAACGCATACTGAGAGGGGAAACTGCTCTATACGAATACTTCCTGAATCAACACGGTCAACAGGTCTTTTCCCTGATTGCCCGCATCATCTGTAATCAGGAAGATGCCGAGGAGTTGACGCAAGACGTTTTTCTGAAAGCGTTCCAGCACCTCTCCTCTTTCAAAGCCGAAAGTTCGTTCTCAACATGGATCTATTCCATTGCTTATAATACGGCGATTTCGGCAACCCGTAAGAAAAATTTCGAGACCTTTGCCATGGATGATACGTTGCTCGCCAACATTTCCGACCAACAAGTAGATGAAACGCTTAATGATGAAAGTGAGGAAATGATTATCAGATTAAACAGAGCCATAGAAAAACTTAACTCAGACGAACGTGCCTTGATTACCTTGTTCTACTACGAAGAAAAGTCATTGAATGAAACTGCCCTGATTCTGGGCCTGACGGAAAGCAATGCAAAAGTAAAATTGCATCGCGTACGCAAAAAGATATATGTACTCATAAAACAAGAGGAAGTATGAACGAAGAACAAAAAGACAAAGGGCTGAAAAAAGCCATAAAAGAGGAAAACGGATTTCGTCTACCTTCCAATTTCGCCTACCATACCATGAGGAAGGTGGAAGAAGCCATACGCTTACGCGAAAAGAAATCGGAACGAAGAACGCTGTTTGCTACGATAGCCGCTTCCATATTCTTAATAGGATGCTGCATTGCCGGATTAGTGATTTATTTCGGTAATACAATCAGAGAAGCCTTCACCCGCCCTGAAATACTGGAAACGGAAAAGATCCAAATTCCCTCATTCTATTTAGTGATACTTATCGCAATACCTCTGTTCCTTATCTTTGACCGCTGGATGAGGAAACGATATTTTAATAAGCATCACCCTTAAAGAAAAAGCGAGGATATCCTTTGCAGGAACATCCTCGCTTCACTTTTTTATTCCATATTTTAATCCAGCTTATGAATCACCAACCCCGAACGTAGTTTCGGTTCAAACCACGTTGTCTTAGGCGGCATGATATTGCCCGTATCTGCAATATCCATCAATTGCTTCATGCTGACAGGATAAAGTGCCAAAGCCACTTTCATTTCACCACTATCCACACGTTTCTTCAACTCACCCAGACCACGGATACCTCCAACAAAATCAATACGTTTATCCGAACGCAGATCTTTGATGCCGAGAACTTCATCCAGAATAAGGTTGGAAGAAATAGTAACATCCAGTACACCAATCGGATCATTATCGTTGTAAGTACCCGGTTTAGCGGTCAGACTGTACCACTTACCATCCAGATAAAGGGAGAAATTATGCAAACCGGCAGGTTTATAGATTTCAGTGCCTTTTTCTTCTACCGTAAAATTCTTGCTGACAGCTGTCAGGAATTGTTCAGGTGTCAAGCCATTCAAGTCTTTTACAACACGGTTGTAATCAATAATGGTCAGTTGGTTAGCAGGGAAACAAACGGCCATGAAGTAATTATATTCCTCATTACCGGTATGGTTTACATTCTGCTTGGCTTTCTCCGCTCCTACCAAAGCGGCGGCGGCACTACGATGGTGTCCGTCGGCAATATAAAGAGCGGGCATCTTAGCAAATTCCTTCGTAATGGCATCAATGTCTTCCTGCTTATCAATAATCCAGAAAGTATGACCAAAGCCATCACCGGGAGCAATGAAATCATATACCGGCTTTTCGGCTGTATAATGAGCGATAATAGCATCCAGAGTAGCATTGTCAGGATATGCAAAGAATACCGGCTCTATATTGGCATTATTCACACGAACATGCTTCATACGGTCTTCTTCCTTATCGCGACGGGTCAGCTCATGTTTCTTGATGACGCCGTTCATATAATCAGGTACATAGGCACCTACTACTAAACCGTATTGCGTTTTCCCATTCATGGTCTGCGCATAGACGTAGTAGTTTTCTTTATCATCCTGTACCAGCCAGCCTTTGTCCTGAAACATCTGGAAGTTTTCGGCAGCTTTCTGATAAACACATTCATCGTGTTCGTCGGTACCTACGGGAAAGTCTATTTCGGGTTTAATGATATGATACAACGATTTTTCATTTCCTTTTGCCTCTTCACGTGCTTCTGCTGAGTTCAGCACATCATATGGGCGGGAAGCTACTTGCTCCACCAGATTCTGCGGTGGACGGATACCTTTAAAAGGTTTAATTATTGCCATAAGTCAAGGTGTGTTTTTAATGGATTATTGAGATCTCTTTTTCATGAAATGCACTATCAAATAGATTGCGCTGCCTAATATCAACACAACAGATACGCCCTCGCAAAAGCCGAGGGCGAAATCTGAAAGTTCTTTTCTGAATAGACTGCTTAGTGCAAAAACACCAGCACCTATCATCAGATAGACAACTGCAAATTTATAGGCAGTTTTACTATTCATTCTTATTTCTTATTAACACGGAATTTCTCGCAACCGTCTTTCAGGAAACCAACAATCTGTTGTGCAGCAGCAATACCGGCATTGATGTTAGCTTCAGCAGTCTGTGCACCCATCTTCTTCGGTGTAGAGAAATAACGGCCTACGAACTTGGCAGCAAATGTTTCGTGAGCTGCGGGCATGATATCAGTCATGTATTTCAGGTCACCGCGTTCTTCCATCAGCTGAATCAGTTCTGCTTCGTTGATAACTTCCTTACGTGCAGTATTTACCAATACACCACCCTTCGGCATTTTATTTACCAAAGCATAGTTGATAGAATTCTTCGTTTCAGCAGTAGCCGGAATGTGCAATGAAACTACGTCACAAGCAGAATAAAGCTCATCAGCAGAGTCAACAGCTTTCACGCCGTCTTTCTCAATCACTTCTTTCGGACAGAAAGCATCGAAAGCAAAGATTTCCATACCGAAACCTTTGGCTATGCGAGCCACGTTGCGACCTACATTACCATAAGCGTGAATACCCAGTTTCTTACCCTTCAATTCCGTACCGGAAGTACCGTTATACATATTGCGGACAGCCATCACCATCATGCCGAAAGCAAGTTCGGCTACGGCATTAGAGTTCTGTCCCGGAGTGTTCATTACGCACACACCATGAGCAGTGGCAGCTTCCAGGTCTACATTATCGTAACCTGCACCTGCACGTACTACAATCTTCAGTTCTTTTGCAGCGTCCAATACTGCGGCATCTATAATGTCGCTACGGATAATGATGGCATTGGCATCCTTCACTGCGTCCAGCAACTGGGCTTTCTCTGTATATTTCTCCAACAAGGCAAGTTCATAACCTGCTGCTTCAATTTCTTTGCGAATACCGTCTACAGCTACTTTAGCGAACGGTTTGTCGGTTGCAATTAATACTTTCATGATTCTTATGATATTAAAAAAAGACTCACCACAGAGGACACAGAATACACAGAGTTTTTATTAATTATCCTCTGTGACCTCTGTGTACTCTGTGGTGAATAAAATATTATTAATGAAGTTTCTCAAATTCCTGCATGCAGTCAATCAAAGCCTGTACGCTTTCCTTCGGCATAGCATTGTAGCAAGATGCACGGAAACCACCCACTGAACGGTGTCCCTTGATACCTACCATACCTCTTTCTGTAGCAAACTTCATGAAGTCAGCTTCCAGTTCTTTGTATTCGGGAGCCATCACGAAGCAGATGTTCATGCGTGAACGGTCTTCTTGTGCGGCCGTACCTACGAACATCTTGTTGCGGTCGATTTCAGCATACAGCATATCTGCCTTTTCTATGGCACGGCGTTCCATTTCTTTCACACCACCCTGTGCCTTGATCCAACGCAAAGTCTGCAATGCAGCATAGATGGGAACAACCGGAGGAGTGTTGAACATAGAACCGCTGTCAATATGTGTCTGATAGTTCAGCATCGTAGGAATATAGCGGGACACCTTACCCAAAGCGTCATTCTTCACGATAACGAAGGTTACGCCTGAAGGAGCCAGATTCTTCTGTGCACCGCCATAGATACAGATATATTTAGACACGTCGATAGGACGGGAGAAAATATCGGAAGACATATCGGCAATCATCGGAACGTTTACATCCAGGTCTTCTTTAAGTTCAGTACCATAAATAGTGTTATTGGTCGTGATGTGGAAATAATCAGCATCAGCAGGCACTGTATAATCCTTAGGAATATAAGTATAAGTAGACTCTGCGGAAGAAGCGACTTCAACTACTTCACCGAAAGCTTTGGCTTCTTTCATGGCTTTCTTAGCCCATACACCTGTATTCAGGTAAGCAGCTTTCTTTTCGAGGAAGTTGAAGGGGACCATGCAGAATTCCAAACTGGCACCACCGCCCAAGAACAGTACCGAATACCCTTCGGGGATATTGAGTAATTCTTTGAATAGTGCTACGGCTTCGTCCACAACAGGTTGGAAGTCCTTAGCACGGTGGCTGATTTCCATCAGTGAGAGGCCTGAGCCGTTGAAATCAAGAATAGCTTTTGCCGTATCCTCAATCACCTCACGAGGAAGAATAGAAGGTCCTGCATTGAAATTATGCTTTTTCATTTGAAGTTTGTTTTGGTTATACAATTTCGTTCATTAGTGTCTTTAGACCTTGCGAAATTACGGAAATATTTCTTTAAAACAAACCTTTCATAATGAAATTCTATTTTAACAGCGCATTTAGCTTACTTTTTTATGGTTTATACAGGATATATGCACCATTTTGTTATCCATACTTATCAAGAACGGACTTTTAGAAGAATCTAATAGTAATACGATTTTATTACTTTACATTCAGAAGTTTAGACGCAAAAAAAGTGAATATTTATAAGAAAACTTACTTAGCTTCCTCAATTATCGTCTTTACTCCTTTAATTTTCTCACCTTGTATCAACGTGAGCAACTGTTTCATCTTACTACGGCGCACAGCTACGAAAGCATAGTGTTCTTTCACATCCACTTGTCCCACATCTTCACGCGCCAGTCCACCTTTCTTATATAAGAAGCCGACAATATCGATTTTGTTCAGCTTATCTTTCTTTCCTTTACCTATATATAAGGTAGCCCACCGGGACTTGGCCGGCTTCGGCAGTACTTCCGGAAACTCAAAGATTTCAATATCTTCGGGAATGTATTCAGGAACCCGCTCTTCATTGTACAGGATGAGATAGGAATTTCCGTCAGCTTCCCAACGAGCCGTACGTCCGTTGCGGTGCGTATAGGCTTCTTCATTGACAGGAAGATGATAGTGAACTACGTTTTCTATACCGGGGATATCCAGTCCGCGGGCAGCAAGATCAGTAGAGATTAATACGGCACAACTGCCGTTACGAAACTTATAGAGCGCCCGTTCACGGTCGGGTTGCTCCATACCGCCATGGAACATATCGCATGGGAATTTCTTTGCTTGCAGATATCCGGTGACTCGTTCCACACTTTCACGATAGTTGCAGAATACAAGGGTAGAATGATAACCAAGCACACAAAGCAGATTATAGAGAGTTTCCAGCTTATCTTTTTCGGGAGAAACAACTTTATGAAGTTTCAGGCGCGGTGCAAGGGCATCAGGGTCCAAGAAATTCAGTTTGATAAGTTGAGAACCGTCAGCAGAAAGTTGGTCCTCACCTCCTACTCCGGCAAATTGGGGAATTTCTTCAGCATCCGTAGCCGAAAGCAGAATACGCTTCTTTAATGATGGTAACTGTCCGATCACTTCCGCCATTTCATCGTGGAAACCGAACTCAAGGCATTTATCGAACTCATCTATCACCAATGTAGTGACGGTAGCCGCATCGAAATTCTCTTTCCGCAGATGATCGTTCATTCGTCCCGGTGTACCGATAATGACGGAAGGATGAATCCCCTTCATCGTCCTGTGCTCTTCCATCGCAGGACGACCACCGTAACAACTCATAGCTTTAAACGGGGTCCCCATGGATTTGAATACCGTTTCAATCTGCAATGCCAGTTCTCGTGAGGGCACCAGAACAACGGCTTGTACACCTTGCACATCCGTTTTCAGAGTCTGCACCAGCGGAAGCAGAAAGGCCAGCGTTTTACCCGATCCTGTGGGTGAAAGCAGCACCAAGTCTTTATTTTCACGGTAAGCTTCCCGGGTTGCCTCTTGCATCGGGGTAAGTTGCTCTATTTGCAGATTACGCAGTATATCTTGAATTTCCATAATAATCTTTTGTTATGACGAGCCAAAGATAATGCAAATTGGGCGTAGAACTTTCATGCATGTATGAAAAAGTTAATAAAAAAACTCCTGCTCAGCCGTAGCCTTGCAGGAGTTTTCAAAAATATCGAAGTCATTTACCAATTTTAGCGTATGCCTTATCCGCCGAAGTTGTCGAACATCAAGTTCTGAGCTGGAACGCCGAGATCGTCGAGCATCTTTTCGACAGCTTTCGACATCGGGCCAGGACCACACATGTAGTATTCGATATCTTCGGGAGCTTCGTGATCCTTCAGATAAGTTTCGTAAATCACCTGGTGAACAAAGCCCGGAGTATACTTCACGCCTGCTGCATCTGCTGCGGGATCCGGACGGTCCAGAGCCAGATGGAACGTAAAGTTCGGGAAATCCTTCTCGATTTGCAGGAAGTCTTCCAGATAGAATACCTCGTTCAATGCACGTGCACCGTAGAAGTAAGTCATCTTGCGGTCTGTAGTGTGCAGTGTCTTCGTCAAGTGCATGATTTGTGCACGCAACGGAGCCATACCGGCACCACCGCCAATCCACATCATTTCCTTCTTAGAATCGAATATCGGGTGGAAGTCTCCGTAAGGACCACTCATCATCACCTTATCACCCGGTTTCAGTGTGAAGATATAAGAAGAAGCGATACCCGCAGGTACATCCATAAAGCCTTGTCCCTGATCTTTCGGCTTGAACGGAGGAGTTGCGATACGTACCGTCAACATGATACGGTCGCCTTCTGCCGGATAGTTAGCCATAGAATATGCACGGATGGTTTCTTCGTTGTTGTCACACTTCAATGTAAACAAACCGAATTTCTCCCATGCCGGCAGATACTCGTCACCAATCAGGCTCTTGTCAATGTCCTTGTTATAGTCCATTGAGTATTTAGGTATCTTGATCTGTGCATAAGATCCCGGGATAAAGTCCATGTGTTCGCCCTTAGGCAACGCAACGATGAACTCTTTGATGAACGTAGCCACGTTCTTGTTGGAGATAACCTCGCACTCCCACTCTTTTACACCCAGTACGGACTCATCAATCTTGATGGCCATATCACTCTTCACTTTCACCTGGCAACCCAGACGCCAATGATCTTGCACCTGTTTGCGGCTGAAATGAGGAACTTCAGACGGCAGAATCTCGCCACCGCCATCCAGTACCTGGCATTTGCACTGTCCGCAAGAACCCTTACCACCACAAGCGGAAGAAAGGAATATACCGTTCACAGACAACGTATTCAGCAACGTGGAACCAGACTCTACGTCCAGCACATTGTCGCCATTGATAGTCAGTTTTACATTACCTGAAGGTACCAGGAAGTTCTTGGCAACCAGCAGGATAACGACAAGCAGCAGAATAACCACCAGGAATACTCCAATGCTCGCTAATATTAAATTCATATCCATTGTTCTATTCCTTTCTTTATTAGATGTTCAAACCAGAGAAACACATGAATGCCATTGCCATCAGACCTACTGTAATGAACGTGATACCCAAACCTTTCAGCGCGTCGGGCACGTCAGAGTAAGCCATTTTCTCACGAATAGCCGCCAGACCTACAATGGCCAGCAACCAGCCAATACCGGAACCGAGTGCATAAGAGATGGCATCCCATACGTCACCGATGTATTTCGGATCGCTCTCGCCCACATTGATACGTTGCTGCATGAACAGCGAAGCACCCATGATGGCACAGTTTACGGCAATCAGCGGCAAGAAGATACCCAGTGAAGCATAGAGGGAGGGACTGAAACGTTCCACAACCATCTCTACCAACTGCACGATACCGGCAATTACCGCGATGAAAAGAATAAAACTCAGGAAGCTGAGGTCAACGCCTTCAATGATAGCGTTGGCAGCCAGTACCTTGGTTTGCAACAAGTAGTTGACCGGAAGCGTAACCACCAATACGAAAGTTACGGCAATACCCAGTCCTACTGCAGTTTTCACGTTCTTAGATACAGCCAAGTAAGAGCACATACCCAGGAAGAACGCAAATATCATGTTGTCCACGAATATGGAGCGGACAAATAAACTTATTAAATGTTCCATAATTCTTTGAATTAAGAATTAAGAATTAAGAATTAAGAATTTCTATGCAGCGCCATAGTGCCGCCAATTCTTCATTCATCATTCTTCATTCTTCATTTATATTATTTTTCTTGCAATTCTTTGTGACGGGCACGTTGATACCAGATGATACAAGCACAGATGATCAAAGCCATCGGCGGCATCAGCATCAAGCCGTTGTTCACATAACCCAGGTTTATCAGCCATTCATGGTTCAGAATATTGAAACCGAGCAATGTACCGGAACCTAACAGTTCGCGGAAGAAAGCTACGATAATCAAAATCTTGGCATATCCCAAACCGTTACCTATACCGTCGAGGCAAGACTCCCACGGACCGTTCTGCATGGCAAACGCTTCCAGACGCCCCATCAGGATACAGTTTGTGATAATCAGACCTACATAAACAGAAAGCTGTACACTTACGTCATAAGCAAACGCTTTCAGAACTTCACTTACGATGGTTACCAAAGCGGCTACCACAACCAACTGAACGATGATACGGATACGGTTGGGAATGGTTTTGCGCAACAATGAGATAACCACATTGGCAAAAGCCGTAATCACCGTCACCGAAAGCCCCATTACGATGGCAGGTTCCAGTTTGGCAGTCACAGCCAGTGCAGAACAGATACCCAGCACCTGTATGGTAACAGGGTTGTTCATACCCAGCGGAGTTGAGAATACTTCTCTATTTTTCTTTGAAAATAACTGTCCCATATCCTTTATTCCTCATCATTATTGGTTAAAAAACTCTTGTAACTATTCAGACAAGCTTTCAGCATGGCATCTACACCTACAGAAGTAATCGTACCACCGGAGATACCGTCCACCTGGTAATCAGGTTTTTCCACCTTACCGTTCTTCACGACGCCCAGGGCAACTTCACCATTGTCCAGCGTCTTTTTGCCCAGGAACTCATCTTGAAAGTGTTGTCCGGCGATTTCGGCACCCAGACCCGGAGTTTCACTGGCATGAGAGAAGTAAACACCGTAAACGGTATCCTTGTCACTGTTCAGTGCAACATATCCCCAGATAGCACCCCAAAGACCGGCACCGTAAACAGGGAATACATATTTAGTTTCTCCATTTACTTCTGCAACGAATACGTGCAGGCGCTGGTGTTCTTTAGCTTCTTTTTCGTAGCCGGTAGCAAACGTTCCGGTGTTCTCGGTCAGAGTACCGTCTACGTTCATCAGCATATCTCCTTTTACATACTTATTATATTCAGCCTCGGCATCTTCCACATTTTTGATGTTCAATGCAGCGAGTATTTGCTTCTTCGTATCCAGTTCCACGTTTTTATCCTGAATGCTTCTCAGTGAGGAACTAACGAATGCCAGCAAGAATGCCACGATAACAACCATTACCGAAGCATAAATGATAGTATAACTATTACTATTGGTATTCATTTTCTTCGGTATTTTAATTGTTAGACTTAATTGCACGTTTCTCGCGACGACTGATATTGCCCTGTACTACACAGTAGTCAATCAGCGGAGCGAAGATATTCATCAGCAGGATGGCAAGCATCATACCTTCGGGATAACCGGGGTTCAGCACACGGATCACGATTGCCATGACGCCAATCAGGAAACCGAAGATGTACTTACCCGTCTCGGTACGTGCCGAAGTTACAGGGTCGGTAGCCATAAATACGGCACCGAAGCAGAAACCACCCAGCACGAGGTGTTCGTACCAAGGCATCTGAGCCATCGGAGTGTCAGGACCGATAGCATTGAATACCCAAGCCATGAACGCACCGCCCACGAATACGGAGAACATCGTCTTCCAGCTTGCGATACCCGTTGCCAGCAACAGGATAGCACCCAGAGCGATAGCAATTACACTGGTCTCACCGATAGAACCCGGTATCAAGCCCGTCACCATATCCCAGGAGAATGGTGGCACAGCCCCCGAAGTGGCAGCCGCACCCAACGGAGTAGCTACGGTCAGTCCGTCAACCGCTTGTCCCAGACCGAAGATTGTGTCGCCTGATACCCAAACGGCATCACCGGACATCTTCGTAGGATATGCAAAGAAAAGGAATGCACGAGTGATCAGGGCAACGTTGAACACGTTCATACCCGTACCACCGAACACTTCTTTAGCAAAAATTACAGAGAATGCAGTAGCCACCGCCAGAATCCACAGCGGACAGTCTACCGGAACAATCATAGGAATCAGGATACCGGAAACAAGGAAACCTTCCTGGATTTCTTCTTTCTTCCACTGAGCCACAACGAACTCAATGCCCAGACCTACTACATAAGAAACGATGATTTTAGGCAATACAGCCAGAAAACCGTAGGCAAACATTTCAATGAAGCTACCTGTAGCACCGGTATTCGTGAAATGCTGATAACCTACGTTATACATACCGAACAACAACGCCGGTACCAACGCAATGACCACCATCGACATAATGCGCTTGCTGTCGATAGCGTCGTGAATGTGCGTTCCCGATTTCGAAGTCGTGCTGGGGACGAACAGGAATGTTTCGAATCCGTCGAACACAGACTGGAATGCGTGGAATTTGCCGCCCTCTTCAAAGTTCGGCTTTATCTTGTCGAGATAATTTCTTAACGCTTTCATTTATAAGTATTAATTATATAAGTATTAATTATTAGGCCATTTCGGCGCGAAGCATGTCAAGCCCTGCACGAACGATACGTTGAACTTCTACCTTCGAAGAGCAAACGAATTCGCAGAGGGCAAAATCCTCGGGAGCTACTTCGTAGATTCCCAAAGCCTCCATACGGTCGATGTCACCTGCAATGATAGCTTTCACCAGATATTCGGGGAAGATATCCATCGGGAATACACGGTCGTACTCATTGGACATGATCATGTGGCGTTCACCACCCTTGATGCGGGCATCCAGCACATATTCCTTGTTGTTACCCAGCAACCAGCTGAAGTAAGAACGGTTCACACTGAACTGATTGAAACGCGGCATAATCCAACCCAGCATTTCGTGGATGTCATCGCCTTCGGGAATCACCGTCAGCTGGCTGTCGAATGCGCCGAGGAAAGCGTTTGGAGAAACCTTCTTGCCTGTAAGCACATTACCGCTGATGTAGCGCAAGTCTCCCTTGCCCGAACTCACGTTTCCACTGAATACGTTTGTCAGCAAAGCACCTACTTTCAGTTTGCAGTATGCAGGTTTCAACACTTCGGAACCTGTAACGGCCACTTTGCGCGTCATGTCCACACGTCCTGTATTGAACAGGCGTCCGATGAATATAACGGCTTCCGGACTGATTGTCCACACAGTTTCGCCTTTCACGATAGGAGAAATGTGGTTGATCTGTACGCCTACATTGCCGGCCGGGTTCGGTCCGTCAAATGCGTTAATCGTTACATTCTTAGCTTGCGTCAACGCGGTTGCCTTTTGTTTTACACTAATACTCAGATACGTCTTTGCCATCTTGGAAAGAGCATCCAATCCTGTCTGGAAGTTTGCTTCCTCGCCTTTCAGAACGAATTCGAAATCGGGTGCCAGCGGGTTACTGTCGAAGGCCGAAACAAAGATAGCTTTCGGATACATCGTGGGGTCAGCAATCACGTCATAGGGACGCTGACGGATGAACGCGAACATACCCGCTTCCAGCAATGCGGCTTTCACTGACTCGCCGTTCAGGGAACTCACGTTTTTCTTACCGAATTCTTCATAGTCTTGCTCAGCTGCAGCTTCAACGACAATATTCAGCACTTTACGACGTGCGCCGCGCTCCACACTTGTCACTACGCCGCTAACGGGCGAAACAAATTTCAATTCAGGATGATTCTTGTCGATAAACAAGGGTCCTCCGGCCATCACATATTCCTGTTCTTTGACTACTACCTTCGGAGTAATACCCGTAAAATCTTCAGGAACCAATGCGTAGAATCCCGGTTCTTTCACAGACATAAACTCCTGAGAAGCCTTACCTTTCAGGTTGATGTCAAGGCCTTTACGTAACTTAATTACATTTGCCATGCGTTTATATAAAATAATGGTTTCATTAATTTGCCGCAAAAGTAGCAAAAAAGAACGTGAATAAAGAGCAAAAAAGAAAGGAATTACGGATAAATTTCCGTAATTCCTTTCGTTAACGAACACGATGATAACAAGATGAGTTATCGTGTTTAATTTTCTTCTGCAAACATCGGATCCCAGGCAGGCAAACGAATGGGGTTCTGCTTGAATATATCCATTACTTTAGCAGGAACGTATTTAGTCTCCAGCACCAGACGGAACATATATTCGTCGAACCATTCATCGGTCATGATCAGATGTCCCTGATAACCGTTGGCAGGTCCCCAACTATTTTCAACCATCCATTTCACGGGTTTTCCGTCTTTATTCAGATCCACAGCCATAAGGGTCATGGCATGAGACGAGCCGCTGGAGAAGGTTTGGATGCGTTGTTTCTTATCCATATTGAAGGTGGTGCCCATGAGCGATTCATAATCATAGTTTTTCACATCGAGCAAGCCACGCTCGGAATTCAGGAACTTGCCTACGTCGCAAGAGAAATACATCATGGTGCTGTCCTTCAGGGAAGCGATAGCCATCTCTTTGATATCTTCCACAGGCAGATTGACGTACGTCCAGTTCTTCCCGTCGTAGCGGTGACGGTCGTAATCTATTTCATAACACTTGTAGTACTCGCGCGAAGGATCGTTCATAACCATCACATAATTGGTCAACAGATTCTCGTCGCCATACTTCTTGAGGAAGGACATCGGGGTGTGATGTTCCGTTTCGACAGGATTGCCCTGGGCATCTTTACGCACATAGTCAAACTCCGTAGGAGGAACGCCAAGATTCAGCACCAGCATGCGATAGATAGTGCCGAGCATCGCAGTCTTTTCCTTATCCAGCGCCGCAGGTCTCGCCCCTTTAGAAGCCAGATCACGCAGTTGCAGACCGTATTCCTTTAACTTCAAAGAAATCAGATTTGCCATACGCGACGTATTGTCGCTGCTGTTCGTTTCCGGCATGGCTTCTTTAGGAACCAAACCATATTTACCTACAATGTCTGCAACGCCCGTAAAAGTTCCTCCATCGCTTAGCGGATGTTGGAAAAGCCATTCTACGGTTTTATCGTTCAAGGGTTTGTCACGGGTATCAATGACGCCTTGCAGGAAGAGGTTAGCCTTCTCCAGCTGGTCCCAGAAAAAAGGATAAATTTCCGAGAATTCAAAAGACTGGAAGCCGTATTTACCGATGGCTTTGGCACGCATCACGTTCAGCCCTGTGAAAAGCCAGCAACGACCGGATGATTTCTGGTCGGTGATGCCTTTCGAATTTACTTTTACGGAGAAATGAGTATCCATTCCGGTCAGATTCTCCTGGTTGAGTGCAAGTTTGCGGATGTCATTGTTGCCAATGGCATTACGCAGAGCTTTGTCGGCACTGGTTCCCTCGTAACTCTGTTTGATCTGGTTCAGCATCGCATCGCTGATACCGCCTTTCCCGTCTTGCGCCTGTACGGAAAGTAATGCGGCGCTGAAAACAAAAACGGATAAAATTCGTCTATTCATCATATATGGTTTTATAGTAATTGGTCTGTTTCTCCGATTATTTCGAGAAAGACTGATTTGGAAATTCTCGCAACCAGACTTCAGATCATATGCAAAAATAGCCGTTTTTTTGAAACTTTTAGTGAAATCTTTAGATTTATTGTCTATCAACTTGAAAACTTATCCAAATAATTTAGTTTTCTTTGCACCCTCATTCGCACGATATGAAGAAATATATAATAGGTATTATGACGTTACTGCTTTCAGTAACAAGCCTTTCCGCTCAGGAAGCTACAAATTTAGTTAGCATCAGTGACACTACACCGGCATTGACTAAACGTGAATTACGAAAACAGAAGGTAGCACAACGAAATTTGCACTACAACATTTTGGGTGGTCCGAGTTACACCCCCGACTTTGGTGCCGTACTCGGTGGAAGCGCCCTGATGACCTTCCGCATGAACCCAAGTGACACCACACAACTGCGCTCCGTGGTTCCCGTAGCCATCGCTTTCCTCTTCAATGGCGGTATCAACCTTTTCTCCAAACCCCAACTCTTTTTTAAAGGTGACCGCTTCCGCATCTTCGGAAAGTTTGCCTACAAGAATACGGAAGATAACTTCTATGGTTTGGGCTACAGCACGAACAAGAATTATGTCCGGAGCGACACTACCAGTCAGTATCGCTACAGCGGCATCCAGTTCAACCCCTGGTTCCTGTTCCGCCTGGGCAACAGCAACATTTTCGCCGGACCGCAGATAGATATAAATTACGACGACATCACGAAACCAGCCAAATATCTGGTGGACGAACCGTCGTACAAAGCAGCCGGAGGAACGGACAAAGGATACAAGAATTTCAATTCCGGTGTCGGCTTCCTGCTGACCTATGACAGCCGAGACATTCCCGCCAATGCCTATCGCGGCACGTACCTGGATTTCCGGGGAATGATGTATACCAAATTTCTTGGAAGTGATGACAATTTCTATCGCCTGGAAATAGACTATCGCCAATATAAGACTGTCGGTAAGCGCAAGGTCATTGCCTGGACTGCTCAAAGCAAAAACGTGTTCGGTGATGTACCCCTGACACAATATATCCTGACAGGAACTCCTTTTGACCTGCGGGGATATTACATGGGGCAGTATCGCGATAAATCATCCCACGTAGTCATGGCCGAATACCGTCAGATGATAAATACCGATAAAAGCACCTGGCTGAAACGCATGCTCAATCACGTCGGCTTCGTGGCCTGGACAGGCTGCGGATTCATGGGACCCACCCCCGGCAAAATAGAAGGTGTGCTGCCTAACTATGGCGTAGGACTGCGTATCGAAGTGCAACCACGTATGAACGTACGCCTCGACCTGGGTAAAAATACGGTCAACAATCAGACGTTGTTCTATTTCAATATGACGGAGGCGTTCTGATTTTTTTTCGGTTATGAATCTTTTCACCACAGAGTAACACAGAGTATCACGGAGTTCTATTATTCTGATTTCAAATCGATTAAACTCTGTGATACTCTGTGTTACTCTGTGGTGAATAATTCATTTCTTTCGGGATATAAATCATAAAATCCCCCCCTCTCTTGCATCAGTAAAAAAATATTCATATTTTTGGGCTCTATTATTTTGTTTACCTTAAACAAGATTGAGGACACTTGTTATGAGAACTTTCGAGATATTATTCTGGATAAGCCTGTTTATCGTATTCTATACTTATATAGGATACGGAATTGTGCTATACATTCTGGTCAAAATTAAAGAAACTTTCCGCAAACCGGTACACTACCCCATGCCTGCTGACGAGGAACTGCCCGAAGTCACACTCTTCATCGCAGCTTACAATGAGGAAGACGTGGTGGACGAAAAGATGCAGAACTGTCTGGCGCTGGATTACCCCGCAGAGAAATTACAGATATTCTGGGTCACGGACGGCAGCAATGACCACACCAACGAACGGCTTTCCCACTGGCCCCGTGCCACCGTTCTCCACCAACCTGAGCGACAAGGAAAAACCGCCGCCCTCAACCGCGGAATGAAGTTCGTGAAAACGCCACTCGTCATATTCACTGATGCCAATACCCACCTGAACCGGGAAGCATTGCGCGAAATCGTTCATGCTTTTGTCAACCCCAAAGTGGGCTGCGTGGCAGGCGAAAAACGCATTGCCATGCAAAGCAAAGATAATGCTGCATCAGGAGGAGAAGGTATTTACTGGAAATATGAATCCGCCCTGAAAGCACTCGACTCACGGCTCTACTCAGCCGTAGGCGCTGCCGGAGAGCTGTTTGCCGTACGCCGGGAATTGTTCGAAGACATGAGGACGGACACACTGCTCGATGATTTCATCCTCTCCCTCCGCATCGCCATGCGTGGCTACACCATCGCCTACTGTGCCGCGGCTTATGCCACCGAAAGCGGTTCCGCCGATATGCAGGAAGAAGAAAAACGCAAAGTACGCATCGCCGCCGGAGGTTTACAGTCTATCTGGAGGCTGCGTCCGCTGCTGAACCCTTTCCGATACGGTCTGCTCAATTTCCAATACGTATCCCATCGTGTCTTGCGATGGTCCATCACTCCTATCCTATTGTTCCTGTTGCTCCCCCTCAATGTAGCGTTACTTTTCACCACCGCCCAACCACTGTTTTACGCTGTCATCTTAGGGTTGCAAGCGCTGTTCTATCTAATGGGAATCTGGGGTTACATCCTTTCCCGAAGGCACATAAAGAACAAGATACTCTTTATTCCATACTACTTCCTCTTCATGAACGTAAACGTGATAAGAGGATTCCGTTACTTGAGCAAACGAAATGGCAATAAAAGCGGAGCCTGGGAAAAAGCGCAAAGGGCAGGCTGATAAGCCCACCACCAATAAATCTAAAATACAAAGAAAGATAATGAAAAGCATTCTGAAAGACACGAACAATTCCGAGAAACTCCTGAACATGACATCAGATACATTGATACTCATGGACAAGGATGGAGTGTGCGTAGATATAGCCATCCACAACGTGGATCTCTGGTTTCTGAAAGAAGAAAAACTGCTCGGAAAGAACTTGCTGACAATGCTGCCGTCCAGAACATACAGCGAGTTTTATCCGGAATTCAAGAAAGTCATGTCGCACAGAACAAAGTCGACACGCAATTACGAACTCCGCCTGAAGGATAATACCTATTTCTTCAAGTGCATCATGCAGCCGTACGGTGACCTGGTATTATGCCAATACCGTGACATTACGGAGCGCAGCCAACGAAAGCTGGAACTTGAAAGGAACAACCGGGAACTCTACGAAATTCAGAAAGCCGCCCTTATCGGCAGTTGGCAATACGAGTCCGACACATGTATTTTCAGCTATGCCGGCCATACCGATATCATGTGTACCAAAGAACCACAGCATATCAAAACGGACATATACCTGCAATATATACTTCCGGAAGACAGGGAAACCTTCAATAACTGGCTGGAACAAAACCTGCAAGGTGATATGGAGAACAGCGTGGATTATCGCATTCTTTATCAAGGACAAATCTTCTACATCCGCCTCAAAGCCTTTGCGCGCGAACGCCATAGAGACGGCAGCACCACTATGGAAGGTTACATACAAAACATCACAGATATACAGCGCCGCCGCAATGACATCAACCTGCTTACCCATGCCATAAACAATTCAACAGAAGATATCTACTCAGCCCGGGAAGACGGTACACTTATATTCGCCAACCGCTGTTTCAAAGAACGGCACAGCATAAGCAATACGGATGACATTACTCAAATGAAGATATACGACCTCCAGTCGTATGGCCGCGACCGGCAGACATGGGCAGAATTTGCCGCCAGCGTCAAACGGGGAGAATTCAATCAAGGTTACATCGTCCATAACCCGTTGCCACTTCGTCCCGAAGTGCTTGCCATCGAAGGAAATTCTTATTGGGTCACCAGCGACGAAGGAATAGGCACGGTCTGGACATTCGGCAGGGATGTTACACAACGCATCCGTCAAGAACAGGAAATCAAGCAATTAAATCAAGTCCTGGATAAAATTTTTGAGAACCTGCCCGCCGGTGTAGTCGTGAAAGATGTCAAGAACGGCTATAAATATATCTACCGCAATCGCGAGTCATACAATCGGGACATTACCATGCAAGAAGCTCTGGGAAAAAACGACTATGACTTTTATAGTCTTGAAATAGCGGAAGAAAAGAGGAAGCAAGATATTGAAGTAGCCACCACCGGACAGGAGATGCATTGGGTGGCGGAAGAACGCGACGGTAACGGCAATCCCCTCTTCCTCGACAAGCGGAAGATGAAAATAGAAAGTAACGACTTCCCACCCATTTTGTTAAGTATCGAATGGGACATCACCGACATGGAACTGATGAGACGTGAACTGATGGTCGCCAAAGAGAAAGCCGAAACTTCCGACCAGCTAAAATCGGCATTCCTCGCCAATATGAGCCACGAGATACGCACACCGCTCAACGCCATCGTCGGTTTCTCACGCATCATTGCCGAAAGCAACGATACCGAAGAACGCAAAAGTTATTATAACATAGTAGAGGCAAACAACGAGCGCCTGTTGCAACTCATCAATGAGATTCTCGACCTCTCGAAGATAGAAGCCGGCATTGTAGAATTCAGTGTAGCCACGGTTCGCCTGCATCCGCTGTGCAAGGAAATACATGACACTCACGTATTCCGCTGCCCGGAAGGTGTCGAGCTGATTTTTGAACCTTCAGACGAAGAACTCCGCATCGAATCGGACAAGAACCGCATCTTTCAGGTCTTTTCAAATCTGATAGGCAATGCGTTCAAGTTCACTACCAAAGGCAGCATCAGTTACGGATATCGCCAGGAGGAAGAAAAAATAGTATTTCATGTGACCGATACCGGTACGGGTATCGCTCCCGAAAAGATAGGAAAAGTATTTGAACGCTTTGTGAAAGCCAATAACTTCGCACAAGGTACAGGCTTGGGATTAGCCATTTGCAAGACCATTATCGAGCGTCTGGGCGGAACAATTTCCGTAACTTCCGAGCTGGGTAAAGGTACTACTTTCACCTTTACCCTGCCTGCCAATACAGCCAAGGAGAAAGAAAAGGAAATGCTTAAAAGCGCACTTGCAAGCAGCGAACTGACAGCCGAAGAGCAAAGTATAATAACTGCAAATGCAGAAGGTACGCCAACTCCGGTCACTAAGGACACGAAGAAGAAAACTGTTCTGATAGCCGAAGACACGGACAGCAATTACATCCTGGCCAAAGCTATTCTTAGTAAAGAATACCACTTGGAACGTGCCAAAGATGGTATGGAAGCCGTCAACATGTTCGTAGAAATAAATCCGGACATCATCCTAATGGATATGAAAATGCCCAATCTTGGCGGACTGGATGCAACGAAGATCATTCGTGAACTGTCACCGGACGTTCCCATTGTTGCCCTGACTGCCTTTGCCTACGATCATGACCGCAAAGCAGCACTCGAAGCAGGTTGCAATGATTTCCTGACCAAACCTTTCACACAGGAAGTACTGAAGGAGACAATAAAGAAGTGGGTTAATAAATGATTAACGGCTAGTGATCAGCTTCTGCGGTATCATAGCGCAGCCTGCTAATCACTAACCATTCATCACTTATTCACGCAAAGATATCACTTCTCTGAATATAGGCAATCACATCGCCCTTATTCACAATATCGCCTTGTTTGGCGCATATCTCTACGACGCGTCCGGTGAATCCGGTCAATATCTTTTCGTATTCTCCCCACGGGGTGGAGAGGTAACAGAACACTTCATCATGCTGGTATTTACGCCCTATGAACGGAGCCACGGAAGGACCTTCCACAGATACTTCCCACAGCACCTGTCCTTTATCCGGTGCAATAATCGGATCGGCCTTGGCACGTTTCAATTTCCGGATTTCTTCTTCCGAATATCCATTCTTCGCCATAGACGCATCTTTGGCACGTTGCAATTCATCCTCGAAACGCTTCTTGGCTGTACCGGACTTGTAATCACGATACTGACGGTCGTGCATGGCAAGTTCAAAGAGTTCTTCTTCATCATCTCCATATTCCCAACCGTTCTCGTCCATTTCTTTCCGATATTCATCCAGAGCATCCGGATAGTTCAATTGTGGATCGGTATCCACAAATTCATATCCTTTTGATTTCGCCAATTCCACAATTTCAGGAGCCAGCTCGCCCGGCAGACGTCCGCTCTTACCGAGAATCATATCCCACGTATGATTATCTATCATCGTCCAGCGCTCTTCACCTTTCACCAACTGCATAAGGTTCATCAATGCCACATTCTTCACATACTGGCTGAAAGGCGTTACCAACGGAGGATACCCCAGCTTAGGCCATACGTATTCCACCTCGTCGAAGAGCATCACCAACAGGTCGTCAATGCTGAGTTCCGGTTCATTCTTCCCTCTTAATATCATGTTTATACCCGAATGTACTCCCTTCAGATCAGCCATCATGGAACCCATCATACCACCCGGAAGGCCACACTTCAACAGCAAAGAGGACATGTGTTTATTGGTCGGATCCATAAAATAGCCCAGGAAGTCATCTATAAATTCCTGTGTCATGGCACGTGCCTTCATATATGCCTTCATATTGATATCGGGCACCTGGAAGCCCTTATCTTTCAGCATGGCTTGTACGGAGATTACGTCCGGATGTACTTTACCCCAGGACATCGGTTCCATAGCCACATCAATAATGTCAGCGCCATTCTCGCAAACTTCCAGGATAGAAGCCATCGACAAACCCGGTCCGCTATGACCGTGATACTGGATAATCACTTCGGGATGCCTTTCCTTAATCGTCTTCGTCAACCGTCCCAACATACCCGGACGGCCGATGCCTGCCATATCTTTCAGGCAGATTTCGGGTGCTCCCGCTTCAATCAGCTGGTCGGCAACATGGGCATAATATTCCACCGTATGCACAGGTGAGTGTGTGATACAAAGGGTTGCCTGCGGTATCATCCCTGCCTCCAATGCATATTTAATAGAAGGAATTATATTCCGTGTCTCGTTCAGTCCACAGAAGATGCGGGTGATATCCACCCCTTGCGCATGCTTCACACGATACATCAGACGGCGTACATCGGCAGGCACAGGATACATGCGCAAAGCGTTCAGACCACGGTCCAGCATATGCGTTTGTATACCCACTTCATTGAAAGGTTTGGTAAAAGCACGTACGGCTTTGTTAGGATTCTCACCGTACAACAGATTCACTTGCTCAAAAGCTCCCCCGTTCGTTTCCACACGGGCAAAACACCCCATTTCAATAATCAACGGAGCGATACGTACCAATTGGTCTACACGAGGTTGATATTTACCGGAAGATTGCCACATATCACGGTAAACAAGACTGAATTTAATTTCCTTTTTCATCGCAGTCAGCAGTTAGCGGTTTAACATATATGAATTACTCGGTTAACTTAATAAGTACAAATATAAAGGTTTATTCTGACATATAGTCAAATTTACGCTTGAATTATTTAGCATAAAAGATATGTTTAATATCATATTGAAACAGATTTTTCATTTTATAACATTTTCCGCCATTTCATTCCTCTATGATTCAGACGATAATTTATCGGAAAGGATGGAGGGGAGTCATTACAGGAAAGTAATGAATTAAATGATAATTTAGCGGCTTCGCCGCTAAATTAAGTTACGAGCTACGAGCTACCAGTAACGAGTTGCTGCGCTGTACTCGTGGGTGAATAATAATTCGCCCGGCTATCACGCCGAAAGGTACTTGTCACTTGTAGCTTGTAGCTCGTTACTTATCGCGCAAAGCGCGATAAATTCCCATTTAACTCATAACCCTATAGAAAGGAACCAATCCCATCACTCCCCTCCCACAAAAAAAACATGCCCAGAGCATTGCCCTGGGCTATAAATATTAAGTTTGTCAGTCTTCAGTCTGCACTGTTTGTTTTCAAACAAAGTCTTTCAGTTCTTCTTGTAGCCGTTGGCGGGTAAAGAAGATACGGCTTTTTACGGTTCCTAAAGGCAATCCGAGACGGTCAGCTATTTCACGATACTTGAAACCGGAGACATGCATGGAGAAAGGAACTTTATAATCGCGGGGTAACGAATTCACGATGCGATGCATTTCTTTTAAATCATAAGATCCTTCGGCATTTGCAAAACCGGAGTTTTGCGGCAGGTTTAAGTGATAAAGGTTATCTGTCTGGTCCACGAAAGTTTGTTCGCGAACGATTCTGCGGTAGTTATTAATAAAGATATTCCGCATAATGGTGTACATCCACCCTTTGAAATTGGTATCGGGCATGTACTTGTCTTCGTTGTCCAATGCTTTGAGTGAGGTTTCCTGCAATAAATCATTCGCCTCCTCTTTATCGGCTGTCAACTTATATGCAAAGCGAAGCAGTTCTTCTTGCACACTAATCAAATCCTTCCTAAAACTGTAGGTATTCATACTTTGCTCTTTTAAATAGTTAATAATTATTTTAAATTCACGATTGCAAGTATAGGGAAGTTTTGGGGTTTCCGAGGACCGAGTTTTGTTTTTATTTAGGGCGAAAACTATCAATTGACAGTTTTTACCCCCTTTTTGAGAGTTTTCTGGTGGTGATTTTTGTAAAAAGCGTATCTTTTTCCGAAGATTTCGTAAACAGTTTGTGATTTTTTTATAGTTTTGCCTACATATAGCAAAAACACTTTATTTAAAAACACTTTATTTTATGAGACGAATTATTAAATCAATCACTCTTCTGGCTATCATGGCTATCGCTTTGCCGTCATTCGGTCAAGGATTGAAAGCTTTCAAGCTGAAGAACGGCCTTTCCGTATATGTATGGGAAGACAACACGAAATCGGATGTATTTGGTGCTGTAGGTGTTCGTACAGGCTCTGTCAACGATCCGGCTGAATATACCGGTCTGGCACACTATCTGGAACATGTCATGTTCAAAGGTACGGATAAAATCAGTACACTTGACTGGGCAGCAGAAGAGCCTATCTACAAAAAGATCATCGCCAAATACGACGAGATGGCCGATGAAGCTGATCCTGCAAAGAAAGAAGCTATCGGGAAAGAAATCAATGAACTTACGATTGAGGCTGCCAAAGTAAGTGTATCTACTGAATTCTCCAATTTAATGGAGAGTATGGGTGCAAAAGGGCTGAATGCCGGTACAAGCTACGATTACACTTACTATCATAACTCTTTTCCGGCATACCAGATCAACAAATGGCTGGAAATCAGTTCTCAGCGTTTTATTAATCCTGTTTTTCGCACTTTCCAGTCCGAATTGGAAACAGTATACGAAGAATATAACCGCGCACAGGATAATCAAGGCAGAGTACAACAACAATTCCTGTTGGGTAAAGCATTCGAAGGACATCCTTACTCCCGCTCAGTATTGGGATTACCCGAACATCTGAAAAATCCGCGACTGAGCAAACTGATTGAATTCTACAACCAATGGTATACTCCACAAAATATGGTACTGATTCTTGTAGGCAACGTCAACGCCCAACAGATCAGCGGACGTATTAATGCTGCTTTCGGGCGCCTGCAGAATCATGAACTGCCAGCACGCAAGGAGTATCCCGACCTTAATATAAAAGGCCGTACGCAACATACAGCCAAAATAGGCTACTATCCCAGTGTATACCTGGTTTACAAAGGTGTACCAGCCGGACATCCCGATGAAAACGCACTGAAAATAGCGCTCTCATTACTCTCCAACGGTAGCAATACAGGTGCGTTAAACAAGCTGATCATAGACGGTGAACTAACCAGTGGATATGCAACCACCCTTACGTTCCGTGAACAGGGCCGTAACATAGTTCAGGTCACTCCATTATACGACGAGAACCAACGACGCTTCGAATCAAACAAAAGTGCTGAGAAGAAGGCACTAAAGGCCATTGAGAAGATTGCTAACGGAGACTTCGCAGATTGGACAATCGATGCCATCAAGAACAATATGTGCCGCGATTTCGACTTGATGATGGAAGACAACGAAACGAAGGCCGAGATGCTATTGGAAGCTTTCACCAACGAACAGGATCTTGGTAAAGTGCTCAACTACAAAGATGAAATTATGTCTATCACCAACGATGACATCAAGCGTGTAGCCAAACAGTATCTGACCAATGATTATCTGGCACTCTACATAGAAAAAGGTAAGACAAGTAAAGAAGGCAAACTGAAGAAGCCCGAATACAAGCCTATCGAACCGCCTGTTGGCAAACAATCTCTTTATGCTACTCAGTTCAAGAGTATGCCTATCGGACAAGTAGACGAAAAGTTCATAGATTTCAGTAATGTACAAGTGAAACAGCTGAATGACCGCTCTAAGATGTATTACTCGCCCAACCCTGAAAACAACGTATTCAGCATGACGGTAAGATATGGAGCAGGAACACGCGAATTCCCCAAATTGGGTATTGCCGCCAACCTGATGAATAATGCCGGTATCATGGGAACTTATGAGCCCCAACAACTGAAAGAAGAACTCAGTAAACTGAATGCTACCTGCCACGTTAGTGCAGACGATGATTATCTTTATGTTACAATGAGAGGATACGAAGAGACATTGCCACAAGCCTGCCAACTACTCGCCCGCCAAATCCTTATGCCGAAGTTGGACGACAAACAGTTGAGCCGTATCAAAGGTTCCATGCTGGGAACCCGTCAGCAACGCAAGGAAAATGTAGCTCTATTGGCAGATGCCCTTTTCCAATATATCCGTTACCAGAATAAATCGGATTATATTGAAGAACTGACGGATAAGGAAGTCTATGAACTTCAGATTTCCGAGTTGACAGGAGACATTAATCGTGCATCCAATTACGAAGCGGAAATTTTCTACTGCGGAACTCTGCCTTTCGATAATGCTTATGAAATTCTCAGCAAGAATCTGCCGCTGGTAGCTAACGAGCGCCCGACAACTTCTCCACAAGACAAACCATTGGCACAGGTAACTGAAAACACTGTTTATTTCCTGCCGAACTCGGATGCAGAACAAGCCCAGATATACCTTTACATGCCTATGCAGAAGTATGACAAGAAAGATGACGTTTTACGTGATGCTTTCTACCAATACTTCTCAGGTGGCTTCAATGGTTTGGTGATCAATGAAATCCGCGAGAAAAGATCCATGGCATACACGGCCGGTGCATACGTTTCCACACCTTCCCTGCCTGGTAATCCAACGTATCTAATAGGACGTATCGGTACACAGAATGATAAGGCAAACGATGCCATAGACATTTTCATGGGACTGATCAGTGACATGCCGAAAAACGCAGAGCGTATTGAAAACATCAAGAGCTATATGCGCCAGGAAGCATTGACTTCACATCCGGACTTCCGCTATAAAGCGCAATACCTCCGGATGTATCAGCGTATGGGCTACCAAGGTGACCCTGCCGAAGAAAACCTGAAGAAAATTGACGCATTGACTTTTGACGATATCGTGAAGTTCTACGAAGAGAATATTAAGGGCAAGCCTTACTGCATCGGCGTCATGGGTAACCCGAAAGATATTGATCTGAAGAAACTGGAGAAATACGGCAAAGTAGTGAAACTGAATGAAAGAAAATTATTCAACACGAAAGACGCACTGTTCTAAAGAGCTACGAGTTACAAGCTACGAGCTACAAGTTGCTGCGCTATGACGCTGAAAAGAGCTACGAGCTACAAGTTGCTATGCTATGACGCTGAAAAGCACTTGTAGCTTGTAGCTCGTAGCTTGTAGCTCTTTCTTTTATTACTCCTTGCCTTCCTCCTCTTCTCCGCCTCCCGTAAGAATCGGCAGACAGATATTATACTTCACCGCCAGAATGCGCGTCACAAACACCGATACTCCGCCCACCACCTGACAAGCATAGGACTGCATTCCCAGCAGATCGCACAACCAGTAGGCCGTACCGCCTACCACACATGCCATCGCATAAATCTCTTTTCGGAAAATCAGCGGTATCTCATTGATAAACACATCACGGATCACTCCACCCGCAGCACCCGTAATGCTACCCATAATGATGGCTACCCAGAACGGATATCCCAATGCAATGCTCTTCCCTACACCGACCACCGTAAACAGTGCCAGACCGATACTGTCGAAGATAAAAAACGTATTGTGCAAGTGAATGAGATGCTTTCCGAAAAGAATGACCCAAAGTAAAGCCAGTCCCGTACAAATCAGATAGATAGGATCAGTCATCCACCCCGGCGTCACTCCCAGCAATACATCGCGGATGGTACCGCCGCCGATAGCCGTCACGAAACCTACCACGTACGCCCCAAACCAGTCGAACCGCTTTGCCGATGCCAGACGGATGCCGCTGATGGCAAAAGCGAACGTACCTATAAAATCGAGAATTTGAACAAATGTAGGCATGATAATCAATGATTAACGTTAAATGTTTAATGATTTATAATCGGTATTCATTAAAATTATGGGCAAAGTAACGAATAATTTCCCTAAGAAAACGTATTTTTGTCTCATCAATTTATATGCAATGAAAATAACAATCGTATCGGGCGCACGCCCCAACTTCATGAAAATAGCTCCCATCACCCGGGCCATCAAAGCCGCGCAGGAAGCTGGAAAGAAGATTTCATACCGTCTCGTCTACACCGGGCGACAGGATGATACCAGTCTGGATGCCTCCTTGTTTTCCGACCTGGACATGAAGCGACCGGACGGTTATCTGGGAGTCACCGGACACGACTATTCGGAAGTGGCAGCCGCCATCATGCTTGCTTTCGAAAAGGAACTGAACAATCATCCCGCGCAGGTAGTACTCGTTGTAGACGATCTTACCGCTACCATGAGCTGCTCCATCGTTGCCAAAAAGCGCGGTCTGAAAGTCGCGCACCTCATTGCCGGAACCCGTTCGTTCGATATGAATATGCCCCGCGAAGTAAACCGCACCATCGTAGATGCCATTTCCGACTATCTGTTTACCGCAGGCATGGTAGCCAACCGCAACCTGAACCAGGAAGGCATGATTCCCGAATACATCCATTATGTAGGCAATATATTGATAGATACCGTCCGCTACAACCGTCACCGTCTGTTGCAGCCTGTATGGTTCTCCACCATAGGGCTGGAAAAGCGCGGTTACCTGTTGCTGACCCTCAACCGGCACGACCTGCTGACCAAGAAACATGTACTCAAATCGTTGATACAAACATTGATTGAGAAATCCGAAGGCATGCCCATCATTGCGCCCCTGCACCCTTATGTGCAAAAAGCCATCAAATCGCTGGACATCCCCGCGCCTAATCTGCACATCCTGCCGCCTCAAAGTTATCTGCATTTCGGTTACCTCATCAACCATGCAAAAGGCATTGTAACGGACTCCGGAAACATTGCCGAGGAAGCTACCTTCCTCGATGTCCCCTGCATCACGCTCAATTCCTACGCTGAGCACCCCGAAACCTGGCGTGTAGGTACCAATGAGTTAGTAAATGAAGATTCCGTGGCTCTTGCCAATGCTCTGGAAAAACTAATGCTCGGCGAATGGAAACATACTACCCTGCCCGACCGTTGGGATGGACGTACAGCGGAACGTATCGTACAGACGTTGATTAACGGAGAATTAAAAGAGCATTACTGAATTAGGAGTTAAAGGGAGTTATAGGAGTCAACTCCTATAAACAGATAACCAACAGAAATAACCTAACTTATAGAAAGCGAAAAGCCGTAAAGAGGGGTGTTTTCCTGTCAGGTTCTTTTCCAAAAGACTCTCAGATATACGAAATAGGAAAGCGGTTAGTGCAACAGCATGAAACCGCTTTAAACTATTGTACCAGCGCAATAAGCGGACGTATGGAAGCAATTCCTGTTCACAGCCCAAGAGGTTTTTCACAGAACGGCGTGTTTTCACCAAAAAAGAAGCCGCATCTTCCTCCACCAGATGCCAGACCGGATTTTCAATATGCAACACCGGTATACCCGCATCTTCCAGCCTCTTTCCGAAAGCGGTATCCTCATATCCCAAATGAAACGTTTCGTCAAAACGGACACGCAGAAAAAGCTCTCTCGGAATAAAAAAGTTCATACTTATAAATCGCTGATAAGGATGCTTGCGGCGTTTGGCAGCCGTTTGCGCTTCCACCTGCGCTCCGTATTTATTGCGCAGAAAGGAGTCCCCCTCCTCCGGATAACAAAAACCACCGCAAACTACTTGTCCGCCCGCATTCTTGAGGTATAAAGAAAGAAAGTCCTCACCTACCGGACTTGTGTCCGTATCCAGAAAAAGCAAATAAGGATAACGCGCCTGTTCGCCCAGATAGTTCCGGACAAATGCCGGCCCGTGGTTATCATCAAGTTCATGCACACAACAGCCATCCAGCATATTCAGCTCCCGGTTACTTTCTCTCACCTCTTCGCAAGACGCATCATCAGCCAGCAGAATTTCAAAAGGAACTCCTGTCAGCAAGGCCATCTCATGCAGTTTCTTTACTAATGAAACGCAAGTGATATTGTACACCGGAATAAGTATGGATAACATAAATGCAAATATACTTTTTCTTTTGCATCAAGGCAAAAGAAAAGTACATATAAACATTCCTCTTATTTCTTTAGATTATATTTACTTCTTATTTTACTGTATTTTGTTAACTTTGCGGCCTCATACTGACTTAAATATGAAACAACAATATATAGTTCTCATCCTTTTTCTGCTGTCATTATTCGTCGCACACAGCGCATCCGCACAGATTAAAGGTGTCGTGACCGACTCCCTCACCAATGAACCATTAATGTACATCACCGTTCAATACGAGGGAAAAGGCGTGGGTGCCATCACCAATGCCGAAGGCGAATACACAGTGGAAACCCGTAAAGGCTGGAATGAATTATCATTCTCCGCCATCGGATACGTGACCAAGAAAGTTACCCTGAAGCCCACCACCAAAGTACTGAACGTGAAACTGGCACCTGCCGACGTCATGCTCTCCGAAGTTGTGGTGAAGCCCCAGAAAGAGAAATACTCCCGTAAGAACAATCCCGCCGTGGATTTTATGAGGAAAGTTATAGAGAATAAGAAAGAACTGAAACTGGAAGCCAACGACTTCTACCAGTATCAGAAATACGAAAAGATGAAGATGTCCATGAATGACGTCACCCCCGAAAAGATGGAAAAGGGCATCTACAAGAAATTCTCATTCTTTAAAGACCAGGTGGAAGTATCGCCCAAGACCAACAAGATGATCCTCCCCATCTCCATCAAGGAGACGTCTTCGAGAACCATCTACCGCAAAAGTCCCAAAAGCGAAAAAACCATCATCGAAGGTGTGAATTCCAGCGGTATCGAGGAGTTTTTCAATACGGGAGACATGTTGGGAACCATCCTGACCGATGTCTTCTCCGATGTCAATATCTACGACGATGACATCCGACTCCTGCAACGCCGCTTCGTCAGTCCCATCGGTCGTGGGGCCATCAGTTTCTATAAATACTACCTCATGGACACCGTCATGGTGGACCGTCAGGAGTGTGTGCACCTCACCTTCGTGCCGCAAAACTCACAGGATTTCGGTTTCACGGGACACCTCTACGTAGTGAAGGATTCTACTTATGCCGTCAAGAAGTGTACTATGAATCTGCCTAAAAAGACGGGTGTGAACTTTGTAGACAACCTCGACATTGTACAGCAATTCGAGCAGATGCCGGACGGAAACTGGGTACTTACGGACGATGACATGACCGTGGAACTGCAATTCGTAAAAGGCATACAAGGACTTGAAGTGCAGCGTACTACCAAATACTCCAATTACAACTTTGAAGACATTGAGCCTCGTCTCTTCCGCCTGAAAGGCAACGTCATCAAAGAAGCCAATATGCTCAACAAGAGTGATGAATATTGGGCGAGTGTGCGTCAGGTTCCCCTCACAAAGAAAGAGAGTAACATGGATGTCTTCATGAACCGCATTGAGCAAATTCCCGGATTCAAATATGTCATCTTCGGTGCGAAAGCCCTGATTGAGAACTTCGTGGAAACGGGCACCAAGAAGCACCCCAGCAAGTTCGACTTCGGGCCTATCAATACCACCATCACAAGCAATTACGTGAATGGTACACGTTTCCGTCTCAGTGGTATGACCACCGGTAACCTCGATCCGCACTGGAGCTTCAGCGGATATGCGGCCTACGGTACGAAGGACAAGAAATGGTTCTATAAAGGTCAGGCAGCCTACTCGTTCAACAAGCGCGAATATGTATTGTGGGAATTCCCCAAGCACTACCTGGCTTTCGATTACAGTTACGACGTCATGTCTCCCATGGATAAATACCTCTCAACGGACAAGGATAATATGTTTGTGGGCTGGAAGTGGACCAAGGTAGACCAGATGTCGTACATGCGCGACGCTACCCTGACCTACGAACTGGAAACCAATACCGGTTTCTCCATCAAAGCCATGGCACGCCACCGCAACGACCAGCCTGCCGGGGGTGTATTGCAATACTGGAAAAACGATGGTAACATCGCCGGAATATGGGATGATACGAATACCTTCATCAAGGACATCACCACCACCGAACTCGGTGTCACCCTGCGTTACGCACCGGGTGAGACGTATGTCAACACGAAGCAGCGCCGTGTGCCCGTATCGCTGGATGCCCCGATCTTCTCCCTCTCCCATACCCTCGGTCTGAAAGGCGTGTTAGGTGGCGAGTACAACTTCAACCTTACGGAAGCCAGTATCCGCAAACGTTTCTGGTTCGGTTCGTGGGGTAAACTGGATATTACCGCCCGTGCCGGCGCGCAGTGGAACACTGTACCGTTCCCCTTGTTGAACCTGCCCATGGCGAATCTGTCATACATCACCCAGCACAACGAGTCATTCAGCCTGATCAACAACATGGAGTTCCTGAACGACCGTTACGCCTCTCTCGCCCTGACCTACGACATGAATGGAAAGCTGTTCAACCGCATCCCGCTTATCAAGAAGCTGAAGTGGCGCGAAACTTTCCGCATCCGTGGTATGTACGGCACCCTGACGGACAAGAACAATCCGTACAAGAGCCACAGCGACGAACTGTTCCTTTTCCCCATGCGCGACGGTGTCCCCACCAGCCACGTAATGGGCAGCACTCCCTACTTGGAAGCCAGTGTAGGTATCTACAACATATTCAAGCTGTTGCACATCGAATATGTACGCCGCCTCACCTACACCGATATACCGGGAGTGAAGAAAGATGGCATACGCTTCATGATATTAATGATATTCTAAATTCACATGACTCCATTAGCAGAAAGGCTTCGCCCTAAAACCTTAGACGAGTACATCGGTCAAAAACACTTAGTAGGACCGGGTGCGGTGCTGCGCAAGATGATTGACGCAGGACGAATTTCTTCGTTCATACTATGGGGTCCTCCGGGTGTAGGGAAAACCACTCTGGCACAGATCATCGCGAATAAATTGGAAACTCCGTTCTACACATTGAGCGCCGTGAGTAGCGGGGTGAAAGATGTGCGCGAAGTGATAGACCGCGCGAAGAGCAACCGTTTCTTCTCGCAAGGCAGTCCCATCCTGTTCATTGATGAAATACACCGTTTCAGCAAGTCACAGCAAGACTCACTGCTCGGAGCTGTGGAACAAGGCACAGTGACGCTGATAGGCGCTACCACGGAGAATCCGTCTTTTGAGGTAATCCGTCCGCTACTGTCACGCTGCCAACTCTATGTGCTGAAATCTTTGGAAAAAGATGATTTACTGGAACTGTTGCAACGTGCCATTACCACCGACCATATACTGAAAGAGCGTACCATCGAGCTGAAAGAAACCACCGCCATGCTTCGCTACAGTGGTGGAGACGCCCGCAAATTGCTCAACATCCTGGATCTCGTTGTTTCTTCCGAAGCCGGAGATCCCGTCGTCATCACCGATGAGATGGTGACAGAACGCCTGCAACAGAATCCGCTTGCCTACGACAAAGACGGAGAGATGCATTATGACATCATCTCCGCCTTCATCAAGTCCATCCGTGGCAGTGATCCCGACGGTGCCATCTATTGGCTGGCCCGCATGGTGGAAGCCGGAGAAGATCCCGCATTCATCGCCCGCCGCCTTGTCATTTCCGCTTCGGAAGACGTGGGACTGGCAAACCCGAACGCCTTGCTGATTGCCAATGCGTGTTTCGACGCCGTAATGAAAGTGGGATGGCCCGAAGGACGTATCCCTCTGGCGGAAGCCACCGTTTACCTTGCCACAAGCCCGAAGAGCAACTCCGCCTACATGGCCATCAACAATGCCCTGGAGCTTGTACGCCAGACCGGCAATCTGCCCGTACCCCTGCACCTGCGCAATGCACCTACCAAACTGATGAAACAGTTGGGTTATGGAGACAATTATAAGTATGCGCACGATTATCCCGGCCACTTCGTCAAGCAACAATTTCTGCCCGACGAGCTGAAAGACCGCCGTCTGTGGGAAGCACAGGACAATGCTGCCGAACAGAAACATGCGGAACGGATGAGAGCATTGTGGGGCGAGGATAAGTTCAGAAAATCGTAACTTTATAAAAAAAAGAGCTGTGAGATATTTATTCCAGCTCTTTTATCATTCTTCGGATTACCGGTATCTACCACAGACGCACGCTCAACTATTAATTGCAATGCAGAAGCAATAGTGTGCAAACTATCCAATGCCAACTCTTTGTCAAACATAAACTCCCTCCCTATTGATTCTGTTCTTTAAACGGACATTCATTTGTTCTCGTATTCTAACTAAATCAACCGGACATCCTAGAAGTTCTTCCAACTCACTCTGAATACGATCTAATGTAAGAAGAGAAGGTGCGTTACCTTCGTAACAAATATCGACATCGCTATGTTCCGTTTGTTCTCCACGAGCTACAGAGCCAAACACTCCTAAACGGCTAAAGCCATATTTACGGGCATTTACCTGCTTATACAACTTCAATAATTCTAATATTTCAGGAGTAGATTTCATATTACTATAATTTTATATCTATACAAAGATATGAAAAGATAGGT